>NZ_BAAGTL010000008.1:0-793946 GCF_054781935.1 Rheinheimera gaetbuli
TTGCGTTCTGCTAACACCTAAAAGCGGACTTTACAGCCTTAAAGTTGGAATGTCTGCAATTGGCACTGAGCCGCCAGACTGAAAGTCTCTAACGGCAACTAAGAGCGATTAGCGGACATTAACGTCAATAAAATGAAATCATACTTATTTTGCACTTTAAAAGTGATTAAAGTGCAGATTTTTAACTGAATCAGTGACAAAGCACATACCTTGTCACCAACAAAGATAAATTATTGCTATCACCACCTCAGATAAAGCTTACATTTAACAAACAATTTATTCTGAAAATTTCTTAATTGCTGCTCAAAAGACCATTGATATAAATGACAAAAGTACCCAAGTCTTTCTTCTAGTAATACCGTGCTCAAAACAAATTGTTTATCTCGGCGCAAACATTATCACTGCCATGCCTGCGAGCATTAGCCCGACGCCAGCCAGATCCCAGCGGTGTGGTTGAATGCCATCTACTCCCCACAACCAGACTATTGCTATTGTCACGTATACTCCGCCATAAGCCGCGTAAACACGTCCAGCAGCCGTTGGGTGAAGCGTTAACAACCAGGCAAATAATGCCAGACTGATTGCAGCAGGTAACAGCACCCAGGCTGAAGCTCCTTTTTTCAGCCACAAGTAAGGCAAATAGCAACCGACAATTTCTGCTATTGCAGTAATGATAAATAAACCTAACGTTGTAATGACGGTCACTTCACTGCACCTTATCCGGGACTTCATCCCGACAATGTTCTTGTGTTAACTCCAGTTCTATCGTGGTATGTGCTAAATCAAACTGCTCCAATGCGTTAGCAATACGCAGCTTAATATCGGCATAATGGTTTGCAGTAAATGCCTTGCTGGCATTGGTTACCACATGTGCGGTGAGTACATGATGTTCACCATCAAGCGACCAGAGATGCAGGTGATGAATGCTGTCTAACTCATCAATCTTCAGCAAAGTATCTTGGATTTCATTTTGCAATTTGCTGTCTGGCGCGGCTTGCAGAAATAAACGCGCAGTTGTGCTGAGGTTTCGTAAAACATTAACCAAAATAAATAAGGTGAAACCAATAGAAAGCAAAGGGTCAAGGATAGGCCAATCCACAAATTGCAACACAATAGCCACAACCAAAACTGCAACCCACCCAAGAACGTCTTCAAGCAAATGCCAATTCAGCACTTTTTCATTCAGTGTATTTCCTTTACTCAAGCGGTAAGCGGCAAAGCCATTGACTGCAACACCCAGCACAGCTAAAGCCAGCATTCCCTCTGTCACTGGCATTACCGGGTTAGCCAGCCGCGGTATTGCCTCAGTCAGTACCCAAACCGATCCGGCAATCAATACCAAGCCGTTAATTAAGGCGCCAAACAATGACAATCTGCGGTAGCCGTAAGTAAATTGTCGGTTTGCAGACTTTCGGCCAAGCCGGTTCAACAGCCATGCACTGCCAATAGATAAGCTATCACCCAGGTCATGCACTGCATCTGCCATAATTGCTGTGCTGTTGGTTAACCAACCGCCGATAAACTCAATTATGGTGAAACCCACATTAAGAAAAAAAGCCATAGCGATCCGGTTGTCGCTGTCGTCTTTGATATGTGAATGGTTGTGCTGGTGCATTAAGACTCACCTATTTATTGCTGATAACAACTTAGTTGGTTTGACTAACGGCTTCATTCAGTTGTTTTAAAATACCACAGTGCTCTACCGTGCGCTTCGAGTTGCAGCTAAGACGTAAAGCCTTTAGTTGTTTATTAAGCTGCGTTAAATCCGCTATGCGACGTTCTACCTGTTCGATATGCTGTTCAATCATCTGATTGACATCATCACACTGCGACATTGGCGAGTCATTCAAACTCAGTAACTGACGAATTTCTGCCAAACTCAGATCTAAACTCCGGCAGTGTTTAATAAATAGCAGTCGCTCGATGTCGGCCTGATCATAGAGACGAAAATTGCCATCACTACGTATTTTCGCCGAAAGAAGCTGCTCCTTGTCATAGTGACGGATAGTTTGAACAGAACAGCCGGAGATTTTTGCCAGCTCACCAATTTTTATTATCATGCTGCGGCCTATTGACTCTATAGTTACTATAGACTTTAAACTATGTTCCATAACAACCCAAGGTTTATCGGTTATGAATCCAAAATGCTGTTCCAATGATAAGTGTAGCGAAACGGGCAACAGTGAAAATAGCGCCGTTGATGCACCTGATAAGCATGCAAAATATGCCTACCTTAGTGAATTTAGGGTGCCTAAAATGGACTGCCCTGCCGAAGAGCGTTTGATCCGTATGGCGCTGGAAACAGTTGAGCCTGGTGTTCTGTTACAGTTTGATATCCCACAACGGCAGGTTCGCGTTTTTCACACAGTTAATGCCAATGAAATTACACCAAAAATGCACAGCTTAGGGCTGGGCGCATCGCTGACAAAGACCGGGCCGGTGAAACACGAAGAGGTAACGCAGGCCAGACAATCCACAGCATCAGGTTCGCAGCGTGAGGGGTTAATTTTAAAGTGGTTGCTGGGCATTAACGCGGTGATGTTTGCAGTAGAGTTTGTGACCGGTTGGCTGGCCCAATCAACCGGGTTAATAGCTGACTCTCTGGATATGTTTGCCGATGCAGCGGTATACGGGGTTGCGCTATACGCAGTCGGGCGTAGTAGCAAGGTTCAATTAAACGCCGCACAGCTTGCCGGCTGGCTGCAATTGGCTTTAGCCTTAGGGGTGATCAGTGAGGTGATACGGCGCTACCTGTTTGGTAGCGAGCCTGTGTCGACGTTGATGTTAATTATGGGCGCTATTGCTTTGGTTGCTAATGTGATCTGTCTTTCGTTAATTCATCAACAAAAAGAAAGCGGCGCGCATATGAAAGCCAGTTGGATTTTTTCTGCAAATGACGTTATCGCAAATGCAGGGGTGATTTTGGCCGGATTATTAGTCACCTGGACCGGGTCACGCTATCCGGATCTGGTAATAGGGTTCATCATTGGATTAGTTGTACTCAATGGTGCGCGCAGGATTTTACAGCTAAAAGCGTAGCTTGTTGTTAAGTCGCAATAGCGCTACCATAGCGCTAACTTACTGAGGGATTTATGTTAGGTCGTACATCAGGCTTATTATTACTGTTGCTGACTATGCTGAATCATGCCGTGATGGCCTGTGATGCGTTAGTTATGCATTTGCCCGATCATGCCCATACCTACACTGACCTGCAACATGAACACTGCCACTCAGATACCCTTTTCGACGTAAGCAGTGAGCAAGTCACTGCACATAACGTTGAACATAACTCTGAGCATGATACCGACGAACACAGTAATCATGCTCATGTCACCTGCTATATCGCTTTTTTTCAGGGCATGGAGGTGCTTAACTTCCGTGACAGCGTTATAGCCGCTACCCAACCAGGGTTAAACCTCATTAGCTATCGCCCACCGGTGCCGCCGCCAAATATCTGATCCTGCTTGTTTATCCTTTTTATTAACGATTAACTTTCAGGAGCATACCCATGCGTATGACACTAATGCTGCCAGCAATACTGGCGGCGGTATTTTGCGCGCTTCCGCTATGTGCCGAGCCGCAAGCACTGACATTACAACAGGCAATAGATAAAACACTGCAACACAACCCGCAGCTGCATCAGTTTAAATTTACCCAACAGCGACTGCTGGCAGAGCGTGATGTGCAAAGCCTTAAACCCGGTTATCAACTCGGTGTAGAGCTTGAGAACGTTGCGGGCACCGGAGAGGCCAGAGGGCTGGCCGGTGCTGAGCTGACAGTCGCCTTATCTTCCGTGATAGAGCTGGATAACAAAGCTCAGTGGCGCGCTGCGGTAGTAGACGCCAGGCTCAATACTCTTGATTGGCAGCAACAAGCGCAAACCCTCGATGTGCTGGCCGAACTTACCCGCAATTATATTAATCTATTGGCCAGCCAGCAGGAATTGACACTGACAGAAGAGGCAGTAGAGCTCTCAGAAGCCCTGCTGCAAAGCGCAGAAAAACGTGCCGCCAGCGGTGCCTTGTCAGATGCTGAAATCATGCGGGCAAAGGCGCAACTGGCTCAGGTTCAGATCGGGCGGGACGCCCTGTTGCAGCGCATTGAGCGGCAAAAAATAGCCATAGCACGTTTTTGGGGTGATACCAGCGCCAACTTTAACGTTGTGGCAGGTAATTTGTTTGCTTTTGGTCAAAGCCGCCCTTTTGCCGAGCTGTATCAGCGGCTGCAACAATCGCCGGCGTTAACCATTTTTGCCTCTGAACGTCGGTTAAAAGACGCTGAAGTGCGACTGGCGCAAAGCCAAAACCGCGCAGATCTGAGTTGGCAAGTAGGGGTAAGACGCTATCAGGCCAGTGACGATACAGGCCTTACCTTTGGTATCTCAGTGCCATTATTTGCTGAACGTCGCAATAGTGCAGCCATCGAAGCTGCGCTGGCAGAGCGAAACAATGTCGAGTATCGGCAGCAGGATAGCTTACTGATCCTGCATGAACGCTTGTTTGATGCCTACTCGCAACGGCAGCAATTCATTACCAGTCACCAACAGTTGGCGCAGTACGTGATCCCCAACCTGGAACAAGCGCTGGATCTTACGCGTGATGCATACCAGCGCGGGCGCTCAAATTATCAAGATTGGCTTAATGCCCAGCAAGAATTGTTGCAGGCAAAAAGACAAATACTGGAAACCGCCACTGCGGTGCTATTGAGCCAGGCGACGATTGAACAGCTTACCGCCGAGCCGGTAACGCAGTAACTGACAAGATTATTGCCCCGGTGCCGCACTTCATTAACTGTGCGACGTGGCAAACAGAATATACAGGAAGATAGCATTATGAAGTCACATCTAACACTGGCAATGTTTATTGCAGCCTGGCTGATGCCGATGCAAGTAATGGCTGCCAATGAGCAAGAACATGCGCATGTCCATGCCAAAGAGCAAGCGGTAAAACCGCAATCTGACGCTAAGAAAAATGAAGAGCACGAAAAACACGGCGAGAACGAAGAACATGAAGAACATGAAGAACACAATGAGCATGAAGGGCACGACGAAAACGACGAGCATGAACACAATGAAACCCTAAGCAGCCGCATTAGTGATGATATGGCTACGGCGGTAAATATTGTCACTGATCGTGCTGACAGCCAGTTATTACGCCAACATCAGGTGGTTTATGGCAAGCTTAGTGCTGATCCAAACCGCATAAGCCATGTTAATGCCCGTTTTCCCGGTCTTCTTACCTCGGTGAAATTCTCACTGGGTGACAGCGTAAAAGCAGGCGATGTGCTGGCCGTTGTCGAGTCAAATGAGAGCTTAAATACCTATGCCATTAAAGCACCAATTGACGGCGTTGTTATTCAGCGCAGCGCCAATGTTGGTGAAATCGCACAGCAGCAGACGCTGTTCAGCATTGCTGATTTTGGCAGCCTGTGGGCCGATTTTCGCGTGTACCCATCACAACAAGTTGCTGTCGCGACAGGACAAACAGTGGTCATTATGGCCGCTGACACTGAGATTAACGGCGTAATTGCGCATATCATTCCGTCATTAACCCAGCCCTATCAACTGGCCAGAGTTAAGCTGGATAACCGTGACGGTAAACTGTCGTCCGGGCAATTAATCGAGGGTGCTGTAATAAGCGGTGAATTCAACGTTGAGCTTGCCGTTAAAAAGTCGGCCATTCAAATACTGGACAATAAAAGCGGAGTCTTCGTAAAAAACAATAGCGAATATGCCTTTACCCCATTACAGCTTGGCCGTAGCGACATGGATTATGTCGAAGTGATTGCCGGTTTAAAGCCCGGCCAGTGGTATGTCACGACAAATAGCTATCTGTTAAAAGCGGATATTGAGAAATCTGAAGCCGAGCACGCGCATTAAGGGGGCACTATGATTGAATCCATGTTGCGCCTGGCTATTGCGAGGCGGTATCTATTTTTAACGCTGACACTGTTGATTATTGCCATTGGTAGCTGGAGCTACCAACAGTTACCGATTGATGCAGTGCCGGATATTACTAACGTTCAGGTACAAATAAACACCGCAGCACCGGGTTATTCGCCACTTGAGGCCGAGCAGCGTATTACCTATCCGGTAGAAACTGCCCTGTATGGCTTACCCAATTTAAGTTATACCCGTTCTTTGTCTCGTTATGGCTTGTCACAGGTAACGGTGGTATTTGAAGAAGGCACGGACATCTACTTTGCCCGCAATCTAATCAACACCCGGTTGGGCGCTATCAAGGATATGTTGCCTGAGGGCATAGAGCCTGAAATGGGCCCTATTTCAACCGGGCTTGGTGAAATCTTTATGTATACCGTGCAGGCCAAACCGGGTGCACTGCAACAAAATGGTTCACCTTACGATGCCATGGCACTGCGGGAAATTCAGGACTGGATAATAAAACCTCAGCTGGCACAAGTTAAAGGTGTGGTGGAAGTAAACAGTATTGGCGGCTATAACAAGCAATACCATGTGTTACCCGACCCACTGAAACTGCTTAATTATGGCCTGAGTATTAAGGATATTGAGCTGGCCCTGCAAGCCAACAATGACAACAGAGGCGCTGGTTATATTGAACGTGAAGGCATGCAACTGCTGGTACGCTCGCCCGGTCAGTTAACCTCACTGGATGACATTGCCAATGTCATTATTACGCAATACGACACAATACCGGTAAAGCTGAGTGACGTTGCCGACGTTGCCATTGGCAAAGAGCTGCGAACCGGTGCGGCAACTCAGGATGGCAAAGAAGCGGTGCTGGGTACAGCCATGATGTTAATTGGTGAAAACTCACGCACAGTGGCACGGGATGTGGCGCAAAAGCTGGAGCAGAGCAAAAGCTCTCTGCCAGAGGGTGTTATTGCTGAAGCAGTATATGACCGCACCACCTTAGTGGATAAAGCCATTGCAACCGTCAGTAAAAACCTGCTGGAAGGCGCATTATTGGTGATCGTAGTGTTGTTTATCCTGCTGGGTAACCTGCGGGCAGCGTTAATCACTGCGGCAGTGATCCCGCTATCAATGCTGATGACCATTACCGGCATGGTACAAGCCGGCGTTTCTGCCAACCTGATGAGCCTGGGTGCGCTGGATTTTGGCTTAATTGTTGATGGCACGGTGATTATTGTCGAAAATGCGGTTCGCCGCCTGGCACAGGCACAACACAACGGCAGTATCCAACCGCTGAGAGAGCGCTTAAATACAGTGTATCTGGCAACAGCAGAGGTTATCCGGCCCAGTTTGTTCGGTGTGGCCATCATTACCATAGTGTATATCCCTATTTTTTCGCTGACCGGTGTCGAAGGTAAAATGTTTCATCCTATGGCAGCGACTGTCGTTATTGCGCTGTTATCCGCCATGGTGTTGTCACTGACGATTGTACCAGCCGCTGTGGCGGTGTTCTTAAATGGTAAAATCAGTGAAAAAGAAAGTGCGGTTATCAGAAGCGCTAAAACCTTGTACGCACCGCTATTAGCGCTGGCACTGAAATGGCGCGCTCTGGTCATCGGTTTGGCCAGTGCTCTGGTTGGTGTGTGTCTGTGGCTGGCCACCACCCTGGGATCGGAGTTTGTGCCTCAGCTTGATGAGGGCGATATCGCTTTACATGCCATGCGTATTCCGGGCACCGGCTTAGAACAAGCCGTTGCAATGCAGGAAATTCTGGAGCAGAAGATCAAAACCTTTGCTGAGGTTGATAAAGTGTTTGCCAGAATTGGTACGGCAGAAGTGGCGACCGATCCGATGCCACCCAATGTGGCTGACAACTTTGTGATATTAAAACCGCGCAGTGAATGGCCCAATCCGGATAAAACCAAAGCCCAATTGGTCACTGAAATGGAAGCTGCTTTGGCGACATTGCCTGGCAATAACTATGAATTTACCCAACCTATTCAGATGCGTTTTAATGAACTGATTTCCGGTGTACGGGCAGATCTGGGTATTAAGGTATTTGGTGATGATTTAGATCAGCTGGTTACAAGCGCTAATCAAATTCTGCAAGCGGTCAACAAGGTGCAAGGTGCTGCGGATACTAAAGTCGAACAAGTCACTGGTTTGCCAACCTTGTCGGTGATCCCCAATCGAACCGCGCTTGCCCGTTACGGCTTAAATGTGGTTGAACTACAGGATTGGGTAGCAGCGGCAATTGGTGGTACGTCGGCCGGTATTCTGTATGAAGGTGACAGACGCTTTGAGCTGATAGTGCGCTTGCCGGAAACCCTGCGTCGCGATCTGGACAAACTGGCAGTGTTGCCGGTGCCATTGCCAAATGGGGACTTTGTGCCGTTGCAGGAAGTGGCTACCTTAGATTTATCGCCTGCGCCGGCACAAATTAGTCGTGAAAATGGCAAACGCCGGGTAGTGGTAACCGCGAATGTGCGTGGGCGAGACCTTGGCAGTTTTGTAGAAGAGGTAAAGGCCCAAATCAACCGCGACGTTGCATTACCAGCCGGTTACTGGCTGGATTATGGCGGTACTTTTGAGCAATTGGAGTCAGCAAGTCAGCGCCTTAGCATAGTGGTGCCTGTTACGTTGCTGCTGATTTTAGGTATTCTGGTGATGGCTTTTGCGTCATTAAAAGATGCGCTGATTATCTTCAGCGGTGTGCCGTTGGCGCTTACCGGTGGCGTGCTGGCGTTGTACTTGAGGGGGATGCCTTTATCAATCTCTGCCGGCATTGGCTTTATCGCCTTATCAGGTGTGGCGGTGCTGAACGGCCTGGTGATGCTGAGCTTTATTCGCGATCTCTGGCGTGAAAAAGGTGACTTGCTGCTTGCGATAACGGAAGGCGCGCTTACCCGGTTGCGCCCTGTGCTAATGACCGCTTTGGTCGCGAGCCTTGGCTTTGTACCGATGGCGATTAATATTGGCACCGGTGCTGAAGTGCAGCGTCCGCTGGCGACAGTGGTGATTGGCGGTATTATCTCGTCAACCTTACTGACCTTGCTGGTATTGCCAGTGCTATATCATTTGGTACACAAAAACGATAGCCGCAAACAGCAAACGGAATAATCATTAATCTGCTTCGCTGTAGCCCAATGCTCAGCGAAGCAGGCTTTCGAACGTTTTGGCAATAAGATGGGTGTTTATGCCAATACGATTAAAACGATAACCGCGTAAATAGTCAGGCGTATTAAGACGTCCCGCCAAATGGGGCTGTCAGCTAGCAAGGGTTGCAAGTCAGCTGGCAAGGGCACTGGCTTTAAAGCAGAGATATTCGCCCCACCAGGATTTCCCCTTGGAACCCAACCAAATATAAAACCCGGAACCGTTGCTATCAAACGGACGATCTGACCAATAACCTCGCGATTATCATTGCGTTTAAGCCCAATCCGCAACATCTGCCAGTGCGTCGCTATATGCGGTATAAAATATCTCTGCCCTAAAATATGCGCTCTTTCAAGAGACTTAAACGCATTGTCTAAATCATTGACTTGTTCAGCCTCCATGGCTGAGCGCATGCTGATTTGGTACTCATGTTTAATTTTTTTATTCATTTACTATCACTAAGATAATGAGTCTGCGAAAGAAAAGAGCAATCCTCGCTCGCTAAATAAGATACGCGAAGCATATCACTGATTATTAAATTAAAGCTTAACTTAAGTGTACTCTTTAGAGACTACATACATTAGATAATGATAAGACATAGATTCTATTCTGCACTTTAATGTGCATTAAAGTGCAGATCTTCAAATGGATCTGCCCCAAAGTGCATACCTTGTCACTGACATAGTTATTTTCGATACTGCTGTCACTATTTTAGTGAACATTAACAATATGTAAAACAACTTTGAATTGTGACTGATTAAACCAGTAATGTCAGCTTTTGGCACAGAGCAGCTATATAACTTCCGTTAAGCAATAAATGAAAAACCCAAGCTTTCGCCTGGGTTACTCGTTCGTCTCTGGTGGTCTGCAGTTGCAGTGATGTTCCAAAGCCCTCGAGAAAATTATACCTGCGGACTGACAACGGCGCTACTCGGTTTTATTACTACGCTTTAGGAAAGAGTGTGCTGCTTTTTAAAGGTCCTGGTAAAGACTTTACGTCAAGACCTTCCAAGTCTAAGCTTTAACTATTTATTAACGAACATTGGTTATTTGCATGAGTGTGCAATTTTTATCAGATGAACAGGCAATAGCGATGCTGCGGATATGGAGAGATGCAGGTCACGATTTAACGACCTTGGCAAAATTTAAAACTGATGATGCGAGTAAGAAAATATTACTAATGCTACCGGGCTATGTCTGTAATAACTGGTATCAGGTAGGCCTGCCATGCACTGACTTCAAAGATGCAATGTCCCACTTCGGTGAGCTACTTGATGTTGTAGTTTTGGACTAATTCAATTAAGTACTGGTTTTACAGTTTGCTTTTAGGGCATCGGGTAGTGAATATCCTCATACTCCTTGATAATTTGCACTAATTCGTCGAATTCATCGCCTTCTGGAGTGCCATGTTCAGCTTCCAGAAGCAACTCAATACGGTCGAGCGCAGCGGCGTGCTCTTGATCATTTGTTAGTGGTGGCAGTGCCATGTAAATTCCTTCATTCACGCGATTAACTTCTATTCTGTTTTATAAGATATGACTCGTGCCAGGTTTCGGGCTGACGCAAGCTGTTCATCATCAAGGGTTTGATCTGTGTGCTTCCTCGCTACCAATGCTGTGCGATCGTCAGCAATTTCAAAAATTAAAATATCACCGACGTCTATACCAAGTTCAGTGCAAAGCTTATCTGGTAGTGGCAGGAGGTTGTTTTCAACAAGCATAACTTGAAAGCTCATATGTCCTCTTAAGTATCCAGCGCTGGAAAGCCGATTGCACCAATTTTTAGAATATTGAAAACACCTGCTGTCTGTAACTGCCCTTTAGGCTAAATAGCAATGCAGAATTGGCAACGGTATCTTGGGTTGATTCAGAATAGCAATGCCAACTCTCGCCTAAAGCATTAATTTTATTGGGCTGGCCGGCGTTGAAGCCCGACTCTGCATTCACAAGCGCATTGGAATTATCTGGAGACTCAATCTTTTCAAAGCGAATTATTTCTTCCGGGATGTCTTGCTGCAGTCGCTGAGCAAACTCAAGCAGCGATTTTTCAGCGAAGCTTATCAACCATGCCTTATTGTTTGCTATCCCCGGCATTAATCGCAGAACCCGACCAAGTACCTGGCGAAAAAATAATTCGGTTCTTACCAAACTAAGATGTGCGCATACTCGCAGTCGAGGGATATCTGTGCCTTCAGACACCATTGATACACTGACTATCCATTGAGTATCGGAAGTTCTGAAGTTTTCAATAACGGCTTGGGGAGATGGCTCCCGGTAGCTGACCATTACCGCAGTCTGATTAAACTCACTATGTAATATGTGTTTTATTCGCCTGGCCTCTCGTACTGAACTTGCGACAACTAAACCTGCTGCGTTGGGCTGCCCTTGTCTTGCGATGTAAAGTTGCTGCACTGCTATTGTTAGCAGATGGCTTAAAGCCTGACTGTCTGCGAGGAGCTCTGAGTACCTGAGCTCAGAATGCTCTATTGCTGATTTAAGCGAACCGTAGGTTTCCTCGTTTACCTGCAACTTATCATTGTCGATCAACACGACTTCCGGCAGCCGGCATACACCATCATTTATAGCGTCGGCAATGCCATAGACATAGTCACAGTGAATCGTCTTATCTGGGTCGATATAGCTCGCCAGAGTAATTGGCGCCAGATCACTGCGCCATGGCGTGCCAGTCATCGACAGTATGTACTTTGCTTGACTACCCAAACTGCGCAGAACCTCTCGTCCCCAGGCGTTGGCTAATTCTGGCTCATCACCACCACAGTGATGAATTTCATCAAAAACCACTAACACCCGGCTTGTTGTCAAAAAGCTCCAGTCAGCTGTCTTACTGCTCGCAAGGTATTGGTATGTATAAACTCCGCCGGCGGCGCCTAGTTGCCCATGCATAGGCTTAGCTAATACTGAAGAAAATGTTGTGCGCATGCTATTAAGCACGGCAACTGAGGGGGCAAAACACACTACATAGTCAATTTCATTGGCATCAAACAAGCGTTTTGCAACGATCGCAGCCATTACTGTTTTACCAGCACCGGGTGTCGCCAATGCCATAAAGTGCTTTTGCCGACGCTGAAACTTTTGAAGTGCCAATGATGCGCACTCTTTTTGCCAATGACGTAGCTGCATTATTTAAAATCCTGCAGAACGCTCTCAATTGCAGACAGTCGCCCCTGATACATAACAGCACGTTCTTTTGCGGACATGAATTTTGACTGAAGAGAATGTTTGAGTTCTGGGAATTCCCGAGAAAGCTCCTGATACTCCTGTGCCTCTGCACTGGCAGATGCAAGGGCAGTGCTGTAATCATTAAGCTTTCGTTGCAACGCCTCCAACCCCGGCTTTGTTTTAATTTCTGCTGGAATTGCAGCGGTGCTCATGGTTTCTGCTAACTGTTGGCCATTGTCACTCAATGAGTAAGTATTTTTCTGAGGTTCTGTCGGATGTTTGCTTACTGTTAATACACCTTCTTGACTCAGCACCCATACCTGCTTATAGATTTTGATACCCAGGTGCTTACTTGAGGTAGCTGTTAAAAGGCCTGTGCATAACGATTTTAAGTCGCTAATCGTGAAATTATCTAGTCGATGCTGGTGAATAAGAGCAAGCAACGTTTTACGAACTGACATACTACATTTTCCTGACAGTTATGGATGCGGATCGGATATAGCAAAACTTAGGATTCCTAAGTATACTCTACTATCAAAAACTAAGACAATCTAAGTCTTCCGGTATCAGAAAATGAACATCCTTTGGCATCACATACACCTTTCCCAATTAGACTTAAACAAGCCAGAAAGGCGAAAGCCCTCACACAAAAAGAGCTTGGCATGCGTATTGGACTCGACATTAATACTGCTAGCAGTCGCATGAATCATTACGAGACTGGCCGGCACATGCCTGACTACGATATGGCCAAAAAGCTAGCAGAGGAGTTAGACGTTCCCGTAGCCTATTTCTATTGCGACTCTGAAGAAATGGCCAAGTTACTGATGTCATTTCATAAGCTAAGTACTGAGCAACAACAAAAGGTGTTGGATTTTATCAACGCTCAAAAGGTAATTGATTAATTATCATCAACCGCCAAACTTTGATATTTCATGTGATGGAGCATTTCTATGGATGTAGTGAAAGAAGCAGCATTAAGACTTGCAGGCCAGTTCGAGTCTGAAGAACTAGGTTTACAATTTGCAGCCAAAATGTGCAACATGATCTCATCGCAAATTATCCCAGTTATCAACGATAATCCTGAGGAAGCGGTTCGGCTGTTATGTTCAACAGACAAGAATTTTATCGACGGACTTGTGACATTGATGTCGAAAAGTAAATCAGCCCTTAATGATAAATAGTGAAGAAAATAAGCTATCAGTAAATACCAATGCTGTCGCCCTAAAGCTCTTTCGGCATATCGCAAATGAATGGCAATTACCGGCTGAGCAGTCCAGAAAGCTTTTTCCATCTTTAGAGGACGAGCAATTTGAAGATTGGATGTCAGGTAATTTAAATTCTGAGCAGCCAGATTTATTAGTGCTTGTGTCGCACTTGATGGCAATCTACAAGCTACTGCATCAAATCTTTCCGAAGCCTGTTCAAGCAAATGCCTGGATATTAAAACCTAATTCAGAACTTCAAAATTTCTCTGGTTTTGAGTTAATTATTCGACAACATTCTGAAGGAGCTAAGGTTGTAAGAAGCTATTTAGAAGGCCGGGTCACTTAATTAATCACTATTTAGCTTGAGGATGAGTAATGGCATTTTTATTTTCCCCTAAAGCACGTGCTCATAATGACGAGTCCCTTGAAAGCTATTTACTCCGCGTTGTGGCTGAAAATTATTTTGATTCATACTACCAACTTAGCATTGCTATCAGAGAAGAGCTTCATGAGCTCGACTTCGAAGCACATGGTGCTTTCCCAATAGATCTAAAGCGACTCAATATTTACCATGCCAAACATAACAGCCACTTTAGGATGCGGGCTTTAAAATTGATTGAGTCGCTGCTTGGCTTACCCCCTCATGAACTACAAAAAATAGCGCTGTTTAGATCTAACCGAACATTTTCAGGTGGCGCTACTGCTGTTCATCGTTATGGTGTAGACATACCTCTGAGCTTTATACGATATGCAAATGAGGACAACCTTGAAAGCCTACCTGTTTGTCCTCTTTGCTTAAAAGAAGAGCACTATATTAGGCAGGTTTGGCATTTAACACCCTATAACGCTTGCGTTAAGCACAGATGTGAACTGTTGCATCGATGCCCAGAATGCCAGACGCCGATCAACTACATTGAAAATGAGTCTATTACTCATTGTTTGTGTGGGCTTGAGCTTTCAAAAGTAGCAATTGTAGCGGCTGCAAAAGCAGAACTCATTTTAGCGCACAGCCTTATTAGCAGTGATGCCTCCTCAAAAAACACTCTGCTCATTCAATCATCTTCTACTCACCGCCTTGCTGCACTGCTTTGGCATCAAAAGCGTTATCGAGAGAGCCATTGCTATTCCTTTGAGAACGCAATTGAGTATTACGGCAGCTGGCCTGAAAATTTCTATCAAGAACTGGATGCAATAACTCAAGGTGCTGAATACAGGTTGATTAATCTTTTTAACCATACAGAATTTCGCTCTATTTTTGGTGAACTAATTCTGCATTCACGATGCCTTGAACCGGAAGATAAGGAACCGCATTTTATTTATGCTGCTGTAATATGTTATTTGCAAAAGCTGGTTGATGCGCATCCAAAAACGAAAAAGCCAAACGTGGCAGATATGCTAATTAGCATCTCAGAAACAGCGGTTATACTTGCGACAACCCATGAGCAAGTTTATCGACTTTATCAGGATGGAATACTGACGTCGTCTTTCAGACAAAAGATGGCACAGCGGATAGAACCCTATAAAGGCGTGTTTTATCTAAGGCAGGTAATCGAGTATAAAAATAGCTTTGGTAATGAACGACAGGGGATGTACTTATCAGCATGGTAAAAAACTTACAGCTTCGTTCATTGCTTGATATTGATGATATTCCAACACGTAACCAAGCTCTAAGGCGTGCATTTTCTGCTTATACCGAATTGATAGATGTGACCGGCGAGGAAAAATCAGCGCTGACTATTTTAGTGAACCTGACCTATCCAAAAGCTAAGGTTGACGATTTATTGGATGTAAAGTTAGCAAAAAAGACTTTAAACGATCAGTCTCATATCGATGGTTGCATTAGCGAAGTACAGTGGTTTCATACTCATAATTTAAAATACCCAGACATCCGTGTCAGCAAGCAAAATCTTGTAGCAGCAAGCCCACTATTACATCCTAGTATTTTGAGCAGCGCCAATTGCCAGCCCACGTTAGGCTGGTCACACGACAGCGCCAAAGTTAATTTATCTAAATTTTTTGGTTGTCATTTTATTTGGCATGGCAAAGTAACCTGTCTTGCGCTTTTACTGAGCGAGGCGCAAACACATTGGAAAGGTGCTTTTCATAATCTTGGGATGTCAGTTAAACAATTTATAGATGTTTGCGTCAGGGTGAAGAGCTTCCTACCTGAGCAGTTCAGCCCAGATGTCGTCGATAAGTACTCAACACAAGTTCGAATGCCATACCATGATGGATATGTGGCAATTACACCTGTTATCAGCCACGCCCTTCAGTCTGGACTGCAGCAAGCTGCAATCAATAAGCATGGTAAATTCACCAAAGTTGAATTCACCCGTCCTGCATCGGTAAGCGAGCTGGTTGCATCCCTTGGCGGCAATATTCAAGTATTGAATTATCCGCCTCGTATTAGTCAAAAATACCACGGATTAAGCGACAGCCATCTTTCAAGAGTGCTAGCTGGCAAACCAGTACTAAATCATAATGCCTTGTCTCGTTCTGACTTTGTAAAGGTCGTCGAAACCCTGCTATCAAGTGGATCAGCGCTTGCATTAAAGCAGCGCAGGCACCAAAAAGTAGCCGCTCTTAGGCAGATAAGAACTACGTTAACCGAATGGCTTGCCCCGATGCTGGAATGGCGGTTAGAGGTGACAGATGGGAGGTTTATTCTAAGCGAGCTTGAGACTATAAGTGGTTCATTAGAATATCAATTTCTATCATTAGAAAATGGACAATTACCTGAGTTGCTTAGGCCTCTACTTGGTCTTTTAAATACGGTATTGTCTAACTCAAAAATGACCAGCCAATATGCCTTTCACCAGAAACTGATGCCCATCCTTCGAAACGGTTTGCATTGGCTTCTTAATCAGTTGGCGAATCAACAGCCACTTGAGCATAGAGCTATTGATGCTGAGAATATCCAGCGCTATTTGTATTTGAAAGACATTCGAGTTTTTGATGCTCAAGCTTTATCAAATCCTTATTGTGTAGGCGTTCCCTCCCTTACTGCAGTCTGGGGGATGATGCATAACTTTCAACGTCGATTAAATGAAAGACTTGGCACTAAACTTCGGATGACGTCTTTTTCGTGGTTTATTCGTCAGTATTCAGCCGTTAAAGGAAAAAAGGTCCCTGAATTAAGAATGCAGGGGCTGCGGGAAAATCAATTTAGGCGCCCTGGAATACTGGATAATCGGCATTGCGACTTGGTCTTTGATCTTGTCATTCATATTGATGGATTTGAAGATGATTTGGCTCTCTTAGACTCCCGAACTGAAATGTTGAAAGCGAGTTTCCCGGCAAACTTCGCTGGAGGTGTAATGCATCCCCCCGAGTTAAACACTCCTGGAGAGTGGTGCGAGTTTTATCAATGTGAAACAGAGCTTTTCGAAAAAATAAGAACATTACCTGCTTCCGGAAAATGGATAATGCCGACCAAACACTCTTTTAAAAATATTAGTGATCTTCTGTTTTTACTGGATAAAAGCCCTTCACTGTGTCCAACTATGTTCGGCTATTTACCACTGACGAAACCAATTAAAAGAGTTGGTAGTTTAGAGTCATTACATTGTTATGCTGAACCTGCGATTGGTGTCGTTGAGTGTACATCTGCAATTGGAGTAAGGTTACAAGGCCAGACAAACTATTTTAGGAAAGCGTTTTGGATGTTAGAGGCGAAAGAGCTGTCGATGCTGATGAAAAGGATATGAGGAAAGACCGTGGAGCTATGTAATGTTTTAAAGTATGACCGCTCTATTTACCCAAGCAAGGCGGTATTTTTTTATAAAACAGATGAATCTGATTTTGTTCCTCTTGAAGCTGACGTTATTCGCATCCGAGGTCAAAAAGCCGGATTCACCGAAGCTTTTACTCCGCAATTCAAGTCGAAAAATTTGGCGCCCCAAGATTTAGCACACTGCAACCCCTTAACAATTGAGGAGTGCTATGTTCCTCCAAATGTTGAGCATATCTACTGTCGTTTCTCACTAAGAGTGCAAGCCAACTCCATCAATCCTTCTGGCTGCAGCGATCCTGAAGTGTATGCTTTGCTCGAAAAGTTGTCGGCAGCATTTATAAAATGCAAAGGATACAAAGAACTGGCAATCCGGTTTTGTAAAAATCTGCTTTTGGGAACCTGGCTTTGGCGAAATCAAAATACTGGTAACACTCAAATAGACATTAAAACCAGTTCGGGAAAGTGCTATCACATTGCGAATACTAGAGAGCTTGCTTGGGAAGTTTGGCCCAGTAAGACACAATCTGTTCTCGATGAGTTAAGTGACGAGATGCAATCAGCATTGACTGATAAAAATGTATTTTGGAACGCCGATATCACGGCAAAAATTGAAGCGGCTTTTTGCCAGGAGATTTACCCAAGTCAAACATTTAGTGAAAAGTCTGACATAGGTAATGGTTCAAAACAGTTTGCCAAAATTAGATGCTCCGATGGCCGTTTTGCTGTGAGCTTTAATTCGGTCAAAATAGGTGCAGCGATTCAATCAATTGATAATTGGTGGGATGGTGACAAACGACTGAGGGTGCACGAGTACGGAGCAGACAAAGAACTGGGTATTGCGAGACGCGCCCCTGAGTCAGAGATGAGCTTTTATTCATTATTAGTCAATGCTGAGCAGTACCTTGCTGAGCTTAATAAGCTTGCAGTGCAATCCAAGTATTCAATCAATCCAAATATTTACTATGTATTTGCTGTCCTCATAAAAGGTGGCATGTTCCAGAAAAAAACAGAGACTAAGAAGGCATAGTATGCAGCGTTTTTATTTTGCGGTGCGCTTCATACCGAAAGAAGCAAACTTAGCGCTCCTAATGGGACGTTGTATATCAGTAATGCATGGCTTTATCTGTAATCGCGAGATAAGCGGGCTTGGGGTGACGTTCCCAGCCTGGTCTGATAGCTCTATTGGTGATGTCATCGCTTTTGTTCACACTGACGCAGCTATCTTGGATGGGCTGAAGCAGCAGTCATACTTTCAGGAAATGGCTGCATTTGGCCTTTTTTGCGTTAGTATTGTTGACGCCGTGCCTTTAGATTGTGCTGAAATTAGGTTTAAACGTAATCAAGGAATAGCGAAGATGTTCGTTGGTGAGGCACGCAGACGCTTGAAGCGTTTGGAAAAAAGAGCTCTGGCGCGAGGTGAAGTTTTTAAACCAGTCAAACACCTTAAAGAAAGAGATTTTGACACGTTTCATTGCATCGCTGTTGGTAGCACTAGCACAACGCAAAACTTCCTTTTGCAAATTCAGAGGGAGATCGTTGCCATCCCACAAGAGCCAGATTTCAGTAAGTACGGATTAGCTACAAATAAGGTGCATAATGGCTCAGTACCTGAACTATTATGCAGCATTCATACCTTATTTTAAGGCTCCTCGATAAGTGTCTGCTTTATTACGGCCAAGGCTATATCTTAAATAGTAAGGTTTTATCTAGAGCCAGCTTACAACCAATTGAAATCATGATTTTTATTGGCTAATCTTCAAAGTGAACTGCCGGATAGGCAGCTGAAAATGGCATTGAAGTCGATGGCACAGGTGAGGCGATGTGAACTGCCGAGTAGGCAGCTGAAAATGCGCGTATTGCTCGACATAAAGGCTGGTTATAGTTAACTGCCGTAAAGGCAGATAAAAACCTCTTCCCAATTTTTTGGTGAAGAGGTTTTATACAATTGACGGTTCATATCACCCACCAAAAAACCCACCTAACTACTGTGAGTATGTGAAATCCATTCTAAAGGCCACATGTAATAAAATTACATTTTTTAATTTTGTCACTCAGCCTGCATTCCGATTTGTCAGACTATGGGTATATTTTATGTCAATGTATGCTTATATCGTTTAGGTAAATCCCTTTTTTTATTAGCACGGCTATGTCAGAGTATGGTTTTAGCGACAGCAAGCGGATAAACAGCGTGGCATTTCAGGCAGTTATTTTTGATATGGACGGCGTGCTGATCGACTCAGAGCCGTTATGGCATCAGGCCGAACAGCAAATTTTAGGCGGCCTTGGCGTCGACTTTAACCAGCCGCCGTTATTGCAAAGCACCGGCTTAACTACCGCCAGCGTTATTGCGCACTGGTATCAGCACCAGCCGTGGCCTGAACTGACGCCAGCAAAGGTGCATCACCGCATTATCGACTTTGTCGCCAGTGGCATCGCCACAAATGGCAGTGCCAAAACCGGCCTGCCGGCACTGTTAGAGGCCATTGCCGCACAACAGCTGAAAATTGCCGTGGCAACCAATTCACCCAAACTACTGCTTGATACCACGCTGCAACGGTTGAATATTACGCATTACTTTGACGCCCGTTGTCATCTTGAGCTGGTAAAGCAGGGCAAACCGGCACCGGATATTTACCTGTTAGCCGCCGAAAAGCTAGGCGTAGCGCCGCAGCATTGCTTAGTGTTTGAAGATTCATTTGCCGGCGTTACTGCCGCCAAAGCCGCCGGCATGACAGTGGTTGCTATACCGGCGGCGCACGAATGGCATCAGAGTAAATTTGAGCTTGCTGATCATAAAATCCGCTGTTTTACTGAGTTTGACTATCAGCACTGGCTGCAAGCTTCAGCTAAGGAGTAGCGATGGACTTTCGCCTGAAAATTAAAGCCGACCGGCCGCTGCAAAGCCGTACCTCAGCGTTGCAACTGGCAGTAGAAAGCGACCGCGGCCGTATTATTAATTCAGCGGCGGTGCGGCGTTTGCAGCAAAAAACGCAGGTGTTTCCGCTGGAGCGCAATGCAGCGGTGCGTAGCCGCCTAACCCATTCGCTGGAAGTACAGCAAAGCGGCCGTTTTATTGTGCAAAGCATTTTCCGGCTGTTATCCGCCAAAGAGCAGGCAGAATACGGCTTAACCGAGCTGGAGCGGCCGATTGAATCACTGGTAGAAATGGCCTGCCTGCTGCACGATGTGGGTAACCCGCCGTTTGGCCATAGTGGCGAAAGCGCTATTAATCATTGGTTTAGCACTGTATTGCCACAACTGACGGCACAGCATCAGCTGCAGCACAACCGCTTGTGGCAGACATTGAGCACCGAGCTGGCACAATTTGAAGGTAATGCCCAGGCCATACGGCTGGTGCACAGCTTACAGCGGATGAATCTGACGTACTCGCAGCTGGCGTGCATTTTAAAGTACACCCGCATTGGCACCGCTGTTAAGCCTGATAAAAGCCACAGCCAAAGCTATTTACAGAAAAAGCCCGGCTACTATTATGCTGAACAGCAACTGGTCGAAACCCTGTGGCAACAACTGCAAACCGCAGCGCACTGCCGTCATCCGTTAACCTACATTATGGAAGCCGCTGACGACATTTCCTACTGTCTGGCCGACCTGGAAGATGCGGTAGAAAAAGGCTTACTGAGCTTAGCTGAGTTGGCGCAGCAGCTAAATAAGGCGTTTATTGAACTGGAGCCGCAGCAACGTTTAATTAGCAGCCACAGTGGTGGCAGCGAGAGCTTTTCGGCGCTGATAAAAGCCGCGCTGGATAAGGCAGCAGATGAACCGATTAACAAAACCTCAGAATTTTTTATCAAATTGCGCGTAGGCATGGTCCACCCTTTGGTGCGCCATGCTGCACAGCAGTTTATCAGTAATATCGACGCGGTATATGATGGCACCCTCAACCGCGCCCTGCTTGAAGATGGCAGCCAATACCATGCCATTACGGCTACCTTTAAACAGGTAGCGCGCCGCTTTGTGTTTAACCAGAGCGAAGTCGAAACGCTGGAATTACAAGGCTTTCGTATTATTGCTGGTTTACTCGACAGTTATTTGCCGTTATTGCAGCTGTCTGCGGCTGATTTTAACGCGGTATTACAAAACCGGGCTTATCATCTGCCACAGCATCAACGTTTGGCTCATCGCCTGCCGAATAAGCATTTGGCAGCTTATCAGTTGGCGCTGAGTGAGCTCAGCGCAGACGATACCGCAGCGGAATTTTACTATCGCTGTCGTTTATTGCAGGATTTTATCAGCGGCATGACCGACCACTTTGCCTTTGATGAGTATCAGACACTGGTAAATTGCCTTAGCCGCTAATTGGATCAAGCATAGCGGCGTGGTTATGGTTAGCCGGTTGTCTGCACTGAATGTCAGGGTAGTTGGGCCTGGTTAAACAGCCAATTCAGCGCCTGTTTGATCTTCTCCGGTTGCTGCAGTGGCACCAGATGATCGCTGCTGCTTAGTGGCAGGTATTGGCCGTTTGATAATGCGGCCTGCTCGGCACTCCAGGCGCTGCCTTCCTGTTGCCACTGTTGCAAGGCTGCTGCCAGCTCTGGCTCGTTGGCTGCTTGCTCGATTTGCTGCTGCTCAAAGTCACTGTCAATTACACTTACCGGTATGCTTGTTACCATTGGCAGTGCAGCATAACCGTCCAAGTCTGCGGCATAAGCAGCGATCTCTCTGGCACGGGCCTGCTGCTGCGGAATAAGTAAACGCAGTTGCATAATTTGCTCAAAGTAACTCCAGTCCAGCTGTACGTTGTGTTGTGCAACCAACTGCTGTACTTGCTGATATTCAATATCCAGTTTAGCTTGGGTGCGGGCGGTCCAGTTACCGGCCGCAAGGTGCGGTATTAAGGCAGGCAAATTGGCCAGATACCAGTCGGCCGGGTAGCCCTGATACAGGCTTAGCGAATGCGGCAGTGGAATATCCGGGTCGATATACAACATGGCGTTAATGGCAAACTGTTGCTGATATTGCTGATAAAACCAGCGTGCGCTGATACTGCTGCTGGCAAAGGCCACCAGCGTGATTTGCGTCTCTTCCAATTTTTGCAGCACCAGTGCCAGATCGTTGGCAAAACGGCGATACGATAAGTCTTCGCTGGTGCTGCTATAGGCATTGCCCAGCCTGTCAATACTATATACCCGATACTGCTGCGCCAGCAGCGGTTGCACGGCAGCAAACCAGGCGCTGTCACTGTGGTAGTTGTAATTTGGCCCAGCCAGTAACACTACCGCTGGCCCGGGGTTATTCAGTCCCATAGCACGGACATGGAATTGTCCTTGTTCAGTGCTGACCAGTTGCGAGTGGTCAGGGAGTTCGGGCTGCTCTGTTGTGGCAAAGAATTTCAGGATCTCGCGGCTGCTGTCAAAACCGGCGTATTGCCAGTTATGGCCGCCGTCTTTCATGCTAAACAGCTGAAATTTTTGTTTGCCATTGTGATAACTGCTCAGGCTGACGTTGGTGTTCAGGGTTTTCTGCAGCGCATAGGGTAAACCGCTGTTTTTCTCTGCCAGCAAGGCGATAGCATCCGGTGAGCTAATTAAACCAAAGTTGCTGTGCACCTGGCCGTTGTAAGGCAATACCGGGTCAGCCGTGCCATGCACCATCATTATTGATACCGGTTGTGTTGGTGCGCAGCTGGATGCCAGTTGGATAGACATGGGGGCCGCGACCACGGCCACAGCTTTAAAAGCGTGCGGCAGATTGCAGGCCAGGTTTTGCACAAACAGGCCGCCTTGCGAAAAGCCAGCGGCGTAAACTTCGCCCGGCGTTACACTGTGCCGCTGCTGAATATCGGCAATTATGTTTGAGGTAAAGCCCAAATCATCAGCGCCCAGCCGGTGGGCAATATTGCACTCGCAGCCTTCGTTCCATTCAACCTGCTCTGACTCGGGGTAGGCGACGATATAGTCATTGCTGATTTTCTCAAACTGACTAAGCGACTGCATCTCTTTGCCCCGGCCGCCTGAATGGTGAAAGGCCAGTAGCAGTTTGTAACTGTTAGCCGGCTGGTAATTGTCTGGCAGCGCCAGCCAATACTTGCGCCCACCCAGCTGTATGAGCTGAGTTTGGTCATTGGCGTTGGTGTTGTCTTGCTTTTTGTCTGAAGACTGACAGCCTTGTAGTGCCAGCAGCATTATTATCGTGGCTATTGTGTTTATATGCTGTTTCATATTAGTTTCCTGTTAACCGATTGCATGGCAAGCTTAAGCCGTTAACCCGGATTTGCCGTGGCCTTAGTGCTGATGATTTTGTGATGAAAAGCTTACCGGACACCTTATGACAACACTGTTAGCCGCAGCAGGCCTGTGGCAGCTGGGGCCGCTGCACTATGATGCTAACCAGCGTCAACTTAGCAATGCTGATCAGCAGCTCTATCTGGAGCCGCGTCAGCATCAGTTGCTATTGTGCTTGTTGCAAGACGCCGGGCAGGTAGTTAGCCGTGATACGCTGATTGCTCAGGTATGGCAGGGGCGTATTGTCAGCGACAGTGCAATTAACCGTGCCGTGTCGATGTTGCGCAAAGCCTTAGCCAGCCTGGATCAGCACACCGACTATATAGAGACAGTGCCAAAGTTGGGTTATCGTTTGTCGGCAGCGGGCAATGCCCGCGCAGGCACAGGCGCTGTCGCAGCCGTACCGCACGTTTTAACAGCAGCGCCGGTCGCACGGCGGCAGCGGGTTTATGCGCTGTTATTGCTGCCAATGCTTGCAGCGATCGCAGCGATTACATGGTGGCTTAGTGTTAAAGAGGCGCCACACATCAAGGCCGGCCGTGTAGCGCCGCAAAGCAGTTTTAATGGTGTTGAAAGCCAGCTTAGTATAAATAACGCTGCTACGGCATTGTTGTATCAGCGCCAGGCAGATAGTGGCCATCAGCAGATTTGGCTGCACACTATAACCGATAAAAGCCACAGGGTTTTAACGCCCGCAGAGCAGGATAGCCGCAACGCAGCGATAAGCCCGGATGGCAGCCAGTTTGCCTATGTGCGCCTGGCTGCGGGTGCCTGTCAATTGATGTTGCGGCCGATACTGCCGCAGCCAACAACAGAGCAGCAGACGACAAGCCGGTTGCTGCAAGATTGCCCAACTGATAATACGCCGTTTTTAAGCTGGCACCCGGATGGCAAGACGTTGTATTTTCGCCAACGCACAGATAAAACTCAGCCGTATCAGATTTATCAGTTGCATATCGCCAGTGCTTCGGTGCGCCAGCTAACCTTGCCGCCAGCGAATTACACCGGCCAAGGGGACATTGCCGTGGCAGCGTCAGCACAGCAAGTGGCGTTGCTACGTTATTTAACTGCCGACAGCAGCGAACTACTGTTGCTGGACCCTGACAGCGGCAGCATCATTCAAACGCAGCCATTGCCGCTGCGGGCGACTGCGCTAACCTGGTATAACCAACAGATACTGTTGCTCAGTGCTGGCCAGATGCTGTACCAATATCACCTGCCAACAGCTAAGTTAACGCCGCTGTATCAGGCGGCTGACCCGGTTAATTCCTTTGTGGTTGCCAGCGACGATACGCTGTATTTCAGTACCACCGAAGTGAGTGCCGACATCTGGCACAATAGCGCCGACGCAGTTGCCGTGTTGCGTGTAAACAGCTCGCGCCTGGATATCATGCCCAGGTTGTCACATGATACTGAACAACTGGCCTTTCTCAGTAATCGTTATGGCCAACACCAGCTATGGTTACAAAGTGTCGGCGGCACTGAGCGCTTACTGGCAGAGCTACCCGGCCAGCCAGGCTTTGTTAGGCTGGAATGGTCTGCCGATGATAGCAAGTTGCTGTTTAGCAAAGATGGTGCAGCTTACAGCGTTGATGTGCAAACGGGCAAACTACACACCTTGTTAGCAGCAGAATATCAGGTTGCTATCGTCAATTGGGGCGACACGCCGGATAAACTGCTGTACAGCAGCCAGCGCAACGGTGACTGGCAACTGTGGTTACATGATTTAACCAGCAATACTGAGCAGCAGCTGACACAGCATGGTGGCTACAGCGGGCGGTTATGGCAGGGCAAGTTGTATTTCAGCAAGTACCACCATGACGGCCTTTGGCTAAAGGATTTAACCACGACAGAGGAGACATTGCTGCTGGCGCAATTTGACAAAATTAACTGGTTAAACTGGCATATCGACCAGGATAAGTTGTACTACTATCAGCCCGATGATGGCATTTACCAGCTGGAGCTGGCGACGTTATCGTCGCAGCTGCATTTGGCTGAGCCTGCGCGCTTTGTCCGCCATTTTCACGTGCGTCGGGGTCATACGCTGTTTGTGCAACACGGTGAGCTACAGGGTGATATTTATCGCTTGGCGCTTAAGTCAGAGTAAACAGCACCGGTTGTTATGCCGCGCTCAGTGATGTGCTGAGCGCGTAGCGTCTTGCCTCAACTTTTCCATTTAATTAACCAGTCGGTGAGTTTGCTGGCCAATTTGCCATACGGCGGCAGTAGCATGCCAACGCTGTTGTAGGCGCCCTGGTAAAACACCGGCCGCAATTTACTGAAAGTTAAAAAACCTTCATAGCCGTGGTAGTGGCCCATACCGCTGTCGCCAATGCCGCCAAATGGCAGGTCGTGCTGGCCAACGTGCAAAATGGCGTGGTTAACCGTGACACCGCCAGACATAACGTGAGTCAGATAACGCTGTACCAGCTGTTTGTCGTGGCTGAACGGATAAAACGCCAATGGCCTTGGCCGCGCGTTAATATATTGGATTACCTCGCTGGCATCACCATAGCTTTTTACCGGCAGCAAAGGGCCAAAAATCTCGCGTTGCATTACCAGCATCTCATCGTTAACGTTAAACAATAGCGTTAGCGGAAACTTGCGCAAAGTTGCGTTGGCTGGTTGGTTCGGCATCAGGTTTACTGCCGTTGCGCCTTTAGCAATGGCGTCATCCAGCGTGTGTTGCAAACGCAGGTAGGCGCGGTCGTCGATAATAGCGGTATAGTCATTATGGTTAATATCAGGGTAACGCTGAGCGACCAGTTTAAGCGCCAGTTCGGTAAAGTGCTGCTCAGTGCCGTGCGGTAAAAACAGGTAATCGACATTGGTGCAAATTTGGCCTGCGTTAAAGGCTTTGGCCCACAAAATGCGGTCTGCCGCTTTATCCAGCGGAAAATCGGCTGCGACCACTGCCGGTGATTTACCGCCTAATTCTAAGGTAACCGGTGTCAGATTTTTTGCTGCATTGGCCATTACTGCGCGGCCGGTTTGCGCCGAGCCGGTAAAAAACAGGTGATTAAACGGCTGTGCCGAAAACGCCGGGCCGCTGCCGTCATTATCGGCAAAGAACTGCAGTTTATCGGCTGAAAAATATTTTGCGCTCAGCGTTATCAGCAGCTGCGCTAGCTGCTCTGAGTTTTCTGACATCTTTACCATGGCGCGGTTGCCGGCAGCAAAAATGGCTACCAGCGGCGCCAGAGACAACATGATTGGGAAGTTCCACGGTACTATCACGCCGACTACACCCAACGGCTGAGGCAGTACCTTGCAGCTTGAAGTAGGAAACAGTAGCCGGTCGATATGGCGCTGTTGTGGCTTAAGCCATTTTTTCAGCTGCTTTTTCGTGCGGGCGATATCTTCCAGTACCATTAAAATTTCGGAAAAGCGGGTTTCAAAGCGGCAGCGGCTGCCGTAATCGGCATTGACCGCCGCTACCAGAGCGGCTTCGTTGTCGCAGACCAGCGCTCTTAAGGCGTTCAGATCAGCCAGCCGTTGTTGATATGATGGCAACGGATCGTTGGCAAAAGCGGCCTGCTGCTGTTGTAAACAGAGACTGAACCGGGTGGCGGCAGGATGAACAACAGCATTGGCGGACATGAATACCTCGGCTAGGCAAAAATAAAACTCAGAGCGCCAAGGTAATGAGCCTCCGCTACTTTGTCAAACCGCCAGTGCCTGAACTGAGTCGCGTTGTACTACAGTGGGCTCAAACAGGTTTTGCAGTTTAAGACCTTTTTGCTGGTAAATGTTTTTTAGCACCCAGCGTGCTGCCATCCGGCCCATATCTTCTACCGGATAATCAATAGTGGATAATTGCGGATAGACATAACGTGCCACGATAACATTGTCAAAACCCACTATCGACAACTGTTCTGGCAGGCGGATGCCGTGTTGCCGGGCAACGACCATAGCCCCGGCGGCCATTTCATCGTTGGCGCAAATCAGGCCACTAAAAGCTTTGCCGCTGCGCAGCAGGCGCTGCAGGGCACGGCCACCGCCGTTTTCCTGAAAGTCGCCCTCGGCGAACAGCTGTGGTTCAGGCGTAATACCAGCCTCGGCCAGTGCCCGCAGGTGGCCGGCATAACGCTCTTTAGCATCGCTTTTCCAGCTTGGCCCGGCAATATAAGCTAACTGGCGATGGCCTTGCTGCAATAACAACCGGGTAGCCAGATAACCGCCCAGTTCGTTGTTCAGGCATATGCAGTTATCGGCAAGTTCCGGGATAAAGCGGTTAATCAATACCACGGGTATATCGGCTGAAGCCAGTTTAATCAAATAGTCGTCACTGACCGCTTCGACGTGCAAAATGAGTGCATCACAGCTGCGGCTTTGCAGAAACTCAATGCCGTCTTTTTCGCTGGCTTCTTCACTGTGGCCAGCGGCAATAATAACGTGTTTACCGGCGGCGCGGCATTCGTTTTCAATGCCGCTGAGCATAGCGCCATAGAATGGGCCGTGCAGTTCTGAGACTAAGATGCCGACACTGTTGGAACGGTTTGACGCCAGCGACTGCGCAATGCTGTTGGGCCGGTAACCCAGTTGCGCCATTGCTGCCACAACCTTGGCGCGCGTGGCGTCACTGACCCGCGGGCTGTTGTTCATCACCCGTGATACGGTTGCCAGTGATACACCCGCCAGCTCAGAGACCTGATAAATTGTTGCCATGCCACTCCTATAGCGCCGTCATCATAGTGACTGTTATACGGTTACTTTAACATGAGCCGTAGTGTCTGAACCAGACTGCAGCGCCTGATGAATTTGTAACACCCGGGCGTTGTTCAACCGGTAACGGCTCATCACCAGCGCCACCAGTACCGAACACAGCGCCGGCCATAGCGTAAAGCTGAGTAGCAGGCCCTGCAAGGTGTCGGCAGACTGTGCCTGACCGGCCTGATAGCCGTACCAGGCTAGCAGCCAACCGGCCAGCGCGCCGCCTACGGCCAGGCCTAGCTTAATAAAAAATACCACCGACGAGTACACCAGCCCTGGAACGCGCAAACCGGTTTTATAATGACCATAATCGACGGTGTCGGCCATTTTCGCCCATAACAGCGGCGTCGCCATTTGCAGGAAGAAACTCCAGAAAAAATGCAGCGCAAAGGCCAGTAGCAGTTGCTCAGGGCTGATAAAAAAGCCCAGGGCACAGATCACTGCCGAAATCAGTTGCAGGCCAATGTAGGCTTTAACTTTATCTACTTTAGTTGATAGCCATTGCGCCAGCGCCACGCCGGCAATATTGCCGATCATGCCTACCGTAACAAAGTAGGTTACCAGGTCGTCACGCAGCAAATAATACTTTACGTAGTAAATAGCCAGCGTATTGCGCAATACCATACCGGTTAACAGCAACAAGGCTGCCAGACACAGGATGCGCCATTGCTCATTGCGCCACAGTGACTGTGTCGCTGTGCGTAGCGTCAGACGCTGCCCCTCTGGTGCACTAACCCGCTCGCGGGTGCCGGCAAAACAAAGCAAAAACAGGCCCAGCCCCAGCAGGCTCATAGCGGCAATGGTCAACTGATAGCCCCGGGCCTGATCGCCCTGGCCAAAGTACTGTACCAGTGGCAAGGTGCAGGCGGTAACCAACAAGCCGCCGAGCATGCCAAATACAAAACGATAGGTTTGTACTGACACCCGTTCTGTTGGATCATTGGTTAGCACACCACCTAACGCCGAGTAGGGAATGTTAATAGCGGTATACACCAGCATTAGTAGGGTGTAAGTGACAAAGGCGTACCATTGCTTACCGCTGTCAGAGAAATCCGGTGTGGTAAAGGCCAGTACACTGCAAAAGGCGAATGGCAGTGCCAGCCAAAGCAAGTAAGGCCGGTATTTGCCGTGGCGGCTTTGGGTATTGTCAGCCAACGCACCCATTAAGGGATCGGTAACTGCATCAATAATGCGTACCAGCAGAAACATCGTGCCAACGACTGCCGGTGAGATACCAAAAATGTCGGTATAAAAAAAGGTCAGAAACAGCATTACCGTCTGAAACACGATATTGCTGGCGGTGTCGCCAAGGCCGTAGGCTATTTTTTCTTTTCTGCTCAGCATAACTGCTCCGCTTTGGGGTTTGGCTTAGCGCCGGCTGGCAAACAGATCGCGCAGTGCTATCGCGCTGTGCTTCAGCGTACGTTGCTGCGTCTGATAATCAACATAGACTATACCGAAACGCTTGGCGTAACCTTCGGCCCATTCGAAATTATCCATCAGGCTCCAGGCAAAGTAACCGTCTATACGTACGCCG
This sequence comes from Rheinheimera gaetbuli, assembly GCF_054781935.1. NCBI lineage: Bacteria > Pseudomonadati > Pseudomonadota > Gammaproteobacteria > Chromatiales > Chromatiaceae > Rheinheimera > Rheinheimera gaetbuli. The sequence continues at coordinate 29,656 of NZ_BAAGTL010000008.1, forward strand.
GCATTAATAGCGTCTGCGGTGGCTTGCAAATGCTGCTGAAAATAAGCCACTCGTTGCTCGTCCTGCACCTGGCCATCATGTAATTGGTCCGGCATTGCTGCACCATTCTCAGTGATATATATTGGCGGTAGTGAATAGCGCTGGTGCATTTGCAGCAGTATTTCAGTTAAACCCCGGGGGTAAATTTCCCAGCCCATGTCGGTTAGTGGCGGAGTGCTTGGCGGTACATCGCTGAACCAGCCTTTACTGTTAGCGCGATACACTGTGCGGGTGTAATAGTTAATGCCAAGATAATCCAGCGGCTGGGCAATAATAGCCATATCGCCATCAACAATTTGTGGTTGCTCTGCCAGCGGTAATTGCGAGAGCAAGTCGGGGTAGCGTGCTTCCATTAATGGCTGAATATACCACTGGTTATGATATTGGTCGGCCATATCGGCGGCACGGATATCGGCGTCATCGTTAGTAGCCGGATGACAAGGGCTAAAATTCAGCACGATACCATTCAGTGCGTGCGGTGCATTTTGCTTAAGCACCTGCATAGCTAAACCATGTGCCAGCAATAAATGGTGCGCGACCTGGCGGCCCCATTGCCGGTTTTGCACACCAGGCGCATGAATGCCGGCCTCATAGCTTAAATACGCGCTGCAAAATGGCTCGTTTAAAGTAGCGTATGAATACACACGCTGACCAAAGGCGCGGCTAACAATATCGGTATAGCTGGCAAATTTATAGGCAGTGTCGCGATTTAGCCAGCCGCCGTTGTCCTGCAGATACTGCGGCAAATCCCAGTGATACAGCGTAACAAAGGCTTTTATACTTTTGGCGTTAAGTGCGTCAAGCAAATCGATGTAAAAATTCAACCCGGCCTGATTAATACTGCCATCGCGGCGGATAATCCGGCCCCAGGCTATCGACAAGCGATAAGCATCGACACCCAGTGAAGCTATCAGCTCAATATCATCGCGCCAGCGGTTAACATGATCGCAGGCAACCATGCCGTCAGAGCCATCTTTAATCCGCCCCGGCTGGGCACAGAAGGTATCCCAGATGCAGGGCTCACGGCTTTGTGCCGCACCTTCTATCTGAAATGCGGCCGTGGCAACACCAAACGTAAAGTCCGGTTTGAGCAGCGGAGAATTCTTAGATAGGGATATTTTCATTGGTTTCATTATTTCCGGTCGAACTGTTACGGGCTACTGCACGACAAAATGATTGCCAACAGCGTGATATATGCTATAAATGAAAGCGCTTACATCATACTAGACGGCCATGCTACCGCCGTCAATAAAAATGCATCACGGGGGATAAGATGGCTGCATCACCAATAGACACAAACACCAGTGCCAATATGGCGTCTGGTCAAATCAATTATCGCTTTGCACTCACGTCATTAACGTCGCTGTTTTTTATTTGGGGTTTTATTACCTGTCTCAATGACATTTTGGTGCCGTATTTAAAAGGCTTGTTTGACCTTAACTACACTCAGGCGCTGCTGATCCAATTTTGTTTTTTTAGTGCCTATTTCGTTGTGTCAGTGCCTGCTGGTATGCTGGTAAGCCGAATTGGCTATCAGTCTGGCATTGTCACTGGCTTATTGATCGCCGGTGCCGGCTGTTTGCTGTTTTATCCGGCCGCCGCGGCACACTATTATCCGCTGTTTTTAATCGCGCTGTTTGTACTGGCATCAGGTATTACCATTTTACAGGTTGCGGCAAATCCTTATGTTAGTGTGCTGGGCAAGCCAGAAACAGCGTCCAGTCGGCTAACGATGACACAGGCGTTTAATTCATTAGGCACAACGGTGGCGCCGTTCTTTGGCGCCTGGCTAATTTTTGGCGGTATGGAGGCACCCACTCCGGGTCAGGTTACCGAGTCCACGGTACAAATACCTTATTTGATGCTGGCTGCTGCGCTGATTGTAATGGCATTAATTTTTGCCTTCTTACGTTTGCCTAAATTGGGCAAAAAAGATGCAGAAATCACTATCACGGGTAACGCATGGCAATATCGGCATCTGGTACTGGGGGCGTTGGGTATTTTTGTTTATGTCGGCGCCGAAGTTGGCATTGGCAGCTTCTTAGTCAGCTTTATTACTCAGCCAGATATAGGCGCGCTGGAAGCCAAAACGGCCTCGCATTATATTGCCTGGTACTTTGGCGGCGCCATGCTGGGGCGCTTTATCGGTGCCGTAGTGATGCAGTATCTGGCGCCGGGTAAGGTGCTGGCATTTAATGCCATCTGTGCGGTGTTACTGCTGGCTGTCACTATTACTTCCGGCGGCAAGCTGGCAATGTTGGCCGTGTTATTGGTTGGCCTGTGCAACTCTATTATGTTCCCCACTATTTTTAGCCTGGCCATTGCCGGTTTAAAGCAGCACACCAGCCAGGGCTCGGGCATTTTATGTCTGGCCATTGTTGGTGGCGCAGTATTGCCAATGGCGCAGGCTGCACTGGCCGATAATGTTGGTGTACAGCTGGCCTTTATTATTCCACTGTTGTGTTATGTCTATATCGCCTGGTATGGCGCTGTGGGCAGCAAACCACACCCAACTGTATAAAGGAGTAGCAGATGATATCTCAGTTTAAACCATCTTTACTGGCCCTGGGTTGCACCTTGTTGCTTGGTGCCTGCAGCAAACCTGAAACGCCGTCTGGTGTCGACAATAAGGATATCGCCCGAGCTGCGGAAATCTGGCCACAGCTAAGCTTGCCGGTGGTACAGGATGCCGCTATGGAACAACGTATCAGTGACATGCTGGCAAAGATGACATTGGCGCAAAAAGTAGCGCAGATGATCCAGCCGGAAATTCGCGATATTACTGTTGAAGATATGCGCAAATACGGTTTTGGCTCGTTTTTAAATGGTGGTGGCGCTTTTCCGAACGATAATAAACATGCCACCCCGGCCGACTGGATAGCGCTGGCCGAGGCCATGTATCAGGCCTCTGTAGACGACAGCCTCGACGGCAGCAAAATTCCCACCATGTGGGGCACCGATGCCGTACATGGCCATAACAATGTAATAGGCGCTACTTTATTTCCGCACAATATCGGTTTGGGCGCAGCCAATAACCCGGCGTTAATAGAGCAAATCGCCCGCGTCACAGCGCGCGAAGTAATGGTTACCGGTATCGATTGGGTATTTGCGCCTACCGTTGCCGTAGTACGTGATGACCGTTGGGGCCGTACCTACGAGGGTTATTCGGAAGACCCTGCCATAGTGCACGATTATGCAGCGGCTATCGTAACCGGTTTGCAGGGCGCCGCCGATGCCGACTTTTTAGGCGATGAGCGGGTAATCAGTACCGTTAAGCACTTTGTCGGCGATGGCGGCACTGTTGCGGGTGATGACCAGGGCGATAATATCGCCAGCGAGCAGGATTTATTCCGCATTCATGCTCAGGGTTATGTTGGTGGCTTACAGGCTGGCGCGCAGTCGGTTATGGCGTCGTTTAACAGCTGGCATGGCAGCAAAATTCATGGTGATAAGTACCTGCTGACCGATGTGTTAAAAGACCGCATGGGTTTTGACGGTTTTATCGTCGGCGACTGGAACGGCCACGGCCAGATCCCGGGCTGTACTAATGACAACTGTGCTCAGGCTGCGCTGGCCGGGTTAGATGTGTATATGGTGCCGACGTCTGCCTGGAAGCCGCTGTATTACAATCTGATACAGCAGGTTGAGAGCGGCGTAATACCGCTAAGCCGGATTGACGACGCGGTGCGGCGTATTTTGCGCGTTAAACTGCGCGCTGGTTTATTTGATAAACCCAGCCCGGCTAAACGGCCGCTATCCGGTAAAACCGAACTTATCGGCTCAGCTGAACACAGAGCCGTAGCACGTGAAGCGGTGCAACAATCACTGGTGCTGCTGAAAAACAACGACAGTTTACTGCCGCTTAAGCCCACCCAGCGCATACTGGTCACCGGTGAAGGCGCCGACAATATCGGCATGCAATCCGGCGGCTGGACCATCAGCTGGCAGGGCACGGGGAATGTTAATAGTGATTTCCCGGGCGGCAGTTCTATTTATGCCGGTATTAAGCAAGCGGTAGACAGCGCCGGCGGCCAGATTGAACTAAGCAACGATGGCAGCTATACCAACAAGCCGGATGTCGCAGTGGTGGTATTTGGTGAACAACCTTACGCAGAGGGTAATGGCGATTTAGACAACCTGGAATACCAGCGCGGTAATAAAGCCGATTTAGCCCTGCTGCAAAAGCTACAAGCAGACGGTATTAAAGTGGTGTCGTTGTTTATCAGCGGCCGGCCACTGTGGGTTAATCCGGAGCTGAATGCCTCCGACGCTTTTGTTGCCGTTTGGCTGCCGGGCAGTGAAGGCGCCGCTGTGGCTGATGTGCTCATGGCCAACGCTGACGGCAGTGTTCATATCGATTTTCGCGGCAAGCTGTCTTTCAGCTGGCCGGCAACGCCGCAACAGCACGCTAATGTAGGTGATGCAGACTATCAACCGCTACTGCCGTATGGTTTTGGCCTGCGCTATGGCGAAGCAAGTACACTTAGCAACAGCCTGAATGAACAGGTGGCTGTCGATAGCAGTCTGGATGACTTAGTACTGTTTGACCGCGCCGTTAAGGCACCGTATCAGCTGGTGCTGCATAGCGGTAAAGACAGTAAAACCATGGACAGCAGCGTGGTGCAGCTGGGCAATATCGCCGTGCGCACCTTTGATAATAAAGTGCAGGAAGACGCCCGCCGCCTAAGCTTTAGTGGAGCGGCTAAAGTTAGCCTAACCAGCGCCTTCCCGGCCGATTTGCGCGCCTATCGGGAGAGCGGCAGCGCTCTGGTTATTGAGCTGCAACATAACGGCAGCGTGCCGACTGAGGTGTTACTCGGCATGGACTGCGCGCAAAGCTGCAGCAGTACTGTTAATATTGCGCCACAACTCAAGGCGCTGGCCGCTGACAGCTGGCACACACTCAGCGTAGACCTGGCTTGTTTTGCACAGCAGGGTGCTGACTTTAGCCAGATTTTTACCCCGCTGTCACTGGCAACAGACGAAGCTATGGTGTTGAGTTTCAGTGACGTACGTTTGGTGCCGCAAGCGGCAGAGGCGGCGACATTTAGCTGTCTGGCTGATTAGATAATACCGTCAGAGGCTGGCGTCGCCAGCCCTGCAATTTAAACGCTAAAAGCAGCTTGCATTTGTAAATTGACATTTATTTCACAATTAGGGAGAATGCGCTTCTAAATTCACATTAAATTATCATAATTTATTGGGACAAGGTGCAGGATGCATAACCAGCAATATGATGGTGTAGTTCTGGAAGACAAATGGGGTAAAACCTATCTGTGCAGCAATTGTCTGTTCGCTTATGCTGAGTTGGGTGATAGTCATATTTGGGATGTAAAAGACGCCATTTATGGCAGCTACTTTCTGCACGACTTAGAGCCACACTGGAACCTGCGGAACATTTGGCTTGATATGTACCGCTATGCGCGGCCATGGGAATTTGACCTGTCGATTTACTCCGACTTCCAACTACGCGACACGCTTATTCAAATGTTTGCTAATCAGGAACTATGGCTGTGGCAACTCACCGAAGGCTGGGGCAAACCGCCCGAGGGTAACGGCATAGGCGAAGGCGGCTTAGCGCCTGCTGCCAGCAGCAGCGCAGCCGCTGCGCCAGTAACCAAAGCCGCCAAACCCAAAGGCGGTGGTGTGGCGCCAGAAGTAACAGCAGCATCGGCTATAGCCAGCCACCAATCAGCGGTCGTGCCTGAGGTTGCTTTGGACAAGGTTCAGCTACGTAAATTACGTTATCAGGAACGCAAGGCATTGCTGGGTAACACGGCTGGTATATCTGAAGTACAGCAAGCGCATGAACGGCTGAATTTTAATAACGACAATATTCTGCGGGCAGAAGCAGCCGAGTATGTGTACAAAGTAGATGAATTTAACCGTGGTGCACTCGACGTATTGCCGGAAGCACCGCCAGGGCTGCAAATTATAAATCCTGAAGATATTGGTTTATCTCAGGCCGACTTTACCAATAAACAATCCGGCTTTGGTGCGGCGCTATTTAAGTCAGAAATCAATGGCGAAACCATGTTAACGTACCGTGGCACCAATAATGCGGTAACAGGCAAGCAAGACTGGTTAACTAACCTTAAGCAAGGCAGCGGGCTGGAGACGGACCAATATAATCAGGCAATGGATTTAGCACGAAGTACCAGACACTCAATTGGAACAGATTTTACCATTGTCGGTCATTCTCTTGGCGGCGGCTTAGCTTCATCAGGCGTAGCAGTAACCGGCCGGTCGGGCTACACCTTTAACTCAGCGGGCTTACACCCGAAAACAGCTGCCCGCAAAAATGGATTATCCGTTGCCGATACTTCGAAGCTTATTACCACCCAGGCGGTTAAAGGTGAAGTGTTAACTATGGCGCAAAGCTTGGGTACTAAAGCCGTTCTTACCGGTGCAGCTGCCGCCATCGGCGGCCCTGTCGTTGGCTTGCTGGCTGCAATAGGTATTACTGCTTTTAACGCTTTACCCAAAGCCGCGGGTACTATGCTGGATCTGCCTAGCATTAAAGGTGGCAACCCGGTAGCAAAGCATGGCATGGATCAGGTTATTGACGGTATAGAAGCGCAAAAGGCTGAAGATATCGAAACCCTGACAAATGTCTCAAAGGCTTATAATGGTTAACAAAAATGTATCGCTAATTGCCACATTAAAGACATTGCCTGTTTTAATCATTTTGCTTGTTGGCTTGCTTAGCAGCTGTAATTCAGAAGGAAAAAATATGAAAGCCGAGTTATTTTTTGATACCGAGATGGTGAAACTGCTACACGCCATTCAACGTCAGGATGCTGACAGCGCTAAGTTACTATTGGCTCAGGGTGTCGACTTCAATATTCTTGGCGATGAAGGCATTACGCCGCTACTCTGGCTTATTATGCAAAAAGACGCTAATGCCGTAGAGTTGGCTCTAAAACTGGGTGCAGACGCCAACTTTCCTGCCATGGTCACCATAAACCGTGAAGGGCCAAAACCAGCGCAACCCCTGGCGATTATTGCCGGCGATGGCGACAACAAGCTGTTTGGCTTATTACTAAAATACGGTGCCAGCCCGGACTCACGAGACGAGTCTACTGGCCAGCCCGCTATCTTTGGCACCATTGGCCATGATAATTGGCAGCAATTCAACCTACTGTTGGAGTATGGTGTCGATATCAATGCTACAGATAATTCAAAACGTAATGCGGCGTTATATGCAGCTTCTTTACTGAAATATGACTTTGTAATCAAAATGCTGGAGTTAGGTGTTGAATATAATACTCCTAACAAAGGCGGTGTTACCCTGGCACATGCTATTGAAACCTTGTTTGAAGATAATCGTAGTAACCCCAACTTTAAACTCAGTGACGAAGTACATACAGCCAAAAAAATGCTGGAGGATAAGGGCATAAGCTTTCCACCGCCAACGCCAAAAGAAATCAGAGAACAGCGTAATCAATAGCTAGGTTAATTTGTTGTGGTTAATGTCATCGATACTTATGCCGCCACTTTATTATCGGCTCTAAATCAATGACATTACCCACTTTAGTTTGAATAAAGCAGAGCCTTGCTAAATTTTCCGGCGTCTATCGTGAACAGCCTCAATACCTTGCTGACTATCAGCAAGAAAGTACTGCTAATTGCACTCTTCTGCCTCTGCAGCTACCAGGCTGAAGGAAAAAATATGAAAGCCGAGTTATTTTTTGATACCGAGATGGTGAAACTGCTACACGCCATTCAACGTCAGGATGCTGACAGCGCTAAGTTACTATTGGCTCAGGGTGTCGACTTCAATATTCTTGGCGATGAAGGCATTACGCCGCTACTCTGGCTTATTATGCAAAAAGACGCTAATGCCGTAGAGTTGGCTCTAAAACTGGGTGCAGACGCCAACTTTCCTGCCATGGTCACCATAAACCGTGAAGGGCCAAAACCAGCGCAACCCCTGGCGATTATTGCCGGCGATGGCGACAACAAGCTGTTTGGCTTATTACTAAAATACGGTGCCAGCCCGGACTCACGAGACGAGTCTACTGGCAGACCCGCTATCTTTGGCACCATTGGCCATGATAATTGGCAGCAATTCAACCTACTGTTAGAGCATGGTGTTGATATCAATGCTACAGATAATTCCGGAGAAAACGCCGCGTTATATGCGTCAGGAATACTAAAGTTTGATTTTGTTGTTAAATTTCTTGAGCTTGGCATTGATTTTACCAAAGCGGACAATGCTGGTGTTACGTTGGCGCATGCGATAGAAACCGATTTCAACAACCATAGAAGAAACCCTGACTTTAAGCTCAGCGATGAAGTGCACCTAGTAAAAAAGATGCTGGAGGATAAGGGCGTAAGCTTTCCACCGCCAACGCCAAAAGAAATCAGAGAGCAACGTAGCCAATAGCCGAGTTAATTTGCTGCGGTTAATGTCATGGATGCTTATGCGGCTGCATTTTATTGGCTCTAAATCAATGATATTGCCCATTTCAGTCCAAAAAGCAGCAACCTGCTAAATATTCCGGCGCTTATAATGACCTGGCTCAGGAACGAATAAGGTGGAACAAATAGGGTGCGTCCCTAATAAAGTCGTTAAAATTCATATTGATTTTGAATTTGATAACCCTACACGCTGGAATATGGGCCCGGCTAACTACCGTACTATGCGTGAGCAACTGCGCTCTGCCTTTGATTGATAGCGTCTGCTATAGTGAAAAACCTTAGCCCCGGTATGACGGGTAAGGCCAATATTAACTGGACAGGAGACTAAGCATGCGTTTATTGCTGCCGGTTTTAGCCATTGTGACCACGATCGGTTGTAGCAACACACCAGCACCTTTAGATAGCGCCACCACAGCTACGGTCCCGCTGCGTGCTGGCTGGAAACTGGTATGGCAGGACGAATTTAACGGCAGCAGTATCGACAGTAGTAAATGGAGCCTGGAACAAAATTGCTGGGGTGGTGGCAATGACGAGCTACAGTGTTATACCGCCAACCCGGCTAATGCCTTTGTCGCCGACGGCCTGTTACATATCGTTGCCCGCAAAGAAAGCTTTAGCGGCCCGGCAGCGCCTGATGACAGTGCCGATTATCTGATCTTGCCGGCAAAAAACCAGCCTTTTACCTCAGCGCGGCTGCGCAGTAAAAACAAAGGTGACTGGCGCTACGGCCGCTTTGAAGTGCGCGCCAAATTGCCAAGAGGCCAGGGTAGCTGGCCGGCGATCTGGATGTTACCGACCGATCAGGTATATGGCGCCTGGCCATTGTCCGGCGAAATCGACATTATGGAAGCGGTGAATCTGGGCACCATTTCCGATGAACCCAATGCCTTAGCCGATGAACCAGAGCGACGCATTCATGGCACATTACACTATGGCAAACGGCCACCTCACAATGCTTATAGCGGCCAAAGCTATAAGCTACCCGATGGCAAAAGCCCGGCCGACGACTTTTATACCTATGCCATAGAGTGGCAAGAAGGTGAAATTCGCTGGTATGTTGACGGCGTGCACTACGCCAGCCAACGCAGTGAAGACTGGTTTACCGATGCCAGGCAAATTATGCCGGACATCAGCGACAATGCGCCCTTTGATCAGCGTTTTCACCTGCTGTTAAATCTGGCAGTAGGCGGCAACTGGGCCGCTAAGGTGAATGATAAAGGCGTGAACGATGCCATATTCCCGCAAAGCCTGCTGATTGATTATGTGCGGGTGTATCAGCGGCCATAATGGCCGCTTTTCTAACGGTTACTTTTAATTTGACTGCTACGTTGACTGCTACTTAGTTGTCGCAGGGCAGTAGCTTTGCAAAAACGTCTGATGACTGGGCAATTGCGCCACTAAGCGCTGATTTTGTTGCTTAATTTGGCTGAGGAAATGGCTTAGCTCCTGCTCACTCATCAGCTCGACTATCGGGTGGTGTTGCTGCGGCATAATGCCCTGGCCCAGCATCACTTGTGTCCAGGAGTTCTCGCCAAATAACTCATTTGGCACTTTAAATACCCGGCCGGTTTGCTTAAACAAGCGAATGCGGTGCGCCAGCGACTCGGGTATCGGCATGTTTTGGCAATAGCGCCAAAATGCCGTGTCGCGCCTTGCGGTAACGTGGTAATGCAGAATAATAAAATCACGGATATTAAGCACTTCATGTTCGGTTTGTTGATTAAACTCATCGATATCGGCCTGACTGATGCCACTCATTGGGAACATTTGCAGCAAGCGCACTATACTGCGCTGAATGAGGTGAATACTGGTCGACTCCAGCGGCTCTATAAAGCCACTGGCCAAACCTAAGGCGATACAGTTTTTGTTCCAGTGTTTGCGGCGCATGCCGGTGCGGAATTTAATCAAGCGCGGCTCGGTCAATAAGTCGCCACTGATATTGGCCAGCAACACCGCTTTAGCCTCTTCATCTGAGTAGTACTTGCTGCAATACACCAGGCCGTTACCTACCCGGTGTTGCAATGGTATTTGCCACTGCCAACCGGCGCCATGGGCGATAGATCGGGTGTAGGGCACCGGCTCACGCGTAGCGCGGGTTTGCACTGCTATCGCCGAGTCACAAGGTAACCAGTGGCTCCAGTCATCAAAGCCGGTGTGCAGGGTTTGCTCAATTAACAGCGCGCGAAAACCGGTGCAATCAATAAATAAGTCACCGGCGATGTACTCACCGTTGCTCATCTGTAACGCAGTAATGTTGCCGCTATGCTCGCAGGTTTCCACCCCGGCAATTCTACCTTCAATACGCGTTGCACCATGTTGTTCAGCCATGGCGCGCAAGAATTTGGCATATAAACCGGCATCGAAGTGAAAAGCGTAATTTAATGGCCGGTTCGGTAAATGGGCAAACTTGCCGGCCTTTGTCGCCAATAACTCCGGACAATAATCACCGTAGTCACCGGCCAGCCCCAGTTGCTGACCTTTTAACCAAAAATGCTGGAAGCCCGCTGCCCAGCAGTCCTGGCCGGTGGTACCAAAGGAGTGAATATAGTCATGGCCCTGCTCGCGCCAGTTTTCAAATTGAATGCCCAATTTAAACGTCGCCTGAGTGGCGGCCATAAATTCAGCTTCGTTAATGCCCAACAGCTTATGCAGGGTTAATAACGGTGGAATGGTGGCCTCGCCCACGCCGACGGTAGAAATGTCATCACTCTCGACCAGGCAAATTTGTAAATGCTTACCCATTAATTTGGCGATGGCGGCAGCCGCCATCCAACCAGCGGTTCCACCACCGGCAATCACCACGCGTTTGATTGCTTGCGACTGCATACGGACCTCATTTATTGTCGATTTAATTATCGATTAAGTTATCGGTTGAGTTTGTTTAACAGTTCGGCGCGGACCTGCCGGGCCACAGGCTCAGTTAAAGGCCCCTGCAAACCACGTAAATGCTGAGGAATATGTTCAGCATTACCTTCGCCAAACACATAGTGCTCAAAGTGCGCGCGCCAGGCTGCTTTTTGCTCTGCCGGCAGGGCGTTAATACTCAGCATTGCCAGCTTTAATGCTTGCTCCGGACTGGGCGCATAGGCCGGGCTGTCGCGCCACCAAAAATTCATCAGTACATTAAGCGGGCTAAGTGCTTCAACATGATGCCACCACATACTGGGGATAATTAACGCATCCCCCGGTTCTAACTCAACCAATTGCGCCTGCGTCATTGCTTGTGCGAATTTTGGAAATTGCGTTAAATCCGGACGGGCAAAATCTACCAGGCTAATCGCCCGGCCCGCCGGAGACGCATCCAACGGGCCAATGTACAAATTGGCAAGTTGCTCAGGCGGAAACAAGGTAAAGCGCCGCCGGCCGGCAACCACCACCGCCAAATTTTGCGGCAAGTCGGCATGCGCCGCCACCCGACTTTGATTGCCAATCCATAAGCTGACCAGAGCATCATCGGCATACTGCGCTAACGCCGGCACTTGCTGCTGTTGCAACCACCCAGGAAACCAACGAGGTACAAAGGTAGCCCCGACATACCAGTGCGCAGCGCCGGAGGGAGATGCTAACAGTTGCTCAAGTTTGGCATGCACCGGTTTAAAGTTAAAACCGCTGAAATCAGCATTGTAAAACACCCGGCCGCCACTTTGCGCATCACTGATAAAGGCGGTGAGCGGTTCACCACTGTAGTGGCTGAGTAAATAATCAGCAGCGGCAGCCTCACTTTGCTTAGCTGCCCCGACCGCAGGCCAGTGCGCAGCGAAACCGGGCAAATGCAGCGGCTGTGGGCTATTGAGTAAGGCGGTGCTGATGCTATCGGCGGTGACGCCGGATAGTGTGGCAACCGGTTGTGCTGCAGACCACATCTTAGCTGCTTGCCAACAGTTGATTTTTAAAGCCAATCAAGCGGGCAAACTGAGATTGCGAGGCCAGCATCATGTAAATGGCCTCTAAGTACCCTGCCTGCTGCAACTGCGCTAATTGCTCAGCACTAAGCTGGGCTAAACGCGGCTCATTAATAGTATAAAAACCATGCAAACTGTGCTGTTGGCTATTGTTTAATGTGACATCCAGTACAAAAGACTCGATTAACGCCAAGGCCAGCAGTTGCTGGCTGAACTGCCCGGCGTCGGTAATGCCATGGTGCAGGGTTTCCAATTGCTCAGCCACTTGCTGTAAATAGGGGCTGTGACCACCGAATTCTAAAAACAACGCTTCGCCACTGCTGGTGCTTACCTTCGGGTGCGCCGTATCGATGTGGATCACGCGCTCGCCATTTTTCATGCCAATGGTAAATGGCGAGCGGGCCACATCTAACGGCACATAGCCGGCTTGCCAGCCTTGCTGCTGCACAAACAGGTTTTCACCTGCTTGAAACCCCAGTAGCAACACCGGCATAAACTGGCCGGTGTTGCTGTCTTTGTAAAATAGGATGGGGTAGTAAGCTTGTGCAGCGCGAAACTCAGCGGGAAAACTCAAGCAAAACATTTGGTTATCACCCAGCTCGGGGCTGCGTTCAGTGCGGATTTTGACGCCAGGATGGTCAACATTGTTGAGTAATTCGATAGTAGCCATTTGCTCCCCTTTAAATCTTTTGTAAGCCGTGAGCTTTGATTTGGTTTATTAATTCACGATTACTGACCAAGCCTGCTCTGAGCTGTTGTGTTTTTTGTTGTACTTCGGCAAACGCCTGGTGGGCACGTAACGCTGAGGCGGGTTTTACAGGCCGCCCTCGGCCCGGTAAGTGTCGCATACCGTATAGAATATATTGGTAACTGGCGGCCGGAAACAATTCTTCCGCCATCGGTAAATCATAGCGGCTGGGCATAAATTGTTGCCACATTAGCAGTTTTTCCTGCAGGGACGACGGTATTGAGCCCTCTGCGCGCTGGGCCAACCAATAATCGCTGTCATCCCGTGTCGACAATACGTAGTGCAATTTTAAAAACTCAATAATTTGCTGCCAGCGGTAGCTGAAGGTTTGATTAAAGCGCTGACTCACTATAGCCAGCTGCGCCAGGCTGCGTGGTAATTGCTCACTGATAAACTTAGCCGACAACTCAACCATCACCAGGGCTGACGCTTCTAACGGTTCAATAAAACCCGCGGCCATACCCACAGCGACACAATTGTGTCGCCAAAACTGCTGACGGTAGCCAGGCGTAAAGCGGATAAGCCTGGGCTGATAACGGGTACTAAACGCTTGCTCTGATAATTGCAGGTACTGTGCAAGTGTAGCCCGGGCTTGCTGTTCGTCAGTATGACCACTGTGATGCACAAAACCGACGCCCCGCCGGGTCGGTAAGCCGATATCCCACACCCAACCTTGTGTTTGCGCCGTGGCCAGCGTCGCTGATGCAATGGGCGCGTGCTCATTCTCGTAAGGCACTTGCACCGCCATGGCACTGTCGTTTAACAAACAATGCTGCACACTAACCAGCGGTGTTTGGTAATGCTTGCCCAGTAGTAAGCTCTGTAACCCCGAGCAGTCGACAAATATATCGCCGCTTAGGGCGCCATGCCGCGACGTTTGCAGCGCGGCAATACGACCATCGACATGGCTTTCCACGGCGATCACATCATCAACGATGTGTGTCACGCCAAGCCGTTTCGCATGCTCACTCAGTAAGGCGACAAACTTACCGGCATCTAAGTGATAGCCGTAGTTTTGTAAGAAGGCATATTCCGGGGTTGCAATGCGTTTAGGGGCTAAGCCAGCGGCAATCATCGCAGGTTGGCTGGATACTGCCGGTGCGAACTCCACTTGTTGCTGATGGCAGAACCAATGCTCGGCAATGTCCAGCTCATTCGCCGCCACCGGGGCGGTAAACGGGTGGTAATAACAGTCTTGTGGTACAGCGCTGTGCCATTGCCGGAACACGCTGCCTTGTTTAAAGCTGGCATCGCAGCGGATGATAAATTCGGTTTCAGAAATACCAATTCGCGCTAAGGTTGCGCGCATCGATGGCCAGGTCCCCTCGCCAACGCCAATGGTAGGTACTGTGGCAGACTCAATCAGACTAATAGTTACCAGAGGGTCGTTTTGATGATCTGCAGCCAATAACGCCGCAGTGAGCCAACCAGCACTACCACCACCGACTATAACAACGTTTATCTTCCCTGCGGCAAAGGACTGTGCATTTGTTATGGTAGTTAGATTATCAGTTGCGACTGACTCGGCTGCTTGCATCATGACCACTTCTTGTAAAAAGTAAGTAGCCATCTTGCGATGGCTACTTGTTCAGAGCAACAACGTATTAAAACGTATAACGTGCACCGATGTTAAAACGACGACCTGTTTCAGTATAGTTGACCAATTGCAGTGAATTACGTTCATGCGAACGCATCGACTCGTTGGTCAGGTTGATAGCCTCAATAAAGAAGGTTAATTTTTCAGTTACATCATAGCTGGCGCTGGCATCCCATTGGCCGTAAGCCTCTACGTAAATAGGGTTTTGTAAGCCTTGGCCATTAACCGTAGATGCAAGAAACTTATCACGCCAGTTATACGCAATACGCGCTTGCAGGCCATCTTTATCGTAGAAACCCACTACGTTGTATGTGTCGCTCATGCCGAGTAAGGCAAATTGCTCACCTAAACTGAAGTTGTCGTAGTTAAAGTCACCATCGACGAGGGTGGCGTTGGCAATAACACCAAATCCTGTTTCACCGATTAAGTGCTGTACCGCAAATTCCCAGCCGTCTAACTTAGCATCATCCTGGTTAACCGGAATAATGATATCGAAGGTCGCTGGCGTATCGCCTGCCACCCCGAGAATAAAGCCATTAGCATCGATAGTTTCCGGGTAGTTCGCTTTGATGTAATCACGAATTGCCGTAGTGTTGTTGCCTACAGCGGCAACTGCCTCAGCATAACGCGGACCTTGAGCCGGGTGTGCTAAGTTAAATGTTTGTTCTTCCACCGTAGTACGGCCGATAAAGTTCTTCGCCTTTTTCCTGAAGTAACCGGCTGCCATATAGCTGCCTTCGCCATAGTACCATTCTAGTGACAAATCGAGATTGGTTGACTCAAACGGGTCTAAGTCGGGGTTGCCGCGAGCTCCGGTACCGCCATCAATCCGTACTAACGAGTTCAGGGTTTGCCCACCCTGAATATCGGCATAGCTTGGACGAGCCAGTGTTTTACTTACTGAAGCACGCATAATAACGTCATCAACCACTTCAATGTTGAAGTCGATGTTTGGCAATACATTGGTGTAACCACCGGTTAATTCAGTAAAGTCACTTTCACCGGTGCTAATCAGGTTAAACTCATTGTCACCTGCCCAGGCGATACCGTTGTATACCGGCACTAAAGCACTGGAGGTGACATCGGTTTTCTCGTAGCGTACACCGGCTGTTAAACCATAAGGGCGTGCACCAATCTCGCCGGCAAAATTAAACTGCAGAAAAGCTGCGGTTTGTTCTTCGGTGGTGCGCCGGTCGGTGGTCATGTTTGATGATGCGCAAAACGAGGTGCCGCAATCACCTACCGCACCTAAGGCGCCGTATTTGTCGTTCGCAATTTGGCGAATAGTATTGAAATCCCAGCGGAAAAACTCTTTCAGCATGTCACTGCTAACGGACGCATCAAAATTATCAGCTAACTGGTCCAGCTTAAATACCGACGGGTCGATATCACCTGCCGCACCTAAGCCACCCCAGTTATCTTGTTGCACGTTAGAAAAGGCAGAACGGTTCTTAGTTTCGGAGCTTGTCACACCGAAATCAATGCTGGTTAACAAGCCCGTGTCAAACACATAGTTACCGCGAATTTGCAGCTGCTCAATGTCACTGCGCATTTGGCTGTTACGGAATGAGCTACCTGTGATACGTACATCTTCACCATTAATACCAGTAAAGCCATCAGGATAAGCGACGGTTAAAGTGGGTAAATCAGTGTCGAAACGCGCCGTAGTAACCGAGCGCACAAAAGTTGCGGTACCGATAGTGTTGTTGCTGCCGAACGGACTATCCGGGCGCGAAACCGCTGACGAGTCGTGATAATCCAGCTCTAGTTTCAGGTTATCGTTGACTTGCCATTTGGCGTTGAAGCCCAGTGATTTATTCTCGTTCATGGTAGAAAATTGGCCTGCGCCCATGGCTAAATCGCCTGGTGCGGCGAACGCTTCTGAGTACACGATTGGCGCTGCTACCGGGCCGTCGCTCCATACACCGGTGGACGGGCCGAAGTTAAACCAGGCAGACACGTCGTTGTAACGGTCTGACACTTCGTTTTTCGAATAGGTATAGTCTAAGGTCGTTGTTATTGCTTCAGCAGGTTTATATTGCAGCACTAACTGGCCATTGGTGCGGGTTCTTTCTACTTCGTGGAAGGCAAATCCCAAGCTTTGCGGCACTGAATAGATGGAATCGGCGGCTGGGTAATTCTGATGCGCATTGTCGCCATCTGGGATCAAACCACCCCAGTCAGCATTACCGCCGTCCCAGTCGAAACCATTAACAGTTCCGGGAAAGGTGCGCCAGCCGCCAGTATTGGCTTGCTTATTGCCGCTATCACGCTGTTGATAAGATCCGCTGATTGCGACACCGAACTTATCGTCATTAAAGGTGTTGCTATATAAGCCTGACAGCTCAGGGGTGATATTTGAACCTTCGTCAGTTGATTGGTCCATTACACCTTTAACGCCAAAAGTGGCTTTCATGCCAGGGGCATTTAATGGCTTGGTGGTCAAAATGTTGATGGTGGAGCCCATACCGCCGGTTGCAATGCTGGCACGGCCGGTTTTATATACTTCAACCCCGGCAATGCCTTCGGAAGCCAGGTTAGCAAAATCAAAAGAGCGGGATGATGATGCCGTTGTTGCTTCTAATGATGAAGCAGGCATTTGCCGGCCATTTAGCATCACCAGGTTAAATTCCGGACCAAACCCCCGCACTGTCACGCGGCTACCTTCACCGTTTGAGCGGTCAATCGCTACGCCCGTGATCCGTTGCAATGACTCGGCCAGGTTGGTGTCGGGGAATTTACCAATATCTTCAGCAGAAATCGCATCTACCACACCTGTGGAGCTACGTTTCACATCCATCGACTTAACTAAACTGCCACGAATACCCGATATCTGAATGACTTCAATCTCTTCACTGGCTTTCTCTGTTTGCACATCCTGAGCATAGACAGGGGCCAGTACGCTGGCACCTGTGATCAGTGACAAACTGACCGCCAAGCGCGATAGTTTGAAACGTGTTTGGTTCATACCCTCTCTCCCGTGTTTAGCTGAGTATTGCATCGTTTTTATTTGTGGTAGCGCTTACATTTCTGCATGCAAGCGCAAATATAAAATTGTAAGCGCTTACAAAAGGTAGATGAATAGCAAACAGGCGTCAATAGCAATTAGAAAAAAGCTGCACAAATATGCAGCATGATGAGTGAGTTTGGTGCAGTTGCACTGCTAGGCGGTATCGCTCTGATCGTCTCAGCGCGGCGGGTTTGGTCAACCTAGCCTGATAGTGTCAACCACCAGGCTATCGTTGAGTAGATCTCTTTGGTGCAGTGAGCTAGATTTGTCGGGCCGCTTTAATGTCTGCCAGCATCTCCAGCACGTCGCGGCGCAGCAAAATATCATCGATATTGTCAGACAACTTCCGCCGCCAGTTCGGGTATTCAGTACTGGTGCCGGGGATGTTCACCGGAGTGGTCATCAGTAGTAAATCTTCCAGTTGAAATGCCAGTAACTTTGCCGGCTGCTGTGCAACAAACAGATGGCTTTGGCGGATTAGCGCAGCGTAATCACCTTCTGTCAGTTGCAATCGTTCACGCATAAGTTGTTTTTCGTCTGTGCGCAACTGAAGCAGGCTTTGTGCCACCTGTGGGTTGGGAAATAAATCCAGCTGATGGCGTAGCTGCAGATCATTATGCTGCCAATAGCCCACCATAGTGGGCATATCGTGGGTCGTAACTGTGGCAAGTGCCAGCTCAGGGTAAGTCTGGGCTGCATGGTCGTAGCTGCCGGCTTTTTGCTCCAGCATAAATACCCGGTATGACAGCACCTGATATTGTGCCATCAGATGGCTTATTTCTACCGGCACTGTGCCTAAGTCTTCGCCTATTACCACGCAGCTGTTCCGCTGGCTCTCCAGGGCTAAAATGGCAAAAAGCTGCGCTGCCGGCAGGCGCAAGTACGCGCCTGCAGTGGCATCGCTGCCAATAGGGCAACACCATAAACGCAATAAAGCCATTACATGATCCAGCCTTAGTGCACCGGCATAGCGCATATTGGCCTGGATCAGTTCAATAAATGGCCGATAGGCCTTTTGGCGCAAGGTGTCTGGGTTAAACGCCAGCAAGCCCCAGTTTTGGCCTTTTGGCGCCATAATGTCTGCTGGCGCACCGACACTTAAATCCATTAGGTAATCTTCCGGCGCCGCCCAACTTTCGGCGCTGCTGCGGCTGGCACCGACGGCGACATCGCAATACAGGCCAATAGCCATACCATGTTGCTGACATAGCTGCTTAACCTGCTGCAGTTGCAGGTGCGCCTGCCACTGTAAGTAAAGCTGCAGGTCAACCGCATCTTTGTTGGCTTTGGCAAACTCTGTTACCGCCTTGCCGCGTGGATCGCGCAGCGGCTGCGGGAAGTTTTGCCAGGCAGCCATGTCCCAGCTCTGGCCAAACAGTTCACCCTGTAAGACCTGATGAATAGCAAGTAATTGCAGGCTTTCACCCGCTTGTTGCACAAACTGGCTAAATGCCGCTGCGCGCTCAGTATTGTTTGCCAGATGCTGCTGCTTAAAATGGCGGAATAGGGTGCTGGCAATGGCTTTTTTTACCTGCGCCACACCAATGTAGTCGACATCTGTGGTTTGACGCAGCGTAGCCAACTGTTGTTGAAATGCTGGTGCGGCTACCTGTTGTTGTGCTTCGGCGCACTCAGCAAAATCGACCGTCTGCTCCAGTGCGACATATTGGCTATTAAGCCATAGCCTGCTGTTTGGGCTATACGGGCTGCAATCTTGCGGTAGCTCCGGGTACAGGGCGTGCAGGGGGTTCAGGCCGATAAAGTCGGCGCCTTGTGCTGCCAGCGGTGCAATCATCAGCTGCAGATCAGCAAAGTCGCCAATGCCCCAGTTTCGGGCTGATTTTACCGCGTACAATTGAATAGCCGGGCCGAAGGTTTTATGCAGCACTGCTTTGTCATGCAGCTGAAAACAGCGCTGCGGTGTAATAATTAATTGCTGGTTGTACTGTGCATTGGCATGACGCAGGCTTAACTGGTGATAGCCCAATGGCAAACTGACATCCAACATCAGTTCTGCTGCTAACACCTCGCCCTGGCCGGTACTGTGGCGGGCAATAATGTCTTTCGCACTGATATGCACTGTCCCGCTGAGGTGTTGTTGCTCTTCGGTGGTAATTTGCCAGTGCCAGTCACTAACAGCCTGATGCTGCAATTGCTGGATACGAATTTGCAGCGCTTCACCCTCGGTACACACTGTCACCGGTGCAATAACTTCCTGCCAGGGTTGTTCAGTCAGAGCAATAATATGTGCTTGTATTGCCTGTTCAGACGACAAATCAAAACCCATCGCCTGCAAAATAGCCTGTTGTTTGTCCAGGCTGATATGTTCAGTATGGCCCTGAGCATGAATGTAGCTGTCTTGCAAACCCGCCAGTGCGGCGAGTTGCTTAATTAGTTCCATAGTTCACCTGTTGCTCCGCCTGATGAGCGGTTATAGCGTTGAGTTCGCTGTTGTTTGTGCTGACGAAAACTGCCAGGAGAGCAGCCGTGCCAGGTTTTAAATGCTTTTTGAAAACTACTTTGTTCGGCAAACCCCAGCCTGGTGGAAATTTGCTGCAGGCTAAGTTCGCCCTGGGTTAAATACTGCAGCGCCGCCTGGTGGCGACAGCTGGCAAGCAGATCGCGAAAGCGGGTGTGCTGTTGTTGCAATAAGCGTTGCAGCGTACGGTTGCTCAGGTGCAGTGCGGCAGCAACCATGGCCAACGACGGTTGCTGTGGCAGTTGTCTTTGTATGTGCTGACGCACGTTCTGCAGTAACTCTGCTGCAGTGGGTTCTGCGTAGTTGCTGTTCACTGTCGTTCCTGTTGCGAAGAAAATCGCTAGCCGCGTTGTGCTGTTTTTAGCCTGTACACTATGCGGTTTAAGCATAAATCAACGGTGTCTGCTTATTAAACCTGCTGCATACGTATGCAGTTGAAATAGTTTTGTTACTGCTGAAAATTACAGCAGCCCTGCTCGGTTAAACAAGGCTGCAAGGGCTGTCAGGGCTGCGAGCACTGGTCAATTTGCAAACTGCCAACTGCATTACCCTGTGCCGGGTTAGCGCTGTCGAGTTGCAGAGTAAAGCTATAACTGCCGGCACTTAACGCAGAGCGGTTGTTACTGGTGCCGGCGTCTTTATACGCCACCGGATAACTCACCCCGGGCATCAGGCTACTGGTGTCAATATTGCCGTTGTCATCCTGTACCCATAGTTGTGTGGTCCAACTGCCATCATCTGACGCCAGTTTAAATTCAAACTCACCATCAAAATCCGCGACTACCTGGTATTTGTTGTTACCTTTGTAGCGCAGGCGATAGTCGGGCATGGCGTTCCAACCCGAATGGCTGCCGCGCACATACAGCTGGCCAGAACCAGCAATGTTGAAGGGAGCGGCGTCGCCCGAGTCCGGCACGGCACAGTCAACCAGCGTATTATTCAGCGTCAGGCTTAATTGCGGTGTTGCCTGGGTCACATCCAGCGACAGCTGGTAGTTACCGGCGGTGCTAAGTTGCACCGTAAACAAGTTGCCAGCGTTACCCAGCGCAATTGAGCCGGCAGCAATGTTCAGTTCTGCCACACCCAGGGTAAGGCTGTCTTTGTCACTGATATCAAACTGATAATTGCCTGCTTGCAGCGTCAGCGACAGGCTGTAGCGGCCCATATTGTCGTACTGCATAGCGCTGTTGTCGGCAGCAAAACCGCGGCTGTATAACACTGCATCACCATAAGGCGAGCTAAACCGGTCCGGATCGGCCGATAACCCAGTACCCTGAGCGCCTTGCTGTGGCTTAACAAATACTGCGGCGGTATAGGCCGGTACGCTGAACTGATTGTTAGCAACAGTGGCCTGACGAATGCGGCTGTCAGCCGACTGTTGTTGCACAGCGTGCAGTTCAAAACCGTTGGCGGCGGTAATGCTATGGTTAATATCGTTAGCTGTACCATTGATTATTATCAGCATGGCATCTACTGCCGGGTCCAGATCGGCCAGGCCAATACCGTCATCCAGGCTCATTACAATAACGCCCGCTGTTTGCGCCGGGCCGGTATTGTAAAAGCCTAACCGTGCAATAACCTCATCGGCTGTGCGTAAGCGCAATAACGGGCTATCGCGGCGGATCTGCAGGTATTCGGCAAATACATCACGGGCGGTGGCAATGATATTGCTGTCTACCGCGATGTTGCTATTGGCGCTTAACGCTGCAATCCGGGTTTGATCCGGGTTATCTTGCGGCAGCGGCAGGCCAATATTCCAGTTGTTACTGCTGCCATCGTACAGCACCCGGTTGAACCAGTCGCCCGAGTCGTAGCTGTTGCGATCCAGTGATTTTGACCGCAGCAAATCAACACCCAACTGAAAAAACGGTATGCCCTGGCTTAGTAATGGTATGGCCGCTGTCAGATTGTGTACCCGACGGCGGTCGTGGGTAGGCATGTTGTCAGGCAGCGCATACTGCAGTTTGTCCCACAGGGTTTCGTTATCGTGTTTATCGACATAGTTAATAATGTCTGCCGGGTCGCCAGCGTATGCCGACTGGGAAAAGCGGAAACCTTCACGGCGCTGGCCGTCTTTGTCTTGCAGCACGTAGTTGCGCAGCGTACCGGCTAAACCCAAACGGATATGGTCGGCATTTTGCAGGTTGACGTTGGTTTGCGATAAGGCGGCATCACGCAGGGTGTCGCGTGGCCGGTCGTTAAAGGTGCCAATTTCACTGCCCACCAGATTGGCTTGAGTTGCCTGTTGAAACAAGCGGTTGTTTGCTACTTCGCCAAAGTTCCAACCTTCACCATAAAAGTAGGTGTCAGGATCAACCTGAGCTACTGCCGCACGGGCATCCAGCAGCAGTTGTGCCGGTAAATGGCCCATAATATCAAAGCGGAAGCCATCCAGGCCGTAGGCGTCGGCCCAGTGCACCAGCGATTCAACAATAAACTTCGCCATCATGTTATGTTCGGTGGCGGTGTTTTCACAGCAGGTTGAGCGTTCCATCTCGCCACTGACTTCGTTGTAGCGGTGGTAGTAGCCTGGCACCAGTTTGTCGAACACCGAATTGTCGAATAAACCAGCTGACGACGTATGGTTGTACACGACATCCAGTACAACGCGCAGGCCAATAGACTGCAGCGTCTGTACCATCTGGCGAAACTCGACAATACGGGCGACACTGTCCGGATCACTGGCGTAGCTCCCTTCAACCACGTTGAAATGGTGCGGATCATAACCCCAGTTAAAGCCATCTATACCGCGTAGCGCCTGGGTTAAGTCGGCTGCTGCGGTGCTGGCGGGGTCAAAGCCGTTAAAGGCGTCAAGCAGGGTGCTGCCGCCACTAACGCTGCTGCAAACGGCCGCAGCCGGCACGCGCTGGCACAGCTGGCCAACGGTACTTTGCAGGTTTATTTGTTCTGCGCTGCGCTCGTCAATAGTGGCAATATCGTTGGCGGGCAACATTTGAAAATGCGTAACGCCAGCATCGGCTACACGCTGCAAGTATTGGCGCGCAGCAGAGCCATCTTCTGTTACCGCCAGGTATTTACCCCGGTTGGCGGCGCTGGTGCTGCTATCCAAAATAGTCAGATCGCGCAGGTGTGCTTCGAGAATTACAGCATCTTCCGCTGCAGCAATCTCAGGAACGAGCCGGCCATGCCAGCCAGCGGGAAATAAGCCGGCATCATTCAGATTTACAAATTGCGAATAGCGGCCATTGGCTGAGGTATTAACAGAGTAGGGATCGGTAGCGGTCATCACCTCTACGCGTTTAGTTAATGGATGATAGGCGGTAACGTCAAATTGATAGTACTTGCGATCAGCACTAAGTGGCGCAGCATAGTGCCAAATGCCGTGGCTAGCTTGCTGCATCGGGTAACTGGCAAAGGCACTCTTATCGGCATTAAACACCTTTAGCTGCAACTGTTGCGCTGTTGGTGCCCACACTGCTACGTTGATTGCGTCAGCGCTGTAGCTTAAGCCCAGGGTTTGTTCATCGGCGTCATTGGCGCCGCTGGTAAAGATACTGTCCAGGGCTTTGGCATTTTGCACGTAGCTGGCACTGAGCGGCTGTTGCTCCGCGTCAAACGCGGCAATCACCAGCTGTGAGGTTAGTAGCTGTGCTAGCTGGCTGGCGCTGGCATTTAGCGAGTAGGCTTGCCAATTGGCTAAATGCGGCACGCGGTCACGCTGGTTTTGCGTCAGGCTGGTGGGGCTAAGTGGCAAGGTTAAATCGGCAGTAAAGCTATCATCCAGTTGGGCGTCGCTTGACGCCAGCAGCCGGACATCAGCGTAGTCCTGGTTCCACAACAGGGTTTGTGCGTCCAGCCAATGGCCGGCAGCATCACTGATGCTAAAGCCGGGTTCAAACACCACATCGTCGGGGTCAGTAAAAATGCCAACGCCTGAAACCACAAAGGCCCAACGTGCGGTGCTAAACGTCAGCTGCTGATCATTATCGTCCGGATCTTTGTTATCGCCACTGTGCACAATAAAGTTGGCGCAGCTGGCGCCGGCTTTAGTGTCAAATAGCCAGTAAGCGCCGTAGTTGTCATCGACGCCGTCGGCGGTTAAGCCGGTATTCCAGTCGGTACCCTCGTCATCGGCCAGATCAGCGTAGGCATTGCAGGTCGTATTGTTCCAGGCATGTAATATCCAGCCATCGTAGTTGCCATCCTGACGGTAGTAGTAAATCACCGCCTGGCTGGCAGTCGGCACCACCGAGGGGCCTGAGCCGGACACCGCATCGGCAATATAGACCTGCAGATGTAAGCTACTGGCGGCGCCTTTGCTGTCGGTCGCACGCAGTGTGATGCTGTAATTGCTGCCGGCGGCAGCCAGTAAATTGTTGCTGTTGGTGACACTGATCGCGCCGCTCTGACTGTTAATACTAAAGATAGCTTTACTGTCGGTAAGCTGCCAGCTAATGCTGTCGCCCTGGGCGTCGGTTGCCGTCGCGTTGTAGACTACAGCATCATTGCTTTGTTCGGCACTAAGGTTAAGACTGGCCGCTGAGGTAATTTGCGGTGCCGTATTGCTGGCGACACAGCGTTGCTGTTGATTGTCATAAGCCTGGCCTGCCGGGCAGTCAGGTGTGGTCGGCGTTGAGTCTGAACTACCACCACAGCCGCTGAGCAAAGCGCCAAGCAACAGCAGCGCAGCGCGCCAGGCGGGCTGCGTAAAAGAGAGTGCGAACATGTTTCTACCCTGTCGTTTTGTTTGTTATTTATGGCTGGCTTTAGCCAGTTCTGCTGCTGACTATAGAACCAGAAGGGCCACTGGTGTTGATGAATACGTATGTAGCCGGTGAGTTTTTGTACAGCTAGCCGGCGTCAGCAAGCACCTGGCGCACTTTGTCGATAAAACCCTGAGTCCGCTTATCCTGCGGCGCCAGCTGTTGCGCTTGCTGCAGCAACTGTAGGCTGGCAGCATAGTTTTTTTGCAAAAAACGCAGATGTGCCAGGTTTAACAGATAACGCTGATTGTCAGGCTGTTGCTGCCAGGCCCGGTGCAGATAGTAGCTGGCCAGTGACAGTTCATGGTGTTGCAGATAGGCCAGGCCGGCTTCGTGCCACAGCTCGGTCTCATGTGGCAGTGCATCGGCCAGCATTGCCAGCGCTTTGCTGGTGGCTGGCAAATCCTGTTGTTGGCGGTAATAACGTACCAGTTCATATTGCAGCGGCAGCCAGGGCGCGCCATTTAAACGCTGCTGCAGCAATTGATCCAGTCTGGCATCTGACAGGGCTGGCAGTGGTGGAAGGTTAGTCTGGTTAAACGGGTATTGCCGCAGCAAATTATCAATTTTATGCCCGGCGTAACGGATATCCAGTTCAGTTAGCGGCGCATCTTCAGCGCGGACCGGAACTTTAGCAGCGGTTCCGGCTTGCTGTAACAACGGGCTTTGCCGCAATGCCTGATAAAATCCGGCCGCCATAAGCTTATAGCCCGCCACGTTAGGATGTACATGTTCTAACAGTAAATTATTGCCAATCAGGCCATCTTTGCTATGACGGCGAAACAGCGCTTCGATGTCGACCAGGGTCGCCTGATGCTTAGCGGCTAATTGCGCTAACACTTGGTTAAACTGTGTTGGCGCACGAAAACGCAGGCTGTCGTTATCACGTGCGTGTTGCAGCAGTTGGGTGGCTTCTTCAACCTTGCCTGCTGCCAGTGCCTGCTGGCCACGAACAAAATCAGCCGCAACAGGGTTAGCCAACAATTGCTCTGGTACCTTGTCAATGCCTTGTTGCAGTGCCGGCAACAACGAAGACCATTCGGCCAGAGCAACGGCAGAAAAAGGCACCAGGTCGCGCTCATTACTAACCAGATTACCCAGCAGAACGGGTATCCCTTGTTGCTGATAACCCTGCAGCAACAGCGCCATATTGGCCTGAAACTGTGTCAGCGTATCGCGGTATAGCGGGCTGTTAGTGGCAATATCAGCGCCCCGGGCGATTTCTGCCATCAGGCTGCGTCGCTGATCTGTAGCTGCCGGTTCGGCATTGCCTGCCAGCAGGTTGCGTAGCAGCTGAAATATGCGCAGCTGCTTTACTTTTAGCAATAGTAAGGTGCTGGTGCGGCCGCCGGCTGGGCTCAGCACTGAGCCTGCGCCCAGTACGCCGAGAAATTCATTGTGCCCAGCGTAAATGACTACCAGATCCGGTTTAAGCGCCAGTATATCGGGTTGAAAATCAAGCAGACTGTAGCTGTTTACAGCTGCCATAGCAGTGTTAATTACTTCGATATCCCGTTCCGGGAGCTGCTGTTTTAACTGCTGCGTCAGCATTGCCTGCAACGAGCCCCAACGGCCATAGGGAAAGCCTGCTGCGGTTGAACCACCCTGGATCACAATTCGCAGGCTGTGCGGTGCTTTTTCACGGCGGATCAGCTGGGTGTCCATACTGAGGCCTGGCGCCTGTGCCGGGGCAAAGTAGCGCTGCATTACAGCCGGGTTTGGCTCAAGGTAATCTGTAGACAACGGGCTGGGTACAAACAGCGGATAGCTGCTGCCATAGCCGGCAGCTCGTAGGCTCAGTTCTGCCAGCAGCAATATTAGCAACGGCAATAACAGCGCAATAAGGTAAAACAGGCGGCGTTTGACAGGCGATAGCATCAGGTGCTCCGGTGTATACAGCTGGGATAAAAAAGGCCAGACAATTTGCATAGTCTGGCCTTGGTCTCGTTATTGGTGTCAGCCAGCTTAGTTAGGGCCTGTTACCACCAGTTTTTTGTTCACCAGATCAAAGCTGAACCTGTACTCGCCAGCTGTCGCCGGGAATATCGCCAGATTACCGTTGCTGGCGGCCAGAGACACTTCCTGACCCAGTTCAACTGTCAGGGCATCATCAGTTGGCGCACCCAGATTGATGGTAGACCAGTCGGCTGTAGCCACTTTAAAGAACACGTTGTCCGCTGCCAGGTTAATGTTTGATACATAAACATGGCCAGCTTCATTAGGGTTGCCTGCGTCAGTAGCATTAAATGCCATTTGATCTACTTCACCCCAGCCGTTCATACCGCCACGGATGTAAATTGGCAGTTCAGACACCTTCAGTACTGGTTTAGCTGTGTTGAAGTCCAGCTTAAACAGGTATGAGCTGGATTTGTCTACTTTGATAGCGATATTGCCACCGACCTCGGTTAAGGCTATCGCATCAGCATCTGCAGACATATCAAAGGCGCTGTAACCCATATCAACGGTTGACCAGTCTTCACTGGCAAACTTGAACTGATAAGCATTTTCTGAGGCTTCCAGACCATAGATCACCGAGTAGCTGCGGCTGGCATCGTCAAACACAATTTCATCTGATGCTGGCGCGCCCCAACCATTTAATGAACCACGGATAAACACCGCGGTGTTACCCAGCGGCTTGCCTGGTTTCACTTCTAAAGTTGGCATATCAGGGGCTGACAGGTCGAGAATAAAGTCGTATTCGTTTTGCTGGCCAACTGTAAAGTTAAGCGCAGAGCCCGCTGCCACCAGCGCATAAGGCTGATTTAACAGCAGGTTTGCATCGGCACCGGCGCCAACAGCAAAACCTGCATCGATATCAGCAATACTGATACTGTAGGTATCCGGCGCTAAGCTCATGCGGGCGCTATATTTACCTGCGCCGCTGTATTCCAGTTCTACCGGCTCACCGTCGATACTCATTACCGGAAACACCGCCAGTGGTACTTCGTTGATTTTCAGCGTGACAGCCGCCGGATTAGTGGCATTTAACACATACTGGTAGATGGTGTTTTCTTTCATGCCAACAAACATATCCTGGCCAACACCATTACCGGCTGTCAGGGCTACTTCGCTGCCCACTGCCGGAGTGTCGCCGCCTTTTATTGCGCCAAAAGAAGACGCTTCAGACCAGTCAGCATCGGCCACTTTAAAGCCATAATTTACCGTGCCGTCTTCTGCCGGTGTGGCACTTTCCGGATGAGTACCGTAATTAAAGTTCAGCCGGAATTTGCTGTTGGCATACGCCATTTGGTTGGCGGTGCCCCAATCATTGAATCCGCCACGCAAATACAAGGTGGTCGCTGCCGGGTCAAACTCAATAATACATTTTGACGCAATTTCTTCCTGGCCTTCACCTACGGCAATAGTACCTGTCGGGCACTGAGCGGCTAACGCCTGACCGACACAGATTTCACCGGTTTCATCCAGCTCTAAGCCCCAGCCACAGGCTTTACTGCCGCCCGCTGCTGCGCCCAGCAATGGGTGCGGGTTGGCATATAGTCTGCCGTCGTAGTTATTGGCCGTAATACCATCTTGCAGGTATGACATTTTATCCAGGTTAGCCAAATGGCCTGCATTGGCCAGCGGTATACGTAAATCGGCTTCCGATATACGCTTAGCACCGCTGACTCTGTTGTAAACAATCATATTGCCGCATTGACCCGGCGCATCCAGTAAATCCAACGTCCAGTACATACCATAGTGCGGATCAATACCTGCAGCAGGTTTGCCGACGCCCCAGCTAGTGGTGCTTTCGTCCTGGTAAGATGTGCAGTCTGGATCATTCCAGGCATGGATGGTCAGATCTTTATACACCTCGGTGTTGTCGCCGTTGTCTACATGTTGTGCACTGCGATAGAAAATAGCGGCTTTACCCGCCGGTGCCATATAGCCAACCGCAGGCTGCTCTTCAGCCAGCGGGTTATCCAGTGGTGCAATACAGGTAAAAGTGCCGCTTTCATCCGGCACCAGGTAATTCGGGCAGGCTGCCGGTGGCGTATAACAAATTTCCTGACTATTGTTGGCGGCAGTTAAGCTAAGCTCGTTGCCGCGGCTGGCTTTGTTTAACCGCTCAGAGGCGCCTAAATAATCTGTTAAAGGTACTGAGGCAAACCAGCTGTCAAACCAGGCATCAAAGCCGTCACCAAAAATGTCTTGTTGGCCTTGAGAAATCTTAAAGGCACGCGCTTCTTGTTTTGCAGTGGCCTGACGTGCGGTTTCTGACTGTGTTAAACCCAGCACCTCAAACAGATTTATACCTGCATAGTCATAGCTATACACATTAAAGGCGGCTTCATCAAAGGCTGCGCCATCACGGGCCATAGCAGCGGCTTTCAGCGCTGCCTGTTCAGCCGCGGATAGCGGGTGATAATCGGCATCTACCGTTTGTACGATTTGTGGCGACGGACACCATAAGCCGGTTTTGGTGGTGTCATCATAAACGTTGGTTTTCTCTATGCTGTCGTCGCCGCCGCAGCCGTACAGCACCGCAGTCGTCGCCAAAGCCACCAGAGAAAGCGGCTTGTATTGTAAACTCATAGCAAATAACTCCTTAAAACTTTCTTTTTGTGGTTATTTTCAGGTGCTATTTTTAATAAATGTCCAGTCTGGCCTTGTCTTCCAAACTGATTTTGCTAGTCCTTTGTAACCCTGTTGCTTGTGTGTGTGTTTGGTGCCTGTATGGGTTTACAAAAAACGGTCCAACGCTGTTGATTGAAACATCAACGCTCTAAATCTAATCAACACTCCGTGCCTTGTATAGTAATTCAGAAAGTTATTATGCATGAATACGTATGCATCTGGTTGTCATACCCTGTGTCAGTGCATTAAGTTTAGTGAGTGTATGTGTTGCCTTGTAAAAATAGGGCTATTGTCAGTAGTGCTTAACTGACGTAGGCCGGTGTTAATAATAATAAATGTCGCGTTGTCCGGTGATCTGTAAAGGAAACTCTTCAAAAAATAACAATTATCGTTTGAGGAACACACATGAAAACGTTCAAACCTAGCGCGCTAACTGCAGCGTTACTGGTCGGGGGAATGCAGTTATCAGGTTTTTCATCTCTGGTAATGGCGCAAGAAGCTGCACAGGCTCCCGCGCAAGAGCAAGAAGCTGCAACAGCTGATATAGAAGTAATTCAAATAAAAGGTTTTCGCCGCAGCCTGATTGAATCGCTAAATGTTAAACGCTTTGCCGATACGGTGGTTGAAGTGGTATCGGCCGATGACATGGGTGCCTTACCCGATGTATCCATTGCCGACTCCATTTCGCGTTTGCCTGGCGTTACCGCTGTGCGCACAGGTGGCCAGTCCAGCGAGCTGAATATCCGTGGTTTGTCCGGTAATTTTGTGTTTGCTACGTTAAACGGCCGTGAGCAGGTATCGAATCAGGGCGGCCGCTCGGTGCAGTTTGACCAGTATCCGTCTGAGCTGATTAACTCAGTACAAGTTTACAAATCGCAAAAAGCCAGTTTGATTGAAGGTGGCGTGGCCGGTACTGTAGAGCTGAAAACCGCCAACCCGTTAATGAATGAGAAAGACCACACCTTTAATGCCCAGGTTCGTGGCAGTTATAACGACACCGCTTCAGAGCATCCGGAAGCCGACGAGTTCGGTTCGCGTTTGAGTTTCTCCTATCAAGGCAAATTTCTGGATAACACCTTGGGCCTGGGTTTAGGCTATGCCCGGCTGGATCAGCCTAATATCTCTACCCAGTTTGTTAACTCGCAACCGCGTTGTGGCCTGTTACCCTATGACGGCCCGGCAGTGACGTCTGACGCCGATTGTGATGGTAACGCGGTTGCAGGCGGTGCAAAACGCTACATAGTACCCACCAGCTTTAACCTGAACGCCCGTGGCGGTAAAGAATTGCGCGATGGCTACGTGGGTACTTTTACTTTTGCACCAACGCAAACTCTGACCTGGTCGGGCGATGCGTTTTACTCTAAGTTTGATTCTGAGCGAAAAGATCGCGGTATTTTCTTTGATGGTTTAGGTGCGGTGATAGACGGTGCGCTGTTTGGTTTTACCAACCCGGTACTGTCAGGCAGCAATAATGATGTGATTGTCGGCGGTGTTTATCATGGTAACCCAACGGGCAACGCTATTCAGGCGCCGCTGCCCGGCGGTCGCATTCCGATGGGGTTCCAGCTGACATCAGACGACCGTACGGTTAACAGTGAGGTGCTGTCTATCGGTACTAACCTTGAGCTGTTGTTTGATGATCTGACGGTATCGTTTGATGTATCACACTCTGAAGGTAAGTCTGTTTATCTGGACAGCGTGCTGCGCATGGCACTGTTTGACGATGCCACGGCGGCATTCCCACTAGCAACCAATGATTATTCGGTAAAGTACGAGCTAAACGGACTTAACCTTCCGACGATTGATATTGATGCAGCAAGCCGGGCCGGCTTGTCTGATCCGAACCGGATGATGGTTACCGCACTGGAAAAGTATCCGAACCGGGAGAAAAACGAGGCAACCTCAGTTAAGCTCGACTTTAACTACGCCATTGATGGCGACTACATCACTTCGGTAGAAGCGGGTGTGCGCTGGGCTGAACGTACCCACGATTTTGACCGTAAAATGTATCGTTACGGCAGCGATGGCGACTTTCTCGATCGTCGTAATGGTAAGTGGGTATCAAGCTGGGATTTAACCGACCCGGACAATCCGGTAATACGGCAGTCTTTCAGGCCTTACCAGCTGCAGAGCGGCGATTACAGCGTGATGAACATCGGCGGTAAGATGGCGCACTATGGCGACTTCCTGGCGGTGAACAACCAGCAGATTGAAAATGCCTGGTTACTGGCTAATGGTGTTAATACCTCGGCCGGCAAAAGCTGGGATAATGCCTGGACCTTCCTTGAATCCAATGTGGTAACCGAAACCACCTTTGGTGGTTATTTGCAGGCCAATATTGATGTTGCACTGGGTGATATGCACTTGTACGGTAATATTGGTGCAAGGGTTATCCGCTCTGAACAGCGCAGTACAGGTTTGCAGGCGTCGCCGCAACCAGGAACTGGCGACTGTATCACTGATGCTTTTGGTGTGGAAAACTGCAACTATGATGCGGTAGAGCAGGGTATTGAATACACGGACTTTTTACCATCATTTAATCTTAATTTAAAAATGACTGACGAAGACCAACTGCGCTTCTCAGCTGCCCGTGTTATGGCGCGGCCAGAAATGCCGAACATGCGGGTTGGTGGCTCCTGGAGTTTTCAGCGGGTTGAGAACGGCATTCGTTATGCTGATTTAAGTGCCAATACCAGCCCGGCATTAAAGCCGTTTTATGCCGTACAGTATGATCTGTCTTATGAGCATTACTTCAGTGAAACCGAGGGTGCCTTTATCGCTGCGGCGTTCTATAAAGACATCAAGTCTACGGTGCAGCAGTTCACTCAGCAAAACTTTAACTTCGCCGGTGCCGGTATAGATGTGCCAGCGGTTAACCCGGAAACCGGTGTGCCGGTAACACCAGGTAATTACAGCGCCAGCTTTAATAATGCTGAAGGCGGCTATATTCGCGGTGTTGAACTGGCTTACACCCAAACCTTTGGTTTCTTGCCAGAGCCGTTTAATGGTTTAGGCTTTACCGGTAACGTTTCTTACACAGAAAGTGAACTGAAAAACGAGTTTTCTGCCGTTCAAGGTGGGGCGCCACAGTCATCTCCGCTGCCTGGTTTGTCCAAGGTAGTGTGGTCGGCGGCCGTGTTCTACGACTATAACGATGTATTTTCAACCCGTATCAACGTGCGTTACCGCGATGAAAATATCGGTGATCAAATCGCGCTTGGACAAACCCAGCAGGCTTATTTTCAGGAAGAGCTGATAGTTGACTATCAGGCCTCGTACCAGTTTAATGATGTCTATCAGGGTGTGTTCTCAGTCAGTAATATTACTGATGAACCCAATATTTCTTATTTTGGTGAGCAATATAATACTGGCACCATTCAATATTATGGCCGTCAGTTCTATGTTGGTGTAAACGCCAAGTTCTGATAGCGCTGCTAACTGAAAAAGCTGTCGCCAGGCGACAGCTTTTTTTTTGAGGTAACCAAATGAATGCTGATGCAATTAAGCAGATTGTCATTGCCGGTGGTGGCTCGGCGGGCTGGATGACGGCAGCCATGCTGGCAGCCCAATTACAGGGTAATGTTAACATCACCCTGGTGGAGTCTGACGATATCGGCACTATTGGCGTTGGCGAGGCGACAATACCGCCAATTAAACGCTTTAATGCCATGCTGGGTATCGATGAAAACGATTTTCTCTCCCGCTGCAACGGCAGTATTAAACTCGGTATTCAGTTTGAAAACTGGGGTGGCGTAGGCGAGCGTTATTTTCACCAGTTTGGCCGTTTTGGTGCCGATTTTGACTATATTCCGTTTCCGTATTTTTATCTTAAAGCCCGTCTGCAGGGCTTAAACACGCCAATAGAGCAGTTTTCTGCTGCCTGGCAGCTGGCCAGCCGCAATAAGTTTGTGCCGCCGAATAACGACCCACGTTCGCTGTTTTCCGGTTACGACTATGCCTACCATTTTGACGCCGGCCGCTATGCCCGTTTTTTACGTGACTATGCCACAGAGCGCGGTGTGGTAAGAACCGAGGGCAAGATTGCCAGTGTACAGCAGCATGCGCATAACGGTTTTATTGCTGAGCTGGTGCTGGATGATGGCCGGGTTATTAATGGTGATTTCTTTATCGACTGCACCGGGCTGCGCAGTGTGTTGCTGGGGCAGACACTGGGCGTCGGCTTTGTTGACTGGGGCGATTATCTGCTAAATGACCGTGCTGTTGCCATGCAAACCTCGGCGGATCCGACGTTGCGGCCTTATACCCGCTCTATTGCGCACCATGCCGGCTGGCAGTGGCGCATACCGCTGCAAACCCGCACCGGTAATGGCAACGTCTACAGCAGCCGTTATATGTCGGATGATGAGGCGACAGCACTGTTACAAAATAGTGTCGAAGGTAAGCTGCTGACCGAGCCGCGGTTAATCCGCTTTAATACCGGCCATCGTCAGCAATTCTGGCAAAAAAACTGCGTGGCTATTGGTTTGTCAGCTGGCTTTCTTGAGCCGCTGGAGTCTACCAGTTTGCACCTTATCCAGCGCGGTATTATGCGTTTGGTGAGTCTATTCCCGGGCAGCAGTTGTGCCCAGGAAGATATTGATGAATATAACGCCACGACCCAGCTGGAATACGAGCAAATCCGCGATTTTATTGTGTTGCATTACCATGCTACAGCAAGGGACGACAGCCCGTACTGGCAGTGCTGTAAACAGATGGCGATTCCCGACAGCCTGCAGCAAAAGCTGGCGCTGTTTAAACGCCATGGTCATTTACGCATAGAAGATAAAGAATTGTTTAAACAAGATAGCTGGTTGGCAGTGTTGCTGGGACAGAATATTCTGCCTACGGCAGCCGCGCCGATTACGCAGCTGAAAACCGAGCTGGATATAGCGCGTACCTTGCAGGCCATGCTGCGGCATTTGGCCGATACCGCAACCACGCTAACCGGCCACGAGCAATACTTAATGCAGCACTGTCGCTTTAAACCTGATTAACGCTTAGCCGCATCCAGTTGCTGTAATAACACGGCTGCCTGCGGCGGTGGTGCGACAGTAAGCAGGCTGCGCTTAAGATAACTGCGGGCTTCACCGTAACGTTTAGCCTGCAATAATATTTGTGCTGCCTGTAAGTTGGCAGTACCGTCGTGTGGTAAGGCATCGGCGATAATTTTCTGGCTTTTTAGCAGCATATCGCCATCCTGCTGTTGCTGGTAATAGTGTGCGCTGTGCTGCAGCATGCTCAGCCAATCCAGTTCGCCATCGATATAACGCCGCCCCAGCTGTTGCTGGGCATTTTCTGCCGCCGGAAAATTAACCGGCTGCGGTGTACTCTGAAACGGATAATCGGCGGTAAGCTGGGCTATACGCAACTCACCGGCAAATTCTTCCGCCGGTATAATTGGCCGCTCCAGCCAGGCAAATTCTGCCGGTACCGGTTTAGGCCAGTGACCAAACTGACGCTGCTGATACAGCGCCTGATAAAAGCTGTCAGCCAGCACAAAATAGCCTTCAATGCTGGGGTGCAGATGCTCCAGCATCATTTTCTGACCAATAATGCCGTGCTCAGATTGCTGTGCTAAAGCCTGCTCGCTGTCAACCAGCACGGCATTATAGTCAGCGGCAAGGCGGCGGATAATATCGTTTATCGCCGACGGCGCCCGAAAGCGCAGTAAGTCCAGATCGCGCGCCAGGGTTAACTGCTGTTTGGCGGCATCGGCATGTTGCAGTTGCAAATAAAGCTGACCGAGCTGGTAGTGCCAGCTGGCACTGTCTGTCGTTGCTTCTGCCAGTTTGGTGAGTTGCTGTAAAGCGGCGCTAGCTGTAGGGTTTTGCTGCAATATGGCGGTTAATTGCTGTAATCTTGCCAGGTTGTCAGGCTCAGCAGGCAAGGAATTAAATGGGCTCTGATCGGCCAGATTACTGGCAATAGTGGCCAGATAAACCGGCACACCGGCTTGCTGATATTTTTGCAGTAGCAGACGCATATTCTGCTCAAATTGCTGCAGACCAGCGTTATAGCGTGCCGAGTTAACGGCAATGTCTTTATGCCGGGCAACGCTAGCCATCACGGTGCGGTGCTCGCTAGCCGCGCTTGGTTCTGCGCTAAACACTGCCTGATAACCGCGTTCCAGCAGGCGGTACAACTCGAGCTGACGTAGTTTTAACCACAATAAGGTTGCCGCCGGCGATTGTGATGTCAGATAACTGGAGCCGACACCCAGGATGCCAAGGTATTCATTATGGCCAGCGTAAATCAGCACTGCATCGGGCTTGATAGCCAGAATATCAGCAGATAAATCCAGCAGGGTATAGCTGTTCACGGCTGATAGTGCAGTGTTAACCACTTCAATATGTTTATCCGGCAAGGTACGTTTTAGCCGCTGCTCCAGCATGCCCGCCAGTGAAGCACCAACACCATAAGGGTAGCCGGCCGCGGTAGAGCCTCCTTGTACCACTAAACGTATGCTGTCGATGGGTTTATCGCGCAGCACAAAGCCCGGCTCCATTTTAACCGCTGGCCGCGCTGCCCCATCAGCAAAATAGCGTCGGGTAATATCCGGCTCGGTAACCCAGTACGCCGGCGCCGCCGGATGTGGAATAAACAGCGGCGTCTGAGCGCTGGCAAAACCGAGCCGTAGCAGCCATTCGGCGCTTATTAGCAGTAGTAACGGTAATAAGATGGCGATAGCGCGAAACAGCCAGATCTGCATACGTATTCCTTGGTGTAACATCAGTTTAGCGGCAATAAAAGCTATCCAATACTAGGGATTTTCGCTAACTTAAGCCATCACTACTTTAACCGTCACTGGCATGAAATACATCCTCGGACTCTCCTGTTATTACCACGACAGCGCTGCCTGCTTACTGGCCGATGGCGTGATTGTCGCTGCTGCTCAGCAGGAACGCTTTAGCCGGATAAAACATGATGCTGGTTTTCCCGCCGATGCCATTCGTTATTGTCTGGCCGAGGCGGGTATTTCACTGGCCGAAGTCAGTGCGGTGGTTTACTACGACAAGCCACTACTAAAGTTTGAACGCTTGCTGGAAACCTTTATGGCGCATGCGCCGCGCGGTTTTACCAGCTTTGTGCGCGCCATGCCTGTGTGGTTAAAAGAAAAGTTATTTTTAAAGACCGTATTGCGCCGCGAGCTGCGGGCACTAACCGACAGCGCCGATGTTAAGCTGCCACAATTGTTATTTAGTCAGCATCATCAGGCGCATGCCGCGTCAGCGTTTTATCCGTCTGGTTTTAACAAAGCCGTGGTGCTGTGTCTGGACGGTGTCGGTGAATGGGTCACCAGCTCGGTGTGGTTAGGCGAAGGCAATCAGCTGACGCCGTTGCAAGACATCCGTTTTCCGCATTCGCTGGGTTTATTGTATTCCGCTTTTACCCAGTACTGTGGCTTTAAAGTGAATTCCGGTGAGTACAAACTGATGGGGTTGGCGCCCTATGGCGAGCCGCGCTATGTCGAACTGATTTATCGCGAACTGATTGATGTTAAGCCCGACGGCAGCTTTAGTCTGAATATGCGGTACTTTGATTACCCGGTAGGTAGCCGGATGATCAACCGCCGCTTTGAAGCCTTATTTGGTGGCCCGGCATTGGCGTTTGATGCCACACCTGAGCAAAAACACCTGGATTTAGCCCGCTCGGTGCAGCAGGTGGTAGAAGAGGTGGTGCTTAAAATTGTGCGCCACGCCACGGCGTTAACCGGCTGTCGCAATCTGTGTCTGGCCGGCGGTGTGGCGCTCAATTGCGTGGCTAATGGCCGTATTTTGGCCGAAAACGCCTGTGATGCGCTGTGGGTGCAACCCGCAGCCGGTGACGCCGGTGGTGCCTTAGGGGCAGCGATGCTGGCCTGGCACCGGTTTTTTCAGCAGCCGCGTCACGCGGCACAGCCCGATGCCATGCAGGGCGCTATGCTGGGGCCGGCCTATACTAATCAGCACATTGAGCAGCAACTACAGCAACTGAATTTGCCCTATCAGCGCTTGGCCGCAGCTGAACGTAACGCTGATGTTGCCCGTTTGCTGGCCGACGGCGCCGTAGTGGGCTGTTTTCAGGGGAGGATGGAGTTTGGCCCGCGGGCGCTGGGTAACCGTTCAATTTTGGCTGATGCCCGCAGCGCCGATATGCAGCGGCAATTAAACCTGAAAATAAAACAGCGCGAGTCGTTCCGGCCTTTTGCGCCAGCGGTCATGGCCGAGCATGCCGGCAACTATTTTGACTTAGCGCATGCCAGCCCCTACATGTTGCTGGTGGCGCAGCTAACACAACAACAGCGGTTACCGGTTACGGCACAGTTACAGGGTTTAGCGCAGCGCGAACAGCTCAGGTCGACCCTGCCGGGTATCACCCATGTTGATTACAGCGCCCGCGTGCAAACAGTAGACCAGCAGCAACAACCGGCCTTTTATGCCCTGCTAAACGCGTTTTATCAGCTTACCGGCACAGCGGTACTTATAAACACCTCGTTTAATGTGCGCGGTGAGCCGCCGGTATGTACACCAGAGCAGGCGATAGCCGGATTTTTAGCCACCGATATGGACTACCTGCTGCTGGAAGACTGTTTATTAACCAAAACAGCCCAACCAGCTGATGCTATTGCCGCAGCGAAGCAACGTACTTTTACGCCTGACTGAGGTAACACTATGAATATAGCCGCGACTGACACCGCTGCGCTGCGCCGTTTTGGCTGGCAAATGGCTATCGTCTGGCCGTTGCTATTTGGCATAGTACTGCCCTGGTTATTTAACGTCGCCTGGCCAGTGTGGCCCTGGGTTATAGCGCTGGTGTTTGCTGGCCTGGCTGCTGTGTCGCCGCGGCTGCTGTACTGGCCATCGCGCGTCTGGCTGGGC
The DNA here is from genome assembly GCF_054781935.1 of Rheinheimera gaetbuli. Classification (NCBI taxonomy): domain Bacteria; kingdom Pseudomonadati; phylum Pseudomonadota; class Gammaproteobacteria; order Chromatiales; family Chromatiaceae; genus Rheinheimera; species Rheinheimera gaetbuli. Next base: position 68,015 of record NZ_BAAGTL010000008.1, read on the forward strand.
TTTACCCATGTTATGGGCTGGATTAACACCCGCATAATACTGGCGTTGCTGTTTTATACCTTAATTACCCCGCTTGGGCTGCTGCTGCGTTTGTTGGGCAAGCTGGACTATCGGTGCAGGCCAAAGGGTGGCAGCAGTTATTGGCAGCAAAGTGACACCATTAGCGACGACAATATGAAGGATCCTTTTTAATGCGCGAGTTTTTAACCGATCTATGGGCGTTTTTGCGGGTACGGAAAAAAATCTGGTTGTTGCCGGTGTTTGTGCTCCTGGCATTACTTGGGGCTTTGGTGGTTGCCAGCCAGCAATCGGCATTAGCCGGCTTTATCTACACCTTGTTTTAGCCGATAGTCGCTGCCTAGTTAGCAATGTTACGGGCCTGGTTCCACAAATTTTGGTGCTGGCTTTGGCTAAAGAAAATTTGCGGTTGCCAGCAGCGCGGCAGATAGTGACGAATTTGCCCCGGCTGCCAACCGGCACTGAGTTGTGCCAGTATTTCCTGCAACCGTTGTGGTGCGATAACCGACAATCTTTGTCTTGCTGGCTTAAAGTACAGATTATTATCGATACTTATTTGACAGTTATGCCCGCCCCGGCGGTATTGCAAATTACGGCTGACGACCCGGCATAGTGGCTCGGCTGCGTTTGGCGGGTACAGCTGGTTTACAATTGCCAATTCGTATTTTTCACCGGGTAACCCGGTATATTGCGCCGGAATAAAAGTAATACCAAAACCCTGCGGAAATACGCCGGTAATGCGCAAAAAATGCTGCACCCAGGTGCCTGAAAGTTGGCCGCGGCGCACCGCTTCTTTCAATACCAGGCTGGCTTTGGGCAAAGCGTCGTACTGGTAACGGTGTCTGCCGGGCAATACGATAGAGCTGTATACTTGTGGCACCTTAATCACGTAGCCAAGCGGGTTGTCGGCAGGTTGTGCGTTTAGCAGTTGGCGGATCAGGGCCAGCTGTTGCTGCTGTGCCAGAGCTAACTGCTGCTTTTCAACTTTACTGTTGCCGCGATACGGCAATACGTGCAAGGTGTCGTCAGCCAACTGCAGCATGCCAGCTTGCGTAAGTTGCAGATAGTGTTCGCGTTCATCCTTACTCATGCTGCGGCTGGCATCACGTTCGCCAGCGTAGCCGGTTAGCAAAGCAGTCGCTTCAGGTTGTAATTGCCCGACATCCAGTAACATTAACGCGACCACCAGTGGCAGTTGCACTTGTTGCCGGTATTGACAGTCATCATCAGCGTACAGGCGCTGATGAAAAAGCTGCTGTGATTTTTCATCTGTAAGCAGGCTATGCTGTAGCGCATGATCCAGCAAGCGCAGGCTAAGTGCAGCGCGGTACAACAGCTTGTAGCCAAACTGCAGTTCACTCCAGCGTCGTTGCGAGTCAGGCGCAGTAAGCTGCAGGCAGCCCAGTAATTTGGCTGAGCGGATCAGGCAGTCAGCGGCGTTATTACCTTCTGTCAGGCGCAGGATCTTCTCTGCCAGAAACCACAGTTGCGGCATCAAATCTGGTTTTTTACCCTCGCTGCTGTGCTGAGTTTTGCCCGCAGCAAACTGCACATAACGATAATAATCACCAACCAGTCGAACCAGGCTGTTATCGTCTGCCACCGATGTCAGGGCTTGCAGCAGGCGCTTTAATTCGCGCATAAAGCTATTGTCAGCGGCTAAAGATGGCTTTAACACACTCGGTCTCCGGCAATTATAATTCGCCCAAGATACCTGAAGCCGCACAACGAATAAAGGCTGTCATAAACAGCGCGTAGCAGTGGTGCTAATAATTGACGGCTTTTCATCTTTATTGGTGCCCGCGGCCATTTTGCTGTAAGCTGCGCGCCCCTCCGTTTTGGAGGCCACTGCAGCTGCGGCAGTTTTGTTTCGCAGCATTAACTGCGGGATATCGCATGCAATTTACTGATTTAAATCTGTTACCTGAACTACTTAAAGCCATTGAAGACAAGGGCTACACCACGCCATCACCGATACAGCAGCAGGCTATACCTGCTGTGCTTGCCGGGCGTGATCTGATGGCGGCAGCACAAACTGGCACCGGTAAAACGGCAGGCTTTACGCTGCCATTGCTGCAAGTACTGGCTGAGGGTTTTAGCCAGGGCCGAAAGGTGCAATCTAACCATGTGCGGGCGCTTATTTTAACGCCAACGCGGGAGCTGGCGGCACAGGTTGCTGAAAGTGTTGCCATGTATGGCAAATATCTGCCACTGCGCAGCGCTGTGGTGTTCGGTGGCGTAAAAATTAACCCGCAAATGATGGCGCTGCGCCGTGGTGTGGATATTTTGATTGCAACGCCAGGCCGGCTGATGGACTTGTATCAGCAAAATGCGGTGAAGTTTGGCCAGCTGGAAGTACTGGTGCTGGACGAAGCTGACCGTATGCTGGATATGGGGTTTATTCACGACATTAAAAAAATTCTGGCGCTGCTGCCGAAAAAACGCCAGAACCTGCTGTTCTCTGCCACGTTCTCTGATGAAATTCGTACTTTAGCTCGTGGCCTGGTAGCTAATCCGCTGGAAGTATCAGTTGCCCCGGCCAACACGACGGCAGAGCGGGTAGAGCAGCTGATTTATCCGGTAGATAAAAACCGCAAAGCCGCACTGGTCACTAAATTGATCACTGACAACAACTGGCAGCAAGTACTCATTTTTACCAAAACTAAACATATGGCGAATAAACTCAGCCTGCATTTGGAAACGGCTGGTATAAAAGCCGCGCCTATTCATGGCAATAAAAGCCAGAATGCCCGCACCAAAGCGTTGGCTGATTTTAAAGCTGGTACTATCCGGGCCTTGGTAGCAACTGATATTGCCGCCCGCGGCCTGGACATCGATCAGTTACCGCAAGTCGTCAATTATGAACTACCCAACGTCGCAGAAGACTACGTGCATCGCATTGGCCGCACCGGGCGGGCAGGCGCGGCTGGCCACGCTATTTCGTTGGTGTGTGCCGACGAAAGCAAAGAGCTTGCCGGTATAGAGCGATTGATAAAGCAAGTGCTGCCACGGCAGCTAATGGCAGGATTTGAGCCGGTAAATTCATTGTCAGAGTCGAAACTGAACAGTAAACCTTATAAGCCAAAAAAAGCCAAAGCACCGCGTAGTGGCCATCGTGATGGGCAGCGTGCTCCAGCACCAAAGCCGGCAGTTAAACCCAACCGTTAATTAATGCCGCTGTTGCCAGAAAAAAGCACACTGTAAACTGCTGTGCTAGAATGGTATTTCCTGATAACGCCTGCTACGGATGCGGGCGTTAAAGCGGAGACTACGCAACAGTGGCAAATACACATTCTGCAATTATCATCATCTGCCGGACAAACGCTGCATGAAGGGTTTGTTATTAACAGTGCTAATCAGCGCGTTTCCGCTATCTGCAGCTACGGTTTTTGTAAATGGATCTGTGCCGCTGGATAGTCTGAGCCAGGCGCAACTACGCAATATTTTTACTCTGCGGCAAACTATCTGGCCTGACGGCACACCTGTCAGGGTCATTGTTATGCCGGACAGTGCGGCAGTGCACCAACGTTTTTGCCGTGAGCAATTGCGGTTATTTCCGTATCAATTAAACAATATCTGGGACAAACACAGTTTCTCTGGCACGGGCCGCAGGCCACAACAGGCAAACGACAGCGCCGCTATGCTCGAGTTTCTGCGCACCGTCCCCGGTGCTATTGGTTATGCAGAACAATTTAGCACCGACCCGGCGATAAAGGAGGTGCGCATTGATTAGATACAACTTAACTACGTTGCTGTGTATTACAGCGGGGTTGCTGACAGCAGGCGCGCAAGCTGCTGATAGCAAATTTGACTGGGGCGGTTTTGCGGCGCAGGGGCTGATTTGGGCCGAAGACAGCAATTATGTTAATTACGGTGGAGACCCGTCAGCAGAATTAACTGAACTGGGATTAAACGGCAGATATTCGTTAGCGTCAGACTGGCATCTGGCAGGTCAGTTGGTGTATCTCAATAGCGGTAATCGCTTCCCCGAAGGCGCCAGGCTAGACTATCTGTTTTTAGATTGGTCTTTTTATAACAGTCCGGGCTGGCAGGCGAATGTTTATCTGGGACGGGTGAAAAACCAACACTGGTTGTATTCCAGTACCCGTGACGTCCCTTTTACCCGGCCCTCTATCATATTACCGCAATCGGTTTATTTTGATGCTTTTCGGGATATCGCAGTCGGTACCGATGGCGTGGCGCTGCAACTGCGTAACTCGGCAGATTATGGTGACCTGACGTTTAACTGGAGTTATGGCACCGTACCCATTTCTCAGCAGCAAAGTAAACAGTTACTTGGCCAGCAAGCCCAGGGTAACACCCGTATGAACCATGATCATAAAGCCAGTTTGTACTGGCAATCACTACAAAACAGCGTTAGCTACGGTATCGTCATACAGGAGGCATCCTTTGATTACCGGCGCGGTGTCGCTGAGCTGCTAAATGATGCCAGCTTTACATCGCAACGGGTAATGCTAACGGCGCTTTACCAGAGTGAGCACTGGCAACTAAGCGCTGAATTGCAACAAGAAATAGTTACCACCGAAGGGTTTTTCTTACCACAGTTCTCACGCAAGCAATTCGGCCAGGGTGGCTACTTGATGTTGCAGTATTATTGGTCGACTGACATCAGGTTGTTTAGCGCCATAGACTACGCTGTGCTGGATAAAGATGATCGTCATGGCAAAAAGCTGCAGCAAATGACCGGCGGCACTATCCCTGCTTACTTTGGCTACCAGCATACCTTAAGTGTGGGCAGTAGTGTTGATTTGAACCCACGCTGGCGGCTGGATGCCGAAATACATTGGGTGAAAGGGACTGGCAGGCTGGCACCGGTTATTCAACCTGATGTAAGCCGCAATAACCGTGAATATTGGCAAATATTTGCGTTACAGCTGATATACAGGTTTTGATTATGTTGCGTTACCTGAGCCTGTCATGGAAAATTTTGTTGCTGATGCTCAGCATGTTGCTGCTACTGCTGGTGTGGTTTACCGGTTTGTCGCTTTTGCACATGAACGATCAATTTTTGCGCCAGCAAGCGCAACGAAAAGCACAGGGCCAACAATATTTTGATGTGTATAACCAGTCATCCACCCAACAATTATTAACCTGGTTACAGACTCAGGCAGAACTACAGCAAGTGCATTTGGCCGATAATTTCAGCCAATTTGCTGCCAGCTTGCCGCAGCAATTTGAGCCATTACAGCAAAATTTCGCTGTAAGTCAGTTGTACCTGTGGGACCAACAGCAACAGCTGTTGTACAGTAGTGCAGAGCCATCAGCCGTGGTTTACTCAGATATCGTAAACACTACCCTGGCGGTACAGCAGCCCCAAACAGATATCCGTTGTGGCCAAATTTGCGCAAAGCAATTAACGCTGCCTTTATTAAACCGCCATGGTGAAGTTGCCGTGCTGCAGGCGAATGCTGACATGGCAGGGCTATTGTTTAGTCTGCATCAGGCGCTGGGTGTAGATGTTGCTTTGGTGCAAACGGGCGCCGAGATTGCCGAACGAGACCTAACAGTATTGTTAGCATCCGATCGGGGCTTATTACAACAACTCTATCAGGTATTGCCAGCCAGCTTTAATCTGGCAGATGCCAGAAAAGAAGGGCTAATACTGCAGCTGAATCAGCAAAGCTATTTTATCCATTTTATTACGCTGGCGCCTGAGCAAACAGACGCTTATGTATTGCTGATGCTGGAGGATGTTACGGCCGCCGTGGCTGAAAATACCCGTTATCAGCATCGTGTTTTGACGATGGCAGCGGCGTGTTTTATGCTGTTGCTGTTGCTTATTATGCTTATTACCCGACGTATCAGCCGGCGCATACTGCAGTTTGCTGCGGCATTGCCGCTGTTGGCACAGCGCCGTTATACCGCCTTCCGTCAGCAAAGCAAGCTGCCGCCAGCCTGGTTTGCCGACGAACTGACCACCTTTAACGACTCAATGCTAACCCTGAGCAATCAGCTGGAAACCTTAGATTTGCAGCTGGCACAAAATACTGCCAGTTTGCAGCGTATGGCGTTGGTAGACCAACTTACCGCGCTGGCAAATCGCAACCGGTTACAGCAATGTTTAACGCAGGCATTAGCTGCATTGCCTGAGCAAAAAGGCTATGTTGGCTTGCTGTTTCTTGACCTGGACAAATTTAAAACCATTAACAACAGTCGTAGCCATGTTGTCGGTGACCAGTTGCTGATAGAAACTGCGCGGCGCTTGGAAACGCTTGCTACAGAGCGGGATTTAGTTTGTCGCTTTGGCGGTGATGAGTTTGCCATGTTGCTACCCGGCCTAACCTCAGTACAACAGGCAGAAACCATGGCGCTGCGGGTGCTGGCATTGTTTGAACAACCTTTTGTACTAACGCAGGTGTCGTTAAGATTAAGTGCCAGTGTTGGCATCAGCTACACCAATGATGCTAAGCAAAGTGGAGATGAATTGATCCGCTGTGCAGATTTAGCTATGTACCAGGCTAAGGCATCAGGGCGCAATTGTTATGTGGTATTCAATCAGCAGATGTCAGCCGATCTGGCGTCCAGAGTGCAACTGGAAGCCGAGCTACGACAAGCGCTGGTGTCGCAGCAATTTACGCTTAGCCTGCAGCCTCAGGTAAACCTGAACAGCGGTCGTTTGTCAGGTTTTGAAGCGCTGATCCGCTGGCAGCACCCACAGCGAGGCATAGTTGCGCCAGATGAGTTTATTCCGGTACTGGAGCAAACACAGTTAATCGTTGATGTTGGCTACTGGGTATTTGACCGCAGTTGCCGTTATTGCGCTGAACTGCTGGCCAGCGGGCTGAATGAGGTTATTATTGCAGTGAATATTTCGGCCGACCAGTTTATGCACACCAAGTTACCTGACCGCTTTGGCCAGATACTACAGCGTTATGGCCTGAGCGGCCGGCATTTTGAGCTGGAGATTACCGAAAGTACGCTGATCAATAATTTCAGTGAAACGCTGGGCATGATGTATCGGTTAAAAGCACAGGGCTTTCGCCTGGCTATTGATGATTTTGGTACGGGTTATTCATCACTAAACTATTTGAAACAGATGCCGGTTGATGCGATAAAAATCGATAAGAGTTTTGTACTGGGTATGCTGGATAACCCTCAGGATTTCCAGATAGTGACCTCTACCATTGCCATGGTACAAAAACTGGGCCTGGATGTTGTAGCCGAGGGTGTGGAATCTTTTGCCGTGGTTAAGTTGCTACAGCAGCATCAATGTGACTTTGCTCAGGGTTATTACTTTTCTAAACCGCTGACCGAGGACCAATTACCCGATTTTGTTAGCCAGGTAACACAACACAACTGGCCGGCTGTATTGTTACAGCCGGCCATACAGCGCTAAGGTATTAACTACCAATAACACCGCCGTCATCTTTGGTGATAACTACAGTAGCCGAGCGTGCGCGGCTGGTACCACCATCTGGCCAGTGGCTGGTAAAGTTGTCTGGCTTAGAACGATCGCCCGGATGTTGAATATTAACAAACAGGGTTTTCATATCCGGTGTCGCGCTGATACCGGTGACTTCACAGTCGGTTGGCCCAACTAAAAAGCGTTTTATCTGCCGCGTTACCGGATCCGCTACCAACATCTGGTTATTGCCGAATGGGCCTTCACCTTGCTGCGAACCGCTCATATCCGTTTGGATCCACAATAAACCGTTGGCATCAAACCATAAGCCATCCGGGCTGGCCAGATGATTATCTGCGCTTAATGTCAGCCCAGTACCTGGTGTTTCAGTACCGACATCGCCGGCCAGTAAAAAAATATCCCAGTCAAAAGCTGTAGCTGCCTGCGCTTCGCGCTCATTCCAACGGATAATATGGCCGGTTGCATTAGCCGCGCGTGGATTCGCAGCATCTATCTGATCTTCTGTACGGCGGCTATTGTTGGTAAGGGTAAAATACACCTCGCCGGTTTCAGGGTGTACTGCACCCCATTCTGGCCTGTCCATCTTGGTGGCGCCGTTGATATCAGCCGCTAAGCGGGTGTTTAGCAGTACATCTGCCTGGTCAGCAAAAGTGACTCCCGCAGCAGCTGCCTTAGCAACAAAATCGGCATTATTGATATCCAATGGTAACCAGTCACCGCTGCCATCCTCGTTAAAACGGGCAACATACAAAATGCCGTCGTTGAGCAGGTGACCGCCGGCTGTGTTTTTGTAGTAAGGCGCGGTTGAAACAAACTTATAGATGTACTCAAAACGCGAATCGTCACCGGAATAGACTACTACAGGTTTACCTTCTTCCAGTTTGCCAAAAATAACGCCCTCGTGACCAAAGCGGCCCAGGGCGGTGCGTTTTTGCGGCACGCTATCAGGGTTAAACGGGTCTATTTCGACAATCCAGCCAAAGGTGTTGGGTTCATTACGGTAATCATCGGCAGCTGAGGCAGCAAGGCTACTGGCATTAAAACGCTGGTATACATCGGCCGCTGGTGTGGCGGTTTCCCAGAAGTAACGGCCGTTGCCAGATGGCACACCATAGCGGCTGTGTTCACGTGGCTTAGTGGCATCGGCATTCATAAAGTAACCGGCCCAGTTTTCTTCGCAGGTTAAATAAGTGCCCCAGGGCGTGAAGCCGTTACCACAGTTATTTAAGGTGCCGCGCGTGCGGCTACCGTCCGGGCTATATTTGGTGACCACTTTAGCGCTGCCGCGCACCGGGCCGGCCAATTCCATCGGTGTAGCGCCGGTAATGCGGCGGTTAAATGGGCTATTGTTTACCAGTGCCCAGCTGCCATCGGCTTGCTGCTGAATATGCGCGACTGACACACCATGAGCGGCCACTTCTTTACGCACTTCATCGGCCAAGCGCGGTACTGTTGTGATGCCATTTGTATGGATGAGATTGTTATCGATGTATTCATGGTTAAATACCAGCAAACCTTCGGTTGAGCTGCTGCCACCACTGCGGGCATCTATCGGGAAAAAATGCATACCATCATGATGCATGCCCACCTGTTGTTCCTGATCGCTGCCGCTGTTGCTGGCATCGGCTAGAAATGGAGGATAACTGCCGTTCAGTGGCGTGCCCCAAGGTAAAAATGCCTGGGCACTGTAGCCCTGCGGCACGACTATAGCGTCTGCGCGGCCTGCTGCTACAGCAGTAAACCCCAGCAAAGGTGCGGCAGTAACCGGTGGCACTACAGGCGTTGGCTCGCCATCATCGCTGCTACTGCAACCAACTACTGAGCCGCCAATAAAGGCTGCCACGGCTGCCCCGACGCTGCCCTTTAAAAAGCTACGCCGCGCCATCCGGCTGTCAACTATAGCGGCAAAAGTTGGGTTAACTGAAAAATTAGTTTGGGGATCTATCCCTGAATTATCGATACTGACGTTGGTTTTCTTGTCTTGCATTATTATTGGCTCCGGCGTTGGGCAAAAACTGGCCCTATTACAACGATGCCTGATGTCAATAACATTGCAGTTACATAGCAGTTTTATGATGAAAAAATGACACTATGACTGAGTTAGTCTGGTAAAGCGGACCTTTGCTGCTGGGCGCCATGCTACTGGCTCTGATATAGTAAGGTTAATAACAAGCATGGAGCCGATATTATGCAATGGCAGGTCAATGTTTTTGATGAACTGGATACCTACACCCTGTATAGCCTGTTGCAACTGCGGGTGGATGTATTTGTAGTTGAGCAAAATTGTCCTTATCCGGAGTTGGATGACAAAGATTTGCATCCACAAACCCGACATGTGATTTTAAAGAAGGGCGATAAAGTTATCGCTTACTCGCGCGTGCTGGCGCCGGGCGTTAGTTTTGATGGCTTTCCCGGTATTGGTCGGGTATGTGTGTCGCAAACTGCGCGGCGGCTGGGTTTAGGCCAGGTATTGGTAGAAAAAACGCTGAGTGTTGCCGCCGAGCTATGGCCCGATACTGATATTCATATCTCCGCCCAGTGCTACTTGCAGCAGTTTTATCAGGATCTTGGTTTTAAACCGGCCAGTGAACCCTATTTAGAAGATGATATTCCGCATTTAAAAATGATTAAGCCTATGCAGTAAAAAAAGCCGCGATAAACGCGGCTATAGCAGATATGGCAGTGTTAGAAGCGTACGTTTACACCTACCCATAAATTACGTGCTTTGTCTTTATTGTTGTAATCATCAATAAAGCTGGCACTGTAGCCGTTTTCACCATTGGCATCGACAATACAGCTGCTAACTGTGTCGTTGCACTCGGTAAAGGCAATATTGTAGGTAGTAAAGTCTCGGTCAAACAGATTATTGATCCGGGCATTAACGGTTACCGACTCACTGACATCATAAGCTGCGCCCAGATGGATCACGTTATAGGCTTTGTAATGCTGCGCTCTGTCGTTAATGGTATCCCAGCCGTAGTAACGTTTAGTACGATATTCTGACGTCAGAAACAGGTTTAACGCTTCGGTGGCATCCCAGCTTAATGTCAGGTTGGCCATATGCTTGGCGCTGTTGCCCAGTGGCCGGCCTTTGTTAACCCCGCTTTTTTGCTCGCTGTCGGTGTAGGTGTAGTTGGCGCGCAGTGCCAGCTGCTCAGTCGCCTGCCAGCGCCCGGCCAGCTCTGCACCCTGAATAGTTACTTTATCAATGTTTACGGTTTTGCTGCTGGTGGCATAGCCCAGGTCTGCATATTCTCCGGTTGGCGCACATTGAATGTTAGTGTTGGTACCGCAAGGCTGTGAGGCAATTTTATCGTCAAAATCATTTTTAAAGATTGTAGCGTTAAAGTTATGGCCGTTTTGATGCTGCCAGTAAGCAGCAATCTCGCTTGATACGCTGGTTTCAGCTTTTAAATCAGGGTTACCGTATTGTGGTGACGTGCCCTGGCCGCCAAAACCGACTACGCCCTGGTACAATTGGGTGGTTTTCGGCGTTTTGTAACCTGTGCTGACCCCGCCTTTGATGGTCCAGCTGTCGCTTAGGGTATAAACACCGTATAAGCGCGGGCTGAGTTGGCTACCAAAGACGTCATGATCGTCGCGTCGCAAACCTGCAGTGACAGAGAAAGACTGGGTTGCATCCCAGGTATCTTCAGCAAACACCGACCACATATTGTGTTCTTGTATGCCACCTGGTGTGCCTTTTTCCATGCCAAAGACGCCGTCTTCCAGTTCACCACGGATCATCTGTACGCCAGTAACTAACACATGCTGGCCGGCCGCTTCAAAAGGAATATCCAACTTAGCGTCCAGCGTATACTGATTGCTGGCCATAACCCGTTTTGGCCGCGGTAAAAAGGTTGCTGCAGCCAGATTTTTGCGCTCTGTTGTGTTTAAGGCTGCATAGTTGCCAGTGCCATCATACATCGCCAACAGAAGCTCACGTTCGCTGGTGGTAAACGGCAGAGTGCGGCCATGATTTTGGGTATCTACATATGATAACGAGACAAAGCTGTTACCAAATCCCCACTTACCTTCATGGCTAAGTGACCAGGTATCGCGGCTGAATTCCTGCGTCGGACTGTAGCCCGCGCGCGGGTTAGCGCGACGGGCCCATTCGCCGCCACTGGCTTCACAAGCCGCCTGACGACTACCCCTACCGCCACGGCAAAAGTTGCCAGCTGCCCAGATACTGTCAATGTTATCCACAGTGCCAACCGGGTACTCTTTAGTACCGTTGTCATTGATTACCGGTGTATTGTCGTATTGTTGGGTAGAAGTCTCAATATCAAACCAGATGCTTTGGTTGTCGGCGGGGGTCCAGCTTAAACGACCGCCGAACACTTCATTGTCATTGTCGACTGTTTTACCTCCGCTGCCAAAACCTAGTGATCGCTTACGTACTTCACCATTAGGATATTCAATTGGCGCATATTGCGGTGTTGATGCCATGCGGTTGTAAAAGCTGCCGCGCAAAGACATGCCCAGTACGCCGGGGATTAACGGGCCCATGACGTTAAAGTCGGTGGTAATATCTTCACCAAAAGCGTCATCGCTTTGCTTAGTGCGGCTATGGCTAACTGAGCCCATCCATTTGTCGGTCACCTTTTTGGTGATGATGTTGATCACACCGCCCAAAGCATCGGCACCATATAATGTAGAAGCAGGGCCGCGGATCACTTCAATGCGATCTACCGCATCAAGCGGAGGGATATGGCCAAACTGGTTACCGCCAAAGTTATTCGGGTAAATGTCGCCGTGGTTATTCTGCCGTTTACCGTCTACCAGTATTAGTGTGTAGTCTGACCCCATGCCGCGCATACTGATACTACCCTGGCCGGTTTTATCCCGTGTTTCGCCAATATCAACGCCTTCTAAATCGCGTACGGCATCGAGCAAAGTAGTGTAGGGGCGTTTCGCCAGATCTTCCTGCGTAATGACCGAAATACTGGCTGGGGCATCGACTAGTTTTTGTTCAAAGCCCGACGCTGTCACAACGATCACTTCCATATTGTAATCAGGTGCCGCCGCAGTAAGTTCTGCGTTAGCAGATGGCAAAGTAAACACAGCAGCAACGGCACAAGCCAATGCGGTAGGGCGAAACAACATTTTAAGCTCCTTCAAGGGTGATGATAAGGCAGTAAGCCAGGGAGAGTGTAAATTTACGTTAATTATTAGCGAATGATAATTATTATCATTATTAAGATCAATAACTTTTTGGGAACTATTTTTTGCCGGTTCAAATGACACGCGCTTTTATTGTATTTATTTATCATTAGCTGTTTCTAAAAAAGAGATTTGGTAATTGCTCTGGACCCCGCAAATTCAATGATTATTAATGAGATTGATTCGTGTTGTTTACTGTGTTCTAATTGCGCGCATTTAAGCTTATTTGTTAAATAACGGAGTTTTTATGCAGGTTAAGTTATCCCGCCTGGCGTTGGCTGTTTCTCTGGCATCGCTATCGTTAACTGCGGCTGCCCAGCAAGCAGCTACTGAAAGCAGTGTTGAGCGCAAAAAAATTATGCCCACACTCGAAGTCATCCGAGTGGTAGGCGAGACAACGCCGGTATTGCTAGAGCAGACGGGCAGTGTGGTACTGATCGACCGGGCTCAAATAGAGCAAATTCAGCCGTTATCAAACCAGGATGTACTGCGCCGCGTAGCAGGTATTAATGTCAACAGTGAAGAAGAAACAGCGGTTGTAGCTAATTTCGGTATGCGTGGTTTGTCGGCCAGCGAGTCTAAATCTTTAGTGCTGGAAGACGGCGTGCCGGTAGCGCCAGGTCTGTTTATCGGTAACGACCGTTATTTTAACCCGCGCGTACAACGTGTAGAGCAGGTAGAAATTTTAAAAGGCTCATCGTCGTTACGCTACGGCCCTTCCACTATTGGTGGCGTAGTAAACTACCAGACGAAGACACCAGATGACGGTGTTGAAGTTAGCGGCCGTATGGGCTCGTTTAATCTAAGTGAAGTTGGCGTTGAAGCGGGTGGCAAAAGTGCCTCGGGTGATGCTTTTGCCGGTGTTGTCGCTACGCATGCCAAAAGCGATGGCTTTATGGACAAAGGTTATGAAATGACCGACGTAATGGCCAAAGCCGGTGTGATCTTTAGCGATAGCCATAAACTGGGCATTAAAGCCTCGCGCCATGAAAACGACGCTAACATTTCGTATCGTGGTTTACTGTTGGCAGATTATCAGGCTGGTGCTAACTATAACCCGGCACCAGATGATTATTATCTAACCGACCGCACCGCGATTGATCTGAACCACGAATGGACCTTGTCGGACAGCGCAACACTAAAAACGCTGCTTTACTGGAGCGAAATGACGCGCGATTACTGGCGCTATAGCGTAGATACCGCTGCCTCTAATGCAGCCGGGCGCTGGGTATATACCGATAGTTTAACCGGTAACAACCGCGCGTTTGACCGAGTTGGCCTGGAAACGCGTTTAACGTTAGATCACAGCTTATTTGGCATGGCAGCCAACAGCGAGTTTGGTGTACGTTTTATGCAGGAAGAAGCTAACGACACCCGCATCCGTGCAGTTCGCAGCTCAGAGCGCACTGGCAACAATGACCGCCATATTGTCGATTCTGCCGACAGCGTTGCTGCTTATGCACAAAGCCGTATCGAGCTAACCGAACACTTTGCGGTTACGCCGGGTTTGCGGGTTGAATCGTATGAACAAGAGCGTGTTGTTTTAAGCAGTAACAACGACACAGCAAAGACCAGCAATACCGAGTGGTTACCCGGCGTTGGTGTGACTTATAACCTGAGTGAGTCAGCTCAACTTTACGGTGGTGTGTACCGTGCCTTTTCACCGGCGTCTAATGGTGTTGCGCTAGATGGTCTTACCGATCAGCAGTTAGATGGTGAGCGTTCTACCAATTATGAAATCGGACTACGTGGCAAAGAGGGAGCCTTAAGCTATGAAGTGGCTGCCTTTGCTATGGACTTTAGCAACCAGGTAGTTACCGGCAACAGTGATCCTAGTTTGTCACAGTCAAACGCTGGTAAAACAGAACACCGTGGTATGGAGTTTATGCTCGGTTATGCTTTAGGTGCGGGTTTCAGTATTGATAGCAATGCCACCTGGGTGCCTACCTCTGAGTTTAAAACCGGTGACAATACAGGTAACCGCTTGCCATATGCACCAAAGATTATTGCTAACCTGGCACTGAACTATCAGCAGGAGCAACTAAGTGCAGCCTTAACGGCGCATCATCGTGGCGAACAATATGGCGACGCCAGTAACCGCGAAGATATCCCGACCAATGCCGCTGGTGGTATCTGGGGTGGGTTAATGCCATCTTACACCGTGCTGGATTTAACGGCACAGTACAAATTTGATAATGGCTTTAGCGTGTTTGGCGCGGTGAAAAACCTGACGGATAAACGTTATATTACCGGTTTACGGCAGGGCATTTATGTTGGGCCAGAGCGCTCGTTTGAAGCGGGCCTGCGCTACAAGTTCTAAGTCTAAATAGCTTGCTGGTAAAAGCCTCTGCAATTGCAGGGGCTTTTTTATGCAGCATTAGCCAGCGTTTCGCTTAATAAAAGTGTTAGCGAGCAGGCGGGCCATAAATTTGCTCTGCAGGATTAAAGAGTATCCAACTGGTTAAAATGTATTTGTCGTTTGACACCGGCACACAACCACGATGGGTGTGAGTAAAATAGGCTGGTGCTATTACCATGCGGCCGGTTTTGGGCTGGATGCTTTTGTTCTGATAGTAAAATTCAGTCTGCCCGCCCTCTGTAACATCGTTTAAATAAAACATAAATAGTAAGGCGCGGTGTAGCGGGTCGGTACTGCCTTGCTGCGGATATACCTCACTGTGCCAGTAACCATAGTTACCCACGCCAGCCTGATATTTTTGTGCCTGCACATTACCAATACGAAACAGCGCGCGCATAAAATCCATGGTTTTTGGTGCACCCAGCTCAGCAAAATTATCATGCGTAATAGCGGTGGGCTGGCCGGTTTGTGGATGAGCAATCGTCAGCGACATTGGGCCAATCAAAGCAAAATGGTACTTTTTAAAATACTCACAAACATAGTGCGTGGTGGCCTGCCAAATCATCTGTAACAGTTGCTGATATTCAGCATGTTGGTACAGATATAAATCGGTACTGATTTTTTTACTGGTATCAACACCAGCACCCGTGCGCCCGGCTGTAGTGTGCGGGCTGTGTTCAAACACCTGAATCAGCTGTTGGCAAAATTCGCTACTTAAGGCATTGTCATACACTTCAATAAAATCAGTCATAAGGTTCCCTTTATGTGGCAAGAGGTTATTACTCCGCGTTTCGCTGACACGGATGCGCTTGGGCATATTAACAATACGGTGTTTGCCGTCTGGTTTGAAGGTGCAAGGCTGCCTGTTTTCAAAATTTTTACACCGGAGTTAAATTTACAACATTGGCCGCTAATTGTCGCCAGTGTAAAACTGGATTACCACGCCCAAACCCATTTTGGTAACGAGGTTGAACTGCGTACCTTTATCAGCCGTATTGGCAGTAGTTCCTTTGATGTGTATCAGGAAGCCTGGCAAAACGGGGTAAAAACGGTGTCGGGCACTGCTGTGCTCGTCCAGTTTGACTATGCTGGCACTAAGGCTATCGCCATTACTACAGAGCAGAAGCAGCAACTGCAGCAACATCTGTACACTATATAGCCATCGCAGTAGCCGCTTCACTGGTCGTAAACTACTGGAGCGCCTTGCCGGTGCAGGTTAAGGTAGTTTGATAAAAAACAACAATAATGGAGACCGTTATGCAACGTCTGACTACTTATATCGCCTTATCGCTGGGCTTGCTCTGTGCAATGTCAGCCTACGGTTTCGATCGTATCACCGGTAAGCCTTTTGCCAGCCGTTCAGAGGTTATCGCCACTGAAGCTATGGCCGCCACCAGCCAGCCGCTTGCTACTCAGATAGCATTGGATGTAATGAAGCGTGGTGGCAACGCTATAGATGCCGCTATAGCCGCCAACGCTGCGTTGGGGTTAATGGAGCCAACTGGCAACGGTATTGGCGGTGACTTATACGCTATAGTCTGGGATGCTAAGAGTCAGAAGTTACACGGTTTAAATGCCTCTGGCCGTTCGCCGCTGAGCCTGAGTTATGACATGTTAGCGAACGAGTTACAAAGGTTAGGGCGTAATGATATTCCGCCACACGGCATGTTGCCGATAAGCGTGCCAGGTGCCGTAGATGGCTGGTTTGAGCTGCATAAAAAGTTTGGCAGCATGCCAATGGCCGATATTTTGCAACCGGCTATCGGCTACGCCGAGCAAGGGTTTCCTGTAAGCGAGCTGATTGCCTACTACTGGGACCGCAGTGTGCCTGTGCTTAGCAAGCAACCAGGGGATTTTAGCGGTACTTTTACTATCGACGGTAAGGCGCCGGCCAAAGGGCAGTTATTTAAAAACCCAGCGCTGGCCAATACCTATAAAGCCTTGGCCAAAGATGGCCGCGATGCATTTTATAAAGGGGATATCACAGTAGCTATAGATAGCTTTATGCGCGCCAACGGCGGCTATCTGCGTTTTGCTGACTTTGCTAACCACCGCTCTGATTGGGTAGATCCGGTTGGTGTCGACTACAAAGGTTACACCCTGTGGGAGCTGCCGCCTAATGGCCAGGGTATAGCGGCGTTGCAGATGCTGCAAATTCTAAAAAACTTTGATTTAAAAGCCACAGGTTTTAATACGCCACAAAGTTTGCATTTGCTGGTGGAAGCAAAAAAACTGGCGTTTGAAGACAGAGCTAAGTTTTATGCAGATCAAGACTTTAGCAAAGCGCCGGTAGCAGGGCTGATCTCTGAGCAGTACGGTCGTGAGCGGGCGAAACTGATTGGCGATAAAGCGGCAAAGCGGGTCGATGCCGGTAATCCTGCGCTGTATCAGGGGGATACCATCTATCTGACTACTGCTGATAAAGACGGCAATATGGTGTCGCTTATTCAAAGTAATTACCGTGGTATGGGCTCTGGCGTGGTAGTGCCGGGTTTAGGTTTTGTGTTTCAAGACCGCGGTGAAATGTTTTCGATGGACAAGCAGCACGCCAATGCTTACGCACCTGGCAAGCGGCCATTTCATACTATTATTCCGGCTTTTGTAACTAAGGATAATAAGCCGTTGATAAGCTTTGGTGTAATGGGTGGGGCCATGCAACCGCAAGGGCATGTGCAAATTCTGGTCAATATGGTGGATTATGGCATGAATCTGCAAGAAGCCGGTGACGCACCGCGCTGGCAGCATCTGGGTAATACCGAGCCGACTGAGGGCAGCGACAAATACCTTGAAAACGGTGGCTATATTGAAGTTGAAAGCGGTATTCCGTACGAAACAGCGCGTGAACTAATGAAGCGCGGGCATCAGGTACGTTATGGTTTAGGTGGCTATGGCGGCTATCAGGCCATTATGCGTGATCATGCCAACGGTGTCTGGGTCGGCGCGTCAGAATCACGCAAAGACGGCCAGGCTGCAGGGTATTAAACGTCTGCACTAACCTCACGCCAGCATGGGTAAATTAAGTTGTCACCATGCTGGTTTCCCATACTTTCCGTCATTTTTATCGTCACAATTGTCACTGGTTGCTTACTGGTGTGGCATTAAACTTCTCAAATTACATTACCCCCTCTCTAGCCGCGTCTTTCAGCGGCGGCAGCGGCTTATTTTATTAAAGCAAGGTTGCTCATTTTCGCAACACGCCTACATCATTTGTCTTTTTTGTCTCATTTGTCTTGCTAATTGTTGTTTAAGTAGTAAACTCTAAACAAGTCTAGTCTCAAGCAACCTGATCGGATTGAGGTCAAAATGAAAAAACATCTGCTAAATATGGCAATAATGGCGGCGTTAACCAGTGCATCTGCCAGCGCCACTACCACGATAAACGGCTTTGCGTCTATTAAAGCCGGTATGACAACGTCTTCGGATGAAAGCCTGTATGAATACACCGATGAACTGGATTTTAAAACCGGCAGCTTATTTGCCTTACAAATAAAATCGGATTTAGGCGAAAATTTGTCAGTAACCGGCCAGCTGTTGGGCCGCGGCTCCAGTGATTTCGATGTGCAGTTGGAGTGGTTATATGTGTCTTATCAACTAAGCGATAGTTTAACTTTTAGCGCTGGGCGTATTGGCGTGCCATTTTTTAAGTACTCTGACTTTAAAGATGTTGGCTATGCGTACCTTTGGAACACTGCACCACAAAGCGTTTACTCTGGTGTTGGTTTTACCAAGGTTGAGGGTGTATCGCTTTATTACACCACCACATTAGGAAGTTTTGATGCCACAGCACAATTGTTGTATGGCTCATCATCAGATACCAATCCTATTTTTAACCAACCTGCGGCCACTCGGCAGGATAAAGTGGTTTCACTGAATGTCGAGTTAAGCCGTGATTGGTATTCGTTTCGTGCCGCTTATGTTCAGGGTGATATCACGGTGTCATCAGATGCGTTTACGCCGCTTACTGATGCTTTGTTTGGCACTAATATTCCAGCCTTTCAAGCGCTGGCCGCAGAGCTGGATTTTAATGAAGATAAAGGCACATTTTACGGTTTAGGCGTGACGCTTGAACCCGGCAATTGGAACCTGGTATTTGAGTACAATGATATCGGTATAGAGAACTCATTTTATTCAGACAGAACTAACTACTATCTGTCAGCAGGGTACCGCTTTGATAAACTGCAACCATTTGTCGTTTACGAGCGTGAAGATCACAAAAGCAGAGATAGTATTTATCAGCCATTTGTTGGCATTTTACCGCCTCAGTTGCTGCAACCAGTTGTTGGCGTAGTTGCCGGGCAGAAGTTTGATGCAACCACGTTAAGTGTAGGGGTACGTTATGACTTCCATCCGTCAGCAGCGTTTAAAATACAGTACAGCTCGCAAAAAGATAACACCACAGACAACACAGTTGGTTTAATCACTGCCGGTATCGATTTAGTATTTTAGGGGAAAAAAATGAAGACATTAACAATCGTTGTTGCGTTAGCTTGTATGGCCTGTTTTTCTGCGATGGCACAGGTAGTTATCGTGGTAAACCCTGGTATGACTGAGGTTGTTTCAACTGATGAGGTTGCACGCATTTATACTGGTCGCTCTTCTGCGTTGGTGCCGGTAAATTTGAAAGATGCAGATGCAAAGCGGGCTGTTTTCGATGAAAAAGCAGTTGGCCGCTCCTCTGCACAGTTAAAGGCCTATTGGTCCAAACTGGTCTTCACCGGAAAAGGCAACCCGCCTCAAGAAGTAGCAAGTGATGCCGACGTTATTGCTTTTATCAGCAATAATGAATACGGCATCGGTTATATTGATGCAGCAAACGTTACTGACAAAGTAAAAGTGATACACACGTTAAATTAAACCAGCTGCACTTGCACCTGATAATTGGCGGTGATTTGGGCAATGGCTTGTTGCATATCACCGTCAAAATCGGCGCAAAGTTCGGCATAGCTGTGGCGCAGTTTCAAACGCTGGGTGGTTTTAACAAAGCGCAGTACTTCTTCCTTGCTGGTTAAAATCAGCCGCGGCACCCGGGCATTGTTACCCTGCTCGTCTTTGGCAATCATGGTAAAGTACGAGGAATTACAATGCTTTACCTTTCCGGTTTGGATATTTTGCGCTTCAACCCTTATGCCCACTACCATAGAGCTGTTACCAACAAAGATCACTGAGGCTTTTAAGGTAACCAGCTCGCCAACTTCAATCGGGTTTAAAAAATCTACCCGGTCTACCGAGGCAGTAACACAATATTTACCGCAAAATTTTGAGCCGCTGGCAAAGGCAATTTGGTCCATCAGCGATAACAAATAGCCACCATGAATTTTACCGCTGAAGTTAGAATGTGATGGCAGCATAAGCTGCGATAAGGTGACACGGGAGCTGCTGCTCCTTTTGTACGTTTCTGTCATGTGGTCGTTCTGTTAGAGTTGAACCTGCAAGCTAGTGTAGCAGCTGTTAAAATCAGCAGCACCTGTTTGGTGCTGCTGGTCAGGGCGTATTGCAGTCTGTTTAGAAAATAAAGTCTAATGCGACACTAAACAGGGTGGCATCATTATGGTAACTAAAGTCAAACCAGGGAGAACGGTCGCCTTGGTCTTCAAATTTATTAAACTCGAACTTCAGTGACGCATTGCTCATCACGTTATAACGCAGACCCAGGGTAATAATTTGGTGCTCTTCAGCGTCACCAACACCAAAGCCGTCTAAATCTTTGGTTAATTCAAGTTTCGCTTTCGATAATCCAATATAGGGCTGCCAAGTGTTGTGATTATACACCGCACTGACGTAGTAAGTCGGAAATTCAGAACCATAGCCATCGTCATAAGTAACGTAGTTATAATCGAACAAAAAGGTAAAGTATTTAAAAGTCATGCTGCCGCCCAAACCAATAAAGCTCAGGTCAAAATCAGTCAGTGAAGATTTACCCGAGCGGATTGGTGTGCCATCTGGGTTGGTGCGTCTTTCAATGATTTGATCAACGATACCGTCATTATCAAAATCGACTTCATCAAAAAACATGACATTAGCGGTAGTTGAATAATGCGTTTTAAAATAAGAGGCGCGCACATCCAACCAGTCGTTAGACAGCGCGACATTCAGCCCCATTATTTCACTCCAGGTCACATCTGCCGTGCCGGCAATGTAGGTGCCCTCTGGCGGAAAATAGTAGCCCCCACGGTTACGCCAGAAATCGTGAGATTTAATATTACGCTGTGTCTCCCTGCCACCAAACACACTGAGATCAATTGACCAGTTGTTCAGATAGAAGTTATGCAGATAAGTGGCGCCGTTAAACTGGGTAATCTCCCACCAATACAGGTTTGCTGGTGGCCGGACCCAGGGATAGGCATAACCAACCTCCATATACTCTGAAAAGTAGTACATCGGCAGCATACGCCGGCCGAGCATCAGTGTGCTGTTTTCAGACAGCTGATAGCTGACATATAGCCAATCGACATCGGGTTTCCATTCATCTGCACCTTTGGCTACCAGTTGGATAGTTGCCGACATTTTGTCACTGATGTCCGTGCTCATTTGCAGCGCGACCATCGATTCCTGCTCCCAATCCCACTCTTCGGTGTAAAAAGCGTAGTCGTAGAAATCAACCTGAAACTCAACCTCGCCGCTGGGATCGGCATCACCACTTAATACCTTACCAGCGACAATTGAACCGTAACCACTTACTCTGATTTCAGCTTGTGCTTGCCAGGACGAGAGCACAATAGCCAGCGCTAAAACGTATAATATTTTCATGGCTCACCTCAGAATGTTGCGACTACTTTGACAGCGTCGGTAACGCTGGCGGAGTCTATATAACCAATGGTATTCGGGTTATCTGCTACCAATTCCAACATTTCACTTACAGACACCTCTTTGGGCGGTGTGCCTTTACCGGTAAACAGCAACTTTGACCACTAGGCTTTCATTTGCGCGTCACTTTTACCAAGAACGTTAGAATTAAAGCTGCTACGGATAGGGTTGCCTTCTTCCAGTGACAGTAATAATGCCGCTTTGTCATTAGAGAAACTTTTTTGTCGGCCAGAAAATAAACTTTTTATATCTTCTGTTGAAATAGCGGCGCTATTGGCAGGGTTAACGATAATGGCTACGTCGGCTACAACACTGCCAGATGCCAACACAAAACTTGTAAGTAATAAGCGCAAACAACTAGTCTTCGTCATAAACTACTCCAGATAAACGGATGTTAAATAACCAGATCACTAGAAGACTAGATGCTAAATTAGCATTTGGCGAAATTTTCGTTAAATGTCCCTTGTCTAGTTAAAAATAAATGCCTTAACCGCGCTTATCCTCTACCTGGTTTAATTTAGTTGTTGCTTCAGCGGTTTATGCTGTACCAATACCCAGGGAGAAATAACCACGGCCCACAGTTCAGTTTTATTATTAAACCACTGCTGTGCCTGCTGCTCTGTCGTGCGGCCCAGCATGCCACTGGCCAGCCAGTCGGCCACCAATGCTTTATTGTCGCAGCTAAAGGCAAAAGCGGCTTCAATCAGGTCCAGTGTAGGTTCTACACTGATCACTGAACCGGCAGCATAAAACTTCTGCAGCTCCAGCCAGTTGATAAGCGCAGTTTCGCTGATAATTTTAGCTTTTATCAGCTCAGGATTATGTTCATCATCGATAAGATGAGCATCGGGAGGTGTTATTGCTGTCATAAGATTGCTTACTCAGTTTCATCGCCTTGATCAGCGACCTGTGCGGCGCTGAGTTCATGCTTTTTCAGTAATTTATAAAAGTCGGTTCGGTTACGTCCGGCCAGCTCTGCGGCGCGGGTAACGTTGCCCTCGGTCATTTGCAGCACACGAATAAGGTATTGCCGCTCAAACTGGTCGCGGGCCTCGGTAAGGCTGGGCCAGTAGCGGCTGTCCTGTGACAATGCTTGTTCTACCTGAGCGGCGCCAATCACCGGGCTGTGGGTTAGTGCAACACATTGCTCGATTACGTTAACCAGCTGGCGCACATTGCCCGGCCATTTCGCAGTAACCAACAATTGCATAGCATCATCAGAGAAGCGGTTTACGTCAACCTGATGCCGCTGGGCACTGTGTGCTAGCACGTGGCGCGCCAGCAACGGAATATCTTCCGGCCGCTTTTCAAGGCTGGGCAGTTGCAGGTTAACCACATTTAGCCGGTAGTATAAATCTTCACGGAAGCTGCCTTCTTGCATGGCTAGCTGCAGATCGCGGTGGGTAGCAGACAGTACCCTTACATTAATAGCGATGGTTTTAGCACTGCCCACCGGTCGGATTTGCCGCTCTTGCAAGGCGCGCAGCAATTTAACCTGCAACGATACTGGCATATCGCCAATTTCATCCAAAAACAGCGTACCGCCGTCGGCCTCGCGGAACAAGCCATTGTGCTCGGCGACGGCTCCGGTAAAGGCGCCTTTGCTGTGGCCAAACAATTCAGACTCCAACAAATGCTCCGGTAAGGCACCACAATTTATGGCAACAAAGGGTTTGTCTGAGCGCGGGCTGGCCTTATGAATAGCCCGTGCCAGCAATTCTTTACCTGTGCCGCTGGCGCCGGTGATCAGTACACTGACATCGCGCTGCGCCACGCGATAACTTTGCTCCAGCAGCTCGGTCATTTTAGCCGAACGGGTAATGATATCTTCGCGCCAGCTGGCTTGCTCAGGTATAGACTGGCATACAGCGCGCTGCAAAATGTCGCGCAGCTCGGTGTTGTTAAGTGGTTTGGTTAAAAAGCCAAACACGCCACGCTGAGTGGCGGCTACCGCTTCAGGTATCGAGCCATGCGCCGTCATTAGCACTACCGGCAAGCCGGGATAACGTTTGGCAATTTCATCAAACAGGCTCATGCCATCCAACCCTGGCATGCGCAAATCGCTTAGTACCACATCGATACTGTTTTTGGTCAGCAAGGGTAGTGCGGCTTCGGCGCTGTCTGCACTAATCACCTGATAGCCTTCACCTTCCAGGCGCAGCGTTAATAAACGTAACAGGCTGGGGTCGTCATCTACCAGCAATAAACGCGGGGTACTAGCTGCCATTATTGTTCTCCGGCAACACAGCAGGTTGATTTAACTGTGCTTCAATCTGGGTTAGCGCATCGATCTTTTTTTGTAATTCGCGGTTGGTCTTTTGTAAGCGCTCAATATTGTCATGCTGTTGTGCATTAAGCCGGGTTAGTGCACTAACGGCCGATTCGGCTTCCAACAACTTTTGGTTAAAGGCTAAATCCCAGCTGAGTAACTCAGCCAGTGCTGTCGGTAGCAACTGCAGCTGCTCTGTTAGCTGCATTTGCACACGCAACCGGCTTAGATACGGCGTGTCCGGGTGCAGTTGTAATATGGTGCGTTTTAACTGCCATACTGCATCGTTACTGGCATCAGCAGCTAACACGTCGCGCTCTTCATTGAGCCGGGTTAAAATTGACGCACGATACTGCACCCAGGCCAGCAATATGTCGCTGCTGTCACTAATTGCTAATGCCGGCTGCTCTGGCGCGGGTTCAGGCTCGGGTATTACTGGCTCAGTAACGGGTTCTGCCATGGTTTGTTGCGGCTGAGGTGCCGGTGTTTGCAGAGTCTGGCAGCCCGAAAGTAACAACAGGCAAAGGTATATACAGATTTTCATGCAGGTTTTTCCTCTAGCAGCGCTAACCGTACCCGGATACAGACGTCGGCATAAATCACATCAACAATATCAGCATGGCCACCCAGCAGGCGGGCGCAGTCTGCCACGATTGACAACCCAAGGCCAGAGCCTTGCACTGAATCAAATCTTGGTGTGGTACCGCGCTGAAACGGCTCAAACAGTTTTTCCCGCAGCGCCGTGGGTATCGGGTTACCGTTATTAGCAACGTCCAGTACCAGTTGATGCTCCTGTTGATATAGTTTTACCCATACCGGGCTATCCTGACTGCCATAGGCCTGGGCATTATTGATCAGGTTATCCAGAATACGGCGGAACAAAGTGGTATCGGTATAAATGGCACTGAGCTCACAGCTTAGGTCTACTTGTTGGCCACGCTGCTGTAATGACAACGCATGGTCATTAAAACAATCGCTGAACAGTTGCTGTGGTGAGAGCCACTCCGGCTCGGGTTTAGCTTGTTGTAGCAGCCTGTTGTAGTCAAGTAGCTGCTCGGTTAACACGCTTAAACGGTCTGCGCTGCCATTGAGCAGGCCTACCACCTCCAGTTGCCTGGAGTTTAATGGCCCTAATAATTGTTCAGTTAGCAGGGCGCAGCCTTCTCTGATGCTCGACAATGGTGTTTTTAATTCGTGTGAGGCGTGGCGCAATAAAATCAGCCGCAGCGCTTCCAATTGCTGTAAGCGTGAACTTAGCCAGCGCAGTTGCTCACCCAGCTCTGTTAATTCGCGCGGGCCGGTGAGTTTTTCATCCGGAAACTGATGTTGCTGGCCAATAGCGCGGATCATTTTGTCCAGCTTGCGCACCGGTGCTGTAATACGGCCCGATGCCCACAGTACCAGCAACAAGGTAAGTAATACCAGCGCCACGGTTTGCCACGCCAGTTGTTGTTGGCTGTTCTCCGCAAAGCGTTGTTGCTGTTGCAAATTCTGCTCCAGCAGCAACCATATTTTCTGTGTCAGTTGCTGCTGTTGCAACCTGAATTGCTGTGCTACCGGCTCCAGCTCACTGCTGCTTAGGCTGGTAAAATTATCCAGCAGCAGGCGCAGCTGATACTGCTGTTGCTGGCATAGCTGAGGCTGCTCGATTTTGTCGCACACGTCGGCCAGTAAGGCGCTATAGCTGTCCAGATAAGTGCGCGCCACCCTGGCCAGTGAGTCGGTTTTTACTACCGCATACTGGCGTACTGCGCGTTCAATATCCACTACCAGATTTTGCATGTTTTCTGCCCGGCGTACACTGGCAACGGACGCTTCAGCTTCTGCCACAGCATGCTGGCTCAGTCCGGTCAGTGCTTTGTGGCTTTGCCACAGCAATACGGCTACCGGAATAAGCGCCAGAAAAAAGCTTAACAATACCAGTTGGCGCAACGAAGCCGTTTGAAGTGAAAAGCGCATAATACTCTGCTATTAGCCACCGGAAGCTAAGCATACCTTATTTTAGCGGCAAAAAAAAAAGGCCAGTGGGGTTCTGGCCTTGTAAACATTCAGTGCGAGCACTGAACTCATGGGATCGCGATATTTAAGCTGCTTCTGGCAGGGTTACCGTGCTGTACTCTAGTGCTTGCAAGGCATGCACCGGCGAACTGTTCGGCGCCGCAGCCTGTTGCTGCTCCCACGCTAATACGCTGTCGTTGTGCAAATTAATTCGGCGTAGCATGGCCACAACTACAGCAACATTAGTTAATAAAAACAATGTAATAGCCGCTAAGAAAAAATCCATAACCACCTCCTCACAAGTGCAGCGCTTACTTCTGGCTGCGTTATAACGCGGGTAAAGGAGAATGTGGCAAAAGCATGGTGTACCTTGTTGCTTAGTGCACTTGCGACATTCTCCTGTCGCGTCGCTTGCTATGGCTAATACAAGGGTTGTGCCAAGATGAACATATAATTTTTTATCTATTTAAAACAATGTTTTAAATTTTTTCTATGTGCTGGAATGCCAGCGTGGCTGAATTAACTGTCGCTGTTTGGCAACAGTTAATTTAGCTTTTTGGTGTTGTTGATATTAATCAATGAGTTATGTTGTAGCTATTTTGCGACAGTTATTGCAGGTTGCTGAATATATTAAATAAATCCATAGCGCTGTGCCACGCGATCAAAATACTCCAGGCAATGTTTGGCATATTCGCGTTTTTCCACATAGGTTCCGGGAAAAAAGCTCTTTTTAAAACCGTAGGCCACCATGTCTTTTAAGCGTTTCAATGGAATATCAAAGTTATCCAACGCCAGCTGATACTCTTTGCTTACGGTGGTGTTGGACACCAGGCGGTTGTCGGTGCAAATGACTGTGGCAATGCGGTTATCCAGCATGTCTTTAAACTTGTGTTGTTTAATATCGGTAATAGCCGGATTGGTTTGCAGGTTACTGGTTAGGCAAACTTCGATCGCAATACGCTTATCGGCAATATAAGACGCCAGATTACGGATATAAGCGGCTTTGTCGACAATGTCGGGGTGTGAGATCATCTGTGGAATAAACATGGAATAGCCATGACCAATGCGGTCGGCATAGCATTCGGTAATGGCTTCAAATACGCTTTCAGCGCCATAGGCCTCACCGGCGTGCAGGGTTTTTAATAAAAAGTGTTGGTGGGCGTATTCATACACCTCTTTAAACTTACTGGCCGGATAGCCACTTTCCTGGCCAGCTAAATCCAGGCCAACTATAGGTACACCCTGCTCGTCGCGTAAGCGCACACTGGCGCGCACCAGCTCCATCGCGGCGAGCTTAATGACGTCCATTGGCGCAAAATCACGCATTAACTGAAACAGGTTAGTGTAGTAAGGTGAAAAGCCTTTATCGCCAAACATCCGCATGGCACAGTTGATAATGCCATAAGCAAACGGCGGCTTCTGGCCACTAAGCACCACTTCGGTGGCATTGTATTCTTGCATCGCACGCTTTAAACCGTCATTTGCTGCATGCATTACGCGGTCAAAGTCGATGCCGTTGGGCAGGTCAATTAACAGTTGTGGCGCAAAGCGTACTTCTATGTAGTTAACGCCTTCGAGCTGGTTATCTATCGCCAGCTCGTAAGCGGCGCGCTCAAGGTTTTCCATATCGCGCAGCACGGCACAGGTGTACTGAAAGCAGTGCAGGTACTCGCCAAGGTTATTGTATTTGTCTTTGAACACCAGCTGCTTTAAACCTGCCACGGTATCGGCCGGCAGCTTGGTGCCGGTACGTTTGGCCATCTCAATTAAGCTCTCCAGCCGCAGGCTGCCATCTAAATGCAGGTGTAAATCAGATTTGGGCATCTCTTTGATAAATTCAGCGGAATAACGCGGCATAATGGCTCCTTAACAAACAATTGCTGTTAAGTGTATCGCAATTTAGCTGGTTTTCGTCGGTAATCAGACATATTCAGCTTATAGCGGGCTTGCATCAGCTAACGCTCTGGCTTAAAACAGGATAAACAATAACCAAACCAAGGCACTTAAATGAAGAGATTACTATTCGCCATGGCGGCCGCTGCCACTGTCGTCAGCGCGCCGCTTACCGCTAAAACGGACACCTTTTTACAAGGCCGGCAGCTGCTGTCGGCAAACGATTATCAGGTGCTGACACCACGAGCACGCATAGCGCCGGAAAACCAGATACTAACTGAGCGGCTGCAGCAGTTACTGCCACAATTAATGGCCGAATCAGCTTTGGACATGTGGCTGGTGATTAACCGTGAATACGCCGAAGATCCGGTGTATTTCACCCTGGTGCCACAACCGGCTTTCGCCGCCCGGCGCACTACTATGTTGCTGTTTAGCCGCAATGCCGACGGCAGTGTCGATAAACTGTCGGTTAACCGCTATCCGCTGGGGGCGCCATATCAGTCGGCCTGGGCTGGTGGCAATTTAACCGAGCAGTGGCAGGCGCTGGCCGCTGAGATTGTTAAACGTGATCCAAAACAAATCGGTATTAATGTGTCAGAGCATTGGCCGGTGGCCGATGGTTTAACGTCGGGCTTGCATCAACAGTTGCTAAAAGTACTACCGGCGGAATATCACAACCGCTTGATGCCGGCAGAAAAGTTAGTCGTACGCTGGTTGGAGCAGCGCACTGCAGCAGAGCTCGAGCTTTACCCGCACGTGGTGAGTTTAGCCCGCGCCGTTATCGCAGAGGCGTTTAGTAATAAAGTGATTACACCTGGTGTGACAACGACGGATGATGTGGCCTGGTACCTGCGCGAACGTTTTGAACAGCTGGATTTGCCAGTGTGGTTTATGCCGTACGTAAACCTGCAGCGTGAGGGCGTGGCCTGCGAGGCAGACAATCCGTTTTGCGGCATCAGCGGTGTTATTAAGCGTGGCGATGTGTTGCATACCGATGTAGGCATTTGTTACTTAAAGCTATGTACCGACACTCAGGAAATGGCCTACGTGCTGAAAAATGCTGAAGTTGATGCTCCTGCAGGGCTAAAAGCCGCACTGGCTACCGGCAACCGCTGGCAAGACTTGCTAACGGCAGAATTTAAAACCGGCCGCAGCGGCAACGAGGTGTTGGCGGCAACACAAAAAGCTGCGGCCAACGCGAAAATTAACCATAGCACTTACACCCATGCGTTGGGCTTTGTTGGCCATGCGCCGGGGCCAACCATTGGCATGTGGGACAACCAGGGCCCGACACCGGTGCAGGGCGACTGGCCGGTATATGCCAACACCGCTTATGCCATTGAAGGTAATATCAAGCAGGCGGTGCCCGAGTGGCAAAAGCAACTGGTGCAGATAAAACTGGAGCAAAGTGCCTATTTTGATGGCAAGCAGGTTATTTATCTGGCCGGTCGGCAAACGCAGTGGCACTTGGTGCGATAATTTAGCTGGCGACGTTTTGTTCCGCCGTCGCCAAACTGCTGGGTATAACAAAAAGGCTGTTATTGTCGTGAACGCCCTTTTTCAAAAGTAAAATGTGTAATACCAGCTACCAAAACATGATATTTCTGGCCCCTTCAATGATAAAAGGTTGATATAAATAGCATATCCCTTTTTTACCTGCCCCATGTGCTAAACCATTAGTGGCTTTGCACACTTGCTTAAATTTTACACCTAATGGTATACGGCAGCCTTTGATGGCAACGATGTGTCTTTGCGTAAAAACGTATTGAGCGATGTGTGCTGTTAAAGTCTGAATAAGTTGAAAACATTGGCAATATTGCTGATTTAAAACCGTCTAATAAAAGGAATTTATCATGCAAAAAGGTACTTCAAACATCACGAGTTTATTTAGTTTAATTCAACAAAATGTTGGTGTTGCTACAAAAGGTGAGCGCACGATTGTTCATCCGCCACTGCATTCTTTGTCTTTAATGGCTCTTAATGCAGTACAAACAGATGCACCCGACACGCTGGCGCAAATGCTGAAGGACCAAAAAAAAGCGCCGGGGTCTACTAGCGTCGCAGCAGTGGATAAAAGCAGCCTAAATGCCGATGACTGGCAGCATCTTCAGGATATCTTGTTACTCAATAGTTTTATTAACGTCTACGGCATGCAAAAAGTCTATAAAGATCATGGCAATAAGGCATATGATATTACCAACCACGTTGAAGCGGCTGCATTTAGCCAGGCATGTGCAAATGCACTTAACTATGTCACAACAAAAGCTATGGGGGGCTTTTTAAACCTACGTGATCAAAAAGCCGATTCAATATCAAAGACCTATAAAAAAGCTGAGTTTCATCTGGATTTTCTTGGTGACTTATTTAAAGCCTTTGCCTTCCCCGAATCAACACTTACTGCATTGGATGGCGTATTAAATGCGTTAGTTGAATCACTTAAAAGCATGGAGTTCACATCAGAAGCTAAAACAGTAGACCACCTGGTGTTTATGTATTATTTCGAAGAGGTGCCGGGCATGGATATGAAGTTGCCGCACTTGCGTCTCTTTTATCTAAAAATTGATGCAAAGTCGTTTAAAGTTGCTTTGCACAAGTCTACGGTCACCGAGATCGACTTCCAGACCAATTATATTGATGAAAATTGGGAAATGAATCCTTTCCAGGTCGCGAAACAGCGTGATGACATTCAAGCGCTGCTTACGTCGATGAGTAAACTTTCGATGGATCAATTGAACAATGAACTTACCCCTGCAGTGGTTGATACCGGCAAGTCAGCATAACGGTTAAATATCTAAGGGTAGCAGGATATAGGTCCTGCTTTACCGACAATATTTTCGGACGTTTAAAAAACGGGCAGTAAGGCTCTCTTTGTAGACTGCTGTCCTGTTTAACCAGGTGCCAGCACAATTCTGGCATTTAGATAACAAAGTTGGAGATAAATATGGGTGTTACCGCCGATTTTATAATTAAACATGTTCGCCCGGCAGACAGTGACGCATTTGAAATGATGTGTAAAGAGGGCTCAGGGCTATGGGTGTATTTACGTGATCACTTGGGGCTGGCAGAGCAGGATATCCGTAGTATTTTCACGGGGTGGTCAATTTTGGTAGATTCAGGCCTTAACCAGCATACGTTAAATGGGTTTGTGCAAATGGCTCAGGCTGTTTCACAGGCAAGATGGGATGAGCTCTACACAACGGCACACTCAACCATTTTGTTTCTCACTGGCCCTTTGTTAAAAGAACTCAGTTACAGCAGCGGTAAGCATCCCGGTGTTACGTTTGATTTTCAGCCACATGAGATGATTCCACTTGCTGTTACAATTCATCGGAATGGTGCTCAACCAGATATCGACCCTGATATTGCAGGGATCCAGGTAGCGACCGACGCCAATGGCAACTGTGTACATTTTGGTGGCTTAATTCAGTAATACTATGATGCTGCAAACAGGTATTTGGCGTTAACATGCGGCGTATTTATTGATATTGGCAAACGCCATTAGTATATCTTTTGCGTAGCTAACGCGCGGGTGCTTAAGGGCACCTTTGCGCCATACCAGATAAATAAAGTTCTCCGGCCCGGGCTGGCCTAATTGCACTAACTCGGCATTTTTTATCGCCTCACGGCATAAGTAATCCGGCAGTACGCTGTAGCCAATGCCGGCTTTTACAATACCGGCAATGGCGCGGATATCCGGACAAATAGCCGCTATTGGCGACTGGCAGTTATCGTTAAACACCGCATTAAAGTAATGGCGGATCAGCGGCAGGGTGGGGTCGTAACTGACTACCGGGTATAACCGCAGCTGCTCTGCGCTAAGTGCCTGTTGTGACAACTGTGCGCCGGTAAAACGATTGGCCACCAGCATCAGCCGCTCACTATCAATAATCTGGTAGTCATACACCGCTGGATCCGGCGTTGAGGCGGTAATGGCCAGCTCGGCTGTGCCGTCGGCCAGCAGCTGGTAAATGCGGTCTTTATTACCAATATGCACCACCAGGTTTACCTCACCGGCTTGCAGTAAGTTTGCAAACTGTGCGCCGGCAATATGGCTGATGTATTCCGCCGGGCCGGCAATGTTCAGTGTGCCGTATACCGCATTACTGCGATTACGCACCGAAGCCAGTTTTTGCTCTACCGCATCTAAATGCGCGGACACCTGCAGCGCTAAATCGTGCGCGGCGGCGGTGGGTTCTACCCCGCGGGCTTTGCGTTCAAATAAGGCAAAACCCACCAATGACTCAATGCTCTGAATATGCGCGGTAGCGGCCGGCTGCGACAAACCCAGGTTAGCGGCGGCTTTGGTAATAGTGCCGCAGCGATACACTTCAACAAAGGTACGTAATTGCACAAAGTACGACATAAAACCCCAGCCATCAGAAATATGATGGCTGATGGTAAAAGAGCTGAGTTCTAACTACAAGCGAAACGGCATAAGCTGGCATCACTGAATAGCGCGCCGGGAATATCCTCAGCGCGTGTTGCACAAAAGGAAACGATTATATGCTTAAGCGCACTCTGTTATCTGTGGCTATGCTAAGCCTGTTTAGCCAGGCGGCGTTTGCCGGCGACAGCAAAGGTCAAATTCTGGTGTTGTTATCCAGCGAAAGCCAAATGCAACTGCAAGACGGCAAAACACTGAGCACCGGCTACTATCTCAACGAGTTTGGCGTACCGGCCGATGCCTTTATCAGTGCTGGTTACGAGCTGGTATTGGCCACGCCAAAAGGCAATGCGCCGGCGGTGGATGAAAAGTCGGTCACGGTGCAATACTTCGGTGGTAGCGAGGCTGAAATGCAGCGCATTAGCAAAGTGGTTGCGGCTATTCCCGGCATTGACGATACGTTGTCAT
Source organism: Rheinheimera gaetbuli (assembly GCF_054781935.1). Classification (NCBI taxonomy): domain Bacteria; kingdom Pseudomonadati; phylum Pseudomonadota; class Gammaproteobacteria; order Chromatiales; family Chromatiaceae; genus Rheinheimera; species Rheinheimera gaetbuli. The sequence goes on from NZ_BAAGTL010000008.1 coordinate 100,758, forward strand.
TAAAAGAAGTGATTGCCAACGGCCTGGCTCAATACGAAGCGGTATTTATTCCGGGTGGCCACGCGCCGTTAATCGATTTAGCTAATAACCCTGAAGTAGGCACTATTCTTACGCATTTTAATGCTGAAGCTAAACCCACTGCGGCCATTTGCCATGGCCCGATAGCGCTGTTATCCGCCCAGCAAAACCCGCAGGCGTTTCAACAGGCGCTGGTGCAACAAAGCCCGGCTACAGCGACTAACTGGATTTATGCCGGTTACAAGATGACGATTTTCTCTGATGCAGAAGAAACCGTATTCGAAGGCTCATTAAACGGCGACAAACTGCAATATTACCCCGGAAAAGCTATGCAACAAGCAGGTGGTGCTATGCAATACAGCGCAGCCTGGACACCCAATGTGGTGGTAGATCGTGAGCTTATTACCGGGCAAAACCCGTTTTCAGATAAAGCCCTGGCCGACGCCGTACTGGCGCAGCTGGAACAACAGCGTTAAGCGCTGAAAAAACTTACCGGAGTTGTAATGCTGAATTTTAATTTTAAAAATCAAACCGAAATCTTATTTGGTAAAGGCCAGATTAAAGAAGCAAAAAGCCGTTTACCCAAAGACGCCAAAGTACTGCTGTTATACGGTGGCGGGTCTATTAAGCGTAACGGCGTGTACGACGATGTAGTAAAACTGCTCGATGGCGTTAGCTATGAGGAGTTTGCCGGGGTAGAGCCCAACCCGACGCTGCAAACCCTGATGCAGGCAGTAGAGTTGGTGCGCGCTAAACAGCTGAATTTTATTTTGGCGGTCGGCGGCGGCAGTGTGATTGACGGCGCTAAGTTTGTTGCGGCAGCGGCCCACTTTGACGGTGAGCCGTGGGATATTCTGGCCAAAGGCGCGGCTTTTAGCTCGGCGTTGCCAATCGGCGCAGTATTAACCCTGCCGGCCACCGGTTCAGAAAGCAATGGCAACTCGGTGGTCACCAACAAAGACACAGCGCAAAAGCGCGCTTTTGGCTCAGATATGGTGCAACCGGTCTTTGCCGTGCTCGACCCGGTATACACCTTTTCGCTGCCGCTTAAGCAAGTGGGCAACGGTGTGGTCGATGCCTTTGTGCATGTTATTGAGCAGTACCTTACTTATCCGGTTAACGCGCCGTTGCAGGACCGTTTTGCCGAAGGCATCTTACAAACGCTGATTAGCGAAGGGCCAAAAGCCCTGGCCACGCCGGAAGATTACGACGTGCGTGCCAATGTGATGTGGTCTGCGACTATGGCGTTAAACGGCTTAATCGGCAAAGGTGTACCACAAGACTGGGCTACGCATATGATAGGCCACGAGCTCACCGCCTTGTTTGGCCTGGATCATGCGCAAACGCTGGCTATAGTGCTACCCACCCTAATGTACGTGCAGCGTGAACAAAAGCGGCAAAAGCTGCTGCAGTTTGGTCAGCGGGTATTTAATATCAGCAGCGGCACTGAAGATGACGTGATCGACAAAACCATTAAAGCCACCCAGGACTTTTTCGAGCATATGGGCGTAAAAACGCGCTTGTCGGATTACAACCTGGCGGCAGCAGATATCGATAAGCTTATCGCCAATTTGGAGCGTAACGGCATGACAACGCTTGGCGAACATGGCGACATTGATTTAACCAAAGCGCGGCAAATTCTGACGTTGGCGCTGTAACTTCGTATTAAATGTGGGTTAATTGGTTGTATCTGCAGCTAATTAGCCCATTTTTAAGGTTATTGTGTCATTCCTTTAGACCCATCAATTCGCACAATTTTCGAAATCTTCCTACCAAAATAGCTTGATCCAGATCAAATTTTGTTCGTACAATTGTTTCAGAAATTTCTGAAAGTTTAGAAGGGTTCTGTATGCAAATGACACCTATGGTTGAGTCTTTCGTCTGTCACTTTGGTGAAATGGGCAGTCGATGGGGCTTTAACCGCACCGTTGGGCAAATTTACGCCCTTTTAGTCATCAGTGAGCATCCGCTCTGTGCCAACGAAATTGCCGATCTGCTTGCCATTTCACGCGGCAACGTCAGCATGGGTTTAAAGGAGTTGGGTAGCTGGCAGTTGGTGCAGGTCATGCACAAGCCGGGTGAGCGACGCGAGTTTTACCAAAGCCGTGGCAGTATTTGGGATATGGCTAACCGGGTGTTTGAAGAGCGCCGCAAACGCGAGATAGACCCCACCTTAAGCCTGCTGCGCGACATTATGATGGACGAAGCCGCCAATGCCGGTGAAGTGTATGCCCAGCAGCGCATAGCTGAAATACATGACCTGCTGGAGAACATCACCGAGTGGACACAAAGCCTGCAATCGCTGTCACCGGATAAGCTAAATACGCTGATGAAGTTAGGCTCTGGTGTTGGCAAAGTGTTGGAATTTACTGAGAAGTTACGTGGCAAAAGGGATGCGCCGAAATAAGTTTAGCTGCGGCACTGCTGCCGCTTTTTTAACCCAGTTGTAGTGAGGTTGCCATGTTAGATACGCTGTTACTTTCGCGCATCCAGTTTGCTGCTAATATCAGTTTTCATATCCTTTTTCCCACCATTACCATCGCTCTGGGCTGGTTGTTGGTGTACTTCAAAATACGCTTTGACCTGTCGCAACACCCTGTTTGGATGCGGGCCTACCGTTTCTGGGTAAAGATTTTTGCATTGACGTTTGCGCTCGGCGTAGTCAGTGGCATTACAATGTCGTTCCAGTTTGGCACCAATTGGCCGGGGTTTATGGAAACCGTCGGCAATATTGCCGGGCCTTTGCTGGCGTATGAAATTCTCACCGCATTCTTCTTAGAAGCCACCATGCTGGGCATTATGTTATTTGGCTTTAATAAGGTGCCACGCTGGTTGCATACACTGGCCACCTTGTTAGTGGCGCTGGGGACGACCTTGTCAGCATTTTGGATCCTGGTATTAAATTCCTGGATGCAAACCCCAGCCGGGTTTGAGATGCGCGATGGTGTTGCGCACGCTACTGATTGGCTGGCGATTATTTTTAATCCGTCATTCCCCTATCGTTTTACCCATATGTTACTCGCATCGGCCCTGACGGTGAGCTTTCTGGTGGCCGGGATCTCGGCTTATCGCCTATATCGTGGCGATAACAAAAAAGCGCCGCGGCTAACACTAAAAACCGCGCTGTTCAGTGCGGCGATACTGGCGCCGACTCAGGCATTAGTGGGTGATTTTCATGGTTTAAACACGCTGGAGCACCAACCGCAAAAAATTGCCGCCATGGAAGGTATCTGGCACACAGAGCGCGGCGCCCCACTGGTATTGTTTGCCATTCCTGATGCAGAAACCCAGCAAAACCGGTTTTCGCTGGAAATTCCTAAGTTGGCCAGTTTGATCCTGACACACGACTTAAATGGTGAGTTAAAGGGGCTGAATGAATTTCCAGATGCCCATCCGCCGGTGGCGCCGGTGTTTTACAGCTTCAGAGTGATGGTAGGTATCGGTGTACTGATGTTACTGGTGTCGTGGTGGTGCAGCATACGGTTAGTCCGCCATGGCGAATTAAGGCCAGTGCAATACAAAGTGTTGATGGCAATGTCATTTTCTGGCTGGGTCGCCACGCTGGCAGGCTGGTATGTTACCGAAATTGGGCGCCAACCGTATTTAATTTATGGTGTGCTGAAAACCCGTGATGCGGTAACCACAGTACCCGGAGAGCATGTAGCACTTACGTTGGTGATGTATCTGCTGTTGTATGCCGTGCTGCTGGTGGCCTATATCAAAACGCTGTTCTGGTTAGCCAAACGTGCTGTCGAGGTAGAGGAATATGACCTGTCGCTACCTGGTTTGCCAGAGCAAAAAGGACTAATAGCAGCAGAAGGAGCGAGCAAATGAGCTGGTTAACTGCAGAAAATCTGGCCTTGATTTTTGCCGGCCTAACCGCGTTTTCGGTGCTACTGTATGCCATTTTAGATGGCTATGATCTGGGTGTGGGTATTACCCTGCCGATGCAACAAGAAGCCTGGCGCGACACGGCCATTGCCTCGATAGGGCCCTTTTGGGATGCCAATGAAACCTGGTTGGTGTTAGCCGTGGGCTTGTTGCTGGTAGCGTTTCCGGCAGCGCACAGCGCTATTTTACATGCGCTGTATCTGCCTTCGGCATTGCTACTTATCGGACTTATCCTGCGCGGTGTAGCCTTTGACTTTCGTGCCAAGGTAAAACCACAGCGCAAACGCAACTGGGACTGGACCTTTAAATTTGGTTCTTTGCTGGCGACATTTAGTCAGGGCTTTATGCTGGGTATTTACGTTATGGGCCTGCAATACAATGCGGGCAGCATAATATTTGCTTGCTTTAGCGGGCTTTGTGTTACGGCAGCTTACGCCATGATTGGCAATGCCTGGCTGATTGGCAAAACCAGTGGCGACTTGCAGCGCCATGCTATCCGGCAATGTAAATTGGCCGGTGTTTGGACCTTGGCCGGTATTTTAGCAGTCAGCGCGATTAACCCCTTGGTGAATGCCAATGTATACCAGGTGTGGACAGAGCCGCCAATGGCTTACTTGTTCGCTGCGATACCGCTATTGTGTTTTGCGATGTTTGCACTGGGCTATCTGGCCTTAAAGCGTTTACCGCTGCCGAACGATTTTGGTGCCTGGTTGCCGTTTTTTATCTGCAAAATTATCTTTATTTGTAGCTTTGCCGGCCTGGCACTGAGTTTTTACCCCTTTGTAGTGCCTAATCAGCTTACCTTGTATCAGGCCGCCAGCTCGAGAGAGTCTTTACTGATCATCTTCTGGGGCGCGGTAGTGGTTATTCCGGTTATCGCAGCATACACCGCAGTGGCTTATTACGCCTTTCGTGGTAAAGCCGATGGTTTGAAATACTACTAACAGCTTCAACACTTGCTGCACTAAGTGGTTTTAGTGCAGCATTGTTTGCGCCAGAACAACATCTACATTTCACAGCTGGTTAAACTTGTTGCAGTGTTCTCAACATGGTGGGCAGTGTTATGCAGGAACAGTCGGGGCATCAGCCAGCAGACAATCATTTAAGGCCGCATGAGTGCGACAAACTCATAGCACATTTAAACGTTGTGATAGGCCATAGTATTCGGGTGTTGGCAGTAATGATGGTGGTAGTTATTTTACTGTGTATTCTGGATGTTGGTTTAGTCTTGTATGAGAAGCTGTCCACCCCACCACACTTTTTGTTAGAGCTTAATGATATTTTTGCCGTATTTGCCTCGTTTTTGGCAGTACTTATAGCCATTGAGATTTTCGCCAACATCACGCTTTATCTGCGCGACGACGTGATTCACGTTAAGTTGGTTATTGCTACAGCATTAATGGCAATTGCACGTAAAGTCATAGTGCTGGATTTCACCACTATTGCAGCTGAGTATGTGTTTGCTATTGGTGTAGTGGTACTTGCTTTGGGCGTTACTTATTACCTGGTTGCCAGTAAGGCACGGACTTAAAAGTGTTTGTCTGCCCTGATTACTAGCAATACGAGTAATCAGGGCATAACAGTGGCTTGTTGGTGATTCAGACTATGCTCAGCTGTTCGTTGTTAGATAGACGGTTTGGGATTAAAACAATGACAGCTCTATTAAGCTGCCTCAGTTGCGCAGGCTTCTGTAGGTTTAATGTCTTTAATGCTGGTTTCAATTAGCGCTTTGATATCTAAGTTGGCAATATTTTCAACCAGCTTATTCATCAACGCATCGGCTGTCAGTGCAGAGGACGCCTCTACAAGACAATGGTATGCATTTGCGATACGGGTTTGCAACTCAGACAGCGCAGCTGGGTTACTAAGGTCTACGTTTTTTGCTCCGTTAACGGATTTCGACAATGCATTTACCAGCTCGGGGGCTTTGTTTAAAAGTTCCAGGTTTAGACCGGCAACATCCACCGTCTCTAACTTGTTTTGTAGCGTTTCAACTTTTTGATTAGCTGCGGTTTGTGCTTTATCTATCATCTGATTAGCACTGTCACAACCGGCCAAAACTACTACTGTCGCTATCGTAAAAATGACTTTTTTCATAATATCCCCAAAAAAACACAACAATGCAAATGCGCTTGAAACGCAATATGGGCGCAGCGTAAAAACAAACCTATTGGGCTGCATGTTTCAGATTTAGTTCACATTTAGCGGCATTAAAAGTATTAAGCGTCGGCAATTAGGTTTGCATTTGCGACGAAGTAAGAAATTCAGGGAGTATTATCTATGACAATCTTAGACTTTGCGAGCTGCGACCAGATCGTCGACTTTGTGTTATCAGGAATTGATGAGGCGAAACTGAGTACCATATAAATGGGTTGACGGTAAAATGCTGGTTCAAGCTTTGCAATATTAGCTTGCTTTAACCCGGCGATTTGCTGCTCAGCAACCCGGTCAACCATAACAATGCCGTCAATTCGATTATTATTTAACAGGCTTAAGCTGGCCTGTATACCAGAATCCAGAGTTTTGTGGGCGTTCATCATTCAAAAAGAGTAACTGCCGGCGATTATCACAGGCAAATTGTGAGGAAAACGCTAATTTCAACGAGGTAAATGAGTATATAAAAGCTTAGCGAAAGTCCAATTATTAGTAGTCAACGAGTAGCAAGAACATCGCAGCTCATTTTTGATGAAGTATATTCAAATTTTGTGAAACCATATGTTCTTAGTAGCGTTTCAAGGACTCGCTCATCGCTCCAGCGCCGGTCTATTTCATAATACATAGCTTTAGTGTTAGTTAATAAGCCTGATTCCGCGAGAGCTTCGAATACTATATTTTCATGACCTTCAACATCGACTTTGACAATTAAATCTGCTGATTTTGGTATTAAAACTGCAAGCCTATCTGGCCCTAGTGTGGCTATACTCTCTGAATATCGAAACCAATTTGGCAGTTTACGTAAGGTTGCAGCGCCGCTATGCCAAAATTTTTTTATTATGGTTGTATTCTCCGTTTGGGAAGAAACCGCTGCTTGAATAGGTATTACATTATCTGAAACTTGATTGGCTAATATATTTTTCTCTAACAATGAAAAAGTGCTAGCAACAGGTTCGAACGCATAAGCGCTTTTACAGTATTTGTTTTTACTTGCCAGGATAGAATACAGGCCTTGATTTGCGCCAATATCGACAAAAATAAAGGCGCTTTGTTGGTAATTTAAATAGTCTGACAACACATTGTCATAAGAACCTCTTTTGCAAAAATGGAAGGTTGCATCGAACCAGTTTTTTCGCATTAAGATACCATAATGTGACCGAACGAAGCCTGTTGGAAGTTCAGAGGAATCCAGGTAAGGCGTTTTATTATCAGAGCTAGCGTCCAGCATTGAACTGCACAAACCTTAAAATTTAGATACCAGTAATACCTGATTGAGATTTCTTAAACTAACTCAGTATTGTTACAAAATTAATACACCACCAGCACTTAAGATCACCGAGAAAACAAATGGCTATTCGTCATAATGCGCTTACGTTTGCGGGCGAGGTCTTGCCGAAGAGTTAATAGACAAATTTAACGAAGAAGGGACACACTCAACTCTGAGTGTGTCCGCAGTAATATCGATTACTAAGGAACAGGGGGAACACTAAAGTTCCGTCGGTAATGTTAGTTTTCGGTAATGGCAGTTTTGCTTCGTTTCAGTGAAAATTTTATGATGCTTGGTTGTCCACAGATCGTTCAAACCGAATTGAGCTCCCGCCTACAAGTGATCTATTCATTGGAGCAGTTGTTTTGCAAAATTGAATAGATCATCAGGTTTTTATTTAAGGTGCCAGTCCACGAGCCAAGCGTGGCACTACGCGATGAAGAAAAGTCAGGAAATTTGCGGCGTGTTCGGCAGACGCTAGTGAAGTTTTCCAAACGGCTTCGATCTCCAAAAACATCTCTGTTCCCTCGGCATCCACTAAGGGGCAAGCATTCGCGCTGTTGCGAATGTGGTTGGCGGGGATCACGGCGTTACCCAGGCCAAGGTCGACCCAATCTTCCAAAGCGCTGTAGCTCATCGCACGGCCGGGGTAAACATCCATAGCAAGGTTGGCATTCTCAAATAAGCTCAGGGTGACAGTGGCAAGCCCACATAGGTCTTGAGTTAGTAGGAGACGCTGCTGACTAGCGGCAGCAAGCGTAATACTGGACGTTGTAGCAAAGGTATTAACGCGCTTACAAAGCATAAGTCGGTCTTTTAATAGCTTGAGGTGTTTTCGAGCTCGAGACGCTTTAAAGCCTGTACCGATCACTATATCAAGTTGTCCCGCTTCGAAACGGTGTTCGAGATCATCAACGCTGGACTCGAAAAATAGCAGATGCACATCGCTTCGTTCTGATATAAACGGTTCGAGCAAAAGTGCCACGCGGCCAGCGCCGACCAGAGGTGTAAAACCAATCCGCAGCTCGGATCGGGAAGAGGCGGTCAATGCATTGGTTTCGTTTTGCAGAGCCGACACGGCACACAAGATGTCATTAATGCGGGGCAGCAGTCGTATCCCTGAGATTGAGAGTTCAAGTTGACGGCCCCCGCGGACAAACAGAATTGTACCAAGAGCAGCTTCCAGTTCTGCCACGGATGAAGACACGGTGGGTTGTGACACACCGCATTCTCGAGCTGCAGCACTGAAAGATTTCAAGCGGGATGCAGCTTCTGCGTAAGCGAGAGAGGTTAGACTATACATATAGGTTTTTCCTATGATTCCATATGAAGTATAGGCGTTATCTTTGAGCCTTTCAATTTGTATACTTCTTTCCAGCATTTGCAGGTAAACATCAAAGAGGAATAAATATGAGATATGCACAGATTTTCCGTTATGTCCTGACGTTGAATGAAGCTGAATACCCGGATCGCTGGATGAAGCCCTACGCTGAAGCGATTGCTGAAGTGGCAGGTTTAATCAGTAAGACTTGGATGGCGGATTTTGAAACGAAGACATTTGCCAGCGTTTACATCTGGGAAGACAAGGCTTCCATGGATTCATTCATGGCTTCGCCAGCTATTGCGAAGGTTGCAGCAGAGCCTTTCCTGAAGGACTTGGTTATCACTGAAATCCCAGTACACGAGGAAGCGTCGGCGATAACGCGAGGCTAAACATTGCTGGGTTAAGAGATATAAAACATGTGCGTGCTGGTGAAGCTGTGCAAAAACTTGACGCTGCGTCAGCAATTGGACCGGATAGCGACCGGGGATTGCATTTCACGATAACTGCATAGAACTTGGCTATAGCTGCACGTTTCTAGCGGCAATAAGCAGCGAAACTAGCGTTATCTGATGGAAGAGTAAACTCGGATGCACAAAATGGTTTAAAACGGGTTTAAACGGCGATTAAACAGTGGTTAAAAGTGGTGATTTTACGCGAAAAGGAAAAAAACGCTGCACATAACCTGCACATCGAGAGTTTTTGAAGGTTGAGGCGAAAGTTGAGCTTTGCCAGGAAAAGTTAAATAAATACAGTAGGTTAAATGGTGCCCGGGGCCGGACTTGAACCGGCACGCCCTTTCGAGCGAGGGATTTTAAATCCCTTGTGTCTACCGATTTCACCACCCGGGCAGAGTCGTTTGCGGCAAAGCGCTTGGTAAGACGGCGCGCATCTTATGTAACCTTGCAACAATATGCAAGCAGTTTTGTTTTCAGATAAAAGTTTTTGCCATTTAGCCATCTATACTGTTGCAGTTAAAAAATAACCATGCTATTACTATTGGCGTTTTGCTAACCAATGACATCAACAGAGCAATCAATGAATTTTAACCGTCGCGTTTCTACAATTAGCCTCCTCGTGCTCCTCACTGGCGCGCGGGGTGCTGCTTATTGGTAAAAACGTAACGAACCGATAACGCTAAAACCCCGTGCCACTGGCCGGGGTTTTTTGCATTTTAGCCCCGCCACAAGTTGCCACCGATACCGACTAACGGAACAGGAAACATAAGATGAGCGGCGATAATAAAATTTGGATTTTTGACACCACCTTACGTGACGGCGAGCAGGCATTGCGTGCCAGCTTAAGCCAGAAGCAAAAAATTCAGCTGGCGCATGCGATAGCGCGGTTAAATGTTGATGTAATGGAGGTCGGTTTTCCGGTATCCAGCCCGGGCGATTTTGACTCGGTGCAGCGTATAGCGCGCGAAGTTAAAGGCCCGATCATTTGTGGCCTGGCCCGCGCCGTTAGTGCCGATATCGAAGCCTGCGGCGAGGCGTTAAAAGACGCAGAGCGCCGCCGTATTCATACTTTTATCGCCACCTCGCCGCTGCATTTGCAGTATAAATTGCGTAAAACCTTAGCCCAGGCCAGCGAGCAGGCCGTTGCGGCTATTAAACTGGCCAGCCGCTATACCGACGATATCGAGTTCTCCTGTGAAGATGCCGGCCGCACGCCGATTGACGACTTATGCTGGATAGTCGAGCGCGCCATCGCCGCCGGTGCCACCACCATTAATATTCCCGATACCGTCGGTTACACCATCCCGAACGAATTTGCAGCCATTATCAGCACGTTGCGCAACAAAGTGCCAAATATCGACAAAGCCCGCTTAAGCGTGCATTGCCATAACGATTTAGGCTTGGCCGTGGCCAACAGCATCAGTGCCATTCAGGCTGGCGCACGGCAAATTGAATGCACGGTAAACGGCATTGGCGAGCGCGCAGGTAACTGTTCGCTGGAAGAAGTGGCGATGATTATCAACACCCGTAAAGACGTGTTGGCGCCCTTGTATACCGATATTAAAACCACTGAAATTTACCGCAGCTCTCACTTAGTCAGCCAAATTTGTAACATGCCCATTCAGCCGAACAAGGCGATTGTCGGTGAAAATGCCTTTGCCCACAGCTCCGGCATCCACCAGGACGGCGTGTTAAAAGCACAAAACACGTATGAGATTATGGCGCCGGAGCAGGTGGGTATTCGCCAGAACGAGCTGAATTTAACCTCGCGCTCGGGTCGGCATGTTATCCAGCACCGCTTAGCCGAGTTGGGCTACACCGGCAGCGATTATGATCTGGAAGCGGTGTACAAAGCTTTTGTCGCGCTGGCCGACCAAAAAGGCCGGGTGTTTGACTACGATTTAGAAGCGCTGGTGTTCTTTGAGAATATGCAGGAGCAAAACGACTACTACGCATTGGAGTTTTTAAGCTCGTCTACCCATACCGGCCATGTAGCCAGCGCCACTGTGGGCTTGCGCTGCGGCGATAAAGTGTTTACCGAAGCGGCCACCGGCAATGGCCCGGTTGAAGCGGCGTTTAGTGCTATTGCCCGCATCAGCAAACTGCACATTAAAATGGTCGACTTTAACTTACAGGCCAAAGGCAGTGGCGAAGATGCGCTGGGCCAGGTCGATATTATTGCCGAACATGAAGGCCGCCGCTTTCATGGTGCTGGTTTGGCCACCGACATCGTGCGCAGCTCGGTGCTGGCTTATGTGCATGTGCTGAACATGATCCAGCGTGCGCAAACCATTGATGCACATAAACACGCCCGTCAGAACACCAACAAAATTGCCGCAGGGGAATAGTAATGAGTACACAGAGCAACAAGCATTATAAAATCGCGGTATTAGCCGGTGACGGCATAGGCCCGGAAGTGATGGCCGAGGCGGAAAAAGTGTTACAAGTGGTCGCCGATAAATTTCAGTTTGGCTTAACGTTAACAGCGGCCTTAGTCGGCGGTGCCGCCATCGACGCCACGGGCGAGCCCTTGCCGGCGCAAACCTTGTCGGTGTGCCAGCAAAGTGATGCTATTTTATTTGGTTCGGTCGGCGGCCCTAAATGGACTGGCTTAGCGCCGGATAAACAGCCCGAGCGTGGCTCGTTATTGCCACTTAGAAAAACCTTCGATTTATTCTGCAATTTGCGCCCCGGCCAGATTTATCCGGCCTTTGCTGATTTATCGCCATTGCACCCGCGCGTTAGCAGCTTAGGCATGGACGTATTGTGCGTACGCGAGCTGACCGGCGGCATTTACTTTGGCGAAAAAGGCCGCAGCGATACCGATGCTTTTGACACCCAGCGCTACAGCGTGGCCGAGATTGAACGCATCGCCAAAGTAGCGTTTGAAGCCGCACAAAAGCGCAGCAATAAAGTCACCTCGATAGATAAAGCCAATGTGCTGCAAACCAGTATTTTATGGCGTGAAACCGTCGAGCGGGTAGCGAAAGACTACCCTGGTGTGACACTGGAGCATATGTATATCGATAACGCCGCCATGCAGCTTATTCGCAGCCCGCAGCAGTTTGATGTGTTGCTGTGTGACAACCTGTTTGGCGATATTTTATCTGATGAAATTGCCGCTATTGCCGGTTCGTTAGGCCTGTTGCCGTCGGCCAGTTTAAACGGCAGCGGTTTTGGTTTGTACGAGCCGGCCGGTGGCAGCGCACCGGATATCGCAGGCCAGGGCATAGCTAACCCGATAGCACAAATCTTAAGTGCTGCCTTAATGCTGAGATACAGCTTTGGTGAGGAAGACGCGGCGCGTGCTATTGAGCAGGCGGTGCAGCACTGCTTAGCGCAGCACATTGTCACGCGCGATATTAATCCAAAATCGACTTACGGCACGGCAGCGGTTGGCGCAGCTATTGTTGCCACCTTGCGTCAGGAGAACCAGTAATGGGCCAGGCTACTTCTAAAGCTCAAACCTTGTATCACAAAATCTATGCCAGCCATGTGGTCGGTAAATTAAACCCCGGCACCGATTTATTGTATGTCGACCGGCATTTAATTCATGAAGTCACCTCGCCGCAGGCATTCTCTGGTTTAAAACTGGCCAACCGCAAAGTGCGCCGGCCGGATTTAACCTTTGCTACCATGGATCATAACGTGTCGACCCAGCGCCGCAGTATCGACGCTGCTGGTGAAACCTCGCGCAAACAATTAGAAGCCTTAGCGGCTAACTGCGAGGAAAACCGCATTCCACTGCTGGACTTAACCCATCCGGACCAGGGCATAGTGCATGTTATTGGCCCGGAGCAGGGCTTAACCCAGCCGGGTATGATCATCGTTTGCGGTGACTCGCACACCTCTACCCACGGCGCTTTTGGCGCCCTGGCTTTTGGTATTGGTACTTCAGAGGTTGAGCACGTACTGGCGACGCAAACCCTGCCGCAGCAGCAGGCCAAGACGTTAAAAGTAGAGATAAATGGCAAGTTAAGCGCCCATGTTACGCCAAAAGACGTGATTATGGCGGTAATAGGTAAGTTAGGTACGGCCGGTGGCAACGGCTGCGTCGCCGAGTTTAGCGGCAGTGCTATACGCGCCATGAGCATGGAAGGGCGGATGACGCTGTGCAATATGAGCATTGAAATGGGCGCCAAGGCCGGGCTGATTGCACCGGACCAAATCACCTTTGATTACATTCAAGGCAAAGCACATGCCCCTGAGGCGCAGCACTGGAATGCCGCCGTACAGTACTGGCAAAGCCTGTATTCAGATGCCGATGCGGTATTTGATCAGGTGGTGGAAATTGATGCTGCGACTATTACCCCACAAATTACCTGGGGCACTAACCCGGAGCAGGTGATAGCGGTAGACCAAAGCGTACCGGCACCGGACAGCTTTACCGATGCCACTAAGCGCGATGCGGCCGAAAGAGCGCTGGCCTATATGGGCTTAGAGCCGGGACAAAAGCTGACCGACTGTAAAGTAGATGTGGTGTTTATCGGCAGTTGCACCAACAGCCGGATTGAAGACTTGCGCGCCGCGGCAAGCGTAGTGCAGGGCCAAAAGGTCGCTGCCGGTGTGCGCGCCTTAGTGGTGCCGGGCTCAGGCGTGGTAAAGCGCCAGGCCGAAGCCGAAGGCTTAGCCAGCATCTTTAAAGATGCCGGTTTCGAGTGGCGTGAACCGGGCTGCAGTATGTGTTTAGGCATGAATGATGACAGAGTTGAAGCCGGACAGCGCTGTGCTTCAACGTCAAACCGTAACTTTGAAGGCCGTCAGGGCCGCGGCGCCCGCACGCATTTGGTTAGCCCGGCGATGGCCGCGGCGGCGGCTATTGCGGGTAAATTTGTTAATATTGCAGCTGTGAATGAACAAGGAGACCGGGCATGAGTAAGATATTTGCACAGGGCCTGGTGTGCCCGCTGGACAAAAATAACGTTGATACCGACCAAATTATCCCGAAGCAGTTTTTAACCAGCGTTAGCCGTGATGGTTTTGCCGAAGCGATGTTTTACGACTGGCGCTATTTAGCCGATGGCAGCCCGAACCCGGAGTTTGTTATTAATAAGCCGGAATATCAGGGCGCCGGTATCTTGTTAACCCGCGCCAATTTTGGCTGCGGCTCCAGCCGCGAACACGCGCCCTGGGCTATTCAGCAATATGGCTTTAACGTGATCATTGCCGAAAGCTTTGCCGATATTTTCTTTAACAACAGCGTTAACAACGCCATGTTGTTAATTCAGTTAAGTAAAACCAATATCGACTTATTGTTTAACCGCTGCCAGCAAGGGCCGCAGCACTGGCAAATCGACTTAGCCAGCCAGGAAATCATGTTCGGCAACAATGCTGCGATGGGCTTTAGTATCGACGCCGATATTAAGCAGCGCTTACTGTCTGGTTTAGATTTTATCGGCAGTAGCGAGCAGTTAAACCCGCAAATAGCCGATTACGAACAAAGCCGCAAAGCCAGAGCGCCCTGGTTGGGGTAACTTCGCTGGCCTTAGGCTACTGCAGGGGCGCGCCTAAGTGATCGCGCCCTTTTATTTGGCCAAGTTAGTGTAGTTTGGCCTACTGAATAAATTAAATTAACAAAATATCCTCGCTAAATTTTTTTTTGATACAATCGCCGTCCCCTGATGTTAACTTTTTTGGAGTCGCCGGTGCGAAAGATGCGTTTTTGTTTTAAATTGCTGTCAATTTTGTTTTTCTCATTATTTTTGTCGGGTTGTGGAGGTAGCTCGTCTGCAGATGAGGTTGTTGAACTGAAGTCTGCTGAGATACATGGTTTTGACCTGTCGTCATTGATTGTCGGCATGGAGTCAACCGGCACTGTGGCATATTCTTCTACTGCAGGAAGCGAGTCGGTAACCGTTAAGTTGACAGCCGTACCTACAAACAGCAGCTTGTTGAATAAAACATTTTCCGGCCGTGCATTTTCACTATCTTTTGATGCTGTAGGTATTTATGTCATCGAGGTAACGGTTTCCGACCGCGCAGGGGTAATAGCGAAAGAGTTTGAGCTAAACATCAGCAATAATAATCCGCAGGCGAGAGTTAGTGGTCGCGACAAAACGAATTTGTTTGCTGAGTTTGAGCTTAGTGCTGCTGACAGCAACGACATCGACGGCCATACATTGAATTATCACTGGTCATTATTGACTAAACCGGATGGCAGTGGCTTAAATGAGCATTTAGGTAGTGACAGCGACCTGATTTTCCATCCGGACGCTAAAGGCAACTACGCGGTAAAGTTAACAGTTGATGACGGTTTTGGTGGTGAAAGCGAAGAGGTTTTCAATTTTATAGTTGGTGCTTTTACGTTTCAACGCGTGGTTTTCAATGTTGTTGATGCGGTTTATAACGCGGCGTTAGACAAGATAGTTGTTGTTAGCGACGATAAAAAGCTCTACTTGTATTCACCGCAAAGCCACAACACAGAAGTTATCTCACTGGCTTATCAGGGCACGTCAGTTTCAGTACTGGCAGACGGCAGCAAGGCGGCGGTAGGCCATAACGGTAAAATTTCTTATGTGGATCTTAGTTCACTAAGTGTTGAACAGGTCTATTCAATATCTACCGATGTGTTCGATCTGGAAATAGCGCCCAATGGTTATGTTTATGCTATGCCCAGAACGGATCAATGGGAAAGGTTACGGGCTATTAATTTGGCTAACGGTGAAGAAATTCAGCAGCCGGGTAACTCTATCCGTGCCGGTACCGTGATAAAAATGCATCCGTCACAGCAGTATATATATGGTGCTGACAGAGGGCTAAGCCCATCAGATATCGAAAAATATGACATTCGGGCCGGAGCCCCGGCTTATTTGTATGATTCGCCTTACCATGGTGATTATGCGATGTGCGGTGACCTGTGGTTGTCGCAAGATGGGCTGAGAATTTTCACCCGATGTGGCAACGTTTTCAGGGCATCTGAAGTCCGGGAACAAGACATGACATACAATGGACGCCTAGCAACACAGGACGGTATAGCGGCGTTGTCACATCATCAGAATAGCGTGGTGTTTGTTGATAACAGTAGCCCAAACTATCTGAACTACTATTCCTATGAAACCCTGGAAGCGCTTGACAGCGAAGAGCTACCCATAGCGATAGTCAATGATGAGCCTTATCAGACAAATGCGCATTTTGTATTTCATCGTGCTAATGGCAGTGTTCTAGCGCTGGTAAAAGTAGATGACAACAGTGGCCTACTTTACAGCTATGGCCTCGCTTATACCCCAAATGGTATTGAGCAGCGCAATTTAAACCCGGTTGCCATAATTGATGAGAACAAATATGTTGGTATTAATGAGTTGACAGAAATTAGCGCCGGTTTAAGTTTTGATCCGGAAGACGCAGAGTTAACTTACAGCTGGCAAATGCTGAGTAAGCCAGAGGGTAGTATTGCTTCATTAAGTACAGTAGATGATGTCACCACGGCGTTTACCCCCGATCTGAAAGGTAGTTACCAGATCCGCGTTAAAGTAAATGATGGCGTTAATGACAGTTCATATGCAACTGCCACTATTATCGCAGAGGACCCTCAGGACAAACAGCTAGTTGAACTTGGATTTGACGTTACAGCTTCAGCTTTTTCAGAACAGCTAAATAAAGTCATTTTCATTGCTTCTAATCCAAATCAGTTAATCCTGTTTGATATTGAAAATAGCAGCTTTGAGACTATCGATCTGGCTGGCAGCTCTTCAGTATTAGAGCTGAGTTTGTCGGGCACACGTGCCGCAGTGGGCTTCGCCAACTCGGTTGCAATTGTTGATTTAGTGACCAAGCAAGTTACGGCTACATATTCTGTTGCCTCAGATATTATTGATTTGGTGTTACCTGACAATGGCTATCTGTATGTGTTTCCGAAAACCAGGCAATGGGCCAATATCACCACCATTAATCTGGCGACCGGTGAAGAAATGACGCATATCGGAAACTCTATTTATGCCGGTACTTTGGCAGATTTACACCCGTCAGGTGACTACATATATGGTGCCGATAACGGTTTGTCGCCGTCCGACATTGAGCTCTACAATATCTCAGGCGGTAATGCCCGCTACGTGTATGACTCGCCCTATCATGGCGACTACGACATGTGTGGCAATATTTGGCTGGCAGAAGACGGCAAAAATCTCTTTACACCTTGTGGCAACGTATTTAAAGCAAATCCCGGGCAAGCTGACGATATGCAATACGTCAGCAAACTGACTATAACGGGAGCAATTAAGGCAATTAGTCAAAAAGCAGATGAAATTGCACTAATTAATACTGGTGCCTGGTGGTATCATGGCGATGCTGAGATTGGTCATGTGATCTATTTCTATGACTACCCTGGGTTGTCACAGGTCCGCTCGCTGGAAATACCCACCACAAAGATAAATGACACTGAATTCAAAAATTACGGTGTAAATTTATTTCATAATTCGGCAGGAAATAAAATTATCACCTTGGTGAAAATAGACCCAGAGGCTGGTAAGTTACGCGAGTACTCGCTGTTTATTTATTCGAAATAGCACGTAATTCTGTCAGCTATCAGGGGTAGCGATAGCTGGCAGTTGAGCAATATGACTTAACATAAGCTCCCGGAGTTGCGATGCCCAAATTATTCTCATACGGTACTTTGCAGCAAAAGAATGTGCAGTTGGCTAACTTTGGCCGCGAGTTACAAGGCAGCAAAGATACGCTGCAGGGCTATATTGTTGGTGAAGTAGAGATTACCGACGAGCGCGTATTGCGTGAAAGCGGTAAAGCCTTTCATCCGATTTTATGCTTTAGCGGTAATAATGCCGACGAAGTACCCGGCACGGTTTTTGAGCTGACCGATGCCGAGTTGGCACAAGCTGATGACTACGAAGTGGACGCTTATGTACGGCTAAAAGCAGTACTGAAATCCGGCACCGAGTGCTGGATTTACGCCGCCGCACAACAATAAAAAACCCGCCGTAAAGCGGGTTCAATTTAGCGAGCTAGCAGCCTTAATTTGCTTGCAGTTTTACGTTAGCAAACTTAATCATCGCTTCCGGGCTGACCATATGTTCGGCCAGTTCTCCACTTTGCATTTGGGCAAACTGCAGTGGCTCGCTAAAGCCAAAACTTAACCTCAGCTTTTCCGGCTTTTGCACAAAGGCAGTTAATGTCTCTTTCATCGCTTGCGGGATCTGAGGGGCCGAGCCAATACCGGCCAGTGCCATACCCTGCACAGTGCGGTAATCCGGCGTTTGGCCCATCTCGGCTGTCATTGCCAGGGTGCGCTCAATAAAGCCGTTGTTTTCAATAGTAATATTGCCATTTTTTAGCGCGCCAGCAGCCAGTTTTTCTATCATTTGGCCGATATAGGCCTCATCAGAGGCCAGGGCTTGCTGCTGCTCAGGCGGCAGTGCGCTCATGTCGCGGGCAAATTGCCAAAACTGTTGCATTTGGGCAAAGCTAAAGCTGTAATTTAACGCGAACTCATCGTTAATGCGGGTTTGCTGGTTAAACATCAGCTCGCCGTTGTCGTTGTAGGCGTAGTCGTAATCACCATGCAGGGCGATATCCTGTAAAAAAACGCTGGTTTGTGGTGGCAGCATTTGCAGCACCGCTGCCGCTGCTTTAACACCGGTTACCTTAACACTGCCTTTATCTGACAGGCTTTGTGGTTTGATGCCGTTAGCGACAATAGTTTCAACCGTCGCAACAGTGCCCATTTCAGCTAAGCTCACCTCCAGCCCGCTAATGCTATAGCTTGACATCAGTACGTTGGCGGACACATCTTTGTAGCTAATACTCAGTTCGGGCATTTCACCATTAACTGCCATATCGCGGTAGCTTTGGTTAGCGTTGTCTAATTGTTGTTTAATGGCGTCCTCTGCCTGCTTGTTAACATAGAACACGCCGGCGGTGGCTACGCCAATTACGACCAACGCTATCAGCGACTTTTTCATACTAATCCCTTAAAGTTTGTTAATAAAACCGCAAAATGCTAACACAACATAAAAACGCCGGATAGCTCAGACGGCTATTTTTTAGCTGCAGCTGCTAGTTTACCACTGTGTTAAAGCCTGCTACCTTCAGCGGCATGAATAGCTGCGGAGTGAACTGCTATGGCAGATTATTTTCACTGGTTTGATTTACTCGGTATAGCAGTGTTTGCCATCTCCGGCACGCTGGCGGCCTGGCGTAACCAGATGGACGGTTTTGGCGTGATAGTGCTGGCCAGCGTTACCGCCATTGGCGGCGGTACCTTGCGTGATCTTATCCTGAATGCGCCGGTAATTTGGATAAACAACAACAGCTATTTTTACGCTATCTTTATCGCCGCCATAGGCACTATTTTGCTGGTGCGTAACCGCTTAACCATACCGCACAATACGCTGCAGTTGTTTGATGCTCTGGGCTTGGCGTTCTTTGTTATTATGGGCACGCAAAAGGCGCTGGATTACGGCACTTCTACCATGGTAGCGATACTGCTGGGCACCATGAGTGGTGTCTGTGGCGGTATGATCCGCGATGTGTTGTGCCGTGAAGTGCCCATGGTGTTTCGTGGCGAGCTATACGCAGTAACCTGCATCTTTGGTGGCGTAGTGTATACCGGTTTGCTGGCGCTGGGAGCCGCACAATTACCAGCGATGCTAAGTGGTATGCTGGCGCTGTTGCTGCTGCGTTTAGCGGCGATGAAGTGGCAGTTAACCATACCGGTATTTAGTAAACACCACAACGAGCTGAACGAGCCGTAGCTATCAATGCCGCACAGATGTAGCGGCGTGAAGTTTAATCCAGAACAATATTCGCGACATTAATGCCCTGTAAACTGCCGGCAACTTATTTAGCCGAACTTACAGTCCCGGAGGTTTTTATGGCCAGCCATAACCCACATCGCGTGTATATTCCTACTAATGCCCGTTCTAACCAGTATTTGTTGGCTGAGTTTAAGCCAGATGCGGCGTTTTATCAGCAGTTTGCCAGCGTTGAACAGGCTTACCAGCAGCTGGCGCAGCAGTTGTTTAGCCTGGCCGAGGCACATGGCTTGCGTAATGTGCAGTTTATTGCCAATGACAAGTTACCGGTAGTGCGCTTTCATCAGGAAGCGTACAGCCTGCAAACTGAAAAACAGATCCTGTTTTTTTATAATCCTAAGTATCACGAAGCTCAGGGGTTGTTTTTCAGCAAAGGTTACACCGCCCGCAAGATCCGCGCAGTGTTTTTAGCCACCGGCGATGAGCTGCGCAGCGAAGCGGCCGCGTTGCATACTAAGGTGGTGCAACTGCTGCAAGGCTGGCAACAGCAGCTACCCGGTACACCGGCCATAAAGCTGCGTGATCATCAGCATTTATCGTATGACTTATTTGCCAAACAAAAAGGCCATAAAGAAACTTATGGTTATAAATTGCGTGGCCTGTACCCGCGTTACCGCGCCCGTCAATGCACTTTGCCGGATGAGCACAGCGAAATCACCTATGTTAGCGTGACATTGCCGCTGACACGGGCGATTAAGCAGCAGCTACTCAGCAGCGATGCGACAGATTTCAGCCCGCTGTATCAGCAGTTAGAGCACACCTTTAGCCGGGCCTGCGCCGGTAAAAAGCTGGACCGGCTGGCAATGGTAGCTAACGGCCTGACACCGGTGGTGCGCAGCAGCAAATGGGATCAAACCGAGCAAAACAGTGAGCTGCAAAAAGTCAGTTTTAACCCAGAGTGTACTGAGCCACAGTTACTGACATTCTGCCAGGCCGACAAGCTGGTGGATACGGTGCACTTTGTTATCGTCGCCGACGCTGATGATAATACCGAGTTTGGTTATGGCCGTTTTATGAACCAGGTAGAAGACGCTCTGCGCAGTTTTGCTGCAGCCTTGCAGCTGGTGCCAGAGCGGCAGGATTTAATGGTGCGGTTTTATCAGCATATCAGCTATGTACTAAGCCCTGATGCTGATTAGCCAGCAGTAAGCCGGACTGGCGTTTATCGTCATTCCATGGATAATAAGCCGCTATAAATCGACGATAGCGGCGCTTTGCTTTTGCGCCGCCGACAGGATGCGCTATGTCTCAATTACTCCGTATTGTGCTGCTGCACACTCATCTACCGGGTGTGGTAGAACTGCAGCTAGATCAGCACACCAATATTTGCGGCACCAATGCCTCGGGTAAAACCACGCTACAACGTTTAGTACCGGTATTTTTTGGCGAACAGCCCAACCGCGTGGTACCGAAAACCCGTAAGAAATTTGACGAATTTTACCTGCCGTTTTCCAACAGCTATCTGATTTACGAGTACCAGCGCGAAGACGGCGCCGTGTGCCAGGTAGTGCTAACCCGTAAAAGCGACGGTGGTGTTGAATACCGCTTTGTTGGCGCGCCCTATCAAAGCGATTTTTACCTGAGCCAAAGCGAAGATGGCGTTAAAGCCATGAGCTACAGCGATTGGGCGGCAGCGATGCGCAGCCGGCCCGAGGTACAGGTGTCGGCCAAAATCAGTGCCACCAGCGAGTATCGCAGCATTATTCAAAACGACGCCGCGGCTTTGCGCGGTAACAATGCTGATAGCGTGAAACTGCGCCGCTTAGCTGCCAGTTTTAGTCTGGTAGGCAGTGGCCATAAGCTAAGGCACATTGAAAAGCTGGTTAGCGCCGTGCACGCCAAAGAAGGCAAAATGGACACGCTAAAAGCGATGTTGGCGGCCATTTTTGAGGAAGACGGCGTTACTCTGCCGACCACCAAAGTAAAAAATACCAAAGCGCGCGAGTGGATCCAGCAGATGCGCCAGTCGATGCGGCTGGACAAACTGCAGCAGGATTTTGAGCGCTTAAACCAGTTGGCACAGCAGTTAGCCGGCAGTGAAGCGCAACTAGCTGCACTGCTACCGCTATTGCAGCAAGATGAAAGCACGCAGAAGCTGCACAAAGCCGATGCTGAACAGCAGGTTATGGCGCTGCGCGGCCAGCTGCAAAGTTTAAAAGAGCAGTTTAGTCAGCAGCAACTGGAGCTGAACAGCCAGTTGGCCAAAGCCGAAGCCGGTTTGCACGAAACCAGCGCCCGCTTAGATCAGCTACAGCAACGCTTTGATGACTACGACAGCAAAGACATGCCCAAGCTGCAACGCGACAGCGATGCACTGCCGCTGTGGCGTGAACAGCTGGAAGAAACCATAGAGCAGTACCAGCTGATGGTGGAACAACATGGCGATTTAGAGCGCCAGTTAGAGCAGCGTAAAACAAAACTACTGGAGAGCTTTAACCGCTTAAGCGAGCAGCACCGCGGCAAAGCGCGGCAATTGCAGCAGCAAAAAGATGCCGCCCGCGAGCAGCAAGACACCAAATTGGCGGCTTTAGAGCAGGCGTTTCAAAGCCGGTTGCAACAAGCACAGCAGCAATTTGCCGAGCAGCTGACCGGCATCAGCAGTAGCATCGCCGTACTGCAAAGCCAACTGGCAGCGTCCAGCCTGACCGAAGAAGAGCTAGAGCAACAGCGCAGTGCCGAGCTGCGGTTAGAGCAGGCCCAGCAACAAGCGCAGCAGCAAGCGCGCCAGCTGCAGCAATTAAACACGCAGCACCAACAAGCCCGTGTAGCACGGGATAACGCCGATCAGCAGTTACAACACAGCCGCAAAGCGCTGCACTATGCCGAGCAACAACTGCAGCAGTTACATCGCCAGTTAACGCCAGAGCAAGGCAGTTTGCGCCATTTTCTGCGCCTGCATTACAACGGCTGGGAGCAAAAGCTGGGCAAGGTACTGGACGAGCGCTTATTAGAGCGACAGGACTTACAACCGCATTTCACCGCGCTTAGCGACAGCCTGTATGGCTTGCAGCTGGAGTTAGCTGCGATAGACACGCCAGACTACGCTCAGGATGAAGCGGCCATTCGCCATCGTATTGCCAGCGCCGAGCAGCAATTGGTACAGGCCACGGCCGATAAAGCCCAGGCTGAAAAAAACCTGCAACAGCTGCATGAGCAAGCCGAGCTAAGCCGCAGCCAGGTAGAGCAGGCGCAGTGGCAGCTGACACAATATGAGCAAAATATTGATTACGCCCGCGATGCGCGTAACCGGCTGCAGGCGCAGCAGCGCGAACTGGCAGCGAAACGTCAGGCGGCGGTGAAAGCCGAGTTAGCCACGCAGCAACAGCAACTGGATAAACTGCAGCAACAACAGCAGCACGATTTACAGGCGTTAAAAGCCGACCATAGCAGCCAAAAGCTGGAGCATAAAGCCGACTGGCAGGCTGAACTGCAGGTGTTTGATGAACAAATAACCGAGCTGGAACGCCAGCTGGAACATAAGCGCGACGACAATAAAAACCAAATCAAAGAGTTGCAGCAAGCGTTTAATGAAGAGTTATCGGCTAAGGGTATTGATCCGCGCCGCTTAACCGAGCTAAAGCAAAAACAAGACCAGCTAAAAGCAGAGATTAAAGCGGTAGAGGCCCGGCAGGACGAACTAACCGCCTGGCAGAAATTTATCGCGCTGGACTGGCAGCAATTACGTCCAGAGCTGCTGGGCAAAGAAACCGACTTAAAACAGCAGCTGCGCAGCCTGACTCAGGCGCTGGAGCAGCAAAAAGCCGATTACAGCGCTAACCAGAAAAAACTCGACGAGCAAAAGCGGCAGCAGCAAGAGCTGATGAACCAGGCGGATATACTGTTGGTGCAGTTAAAGCAGGTGCTGGCTAAGTTTGGCGAGCTGTATTTAGCGGACGTTAGTCCGGCGACGCTTGAGGCCTCGGCTGATAGCGTGGAACGGCTGGCCCGCGTTAACGAAGCGCTGGAGCAGCGCAGCAAACTGGACAGCGCATTAAAAGCCGCGCTGGAGCAGTTTGAAAGCATGTTAAGTAAAGATGCCGGGCCGGAGTTTTTAGACCGGCTGCAACACGAGCAGCGCCAACTGCCAGAGCATGCCGGTAAGCGCCAGCAACTGCCAATTTTGCACAGCCTGCTGCAAATTTTAAAAGATGCGCAGCAGCAATTGCTGGAAATGGGCGAAAATATTGGCGGCGACCTGAAAAAGTTCTTTACCGTGTTTAGCGATATTAACCGGCGTATTGCGCTGCAAAGCAGGCGCTTAAGTGATGCGGTGGCCGATGATTTAGTGCTCGATGGTATCAGCCGCTCTGAGGTGCGCATTTTATCCACCATCGACGAGCTGGGCTTTTGGCAGCCGTTGAAGCATTTCGCCAAACTTTACGATGACTGGGGCGCCTCAGGCAAAGCCTTGCCTTCAGAGCAATATCTGAATGCGCTGGCGGATGTGGTAGAGCTGCTGCGCGCCGATGAGCAATACAGCATTGAGTCGTTATTGCGCCTGGAGCTGCATTTAAGCGAAGGCGGCTCTGAGCTGGTGATCAAAAATGACCGCCAGCTACTGGAGTCATCCAGCCACGGTATGGCGTACTTAATTTTATGTAAGTACTTACTGGCCTTTACCCGGCTGTTGCGTGGTGAGGCCAAAGTAACGATTCACTGGCCGATAGATGAAATTGGCACGCTAGCCTATCACAACGTGGAAAAACTGTTTGCCGCCTGTAGCAGCAACAATATTGTTATTGTTGGCGCTTTCCCAAATCCGGAGTCCGACGTGTTAATGCTGTTTTCGCACCGCTATTTAATTGAGCCGAGCCAGCAAGACCCAAGCAAGCGGCAGTTAAAACGCATTCAACCCAAAGTTAGCCGCTTAGCCGAGCGTCTGGCCAGCAAACAGCAGGAGGCAAGCTAATGTTACAACACGGACCTTTACTTGAGCGCCTGCTGGGCGGCGAGTTTATTTGTCGCATTACCGACGAAGATGCGTTTCGGCACTTAAGCGCTGAGCAAACTCAGCAGGAGATTAACCACTACCTGCGGCCGTTAAACCGGCGTTTGGTGGCTAATGACGATAACAGTGTGTTTTTTCTCGGCTACCACGAGCTCACCAAAGACGCGCGCGAGCAGCTCAGCGGCCAGTTTGCGCTAACCGTGCAGTCGTTGTTGCCGCTGTTAGAATGGCTGCAACTGGTGCAGGAAACGCTGGGGCGTGACAGTGCATTAACCGCCGGTGATACCATTAAACTGCAGGAATTTGTGCTGCGCACTGAAGATAACCAAAGCTTGCGCCAACGCCTGAATCAATTGGCCAGCGACCGGTTTTTTAACAGCCAGAGCGAGCAGCTGGATAATCAGGTAAAGCAGATATTCCGCCGCTTAAAAGAGCATGGCTATTTGCTGCAGCCGCATAATGACCGGCAGTACTATATTGTCACCGGCAAAATTGACTATTTAATTGATGTTATTCGCTTTATCCGCGATGAAGAACACTTGCCGGTAGACGACACCCCGACACAGGAGGCGTTAATCTGATGGCCCCGGTGGATAGCGCAATGGCCTCTAACCTGTTAACCATCGGCGCCGAGCGTCTAGCACTGTTGGGCAAGCACCACAAAGCGCTAATGCAGGGGTATCTGGATGGCTTTGTTGATGAAACGGCTTTTAGCGAAGCTGCGCTGAAAAAACTGATTGCTGCGCGTATTTTATGGCGTCCGGACGAACAGCAACCCTTAGCGCTACGGCCCTTGGTTAGCGAGCTGATCGCCAGTATGGTGGCCGATGAAAACCGCCGCCAGATCAACGCCGATGTCGCCGAAAAGCTGGAACAAATCCGCAACCGGGTGCAGGCTTACCGCGATGCGCAGTACAAAGGCGATTACAGCGTGGCCGAGCTGCAACTGCAGCGGCTAACCGAACAGGTGCATGATTTAAGCGGCCAGTTTGAAGAAGCGATAGACAGCCTGTGGCACCGGCTAAACAGCGACTTTGGCTTTGTGGCCAGCCTGGACGATAAAATTCGTGAGAACGAACGGGCGCAAAAGCAATTACGCCGCTTGCTCGATGGCCTGGACTTGCTGGATTTTAATGAGTTAATTGAGCTGGCCGAAGGTAACAGCCATTTGCGTAAGCTATTGGTAAGCCAGCTGCAAAACCAACTTAGCTCGCACCACAGTAGTTTACTGGAAGTGCAAAAGCGCTTAGTCGAATTGCTGGCCAAATTCCGCCAACAGCAGGCGCGCTCACTGTTAATTACCAACATGGCGGCGTTTTTGCGCCAGCACCCGAAATACCAACCAGCCGATTACCCTAACCGCAGCGAGCTACCGGCGTTGTTTAACCAGGCTGCTGCCATCGTGCCCAAAGCCGCGATAGCGCTGGATAACGCCAGCGAGCGGCAGATTTTGGCCGAGTTAGTACGCAACCTGCCACGGCAGCAAGGGGTAATGTTAACCGATACGCCCAGCGCCAGTTTTAGCCAGCAATGGCAAGATGATGTTATCGCCGCGCGCCAGCAGGCACTGAAAACCGACGTGGAAAACTTCTACCTGCGCGTTATCGACCATGGCGGT
Source organism: Rheinheimera gaetbuli (assembly GCF_054781935.1). NCBI lineage: Bacteria > Pseudomonadati > Pseudomonadota > Gammaproteobacteria > Chromatiales > Chromatiaceae > Rheinheimera > Rheinheimera gaetbuli. The sequence goes on from NZ_BAAGTL010000008.1 coordinate 127,196, forward strand.
AAACTCAGTGCGCTGGAGTATCTGCTGCAGCAGCAACTGGAGTGGGACAGTGAAATCTGGTTGTATCAAATTATCGCCGAGTATCAGGCGCTGCCGGTAGACGAAAAGCAGATGTTTGCCATCAAACGTGATGAAGCGCCCGCCAGCAGTACCAACCAGTTGCTGATTATTCGTGATATCAGCCTGACGTTAAACGCCGCCTGATGGCTTACCCGCCGCTAAACGCCCAGGCACTACGCTACTTGCAGCAACTGCAACAGCGGCTGAATGCCAGTGGCAGCGAGCGGGTAAAAACCAGCGCTAAAGCAGCGCAGCAGGTACTAGCCTGGTGTATCGAGCACGAACTAGTGCCCGGCAACAGCCTTAACCTGCCGCACTTTAGTTTTAGCCTGGCACTGCTAAACGACATCGCCGCCGTGCAGCGCCAGCTACAACAAGCCTGCTATCGGGATGCGCTTGGCCAAAACAGTCGGATGGATAACGCGCCGAGCAGCCAGCAAGAGCTAAAAAGCATCGGCCCAAAGCCACGCCAGCAGCGGGTGTTAGTAAGTCTGGTCCAGCCACAGCTTGTTGCCGGAATAACAGCGCAAGTGCTGGATGTCGACTGGCAACAGCTGCCACTGGCGCAGTTTGATGCCTTGCTGGTGGTAGAAAACCTCGACTGCTTTTATCAACTGCACGCCTTTACGCTACAGCTATGCTGTTTGCAGCCGCTGATTATTTATCGCGGCGACACGCAGTACAGTAGTGGCTGCTCGGCCTTGTGCGAAGCATGGCAGTACACTGACAAGCCAAGCTGCTACTTTGGCGATGCCGATTTAGCTGGGCTTGGCATCGCATTAAGTCTGCAGTGCCAAAGTATGTTGTTACCCAGTATTGATGAGTTTATCCAGCTCGCCAGCACCGCCATGCTGGATGATAAGCAACTTAGATATCAGCAACGCTTGATAAGAATGACGCTAAGGCCGGAGTTTTCGTCCTTTCAGCAGATTATCTGCCAGCAACTTAAAGGGCTTAGACAACAGAATATGCAGGGGATGGTATTGGCGCCTGTAAAGTTAATTGCGTAGAGTGGGAGGCTAATGGACGAAAGAGTCCATTGCAGTTGACAGTAAACGACTACGGGGTATAGTTTCTAAAACAACAACTTGGCTCTACGGATGGAAGCTAATCAACACCCCGGCGCTTTGCGTGAAGCGCAACGCCTTATTCAAGAAGCTCTGGATACCGGGGCTACCCATCTTAACTTAAGTAAACTGCGGCTGCGCCAGCTACCAAAAGAACTTGTGTTATTAGCGAAGCAACTGACCAGCCTGGATTTGTCAGACTGTAGAGAGCTAACCAACTTAAGTGGTTTAGAACCTTTTACCCAACTGACTCAATTAAATCTTGGCCATTGCGAAGCCTTGCAAAGTCTGGACGGGCTGTTGCACCTGCCCCAACTTACCCGGTTAGATATTAGTTGTTGTTATGCGTTGCAAGCCCTGGATGCTCTGCAGTACTTAACCCAGCTTACTCATTTAGATATCAGTCACTGCGATTTCTTAACAAACCTAGACGCTCTGGAGCACCTTGCCCAGCTTGCTCAGTTGAATATCAGTTATTGTTATGCCTTAAACAGCATAGTTGATTTGCAGCATCTGACTCAACTTACCCAGTTGACTATCCGTAGCTGTCGTGGGCTGCCCAGTTTAGACGGTTTGCAACACCTCAGCCAGCTTAACCATATAGATTTCCGGGACAACAAGGCGCTGCAAAGCCTGGACGAGTTGCAACACCTAACCTTGCTTAGCCGTTTAAACATCTCTGGTTGTGATGCCATAGAGAGTCTGGATGTCTTGCAGCAGCTAACCCAACTTACTCAGTTGGATCTCAGTTTCTGTGTTGCCCTAAAGAGTCTGGACGTAATCCAGCGGCTAACCCAGCTTACTAAATTGGATCTCAGTTTCTGTGTTGCCCTAAAGAGTCTGGACGGCATGCAGCGGCTAACCCTGCTTAGCCAATTAGGTATCAGTCACTGTAATTTTTTAACAAACCTAGATGTGCTGCGACATCTGCCTCAGCTTAGCAAATTGGATGTCACGGGCTGTAAGGCACTGCAAAGCCTAGACGGTTTGCAATACCTAACTCAGCTTACCCAATTGAATATCAGCAACTGTTCGGCTTTAAGAGGCTTGGACGAACTTCAACATTTAACTAAGCTAACCCAATTGATTATTGGTGGCAGTGATGCGTTGCGCCATCTGGGAGTTTTGCAACATCTGAGCCAGCTTACTCAATTGGATATCAGCTACTGCCGGGCTTTAAGAAGTCTGGACGGGCTGCAATACCTGACCCAGCTTACTCATTTGGATATCAGCTTCTGCCCTGCCCTAAATAGCCTGCACGAATTGCAGTATCTAACACAGCTAACACAGTTGAATATTAGCGGCTCTGCGGTTGTACAAAGCCTGGTTGCATTGCAGAACCTAACTCAGCTTACATCATTAGATGTTAAGGACAGTTCGGCTTTAAATAGCTTGGATGGCCTACAGCATCTAACACAGCTTATGTCATTGAATATCAGCGACTGTTCTGGTTTAAAAAGCTTGTACGGCATGCAGCACCTGCCTCAGCTAGTTGAGCTGCGCGCGCGTGATTGTTCAATTGAAAAATTAGGGCCGTTACAGGACGTAAATAAAGAGTTTCCTTACTTAACAACGCTTTATTTGGATGGGAATCCTCTTCAGAAGCATTACAATTTACAACTAAATGAAGCGGAAAATAGCCTGCCCATACTGGAAGCGTTTTTATACCAGCAAGGCACTCAGCAAACTGAAACACAAATTCGCTTACCGGCCAAAGTCATGCTGCTGGGCAACCATGCTGCCGGTAAAACCAGCCTGCTGTGTCATTTAGATAGCAAACTAAAACATTCCGGCACTACCCATATTTTACAGGTACACCCTTATGCCGTGGCAAGCCACCAAAAACAATCCAAGCAAAAAAGTATGTTACCAGATGCTATGGTGTATGACTTTGGCGGGCAAGATTACTATCACGGCATATACCGGGTGTTTATGGGGCAAGACGGTATTCGCTGTTTAGTTTGGAATAAACAGCAAGACTTGAATCAATGCCTGCAAGATAGTAACAACGAAGAAAACCTGTTATTTAGCCGCGCTTATTGGCTGGGCTGTATCCGCCATTTTCAGCCAGATGGAGCTTCAGCACAGTTGTTAATGGTGCAAACTTATATTGACCGTGATGATGCCGAGCTTACCGCAAGCGACCAAATATGCAGCCAGCATCATTTGTCGTTAAAAATGGCAAACAACAAAAGTAGAACTGCTGCGCTGGCTAACTCAGTGCTGCAACTGGAGCAAAACTTACATCAGGCGGCGTTAGCTTATTTTAAAGCGCAACTGGACAAAGTAATTTACGAACATCAAGCGACAGTTGAACAGGCGGTCTGGTACGAAACCTTTTTAGCCAAAATATTAGCTACCCACAACACAAATGAACTGAGTGAATTTTATCAAGCAACAGATACAAAAGTACTATTAGATCTTTATCGCGCACCGGGTGCTGAGCTTGCTTCGCATCAGTTGTTGGAAACAGCCCTAACTCAGTTGCATCGACAGGGATTGGTGCTTTATTACCCAAGCATCAACCCGCAAAAAGTGTGGCAAAACCCGATGGCGTTTGTCGAGTATGTTCACAGCAAAGTATTGGCAAAGCATCATTTGCAGCAAGCAAAAGGTATTGTAGCTAAATCTGTCTTTGACAAGATGCAGGTAGATGCCGATGTGCTGGCTATTTTGTTGCAGGAGAAAGTGATTTTTCTGCATGAAAATGGCGGTGGCGACGCTAAGCAGCCTGAATATATAGTGCCAAACTACCTACCTTTAACCAATGAAAACAACCCGGATTATCAGTTTGCAACCTTTGGCTTATTAACGAACCCGGCGCTAACGCTGTGGTTTGAACACTACCTGCCGCTTGGTTTAATTAACCAGTTGGTGTGCTTCTTTGGCCGGATGCCGGATCGCAAGAAATTCTGGCGTGATCAGATTCTGTTTATGTTTGAAACCAGTAGTAGGGTCCTTATTAAGCTGGCATTTTCGCCAAAGCTGCAGATACAGGTATTTCTGCAAAATGACGATGCGCAACAATATCAGCAACATTTAAGCTATCTGTATTATGTGCTTATGGCGCTCTATAATGATTGTTCGGTAGACACTTATGCTGATTTCTGTCAGAAACGCCAAAAGCTACAAGGACACTATCTTCCACCGACTGGTTTGGGTGAAGCTTTCGCAGACGAACAGCCGTTGACGCCCGAACTGCCAGCACTTTATCACAAGATTTATTTCAACCCGCCAGCTGATTTGCGTCTTTCAGTTAATGGCCAACACTTCGTTAAAGCGATCGGTCTGGCGCGGTTACCTGAACAGCAAACCACAGTAGTGGCACAAGATTGCGACACGTTTGAGCCGGCAGCACAATTACCGGCCAGCTTGTTTGCGGCCTTTATGCTGAACAAACCGAAGAAACGGCTGAAAGTGTTTATTTCGTATGCGCATGATGACATCGAACAACGCCATGTTCTGAACAAGTTTCTAATACCTTTAGTACGGATTGAGCAGATCGAAATCTGGCACGACAATATGATTAATGCAGGTGATTTTTGGGATAAAACCATCCGGCAAAAACTGGCGGAAGCCGATGTCGCTATTTTGCTGGTAAGTCAGTCATTATTAGCGTCCAGCTATATTCAAGACGTTGAAGCGCCATTGTTAATGCAGTTGCACCAACAGCAGAAACTTTCGATTATTCCAGTGTTAATTCGAGATTGTTGCTATGAAGACTGGCTGGTTTTTCCATCTGGCAGTAATCCTGAGTTGGCTACTTCTGCAGCGCAGTTACAGTTTTTGCCAAAAAATGAACAAACACAGCTGCAAGCAATTCAAGACTGGCGCAACCCGGAAAAAGCCTGGAAGCAAGTTGTAGAGGAATTAACCCTACTGTTTAAGCAGGGATAAGCAATTTTATCACAGGGTGCCAACAAAATTGACAACTAACAGCTACACTTGGCCAGTGTTAAAGCACGCAGTACCGCTTATCTGCAAAATAACAAAGAAAACTTAATTGCAGGGTGTTTGGCCCTGCTAAGTCCTGACAGCATGGAGCAAATGGATGACCAGTCAAACTCGTATTCAATTTGCAGTTCGTAGTATTTCGCAAGATGCTTCCGTATCGACCGACGCAGAGTATCAGGTGCGCAGTGTCAAACTTGCGGGCGGCAATAAACGTGCAGCTGGCAACTCTCAGGTGCTTAGCGCGGAAAGCGGCAAAGATTTAGTACACCTGATTTTAAAAGATCAGAGCGGCCAACCGTTTGATTTATGGTTGCATCCGCAGCATGCCCGGGATTTGTTGCTAAGCCAGCAAGGTGGAAAATTGGCTACAGATGGCACAGTGCAGGTGCCTGCCAACGCGCAGTGGCGTAGTCAGGATGGTGCGCAGCGGGGCTTTATTGGTGATTTGCTAATTGATACGCTGGAGTTGCTGGGGCTGAAGAAAAAAGCGGCTAAATTTACCTCAGCAGCTATTGGCGCACGTATTGACAGCAAGGTTAATGAGGGCGTGTACCGCCTGTCAGAACAGGCGATTGCTGATCTTAAGCAAGCGACCACTTGCCAACTAGACTCTGTTAGCCATCCGCAACTGGTGTTTATTCATGGCACCTTTAGTAACACCCAAGCGGGTTTTGCCGGCTGGTGGCTGCATCAACAGCAAATCCAACAGCTGTTTGGTTACTATCACAATCAGGTCTATGCGCTTGATCATGCTACGGTATTAAAAAGCCCTTTGTTTAACGCTCTGACGCTGGCAAAAGCCTTGCCGAAACGGGCAACTTTGCATTTGGTTACGCATTCGCGCGGAGGGCTGGTTGCGGAGTGTCTATTACGCGCCTTAACGTTAGCGGCTGATGATCAACTGTTTGACCAAGAAATATCAGACTATTTTCAGGACGATGCCTACTTACAACACAAACAGGAACTGACCGAGCTGGTCAGGTTGCTAAAAAGCAAAGACATTCGGATTGAACGACTGGTGCGGGTAGCTTGCCCGGCGCACGGGACCTTGTTGGCGTCAGACCGGCTGGATGCGTATCTTAGCGTGCTGAATTGGCTGGCAAAGCGGGCTAATATTCCGTTGTTACCTGGCCTGCTGGATTTTACCAAGGCAGTGGCACGTGAACGCACTGATCCCGCCAGCCTGACAGGCATCGAGGCGATGCGCTCGCAAAGCGCAGTAATACGTTGGTTAAATGCGCCCCTTAGCGATGGTTGTGACAGCCAGTTACGTGTAGTGGCTGGCGATATTGCCGGTGACTCGCTGGTATCCTGGATCAAAACCCTGCTAGCCGACAGCTTTTACCGTACAGACAACGACTTAGTAGTACAAACCAGCGCTATGTACGGTGGTGTACTGCGCCGTGATGCTCGCTTTATACTGGAAAGCAGCGGCAAAACCGACCATTTTAGCTATTTTAGTAATCTAAGTACCGCCAGCGCTATTACCGAGGCCTTAACGCAACAGCAACCGACTGGCTTCTTGCCGGTAGGCCCGTTGTCTTATCAGGGCAAAAGTGCTACAGGCGTGCGCGCCAGCGACAAATCCCGTTTCAGCCCCAATATTTTAGCTGCTAACGATTTAGGTAATGCGGCAAAACCCTTGGTGCTGGTGCTGCCGGGTATCGCTGGTAGCCATCTGCAGGCAGCTGGCCGACGTGAATGGCTGGCATTGCACCGCGCTTTTGGCATGCTGGATCGCATTCGCCTGCAAGATAATGACAACATCGAAGCAGACGGCGTGTTGCAAACCTACTATCAAACTCTGATAGAGCAACTGGCCTTGCAGTATGAAGTGCTGCCATTCAGTTACGACTGGCGCCGTTCGCTGGAAGATAGCGCTAAAGCTCTTGCTGCGCTGCTTCGGCAACAACTGGCACACCGGTCCAATACCGCTATTCATCTGGTGGCGCATTCGATGGGCTCTCTGGTGTTTCGGGTGCTGCAGATCGTTGAACCGGAGTTATGGCAAAGTTGGTTGAACCGGCCCAATACCCGGGTAATGTTGCTCGGGCCTCCAAACAACGGTTCCTGGGCACCGATGACTATGCTGACGGGTGATGACTCTTTTGCCAATATGCTGTGCCGGTTAAATGGCGATTTGCAGACGCTGGAAAGCCGCAAACTGATTGCAGATTTTACCGGTTTGCTGCAGTTACAGGCCGGTTTGCATGACCCGCAGCACCCGATGGCACAACAGGCCTACTGGCGCCAGTTAGCCGACGCAGATCAAATGGTTACTCAGGATACTAACCCTTGGTTTAGCCGGTTTTCGAAAAAGCACTTGTGGGCCATCCCGAGCGAGAACACGCTAGAGCAGGCCAGTTTACTGCGGCATAAACTTAATACCCAGTTGCCGTTATTGCAGGGCTACCACGATAAAATAAGTATCATTCTTGGCAGCAGCCCGCAAACGCCAGCGGGCTTTGTCGTAGATAGTCTGGGGGCGGTGCAATACCAATATAGCCAGCAAGGCGATGGCCGGGTGTGCTGGCACGATTCGGTTATCGAAGGCATAAAAACCTGGCTAAGCCCGCAGGTGCATGGTGCTTTGGCCAATGACAAGTACGTTATTGCAGCTTGCCAACAGTGGCTGGCAGGTAACACCATTCAGTCGGCAGGTTTACAGCCGTTCTATTTACCAGAGAGGCGTGACGATGGCGACAGCGCATTGTTGACAACCAAAACCAGAGCGCATGCCGAAACTGCATACAGTGGTTACCCGCTGGATGAAGCGACGGTGATGCAGGCCTTGTTTATCGATAGCAGTGTTGCCAGCCGTGCAGGGCAGCAACTCCCGCCATTGCAGCTAACTGTGCGCAACGACGATTTGCGATTTGTGCGCCAGCCACTCCTATTAGGGCATGTCAATTCAATGCAGCTTACCGGCTCAGAGCAGGCAGTGGACCAACTGCTGGGTGGAGATCTGCAGCTGGCTCTGCAGTCGGGTGTGTATCCGGTGACACCGGGACAGCACCAGATTTTTGTTAATCGCCAGCAAAATCCCGCCAATCCACTGGCTTATCCCAAGCCAGTAGCAGCAATTGTGGTAGGGCTGGGCGATGAAGGCGAGCTGACACCAGCAGCAATCCGGCGCACAGTGCAGGCTGGTGTAACCAGCTATTGTTTGCAGCAAGAGCGACAGATCTCGCAGTTAGAGTTGGCGGTGACCATTTTAGGCAGTGGTGGCATTGTCGCGGTTAGCCAGTCTGTACAGGCCTTAGTACAAGGCGTGCTGGATGCCAATGAAAAACTGCAGCAGCTCGCTATGCAGCGGCCGCACCGCACAGTAGCGCATGTTAGCAGGCTCTTGATTATTGAGCAGTTCCATAACCGTGCCCTGGAAGCATGGCATACGCTGCACGACTGGATAGCACTGAATAAGGCCTTGCCGCTGGAACTGACAAAGCAAGTGATAAGCGGCAACAATGGCATTTCACAACCGGTAGACGGCCATTACCGGAGCGTGAAATATGATTTGTTGCGAGTTAGTGCCCGGCCGTTACACCAGCAAAGCGCCAGCGCAACCGCGGTAGCCAACGCATCGTGTAATTTACTGCTGGAGTTTGCTCTGTTTACCCGTCGCGCCCGCTCTGAGCTTTATTACAAGGAAATTCAGGTAGCGCAAATCCGCGAGCTGCTGCGCAGCGCCGAGTTAAGTGGGTATTTTGATCAGACATTAGCCCTGACGCTGTTTCACTTAGTTCTGCCACATGAACTAAAAGCCAGTTTGGCGGCCTGCAGTGAGCTGGTAATGGAGTTGGACAACAACACAGCCTGGATCCCCTGGGAGTTACTGATTGAAGGTGCCGTGCAACACAACCCCATCGATCCCGGCACAGGGCAAGCGTTCAATAACAGTGTGCTGCGTAAACTCCGCTTGCGCGAGTTCAGGCGTCAGCCAACGGCGAGTTTGTCTGACAAAATTCTGGTGATTGGCGAGCCGTTAGTTGATGAGTTAGTGGCGCCATTACCGGGCGCGGCCAGAGAAGCAAAACAAGTAGCAAAGGTATTTTCCACGCGCGCGCATTTACTGCTTAACAGTAGTAGTAGCGATATCTTTAAAGCCGCATTCAGCCATGACTGGCAAATGGTGCATCTGGCCGGTCATGGCCTTTACTGCCCGTCAGACGAGGCTGGATCGCAAAGTTGTAAAACGGGCATGCTGCTACAAAACGGTATTGTATTTGGGCCTGCTGAATTTGACAGCATGCTGCATGCACCTGAACTGGTATTTGTAAATTGCTGTGAGCTGGGTAAGACGGAGCAGCAAAACGCTGCCCGTTACCATGATTTTGCTGCCAACGTTGGCGAGCAACTTATCCGTAGCGGTGTACGTTGTGTGGTGGTGGCAGCCTGGGCAGTAGCAGACCAGGCCGCCGAAGCCTTTGCTGGCAATTTCTATCAGGCATTGCGGCGCGATATGACCTTCGCTCAGGCAATACAGGCTGGGCGTAAAGCAGCTTTTGATGCCAACCCTAAGGACAACACCTGGGCTGCATATCAGTGCTATGGTGACCCGACCTGGCGGCTATGCGATAACGAGCAGACAAGTGAGCTGCAAACGCCGTCTCTAGCCAGTGCCCGCGAACTGCTACTCACGCTGGAACAACTGCAAGCACAGGCTGCTTATGGCAGTGATGACGAACGGTCAGGTTTACAAAACCGACTGATGTTGATTTTGCGCAGTAGCAACAACAGCTGGCTGCAACAAGGCCAGATTGCGGAGCAGATTGCCTACTGCTGGCTGGCACTAGGTGTTAAAAACCGTGCACACCATTGGTTTACCATTGCAGTAAATGCTGCTGATGGCTCAGCCAGTTTTGTGGCGCGCGAGCAACAGCTGAATTTGCAGGTACGCCTGGCTACTGACGAAGCAACCCTGAAAGCCGCTACGCAACAACTACAGCATTTAATTGAACTGGCACCAACAGCTGAGCGCTTCAGCTTGCTGGGTTCAGCCTGGAAACGGCGGGTTATGCTGATAGACAACACGCCGCCGGCAAAAGCGGCGGGCAAACGCGCGCAGCAGCCAGCAAAACCCACTAACGCAGCGGAGCTAACTGCAGCGTTAGAACAGATGGCTGCAGCCTATCAACAGGCCGCCGATCGCAATGCCAAAGACAGTTTTTACCCGTTAAGCCAGCTGTATCTGGCTAAGCTGCGGTTACATTGGCTGAACGCCAAATTTGCAGCACCAACAGATGATGACTGGCAAAAATTGCAGTATCTTTACCAGCAGCAGGCTGAACAGGAAGCCGATTTCTGGAACCATGTAGGCCCATTGGAAGCCGCCATTTGGCAAGCGATGCAACAACAGCAACTGCATCTCACACTGCCTGAGGTCAGCACTCAGTTACAAGAACTGCAGCTAAGAGTCAGCTCTGTACATTGGTGGCAATCGGTACGTGATACCGCCGACTTTATGGGGAAACCTTATTTACAGCATATTCAGCAAAACAACCTCGCTGACGCGGAAAACACTGCTGTGGAGCAGTTAATACAACTGTTGGCCATGTTCGCGACATCAGGAGACAAATAATGCCTTTTACACATGCATGTTTTATCAGCTTTTCTAGCGATGCCGGCCCAGCAACTCAGTTTGCAAAGTTATTTTACGAAGAGCTGAAAGACCAGTTGTCTTTTCTGGATAGGCAGCTCTCTATTTTTAAATACGATCAATCCGGTCACATAAAAAATAATGATGATTGGCAACAATGGATCTTGCCAGAGCTCAACAAAAGCGCGTTAATGATTACTATCGCGGCGCCAACATATTTTAGTTCTGAAAATACTTGCTTAAACGAATTCCGGTGTATGCAACAAGTGGCAGAGTATCGCTCCCAACTGCTTCAGAATGACCCCGCCGAAAATGACTGGATTATTGCTATCCGTATCTGTGATAAGCATCCTATGCCTGAGTTAAACAATGGTTACCAAATCAGAGATTTTATAGATTGTCGAATTAACCCAATGGCTATCAAACTCAAAAGACATCGTGCTACCGTCGCGGAAATCTCTGATCTGATACTGAGACATTGCCAGAAAATGCAATCTCGAGTTGACCAATTGCAGGTTGGCCCGCAAATAATCAATAAGATGTTTGCACCAAAACTTGCAGCGCCAAGCCTGCCTGATTCCTTTCCAAGTTGGACAGGGGTCAAGCCATGATATTAAGCAGAAAGCGAGCTATAAACACCTATTTTGATAAAGAATGCATGATCAGATTTGCCGATCCAAATCAAGATGGTGAAATTATTACCTTTTATTCTTACAAAGGCGGTACGGGGCGCAGTATTGCATTAGCTAATTGTGCTGGCTTAATGGCTGCTTGCTGGCCAGAGCAAGCCAAGCCGATGCTACTGGTTGATTTTGACTTGGAAGCGCCAGGTCTGCATCAATATTTAAAAGACTTTCTGCCGTCAGATGCTAAAAATCCGTTGCAACAAGGGACGTTGGAATTATTTACCTCGCTCAGCGAAAAAGTTGAGTTGCTGCTGCGAGAAGCCAAAACGGAAACGAATGATAAGTTAAGGCTATCGGATCAGGAATGTGACAACTTAATTCAAGATTTTGATTTTAAACCGTACTTAGTGCCTGTTTCTTTTGAAAAAAGTACTTCAGCGAGTACATCCGAAAAATGTTGGTTGATTCAGGCCGGAATGTTTGATTCAGAATATGGCCAAAAACTAGCGAAGATGAATTGGCAGCAGTTATTCGATAACGCCCCAGGTATATTTCGGTCGCTTGCGTCTTATTGGAAGTCGCAGTATGCCTGCATATTAATTGATTCCCGCACAGGGTTAAGTGACAGTAGCAGTATCTGTTCTACCCTCTTACCTGATGTTCTGACGGTTGTTTTTACACCAAATAGACAGAGCCTGGCAGGTATTACCCATGTAACAGAGTTTGCCAAAAACTATCGGCAACGCTCTGCAGACCTGCGGCCATTACGTGTATACCCACTCGCTTCGAGAATTGAGCAAAACAGTGAGGACTATCGGAACGTGTGGCGTTATGGAGCAGAAAATCATCATGTATTTGGCAAAGTTGAAGGCTATCAGCCATTGTTCGAAGAGCTGCTGCAACCTGCAGGTGAAGAAGAACAGGTATGTACTACGTCAGCACAAGAAGGCATGCTTGACAATTATTTTGCACAGGTATTTGTGCCACACAGTCCGGATTATGCCTTTGGTGAACGTTTATGTTTTGTCAGTAGCGCGGCCAGAGACCGCTATTCCTTGCGTCAGGCTTATGAAACGTTCTTACCCTGGTTAGTTACTGGTGCAGAGCCTTGGCAATATCCTGCTGATAAGCTTTCAGCTCTGAAACTGGCGAATCTTTTGCAAGAACTGGCTCCACCTGAGCTGGAGTTAAGCTGGCTGGATAACTGGTTACGGGACGGTGAGCACATTCAGCAGCAAGATCCGTTAGCTAAGATTGATAATTGGATCAGTAGTTTGCAAGATGGAAAAACCGTTAAGCAACTCAAAGCTATGGAAGCGTCGTTGCGCTTGGAGCCTGCTAACGAAGAGCTTCTAACAATACTGCCAAATCTGGTTCTTTTGCTGGCGCTGCACAAATTGCAAAGTCAGCGCTGGAAAGAACTACAGCAGCTTTTATCAGAGGCAGAAGAGTTGCTTGGAGGCTATGGCTTAAATGCCAGTTTTGAAAATGCGGCGACTAGCTGGTTACTTCGTACACTAACTACAGCACCGCGTTTGGTATTTTCAGCCATGGAAGCCGGGGCGATCACTAAACTTAGCCATTGGCTCGACGCTATAGGTTTAAGCCGAAGCGGCAGTTGGGTATGGCTACATTGTTTGGTTAGAGCCAATATAGAAAACTACCACGCACCGACAATACATGAACTTCGTTTAGTCAGTAAGCTGGAGAACCTATTAGAACAGCAGCAATCACTATTGGGTGATACCAATCAAAATACGCTCTATACAAAGCGTACCCTGGCTAAAATTTACTTTACACAAGGCGACTTGACAGCAGCTTGTCGCTTGCAAGAACTGGTACTTGAAGCATGCGAGCGCATTTTGGACCCAGAGCACCCGGATACGATTACCAGTAAAGCCGAACTGGCTGAGACGTTTCGGGCGCAGGGAGACCTAGATAGCGCTCGTCGATTAGAAGTTGCTGTGCTTGAAGCGCGTGAGCGCACCCTGGGCCCAGAGCATCCGGACACACTTAGCAGTAAAGCCAATCTGGCTAGTACTTTATGGCAACGAGGCGACCTCGCTGGCGCCCGTCGCTTAGAAGAAGCGGTACTGGAAGCACTCGAACGCACTCTGGGCGCAGAGCACCCCAGTGCACTCATCAGCAAAAACAACCTGGCCGGCACCTTAAAAGCACAAGGCGACCTCGTCGGCGCCCGCCGCTTAGACGAAGCGGTGCTGGAAGCAAGCGAGCGCACCTTGGGCGCAGAGCACCCCAGTACACTCACCAGTAAAGCCAACCTGGCCAGCACCTTAAAAGCACAAGGCGGCCTCGCTGGCGCCCGTCGCTTAGAAGAAGCGGTGCTGGAAGCACGTGAGCGCACTCTGGGCGCAGAGCACCCGGATACACTCACCAGCAAAAACAACCTGGCCAGCACCTTATGGCAACAGGGCGACCTCACTGGCGCCCGTCATTTACAAGAAGCGGTACTGGAAGCACGTGAACGCACCCTGGGCGCAGAGCACCCGGATACACTCACCAGCAAAAACAACCTGGCCGGCACTTTAGCGCAACAAGGCGACCTCGCTGGCGCCCGTCATTTACAAGAAGCGGTGCTGGAAGCACTCGAACGCACTCTGGGCGCAGAGCACCCGAATACACTTAGCAGTAAAAACAACCTGGCCGGCACCTTAAAAGCACAAGGCGACCTCGCTGGCGCCCGGCATCTACAAGAGGCGGTACTGGAAGCCCGCGAGCGCATCCTGGGCGCTGAGCACCCCAGCACACTAACCAGTAAAAACAATCTGGCCGGCACTTTAAAAGCACAAGGGGACTTAGCTGGAGCCCGATACTTAGAAGAGGCTGTGCTGGATTCGCGTGAATGCATCTTTGGAACAGAGCACCCTAGTACTCTTACTAGTAAGCACAATTTGGCTGTTACATTAAGGCAGCTTAAAGAGCACGAGCCGGCGCTGCAACTAATGAAAAATGCCTATGAAGGCAGAGTTGCAACGCTGAGTAAACAGCATCCCGATGCGATGGATTCTGGGCAAGCGCTGTTAGATTTAATGCTAGAGATGGAGTTACATCAAGAAGCCAGGGCCCTTTCTAAAGAGCTACACCGAGCCAACACTGGTTCGCAGCGAGGAAATTTTGACTCCTAAACCAATAGAGCTTTTTATCAGCTATCGCCGCACTCAGGCCTTAGCGGTGCAGGCCGCTGTTGCCTGCCTGGAGCAAGCGGGTATCCGCTGCTTTTTGGATACCAGCGACATTGACCCTCTGGCTGACTTTCCTGAGGTGCTGCGCGGTGCTATAGCTAATTCCAAAGCGCTATTGGTGTGGTGGAGTGCCGATTATGCTGATTCGGAGCATTGCATGGCCGAACTGACATTGGGTTGGCAGTATGCCCGGGCACAAAGCAGCGATGTTAGTCAGCGCATTTGGGTCGTCAACCCGGAGACAACAGCAGACCATATTTACGCTGGTGAGCTGCAAAGCAATAATTTGTTAGCCGGTAATAGCTTGCACGACGCGATGCTAACTGCGCAATTAACACAGAAATTAGCGACCTTAACCACGCCTTTGTCGAACGAGCAGCAAACTGTTGCAGCGGCCAGTTATGGCAGCCAGGCGCAAGCCGTTAGCTCGCACTTTACCGGTCGCCTGCGCGAATTATGGCAGCTGCGTAGCCTGCTGCATCCGGCCCAAATAAGCCAAACTAACCGCTTAGTGGCAATACAAACCCATGGCATGGCGGGCATTGGCAAAACCGAGCTGGCAAGGGCTTATGTAGACAAATTTAGTGCAGCATACCCGGGCGGGGTGTTCTGGTTAAATCTGGCGCCGTTAGACAGCGAAGCGCAAGTTGATGATAACAGTATGCGTAGAGTGTGGGCTGATGCGGTGCGCGAAGCGCTGGACTGGGGCGGTCAAAGCAGCTTTTGCCGCGATAGCGCCGGGCAATACCTGGAAGCACAGCCGCTATGGGAGAAGCTACAGCAACAAGGGCCATGGCAAAGCCAGCCAGTATTGTGGCTACTGGATAACGTGCCGGTACTCAATACAAATGTCTACAACCAACTACAAAAATGGCTAACCGCGCCGATGGCCAATAGCCATACGCTAATAACTACCCGCTTTTCCGGTGAGCTTGCCGGTTTTAAACCATTGAACTTAGCCCCCTTAGATAACATAAGTGCACTACGTTTATTGCGCAGTTATCGCGATTTTACACAAGCTGAACACCCCTTTGCGGAGCAGTTGGTGCAGCAAACCGGCGCTCATACTCTGGCGTTGGTGCTGGCAGGGGAACATTTAAAACACAGCAGTTATCAACAGCTGATTGATGGGGTTAATGCCCAGCAAGTGCTGCCGGTTATTGAACAGATTGCCGCACTGTTAGCAGCAGATTTAGGAGACAAAGCCGTGGGGATAGTCGCCACCTTTGCCTTATCTTTGCAGCGGCTTAATGATAATGCCAAGCGTTTATTGGCACTGGCCTGTCAGTGCGAAGGCAATAGCGCCTTTCCGGCTACGGCGCTAAAAGATGCAGCCAAGGCGCTGTTTCAGCTGGATGAAATGCCAGCCAGTGTGGCGCTACGTGGTCTGTCTCAGGCGGCCCTGGTACAACAAACCGAGCTGCGGGTAAAAAGCACAGATGGTGCAGCGCACAACGAGCCCATGCTGGAATTGCACCCACTGACTATCTCGGCCTGCTGGCACCTGCTTAGCAATCAGCAAGATGTTGCTCTGCCCGAAGTATCAGAACTGCAGCAGCACTTAATTGTCGTAGTCCTAAACCAATTTGCCAACGTTACTGATAACCGCAGCCATCCGCAACTACAGCCCTATCTTGCTTTGGCGCACTTTTTACCGCAGCAACATCAATCGGCAGAAGCATGTAGTTTACGACATCGATTAGAGCTTTATTATCTGCAGGCGGGGCAATTGCAAAATGCCAGGACCATCGCTGAAGAAAATATACGGTTTTTCACTGACGTGTTAGCTTTGCCTGCCGAACATAAAGACGTGTTAGTCAGCAAAGGCAACCTGGCCAGCACCTTAGGGCAACAAGGCGACCTTGCTGGCGCCCGTCGCTTAGCAGAAGCGGTACTGGACGCACGTGAACGCACCCTGGGCGCAGAGCACCCGGATACACTCACCAGCAAAAACAACCTGGCCGGCACTTTAGCGCAACAAGGCGACCTCGCTGGCGCCCGTCATTTACAAGAAGCGGTGCTGGAAGCACTCGAACGCACTCTGGGTTCAGAGCATCCCAGTACACTCACCAGCAAAAACAACCTGGCCGGCACTTTAGCGCAACAAGGCGACCTCGCTGGCGCCCGTCGCTTAGAAGAAGCCGTGTTGGAAGCGCGTGAACGCACCCTGGGCGCCGAGCACCCGGATACACTTAGCAGCAAAAACAACCTGGCCAACACCTTGGGGCAACAAGGCGACCTCGCTGGCGCCCGGCATTTGCAAGAAGCGGCGTTGGAAGCACGTGAGCGCACGCTGGGCGCAGAGCACCCGAATACACTTAGCAGTAAAAACAACCTGGCCAGCACCTTAAAAGCACAAGGCGACCTCGCTGGCGCCCGGCATCTACAAGAAGCGGTGCTGGACGCACGTGAGCGCACGCTGGGCGCAGAGCACCCGGATACACTCACCAGCAAAAACAACCTGGCCAGCACCTTATGGCAACAAGGCGACCTCGCCGGCGCCCGACGCTTAGAAGAAGCGGTGCTGGAAACACTCGAGCGCACTCTGGGTTCAGAGCATCCCAGTACACTCACCAGCAAAAGCAACCTGGCCAGCACCTTAAAAGCACAAGGCGACCTCGCTGGCGCCCGTCATTTACAGGAAACCGTGCTGGACGCACTCGAACGCACCCTGGGCGCAGAGCACCCGAATACACTTAGCAGTAAAAACAACCTGGCCGGCACCTTAAAAGCACAAGGCGACCTCGCTGGCGCCCGACGCTTAGAAGAAGCGGTGCTGGAAGCACGCGAGCGCACCCTGGGCGCAGCGCACCCGGCTACACTCACCAGCAAAAACAACCTGGCTTTTACTTTATGGCAGTTGAAGGAGTTACCACAGGCTTTGCAATTATTGCAGCAGGCGCATCAAGGTCGGTTAAAGCTGTTAGGTCAGCAACATCCGGATGTGATTAACACCGGTGAGGCGCTGCTTGGGTTAATGCGGGACATGGGGATGCAGCAAGAAGCGATGGCATTGCTTGCTGAGCTACGTAATGCAAGCAATGCGGGTTAGCCATGGCTGAATATTTGGCTCGTGTCAGTTGGCAAAGCATAAAGGAATATAAAAACCCAAAACATAGAAATGACGCACCGTCGCAGAAACATTTGCCATTGACCGATCAATATGGTTCGGGTCAGCCAATACTGGCTAAGTTGCGGTTTGGTGATGGGCTTTGGCTGTTTACCGCGCCGGAATTTAGTATTGGCAAGCAACGACGAATTTTGCCACCTTCAGTGCTGGGGCGTATTTCCATCACACATCAGCGTTTTCCGAAAACGGCATCTGTTCAGCTTGCAGCAGGCAGCCCGCCACAAGTTCAGCCTTCTGCGGGTATGACTGCAAACCAAATCACCAAAGACTATACATACTGGTGTGGTGGGATCGCTGGATTAGCGTTGCCAATTCATAATGCTTATGCGGTGTTTAAAAATCTGACTTTTGCGGGCACTCACAACAACGCTATTGCATCGTGCGAGCGGTGCCAACAAGCAGCCGTGCCGGCAACCGGACCTTATGGCCATTTGATGCAGCATTTTCAATCTATCCGCCGCTTGACGGAAGAAAGTGTCATGCAGTTAAAGCAATTGCAAGACATGGTTGCCTGTCGCAGAACGGTATTTCTTAGCCACCGCCATGCGGAAGCCAGCGCTTTGGTCAGCGAAGTCGCCACTATACTGCAACAAAACGCTGCCTTATGTTGGTGGGATGTGCAAGTAATGCCACAATCGCGTTGGTATGATGACGAGATATTGGTGCCAATGCTGAAAGATGGTATCCGCCAGGCAGCGTTGTTTGTTGCTTTTATAACCCCCGGATACTTTGAGCCCGGATGGGCAAGATATGAATTTAATATTGCTCGCAAATCTGGTGGCCCGGCAATAGTGCCGGTGTTACTAGATGGTGCTATGCAGCGGGACGAGAATATTCAACCACTGAAAAACCTGCAGCTACCCATAGTTGAGGAGCATTGCCCCCGCCGTATTGCAGATTTGATCCTGCAGCGTTTGCTATTGACGGGGCAGGTTGATTAGGAGTTTTTGCCCTTCAATTACCTGCAGAAGCTGCGCTGACATGCAGCCATTCATTGTCGCTGAGTTGCAACCCTGCTGGTTTGGCCACAGGCCTGGCGCTCTGTTAACTCTGTCGCCACAAGCTGCATGATCAGCATCGCTACCGCGTTGTTAGGGCCATTGTATTGCTGACTAAAAAGCCGACCGTAAAACAGCGTTAAACTGGCGGCTTTGTTGTAAAAAGTATTCACAGCGTTGCAAAGTGAGCAGGGTTAAGTTTTTTATATGAGCTTGCTGTTCTGCAGTAAGTTGGTCTGTACTAAAATCCAGCCGGTTGGCCTGATTCTGGCAGCGTATAGCCAGTGAATCCAGACGACGCTTAATCAGTGCCGGTTTGAGGCCAACCTCGTCTGCAAATGTCAGTAAGTCGTATGCGGTGATAGTATTGATATCGAAGTTGTCGCCAACTGCCATGGCCAAATTAGTGTTAAGTTGAGGGTGTTGTTGCGCTTCATGCAGTATGGAAACTAAATCATAAAAGGGGCTAAGGCTAATGCCGTTGCGGCCAACAAAAAAGCTGATGTTTTTACCGTGAGCATCACTGTTGCCAATAACTAGATTAAACAGTAACCAGTCGAGCATTTTTTGGATGGTTAGCAATGGCACAGCAGTAAGACGGGCAAATGAAATGAGCTTACTCAGACTTACGCCATCTCTGATATTGGCAACGTCGCGATCATCGCCAAACTGGCGTTCGTACTTATACTCAGGAGGCAAATCTAATGCCTGGCAAGCATCAATCATATGGTGTTTGCTGACGCCATTTTCAGTACGTTTGCGGTCAAATCGGGTAACCAGCAAAGCGTGGTGACCACCAAAATGCCGTTGTTGCACTTCGGCCACATCAATGCCAACTGCTGCAGCCAGCCGCATGCAAAACAACTCATTCACGACGATACTGCGATAGTTGGCAGCAGAGAATTTTACAATATGCGTGCTGGAGTAGTTGCCGTCGGCCAGCGATAGCTGCTGGTTTTCATCAACATATACGTTTAGCTTGTTTTGCACACCGGCAACGGATAGCCGGAACTTACCGTCCCAGTACACCAGCTGACTCGTGTCCTGGCTGCTCAGGCGCTCAGCCAGTTCGGCGTCCGTAATTGGCCGAAGTTTGCTGACGGCATCTGCAGGCTGGCGGTTATGAAACGATAGCGCGCCGGCGGTTTCAGCCCCAATGGCTTTAAGTATGGCAAGCACATTATCTTTGGATAACCGCTCGTAACTTAGCAAACTACTTAAAGCATCGCCTTCAGGGAGCAGGTTTTTCAGGAAGTTGATCAAAGTTTCAGATGATACTGTTTGCTGAAAATTTATATGTGGCGAAATGGCAAAGCCTTGCGCTAACCAGCTGGCTGCATAATGAAATTGGCATTTGCCTGGCGACATGAATGCCAGCTCACCAACCAGACTGGAATTGGCATAGACGTTTAGTTTGGGCTGGTTATCAGAGCCAGTCATTATTGTCTTCCACTGCTTTTACCTGTAGTTCTATGCCCCATAACGTCAACACGGTAAATAAATTTTCTGCCCGAACATTACCCGCGCCTTTTTCAATATTCTGATATGTCTGTTTGGATAGTCCAAATAAGAGTGCAGCGTCAGCAATAGAAACACCCAGAGAAGTGCGTTTATATCGCACTAACTCACTTAGCGACGCCAGTGTTACTGGCTGTTGTATATTCGGTTTATCAGTTGGCATAACCCGCTTCGCCATAAATCCCACCTTGATAGCTGCAATAAGCATTGTCGCTGTGATCTGCATATTAATCCTAAATAGTTAGGATTAATAGCGGTAACATTATAGGTTAGACATATAATCCTATTAAAATAGGGCTATATGAAAAATACAACAAATACGAATTAAAATCCTACAGTAGTAGGATTTTAATTGCTAAGCAGGAAGGATAAAATCTGCAGTAATGCAGGTTTAATTTACGTCAATACTGCCATGTTTACCTTGCGTGTAAAGGGTGTAAGGCAAGGCCACTGTATCGGCAACTAAGGAAAAGCCGCCGTCGATAATAAAAAACGGCACATTATTAAAACTGTCGCCAAGGTTTGTCGTCCGGCTTGGCTCACCGTGCAGCTTGCATAAGTTGTAAGAAAAACCGCTGTAAATGCGCGGGATGCTTTGGCAGTAGCTGCGCTTGCCGTGATGCTCAATATTTACATGGCTGGTACTTGGCGGTAGCGTTTTTACTGTAGCGCAGGCTGTCAGGCTCATTGTTATGGTAGCTAAAAGCAATTTCATTATTGGGTGTCCCGGCGGTGAAATTCTTAGGAAGTTTAAATTGTTGTTTTAGTAAAGTAAATTTCTATGTGTTTTGGCGCGGGTTCATGTGGTTGGTAATAGCAGATTTTGCCCTGCAATTACCTGCTGAAATCGTTCTGAAGTTGTCGCCCAGTCAACTAAATCGACTTTCCATGGCAGGTCTGACTCGCTAAAGGCTTCTGCTACTTCGGCCAACAATGCCAAAGGCAAAGGTGTATCACTGATAATGGCTAAATCTAGATCCGAGTAGGCTTTGGCATGGCCTTTTACCCGTGAGCCAAAGGCCCAAATTTCATACTGCGGCAGGTAGCGCTGCAAAATGGCGCTGACCTGCTGCCATTCGTTATCGCTGATCTGTAAACCCTCTGGTTTAACCACGGGCCAGGCGCTCTGTTAACTGTGTAGCCAGAAATCAAACTGATCTGGCGAGGCAGAACTCTGTTCAAGGTAGCGTTTTAGCATTTTTTGGCTGATTTCATAGGTAAATTCAAACCGTTGCACCAAGCCATCCCGAATTTGAATATCGCTGATATCTTGCTGATAACGCTGCCAACCCTCTTGCAAGAGGGCAATCGCATTAAGTAACGGGCGGATATCTAATGACATGGTAATCCTGTAAGCGGTAAAGCAGTTTGCCGCTTAACTTAACGCAGAGCCGGTGCGCTTGCCAGTGTCACTACCTAGCAACACCAAGCCCAACCAGGTAAACCAAATTAGCTGGGTGATACCAAAAGCATCTTTCAGATACGGCACAGTATGCAATACGGTGAGAATGCCTAAGCTGCCGACTAGCAGCCCCAATAGATGCAGCGCTTTGGCAAAACGCTGTTGTTGCAAGCCGGCAATGCTAAGCAGCAATACCCAGAGCCCGCCTACCAGCTCAATGCCGCCACCCAATGCATTGGTAAGCAGGTTGCCGGTATTATAAAGCGCCAGCGCCTGTTCGGTGCTGGTGTCGAGCAGGCGTAACGTCATATCCATGCTAATTAACGCCACCATGCCCGATGCCAGCATCAGCACCAGCCAGACATTGCCAAAGCGCTCGGCTAAAGCCGCTATAGCCGACTGGTTTTGTGGTATTGCCTGGCGCAATGCTTGTAGCAAGATGGCCAACAGCACACCAAACAGCAGATAACCAATGCCCCAGCCGATGGCGACCAAGCTATATTCCTGCTGCAAGTAAAACTGCAGCCGGCCCAGGCTGTCCAGCCCCGCTGGTGCGGCTAACAGGCCAAAGAAAATCACTGCCACACTGATATAGCAAAGCGCCATGCCTATGGCAGCAATGCCACCGGCACGGATAAGAGTTTGATTAAAGGCTTGTACTGGCATAAACATCCCGTCGCTTAGTTACCCGTTAAACTAGCTTTAGCATAACCTGTTGTTTGAGGCAGCAAAGTGTCTATTTGTATCAAGGTGTGATTGGCGTGATGATTAGTCCTCTTGATTGCTCTGTATCAACACGTTCAAATCAGTACCTAACAGTAGATCATCAATCAGCTGCCGCTGCCCCGGCGCAGCTGCTTGCAGGGCGCGGACAAAATCCATTGAGGTGGCCGGTGTGTTAGGGTAAGCATGTTGCTGCCACAGCTGACGTAGCGCCTGACAGATAAGCTCATCGCCCAGCTGCTGACGCAAGATGGCAAACACCAGCGTCGCGCGTGAGTAAAGATCATGGTTTGCGCTAGCATCAACCAGCGCTGACGTGTGCTCGGTGTTGCGCCGAACGGCCAGCGCAAATCGCTCGCGTTCATAGTCTACCAACGCTTGCATTGCTGCGCTGCCATAGCGCTGCTCTATCAAAACCAGCTCAATATATTTTGCTAGCGACTCGACTAAAAAGGCGCTGTCGGCCAGAACGCCGTTGCCAATATCGTGTCCAAACCATTGATGAGCGGTTTCGTGCACGGCACGGCGGTAGCGCTGGTCAAAGCCGGCATCTGCTGAGGGTTCAGCGCGAAAGCCGACCCGGTGATTGATCATAATCAGCTGTGGCAGTGCGTAGCCGGTTGCGCCCATATCCGGCATCGCCAGCAAACTGAGCGCTGCGCCGCGATAGGGCGCAATATGCTGCGTCATCCAGTCCAGCGTGTCCTGCATTGCCTGCATATTCAGCTCAGCGGCAGCGTTAATTCGCGGACTGTACAGCGTAAGGCGGGTAGCGCCGTGTTGCCGGCTCAACGTCTGGCCAGAAATAGAGTACCAGGCCAGAGCGTTGCGGATGGGCCCGCGGGTGCGGTACTCGGCATATTGCCGGCCATGCTGTTGCCACTGCCTTAACAGCTCGCCTTGCGTTAGCGGGGTTTGACTGCTGTCGGTTGATACCACTGAATGCAGGCTGACCCATTTGTATTCTGCTATTGCCGCCGGATGCGCAGATCCGCTGCGTTGTGCAGTGGCAAATAACTGTGACGGTTTAGCCAGCTCCAGTGGCGCCAGAGCATATTGCTGGCGCAGCTCGGGGTTTCGCAACTGGTACTCAGTCTGAAAGCCAAGTGTTGGCAATAGCGGCACACCACGCAGATAACTAAAAGACGGTTTAACCAGCTGTGGTAACTGTGCTGGCCAGTAGCCGGGTTGTTTAAACCTTAGTTTACTCTGCATTTGCACTGTGCCGCCGGGTGCCAGTGGCTGTGTTAACGTCAGGACGTATTGGCCAAGTTGTTTATCTGCTTCAATACTATGCGGCACAGACAGTTGAAGCCCGTTAATAGCGGCAGCCGAGTAATTGCCGACCAGCAATTTGCTAACTGGCTCAGCAGTACGATTTTGCAACCTGTAGTCCAGTGCAAAAACTGCCTCGCCCTGTTGCGGATAAATATCCACCTGCGCATCAATATGGCTGATTGTGGGTTGGGCCAGCGTTGCCCAGTTGGCATAGCGTTGTTCGTAATCTGCCCTCCACTTTGCCCGCAAGTCGGCGCTGATCAGT
Source organism: Rheinheimera gaetbuli (assembly GCF_054781935.1). Lineage (NCBI taxonomy): Bacteria > Pseudomonadati > Pseudomonadota > Gammaproteobacteria > Chromatiales > Chromatiaceae > Rheinheimera > Rheinheimera gaetbuli. The sequence goes on from NZ_BAAGTL010000008.1 coordinate 151,019, forward strand.
GGCCGCTCGGCGCTGATATTCAGGTGTAAATGCACGCCGCTAAATATTGCCAGTGCCAACAGCGCACTGCTGCTCAGGTTTAGTGTCCAGCGTTTGGCGTTGGTAAAGCTGCCACTGCGGTGCGACCAACGCGCCGCCAGCCATAGCAAGCTTATGGTTAGTAGTAGCCAAAAGGTCATAAAGGGCCAGAATACCGACTGGCTTTGTTCAAAGCCCCAGAACGCATCGGCCGCTTGCAGCGGTGAGCCGGCGATGTTCCACAACGGATGGCGTAAACCTAATTTGCTGCTAAGCGGGGTAAATTTCAGCAGCAAGATAGCAACACAGCCGGCCGTAGCCGTTAACGGCGCGCGGCAAATGGCATGCAACACGCTAAACAGTGCGCCCAGCAAGGCTAATGACAGCGCGACCTGGCCGAGCAGCTCAGGGTACAGGCTGAGGTTAATTTCGCTGTTGGCCAGCCATTCAGCCGTCAGGCACGCCAGGGCGCTTAGCAGCATGAGCAACAGGATCAACGCGGTTAAGGCCAGCACATTGCCAACCAGCAGTATGCCTGAGCGTACCGGTGCAGCGGCAATTAACTCGGCCATGCCGCTAAAGCGGTTACGCCAGTTAAGCTGGTAGCTCCAGAGCAAAGTTAACAGGCTGCCAACAAACGGCAGTATGTCCCAGGCAATACGGTTAAGTGCATCCTGGCTGGTGGCCTCTAGCGCCGCCAGTGGCTCGGCATAGTTAATACCAGACAGCACTTCACTGCCCAGCAGTAAGGTCCAACCCAGCAGGATCAATTGGTTCAGACGCTGTTTGAGTAGAGTGACAACAGCGGTGCGCGTTAGCTGCCACAATTGTCGTGCGGAGGAAGGCTGCGGCGTTAGGGCCCGATAAGATGGCTGTGGTGCCAGCGTATAGTCACTGTGGTCTGACAGCGGTTTGACACTATGCTGATAGGGTTTTAGCCGTAAGCTGAGATAAAACAGCCCGGCTGCCAGCAAGCAGTAACACAGCCGGTTTAGATAAAAAATGCTGTCGCCGTAAAGTTGTGGCGGATTGTGTTGATACAGAGCTATCAGCGCAGTATTGCCAAATGGGTCCAATAGACGCATAACATTAAACAGTATATCGCTGCTAATAGTGCTGCTGGCCAACATGGGGGCGCCGTTCATGCTGGCCAAAACCAGATACACCAGCCACAGACTGGCAAATACGGCGTATAGCATCACATTGCTGGAAAAACGCTGCGTCAAGCAGGTCGCCAGCGTAGCATAAAAGGCGCAAGCCGGCAGGGCCATTAAGGCAAAGTCCCACAGCCCCAGCAGCAACAACGAGGACTGAAAACCAAACTGCAGGCTCAACTGGCAATAGATGACAATAAAGCCTGTCAGCATTAAACCGGCACAGAGCAAAAACAAGCTACCGGCTCTGGCCAGCAAGCGCTGAGCCAGCGGAACAGGTGTGCTGTGGATAAGCTCGGTCATGTTGTGGTTGTGATCGCGCAGCAACACCACAGGTGCCAGCGCGCCGCACAGTAAAGGCAGGTAGAACATCAGCAATGTCATATGTAGCGCTTGCAGCCGTTTATCTGCAATGGTGTCGATGCCGGCAATGCCGCTGGCAAAAATATACGCCGCTAATGGCAACAGTATTAACGCCAGCCATAGCAGCGGTTGGCGCTGCAGATAACGCCATTCGTTTTTTACAAGACCAGCTAGCAGTTTAAGCAGCAACATCGGTAACCGCCTTATTTTGCAGTTCAAAAAAATAGCGGTCTTGCAAAGTGGCCGCTACCGGCACCGCCGCAGCGCAGGGTGGTTGCTGGCTTAACAGCCGGTATGTCGGGACACCAAAGCGGTAGCTTTCGCTGAGTAGGGTACTGCTGTCGTCCGGGCGCAGCGGGCTTTGCCAGACCTGGCCTTGCAGCAGCGCCAGCAGGTTGGATACGGCACCGCTTTGAACAATCTCGCCCTGATTAATCAGCGCGACAAAAGGGCACAAATTTTCGATGTCTTCGACAATATGCGTCGACAGCAAAATAAGCTTGTCGCGGCTGATATTTACCAGCAGTGCGTGCAAACGCTCGCGCTCGGCCGGATCCAGCCCGGCGGTGGGTTCATCCAGGATCAATAACTTAGGATTGCCCAGCAGGGCCTGGGCAATACCAAAGCGCTGGCGCATACCGCCGGAAAAGCTGGCGACCTGTTTCTTCGCCACGGCGCTAAGGTTGGTCAGTTGCAGCAGAGTTTCGATCTGTTGCTGTTGCTCGGCTTTATTATGAATGCCTTTTAATACCGCCATATGCTGCAGTAATGCCATGCAGCTCATATGCGGATAGACACCGAAGTGCTGAGGCAGGTAACCCAGTTGCTGGCGCAAATTATCTGGTTGTTGTAGTACATCCAGATCGGCAAATTGTATCTGGCCGCTATCGGGTTTTTGTAGCGTAGCCAGGGTGCGCATTAGTGTTGATTTACCGGCGCCATTGGGGCCCAATAAGCCGACCATACCAGCGGGTAACTGCAGGTTGATGTCCTGTAAGGCTCGGGTGCCATCGGCGTAGGTAACAGAGAGTTGGTTAATTGTCAGCATAAGTGTGTCCTGTAATAAATTCAGCCCAGCCTAGGCACTGCAGCAGTAGGCAACAAGTCAGCGATGACGAAGTAGCGGATTAACATGACAAAACTGACTAAGGGCGGAATGTGGCAGGCAAATTTACTTTCGTCAGTAAAAACGCTAACTTCGTCATTCACTGACTGACACTTGTGTCCTGTTGCGCCACGCTATGCAAAAATCTGGCAGGAAAACCCCATGCTTAACCCGGCTGTGGCCAAAGCTAAACAAACACTTAATACGGTCGCCGATAACCAACTGGCGTTGATGGCGGCGCTGCTGCTGGAGGCGACTATCCGGCATTTTTCCCTGCATAGTCAAAGTGCAGCGGAGTTTTTACGCATCGTGCTGCAATTGCTGGTTGAAAGCTCGCCGCTGCTGCTGGCGCATTATTGTGCCGCGCGTGTCGCTGCCCGCACTAGCGTACAGCGGCGGCGTTTGGGGGCGGGCCTTATCTGGGCTGCTGGTTTTGTACTGTACCCGTTATGCTTGTTCTGGCTGGCAGAGCAGTGGCAAGCTTACGCTGCCTGGACTTTGTTCTCTGTGCAGGGCTGGCTATTGTTACTGCTGGCAAGTAGTGGTTATGGCCTTAGCCGGTGGTTGTCGCAGCGCAATGCCAGTGCACGTTTTCAACTGATCTCCCGTTTGTTTTCCCTAAATTCGGTGTTGCTGCTGCTGATGACAGCATGGGCGGTTGTTTGGGCCGGTATCTTTGCGTCTACTGATGACCCGGTGCGCAATCAACCGTTACAGGCGGTGATCAATAGCAAAACCATTGTTGCCAACTATGATTTTTTTCTCGCCTATCTGTGGCAGTTTCTGCTTATCGGTAGCTCGGTGTTATTGCTGTACTGGGTAAACCGGTATTGGCTTATCCGCAAATTATTAGCGCAAAACGGTGTCTTTGCTTATGTCTCAGGTTGTCTTGTCAGTATTATTGTCCTGACGCCGCTGCTGGGCTCGGTAGTACTGAGCCTGCCGATGAATATCGCCGAATTTACCTTCCTGCCATCACAGGATCATAATATTTTTGCGGCGGATAATTTTCGCTTTTGTTTTGTTGTGTTGCTGCTAAGTGCGCCGGTCATTCTGGCGTTTGAACGTCAGCAACAAGAAAAAGCCCTGGCTGAAGTGGCGCAGCGCCAAAGCCAGACTGAGCTGCAACTGTTGCAGCAACAGATTAATCCGCATTTTTTATTTAATACGTTGAATAACTTATATGCCCTGACGCTGGCAGGCTCTGCGCAGGCGCCAACACTGGTGCTGCAATTGGCCAACCTGCTGCGTTATACGGTATACGAAGGGCAGCAGCCACGGGTTAGCCTGGCGCAGGAAATTCAGTATCTGCAGGATTTTCTCGCGCTGCAGGCCATTCGCAGTGCTGATAAATGCCAGCTCGACGTTGTCTGGCCAACGCAGGCAGAACAATGGCAGATCGCGCCGTTATTGCTGATCACTGTGCTTGAAAATGCTGTTAAACATGGCGTGGAGCCAAGCCAGTCGCGTTGTAGCATCGAGCTGAGCATCAGCGTGGAACAGGGCGTGCTGCATATGCGCTGTGTTAACAGCGTGCCAGAGGCAGCCGGGCAGCGCCCGCCGGGTATCGGGCTGGATAATCTGCGCCGGCGGCTTAACCTGTTGTATAGCGGCAAACACCGTTTTAGCGCACTGCAACAAGCGGGCTTATGGTGTGCCGAGTTAACGCTGGAGCTGGAGCCTTGTTAAAGACGCTAATCATTGATGATGAGCCACTGGCGCATCAGGTCATTAAGCATCACCTGCAAGGCTGTGACGATGTTGCGGTGCTGGCCAGCTGCTACAACGCCACTGAAGCGCTGCGCTATCTGGCACAGCAGCAAGTGGATTTATTACTGCTGGATATTAATATGCCGGCGCTGACTGGCATTGAGCTGCTGCGGGTGCTGCAAAACCGGCCAGCGGTGATTATTATCAGTGCCTATAAAGAGTATGCGCTGGAAGGTTTTGAACTGGATGTGGTGGATTATCTGTTAAAGCCGGTTAGTGCTGAACGGTTATTTGCGGCTCTTAACAAAGTGCGGCGGCGCCTGGCGGCTGTGAAACCAGCAACAGAGCCATATATCATGCTGAAAGTCGACCGGGGAAAACGTAAGTTCCTGCTCAGTGACATTAGCTTACTGGAAGCCTACGGTAACTATGTAAAAGTATGGCAGGGCCAACAAATGACATTGGTTAGCAGCACCTTAAAGCGGCTACTGCAGCAACTACCCGCCCAGCAGTTTGTGCAGGTGCATAAATCCTTTGTGGTAAACAAAGACAAGATTGTCGCCGTTGAGCAAGAGCAACTTCGGCTTGATGCTAACGAGCCGGTTAAACTGGGTAAATTATATAGGCAGCAGTTAATCGGTTTGCTGTAACGGCCTGCGTTTTCAGTTGCGTGATAGTGCGCTGCTGCACTAGCATGCGGTAGCGCAGAATGGCCGGATGGCAGTAATCAGGGATAACAGGTGGATGGGTGTTACAAGCGATAGTATAACCAGGCTATTGGAACGGTTTGACCGGCGGCCCGTGCTTTACAGCTATCTGCTGCTGGCGCTGTATTTTTTTATTAATGCTGCCATTAACGCCAGCTCGGTGTGGATGGAACACAGCCGTGACGGCAGCAGCACCCTGCAGTTGTGGGAGCCAATAGTGTGGGAATACAGCAGCGCTATTAGCACCTTGTTGCTTTTCCCGCTGCTATTTTGGTGGTTTAACCGTTATCCGTTGCAACTGACGAATGTAAAGCGTCAGCTGCTGGCGCATCTACTGGGTAGTTTGTTTTTCTCTATATTGCATGTCGGCCTGATGGTGGCGATGCGCGAGCTGGTTTATCACTGGCAAGGCGGCAATTATAACTTTGGCCCGCTGTTGCGCGAGTTTTTCTACGAATACCGCAAAGATGCCTGGAGTTATTTGTCATTTGTAATCGGTTATCAGCTGGTGCTGTTTTTCTACAGCCGGATAAAAGGTGAAGCACATCAGCTCGACAGCGCCGAAGATAGCGGCACTATGCCACTGGCCAAGGCGCCGGAGCACTTCTTGGTAAAGAAACTGGATAAAGAGTTTTTGATCCGCACCGATGATATTGAGTGGCTGGAAGCCAGCGGCAATTACGTTAATTTGCACAGTAAAGGCCGCATTTATCCGCTGCGTGCTACGTTAAACAATACATTGCTGCAATTAAGTAGCAAAGGCTTTAGCCGTATACACCGTAGCCTGGCGGTAAATCATTATGCTATTGACAGCATCAGCTATGACAGTAGCGGTGATGGTGATATTTTACTAAAAAGCGGGCAGCAGCTTGCGTTATCGCGCCGTTATAAAGACGCATTCAGGGCGGCATTGCAGCCGGTGTCAGCTGATTAGTATGGCCATTACTGTGTTATGCCGCATTAAAGCAATCTTAACCAACGGTCTTAGGTAATGATTAATAAAGACAATAACATTAGGATGTTTATGATAAACAAAAAATGGACGCTGGTGCTTGCCGCTGGGCTACTGAGCGGTTGCGCCAGTATGAATAAATCGGAATGTGTAAATGCCGACTGGCGTACCATCGGCTTTGAAGATGGTGCCAGCGGTAAAGCGGAAACGGCGATAAGCAGCTACCGGCAGGACTGCGCCGATCATGGCGTGGCACCGGATCTTAATGCTTACAGGCTGGGACACCGCGAAGGTGCAGAGCGCTTTTGCACCAGCCGCAATGGCTTTGTTGTCGGTAAGCGCGGCACCAACTATCAGGACAGTTGCCCGGCGACGTTAGAAGCCGATTTTCTTAGAGGCTATCGCGACGGTAAAGTACTATATGATTTGCAACGGGAACTTAACCAGGCAAACGCAGTAGTGGATAAACAGCAACGCCTGCTCTCCCGGCTGGAAAAGGATATCGTCGTAAAAACGGAGTTATTGGTTGAAGATGGCCTGGTTAAAGAAGAACGTATTCAATTGCTAAATGATATTGAAGCACTAAAGCTGCAATTGCTGGATATTGCAGACCAACTACCGTCCTTGCAGCGGGATGTACGTCGTGCTGAACAACACTATCATCAGGCACAGCTAAACTTCGCCCACTATCAATAAAAATGCTGCCACTAAGCTGACGGGGCCTGGCCGGGTGAACCTACTGATAACCACCTTGCGCCAGGCGATCAAAGTAGCTTTGATAGCGTCCGCTGTGTTTAAACTGTTGCAAATGTAGATTGAACAGTGCCAGTAGCTTAGCACTGTCGGGCGAATTGTGTGGTAACAACAAAAAACTCTGGTTTACTAACAGTGGTTTAGGGTGGTGGCTGATAGCGTCAGCCAGCTCTGGCAACTGATGGTTCAGTGTGTGATAACCAACACTGATCTCTTCAGCAAATACATCGATGCGCCCGGCAGCCAGCCTGCGGAAATTCTGCTCCGTGCTGCCAACGCGCGACATTTTAAACACCCTGTTGTTTAATGCTTCATCAAACGCCGGGCCGTAGCTGTAACCCAACCCACCGCCCAGTAACATGCCGCGTAAGTCAGTAAGTTGCTGCCACTCAAACCGACGTTGTTTCAGGTGAAACAACACAAATTGTTCGCTTAACACCGGTTCGCTGTAGAGGAAGTCTTTTGTTCTGTCTTCGGCCAGCATCCACACCGCAGTAGCGGCATATTTGCCATTGGCAGTGTCATGATAAGCCCGTGCCCAGGGCAAAAAACTAAAGCTGACCTGGTAACCAGCTTGTGCAAAAATATCGCGGATTAAATGCGCCACAACGCCCTGATGTGGCAACGATTCACTAAGAAATGGCGGCCATTCACCTGCACTGATCTGTAATTCTGTTAAGTGTGTATGCTCCGCGCTCTGCGTTGTGGCGGCCAGGCAAGTGAAATGTGACAACAGCACGGCGAATAACAACATATGACGAACTGCGCGGGCTAAGCTCATCGGCTGAATTCCGGCATCGTTGCAGTGGTACTCAATATGGCCGCTCCTCTGTTAAATCTGGCGTTGTATAGTATTACCTTAGCGATGACTGCTTGCACAGTAGGTTTTAAGGTACAGGTGTTAATGCTTGCAGCCAGAGTTGCAGGGCTAACGGCCGGTTCGGCGCCAAGATGCCTTGTAGTACCAACTGCTGATAATCTGCTTGTTTGCTTTTTGCCACTATAGCTTGATTAAGTAAGTTGACAACGCGCTGACCGCGCTCGCCTTTAGAGCAGGCAAAGTACACCAGGTTAACAGGCTCGGCTTCGAGCAGCGGATAAAAGCGCAAGGTTGTATCAGTACGTAACGCCATTTTATGATATTCCAACGTTGCATCTATAAAGCCGCGTTGTAGCATAGGTATCATACTGCCTGTTTCGCGGCTGGCTGCTGTGCGGGTATAGATAGACCAATTAGTCTGGCGTTGTAACAGCAGTTGGTCCAATGCTTCACCATAGCTGCGGTTAAGCTCTATACCAATTACCGGGCCAGGTTTAAGGCTTAACAAATGCACCAGCGATATCTGCTGACTTTGCTGCATTAAATTTTCCAGTATAGGGTGCCATTTAGACTCTGCTGTTAACACCAATCGCAGGGCATCTTCTACCATGTAGGGTAAACTGAATAAAAAATCCGCTTCACGCTCGACGGTTTTCTTTAGCCACGGCATGCAGGCATTATCGGCAACTTTTACCCACTCGCGCGCGCGGTTGCGGCTGATATCCTCAATGGTGTAGCTGCCTGGATAGGCTGCTAGCACTTGGCGCAGAATGTTAGTTTCATTGCCGGCCTGCGTTGGTGCACTAAGCAAGGCTACGGCGTCGACAATAATAACCGACTCGGCTTTTGCAGCATTAACGAAGCCGAGTAGCAATACACAGCAACAGAAAAAATAAGGCGGCATCATATAACCAGCACTGCATTAGTACGCGGGCAAAAACAGGTTATGTCAGTATAGGCAGGCTTTCTGCATTTAGGCAGTAAATACCAGTGAGATCATATATTGCCATTATGGTTAAAAAACAGTAATTTTATCAGTAACATCTGCAAAATTCTGCTGATGTATTATTAAGGATTAACAACATGACACCAGCATATAAAGAATACAAAGTTATCCATATTGCCGAGGGTGGTTGTGGCACAATTTTTCTGGGGGCTTCAGGTCTGCCACTGAAAAAAATTGAAGCGGAACTCAATGCCCAAGCGGCTCAGGGCTGGCAGGTGGTATTTCAGTTAATTGAACAAAAACGTTTCTGGTTATTCTGGAGCCGTGAAGCGATGATTGTGACTTTGGGCCGTTAAGGTGGCAAAGCGTCTGCTGCTATGGCTGATCCGCCGTTACCGCACTACAGGTGGTGGCATGCGCTGGTTTGGTATTGACTGTAACTTCGAACCCAGTTGCTCGGCCTATACCTATACCGCAATTGAACGCTTTGGTGCCAGGCGGGGGGTTAGGTTGGGGGTTAACCGCATTCGGCGTTGCTGCCACCGCGACAGTTTTTGTAAATGCATAGATCCAGTACCGGAGGTAAGTGATGTTACAACAGGCTGAAGTGGATGCCGAAGAAGAACGCTTGCGTCAGCAAGCCGCAGACTTACCCGATTTTCAGCGTCAGGCGTTTTATCAGGTGCTGAAGCAGCGCTTAAAAGACCCCGATACCTACGCCACGCTAAATTGGTGTTTCTTTGCCGGGTTACATCATTTTTATTTGGGCCAATGGCTGCGCGGGCTGTTTAATCTGATGGTATCCATTGTTGGCGTCGGTATGCTGTTTACACACGTCTGGCTATTGGGGCTGGCATTATTACTCGGCATAGCACTGATAGAGTTTTATCAGTTGTTACGCTCGCAAATTATTATTCAGCATTGGAACAACCGTATTATGCGTGAGTTACTCGATAGCGGTGATTATCTGCCGGGCTAATGTGAATATGTATTTACTGTAAAGTATTTGCAGGGGTAGTATCTGCCATTATTAGCTTAAGGAGACTCTGTGTGAAAAAACTGGCAGCGTTATTATTGTGCAGCGGCAGCGTGTTAGCCAACCCTACACAACAGCAACAAATAGACATGATGTTGACGATGATGGAAAGCTCTGGAACTTTAACGCGGTTGGCGCAGTGTCTCGACTTGTCAAAAGCAAAACTCACTGAGGCCTTGCGAAACACCTATACGGCTTGTGGTCTGGCTGATATGTACAGTGAATCAGCCAATACGGTGTTTGAAGCCTGCCTGGAGAGTAAGATCCCATCATTTAGTGGCGTGCCGGCTGCACGCTGGCAAGAATGCGGTGAGCAAGAAGATGAACAGCAAGACCCTGTTCTGGCTCAGCTGGATGCGTTATACGAACGCATTGGTGAGCGTGAACCCACCGCAGCAGAACAACAGCAAATTGAACAGCTACTGGAGCAAATGCAGCAGCGCGGCATGGCTGAGATGGAAATGATGGTAGATGGCATTATTGCCGGAAGCCAGGGCAGCGAGCATTTGATTACATTACCACTATATCCGCAGGCGCAAATTCTGGTAAATATACCTGCTCAGGCCGAAATTGAGCTGGGCGAGCAGGCTTATGCTATGTTGCCGGGGGCGTCTTTTGTTACGACAGACAGCCCGCAGCAAGTGTTGCAATATTACCGACAACAATTACCTGATTACAAAGTGCATCGATCATCGCTGGCCCAGGCCGATGAAGTAGCCCTGATGCAGCACCTGCCAGCCGGATTTGATTACGTAAAAGATATGGGGCGGGCCTTTAGTATTCCGCATATTTACATTCAGCCGGCATCAGCAGCCGGGCAGAAGCGTTTACCCGGCGCAAAAACACTGTTTTTTATTTATTACCCGCCAGCATCTTAGTTTAGTCGTCTTGCTCAGAAGCGCGCGCTTTGCGCTCTTCTGCTTCAGCAAAGGCGGCTTTTATCTGCTCTAATACCGAGTCGACATCAGCAGCCGTGTTATCGGCAATAAATTCACCTGTTAGCTCAACATCAGCTGTTAACTCTCCGGCTTCGTACAGTGCCCAAATTTCTTCAGCGTAGTGTGTATTGAGCAATGCGGGCGCGTACTGGCCATAATAATCACGCATATTATTTACATCGCGGACAAACATCCATTTGGCATTATTATTGGCTGCGGCATCAACAGCTTGTGGCAGGTCAATTACTACCGGGCCATGGTCATCTACCAGCACGTTAAATTCAGATAAATCGCCATGTACTAAGCCTTCGCACAACATAATCACAATGTATTGCAACATAGTCGCGTGGTCGGCTATGGCTAAATCGGCATCCATTGCTACATCGGCTAAGCGTGGCGCCACCATGCCTTCGTCGTCACACACCAGCTCCATCAGCAGTACGCCATCGTAACAGCCATAAGGCTGTGGCACCCGCACACCGGCCTTGGCCAGTTTAAATAAGGCATCTACCTCAGCATTTTGCCAGCTTTCTTCTTGCTGCGCGCGGCCAAATTTAGAGCCTTTCTCAATTGCCCGGGCGCGGCGCGAACTGCGTACTTTACGGCCTTCCTGGTACAGCACCGCCTGTTTAAAGCTGCGTTTATCGGCTTCTTTGTATACCTTGGCGCAGCGAATATCCTCGCCGCAGCGCACTATATACACTGACGCTTCTTTGCCGCTCATCAGCGGGCGTATAACTTCATCCACCAGGCCTTCATCGACCAGAGGCTGGATACGTTTTGGTATTTTCATTGCGCCGTTATACCTTAGTTAGCGATGCTTAGAAATAGCTGGCTATTGCCGCTGGCGGAAATAATTTTATGTGGCGGTTTGCCAGGCAGAAAAATAACGTAATTTTACATTTATTGTTTTGCGGTTATTGTTATTCAATAAATATTGCGATGAAGTTTACATTTTGCTACATTGCCGAGCCTATTTTAATATCAAAATATTTACTGCAGTGCGCTGCATTGTAACAAAAAGTAATGAGGAAGATTATGTTTTACTTCAATAATTTATTTAAAGTATCACTGTTGGCGGCGGCTGTGGTACTGGCAGGTTGTGGCGGCGGAGGTAGCAGCAGTGCCGGAAGTAATACCGGCAATGGCGGTTCAGGCACGGGTGGTGGTACCGGCGGAAGTGGCAGTAATACGGTAACAACCTATACTGCTGGGGTATATCCGCCAGAAGCGCAGTTAGAAAACTTCTGCGCTGCGCCACGCAGCGGCATTGACCCTTATACCAACCGACCATACCCTGATAAAGCCGGTAGCGCTCAGTACGAGAAAATGTGGCTGCGCAGTTGGAGCAACCGTACTTACCTGTGGTACAGCGAGTTACCAGACGTGAACCCGGCTGGCTATGGGGTGCAGCAGTACTTTGGGTTACTAAAAACTGACCAAACTACAGACTCGGGTGCGGCTAAAGATCAGTTTCATTTCGCGCAAGATACAGCTGAGTACCAACAGGAAACTAAGGGTGGTGTGGTATCTGGTTATGGTATTAAATGGCAGTTTGGCTCGGTAACCCCGCCACGCCAGTTAACCGTAACCTATATTGAGCCAGAATCACCGGCGGCAGAGGCCGGTGTGCGCCGTGGCGACAGCCTGAAATTTATCGATGGTGTCGATTTTATAAATGACAACACCCAGGCTGGCGTAGCGGCGCTAAATGCCGGTTTATTTCCGGCTGACGCAGGCGAGCCGCATCAGTTTGTGTTCGAGCGTGTTGGTGGTGCCAGCCAAACGTTTAACCTGGTATCGGCAGATGTTAGCACCAGCCCGGTGCAAAATGTACAGGTACTGGACAATGGCGGCAGCAAGGTAGGCTATTTGCAGTTTAACAGCCATATTGCTAACGCCCAGCCACAGCTGATTGCCGCGGTAGAGCAATTTGCTGAGCAAAATGTTGCAGATCTGATCGTTGATTTACGCTACAACGGTGGCGGCCTGCTGGCGCTGGCAGCGCAGTTTGGCTATATGGTGGCCGGCGATAATATTATTCAGGGACGCTATTTTGAGAAAACCCAGTTTAATGACAAGTATCCAACCACCGATGCGGTTACAGGTAGACCATTAACACCGATGCCGTTTTATAGCGTAGAGATCGATTATGCTCAGGGTGGCCTGACAACAAATAACTTACCAAGCCTGGGCTTAAGCCGGGTATTCGTTTTAACCTCTGACAGTACCTGCTCTGCCAGCGAGGCCTTTATCAATGGCTTGCGCGGTATCGATGTAGAAGTAATTCAGATTGGCGGCCAAACCTGTGGAAAGCCGTACGGTTTTTACCCCACCGACAACTGCGGTACTACTTATTTTACCGTACAGTTTAGTGGTATTAATGCTAAAGGCTTTGGTGATTACGCCGACGGCTTTACGCCAAAAGCAGCGCCGGTATTTGCTGCAGACGTTAAAGGCTGCCCGGCCGCCGATGATTTTACCAAGCCTTTAGGTGATACCAATGAAGGTATGCTGAAAACTGCGCTGTACTATGCGACCAACAACAGCTGCCCACAAACCGCAGCTGCAGTGGCGGTAAGCACGAAGCAGCCTAACACCGGTGGCCTGGCGATTAAACAGCCGGATACCAGAATGCGCAGCTTTATTTTGGAAAACAAAATTAACCAGCCCATCCGTTAACGGCAGAGCCGGCTTTGGCTGGCGCAATCACCACTCAAGCCCGTGCAATGCATGGGCTTTTTTATAACAATATTTTACTGATATAAAGCAGCAGAATAGCGATGGCCGATAACAGCAGTACGCTAAAGGTAAGCAGCATACCAAACACGCGGAATTTCAGCTGCTCTTGTATCTGTTGCACGCCAAAAGCATGGCTTAACCGGCCAATTAACAACAATACACCTAAGATATGCAGGTATAACGGTACCAGCCCGCTGTACTCGGCTAAAAACATTAGCAATAGTGCAAAGGGTACATACTCGGCAAAATTGCCGTGCACCCGTATTGCCCGTTCCAGTGCCATTTCGCCGTTGCTGCCAATGCCAACCTGAAACTGCCGTCGCCTGGCGATAACTTTAATACTTAATAGCACAAACATTAGCCCGAGCAGGGCGGCATATAAAGCGGTTATCATGTTAAATCCTTGTCGAAGGTTTATAAGAGTTTAATTCACTTCAGCATAACGTTTGGTGCAGCAACAGGCTATAGGTTATGGTAAGTTTTGGCGGCAATGGAGCAGTTTATGAAGTGTGTCTATCTGGTGGTGTGTTTTTGTCTGCTTGCAGACGCGATGGCAGCAGCATCTTTTCGCTGGCCGCATGGTGCTAAAGCCGCCGTTAGCCTGGCCTATGACGATACGCTGGCCTCGCAGTTAGACGTTGCTATTCCGGCACTCAATGCGCAGGGGTTTAAAGCCAGTTTTTACCTGCAATTGTCCAGCCCGCTGTTAACGGCGCGTTTAACTGACTGGCGCGTCGCTGCGGCGCAGGGGCATGAGCTGGGTAACCATACGCTGTTTCATCAATGCTCGGCCTCCAAACCAGGCCGCGAATGGGTAGCGGCAGAAAATAACTTAGATACCATTAGCGCTGCGCAGCTGGTGCAACAAATTCGGCTAGCCAGCAGTATGTTATTTGCCATCGACGGCCAAACTGAGCGCACCTTTACCGCCCCTTGTGGTGATGAATTAGCCGGCGGCCAACCATACTTACCGCTAATTTATAACGATTTTGTGGCGATAAAAGCAAAAACTGGGCCGATCATCACAGATATGGCAAAGCTGGGGCTGCATTCCGTAGACGTAATAGCCCCGGTGGGCAGCAGCGGCGCAGAGTTAATCGCCTCGGTTAAGCAGGCGGCGCAGTATGGCACTATGGTTAACTTTACCTTTCATGGTATTGGCGGCGATCATTTAACTGTATCTGCAGAGGCCCATGCCGAATTACTGGCCTATCTGGCGGCAAACCGCGATATTTACTGGACGGATACCTTTATCAATATAATGCGTTATGTCAAAACGCAGCGACAAGATGCGCTTATGCCTCTGCAACCATAGTTTTAAAAAAGGATCTTTATTAATGATATTTAAGAGACAAAATATTGCTTTAGTAACCACTGCGACACTGCTGAGTTTGTTGGGTGTGTCACCGGCGCAGGCCAATACGTTAATTAATGGTCGTTATGTCGATAATAACGATGGCACCCTCACTGATACTGTTACCAAACTTACCTGGCAACGTTGCAGTCTGGGGCAAACTTGGCAGGGTTCGGCGTGTAACGGCAATGCCGCCAGATACCGGGGAGAGCAAGCATTAGAACTGTCCAAAGAAGGTTGGCGCCTTCCATCGATAGCAGAGCTGGATACCTTGGTACAGTGTAAAGGAGGCCGCCAGCCAGACAAGCGGGCTGAAGACGAATATATTAACGACACCAATGCTCAGTGCCAGGGTGAACCTGAACAGCCTACTATAAATGCAGAAGCCTTTCCTGCCACAGCTAAAGATTGGTATTGGTCTGCAACATCACATGAAGAATCTACCGGTAGTGCCTGGCGTGTTAGCTTTGAAAACGGCAGTGTTTACTATGACAATAAAGTTTACAGCCTGGGAAGAGTAAGGTTGGTGCGTTCCGGCCAGTAAGGCATCTAGCCGCCTTAGCACGCCAGGGTCGGCGTTATATAACGCATCGCCATCCGGGATAGTTCTGGCTGTAATTGGATCTGAACCTTAGCGTTTTAGTGTTGACTGCAGCACAGTGGCGCAAAACTTTACGCCACTGCAAACACTTGCTGGATACGACGAGTTATAACATGGAATGCGGGGGTAAATTCGTGAGGAGCTCTCAGGTTCTGATCCTGATAATTTTGGACAAGATATCCAGACATTTTTGCTCACTGCGGTGATGGAGCCTATGCTTTAAGAAAGTGCAACTTAAGAGCAGTAGAATGAAATATCTGATTTGTAGCTTGATGTTATGGTGCTCGGCGATGTCAAATGCTAACCAGATCATGTTTTATACCGAGCATATGCCTCCATACAGCTACCAAGCCGAAGATCAGGTAGAGGGTATTAATGCCGAATTGATGCGAAGGCTGTGTCATCGCTTGCAGTTGCAGTGTGACATTGTATTGTTGCCCTGGCGCCGAGCCTTCGACAATGCCCGCCAGCAGCAACTTAGTGGTGTATTTTCAACTGCCCGAAGTCAGCAGCGTGAACAACTTTTTCGCTGGGTTGGGCCAATTGCATCTGACTGGGGCTATGTGTTTCGACTTAAAGGCCGCACAGAGGTAAATCCCGATAATTTAGAGCAAGCAAAACGTTTTAAGTTAGCTGTCGCTCGTGGTGATGTTTACGAAAGTTATTTTCGCAAACATGGCTTTGAGTTTGGACAAAATATGCTGGATTTCGCCAATAAATCTGAACCAGTTCCATTGTTTTTAGCCGGTAAAATTGACTTACTGGTCGGGTCAAAGCGTTCTTTGCGTAATTGGATGTTGGAACATCAGCAACCGGCTGACACAGCCGAAGCGTTATTTATGCTGGAAGACGTAGGTGATAACTATCTTGCCTTAAATGCTAATTTTCCGGCCGAGCTCGCTGTGAAAATGCAGCAGGAACTTGATCTGATGCATAAGCAAGGCATCATTGACCAGTTGGTCCGTCAATATACTAATGAATAAACCCTAAACCAGGTACCACCGCAATCGACCTAATGCCATTCGCCCCGCCTGTTCCTATAACAATTATTTAATGTAAAGTTTTCTATTTGCATACGTATTCATTTTGCGCTTTGTCATATTCCCGACAATAACTGGCGATGCCGTTTTGTTTTGTCTTTGGTTTTGCTGCTCGGGGGAGCATGCAAAGTCTGCTGTCTGGCTGCGGCGTACTTTCAACATAAAATAACAAAGGTAGAAATATGCAACGAGTTAACTCAACCTGCCGCTATGCTTTAGCTGCACTGGCGTTTTGCTGCACATCCGGCGTGCACAGCAGTGAGCAGCAACACAGTAGCGATGCTGTTATGTTACAAGGATTTCATTGGCATTCCCATCAAACCGATTGGTACAACACAATGCAGGCCAATGCGCTTAGCATTAAGCAATTAGGAATAAGCCATGTGTGGTTTCCGCCGCCGTCAGATGCAGCTGCGCCTCAGGGGTATTTGCCACGCCAGCTAAATAACCTTAATTCAGCTTATGGCAGTGCAGCACAGTTGCAGGCCGCTACGTCGGCGTTGGCACAGCAGGGCGTTAAAGCTGTCGCAGATATTGTGGTAAACCATCGGGTGGGCAGCACCAACTGGGCCGATTTTACCAACCCAACGTGGGGATCTTGGGCAATCACACGTGATGATGAATGGGGTCAAGGCGCAGGCAACTGGGATAGTGGCGACGGTTATCATGCCGCCCGCGATCTGGACCATAGTAACCCTACTGTTCAGGCAGATATTATCAATTGGATAAATAACGTACTTAAACCAGCAGGTTTTAGTGGTATTAGGTTTGATTATTCTAAGGGTTATAGTGCGTTTTATACTGGTTTATATGCCAGAGCCACCGAAGCGGATTTTTGTGTTGGCGAAGTGTGGACTGATTTGAATTATGACAATGTAGATGCTCATCGCCAACAGTTGGCTGATTTTGTCAGCGGAACTAATGGTGATTGCGGAGTGTTCGATTTTACCACTAAGGGTTTGTTAAATCGGGCATTGAATGCCAACCAATATTGGCGGTTGAGCAACAACTATCAGCCGGCAGGAGGCATCGGCTGGTGGCCGCAAAAAATGGTAACCTTTGTAGATAACCATGACACCGGCCCATCCGAAAGCTGTGGCGATGGCCAAAACCACTGGCCGGTAGCGTGTAACAAGGTGATGGAGGGCTATGCCTATATCCTAAGTCATCCGGGAATCCCTTCTGTGTACTGGGCTCATGTCTACAATTGGAATTTATATCAGCCAATAAAAGCGTTAATAGACTTGCGCCGTGAACTTAACATTCGCTCTGATGCCCGTGTTGCGGTGCAAGTGGCTGATGCCAGTCGTTATGCTGCAATTATTGAAAACCGGCTGGCAGTAAAAATTGGCCCCGGGGACTGGCAGCCTGGTGCTGGCTGGACCCTGGTAATCAGTGGAAACGGTTATGCGCTGTGGAAAACGTCGGTGCCGGAGCAAGCCGACTGGCAGAGAACTGTCGTCTTTGTCTATGGGGTTACCGCTGCTGGCCAGGATATGTTTATCCGTGGTGGTATTGATCACAATTATGCTGCTGCGAATCTGGGACGAAGCTGCACCGCAAGCAATTATCAGTGCGCACTGCCGATCAGGCACAATAACCTGAGTAACCCCACCACCGCCCCCTGGAAGCAAAATGATCAGTACTTGGACTGGTATGGCAGCGAAAGCGGCCAGAGTAGCGCCGCTTTGGGCTCGGCAGCCGACTGGACAACAAATTTTTGGCCGGCCAGTTGGGGTACTAAACGCACAGTAGCGCAAGATGGTTATGGCGAAGAGTCGCTAAATCAGTATGGCGAGCATTATTGGATGCTGGATGTGGAAATGGACTGCAGTCGCAGTGCCAAGGGCTGGTTTGAACTGAAAACCTTTATCAGTAATGGTCCTGGTTGGGAGGCTGACATTATCCAGCCAGGTGCGCCCTATGCTAGTGGCAATCATTTTGCCCAATGTGGCAAACTTAATGTGTTCCGCCGCGGCGAAGCGCAGCCAGTAACGATAACCAATTTGTAATTGACGAAAAACACTGCCTGTATATCGTTCGGGCAGTGTTGCATTAATTGGGTTTGGTTATTGTAAATTATTTGCCAACAGCCAGCCCATACCCCGTTGGCCGGTAGCCCAGGTTCCACTCGCGCACGCCGCTAACAAAGGGGTTGTCATGGCCCATATGTTGCTGGATGCGCTGGTTTAGCTCGCGCTCTTGCTCGGTTACCGGGTCTTGTTTGTGCCAGGCAATAAGCAACTGTTGCTGGGCGCGCGACAGGTTAAGGTTGTATTTGTCGGCCATATAAAAATATATCCGCGCTATATCACCACGCACATTAGGTGCCGGTTCAAACACCTGTTGCTTAAAGTCGACCTTTACCGGGCAGGCGCCATGTTGAGCAGGTGTAGACGGTAGTACACCAAAGCGATTAACAATTGGATCTGACCCTCAGCATTCCACCAAAGCGATTAACAATTGGATCTGACCCTCAGCATTTGTGACCCTCAGCATTTGACCCTCAGCATTCTGATTGGATCTGACCCTCAGCATTCTGACCCTCAGCATTCTGACCCTCAGCATTCTCAGCATTCATGCTTTTAAAGGTGGTTTCAAGACAGGATTAGCAATTGGCTTTTCATTGGAGTGGTAATTTATTGATGAATAATAGTTAAATTATGGTTATCATCACTGCTTTTTAGCAGGGAGTTATGTATGAAAAAACTATCTGTGCTGATGCTGATTGGCAGTTTAACGGCTTGTGCTGCGCAAGCTACCACGACATTGTCGTTTAGCGCTGATTTTAAAATCGCTTTGCCGTCGTCGGTATTTGCTGGCGCTACGGTGTTTGTCGCCGACGAGCTGTCAGTCAAAACGGCGTCCGGCCAGTTGTTTTCCGGCAAAGTGCTGTCGGCTGAGTCTGAGCAGCTGCCTGCCGGCTTTGATATGCAGTTATATCCGCAATATGTGCTGAAGCTCAAAGCTGTCAGTGGCTTAAGCTCTCAAAACACGCAGTTGTTTAGTAATACAGCAGACGAGATTAACTACAGCTTCAATTTATCTGATGTAAGCACCGAACAACTGCAGGGATGGACGCTGTACAGCTTATGCAAAGCGCAGCGCTGTCTGGCGTATGTGGTGAAACACAAAGCATCAGAATACATTTTGACAGTTCACGCCAATGGCATGAGCAAAATGGAATTCACCGGTTTAGTAAAAGGAGGTTTATATGTTGAAAAGTCATGAGAAAGATCGCTTACACGACATCATTGTCGCCATGATTGGTGAAGACAGTTCTATAAAAGCTTACAAAAGTGGCTTTAATGAAAATACAGTTGCCGTCGTTGAAGAGATGATCAACGCCAATGTTAAATGTAACGCCAATATGAAGCAGCTGATTTCTGATTTGCTTGGCGCATCAGGCACCTTCGCCAAGGGCTGGCTTAAGAAGGCACTTGCTACGGCGAAGCAAAACTTGTCGATATCGGAACTGAAAGGCTATGGATGTTTGGTTGCAGTAAAATCACGCTGGAAAACTGCGATTATCAACAGCACTATTTAGTCCTAGATCAGATAACGCGGCCATATAATTACTGGTCGCCGTTTAATGTTGTTCTGACCCAGATAACCAGGTTGGTAACAGCTTATTCAATGGATTCAAACCCGCAAGTTGCGCTGCGCAGCCCCCGCGAGTTTCAAAATTGAATCCAGTTAGGCTGGTAGCTGTCAGTAAATCAAGTATTTTAGATTGGGAGCAGTGTGGGGCAGTTAACGTCTGGTACCCGCAAGAGGTTGCTAAAAAACTCCGACATTATACTGGCGGGTCTGTGCGGCGGTTTTATAAGCCAATTTACTGGCTGGCTTGTAAACCATACCCCGTTGGCCGGTAGCCCAGGTTCCACTCGCGCACGCCGCTAACAAAGGGGTTGTCGTGACCCATATGCTGTTGAATGCGCTGGTTTAGCTCGCGCTCTTGCTCGGTTACCGGGTCTTGTTTGTGCCAGGCAATAAGCAACTGTTGCTGGGCACGCGACAGGTTAAGGTTGTATTTGTCGGCCATATAAAAATATATCCGCGCTATATCACCACGCACATTAGGTGCCGGTTCAAACACCTGTTGCTTAAAGTCGACCTTTACCGGGCAGGCGCCATGTTGAGCAGGTGTAGAGGGTAGTACACCAAAGCGATAGTTGCTGCGGTCGCCGTTAACCTCGCCAATGGCGGGTACCAGGTTGTATAAATCGGCTTCCATGGCGCGAAATACACTGTCGGTTTTTACGCAATTTTTGCGGCCGCCGTCTTGCCAGCACTGGCGTTGGTGGCCAAAGTGATGCGCTGGCATAACGTGTTCCCACTCTATCCGGCTGGCGCGCGGGCCGTTTTTTCGTACCTGATAACCGCAACCAGTTAAATCGGGGATGCCTTTTTTACCTTGCCAGCGAATATCGCAGTCGCAATAAAAGCTTTTTGCCTCTGGCGCATGAATGCGCTGGGCCAGGCGCTTAGCCTGGTCAAAGTTGGTTGGTGCTGCAAAGCTAAGGCTGGACAACAGCAGCAGTAAGCTGCTAACAACAATCAAAAAATACTGCATTCACTACCACTTACTTCAGTGATTATTTTACGGCTCAGCGTACGTAGTCGGGCTGAACAATGGTTTACTTAATGTGTTTTTCCGGCCACTTGCTCGATGTCTTGCTGCAGCTGTTTGCGTAAACCGAGTAAAAACCCCAGTTCGGCCATAATAAACAATGGTCCTATTAACAAACCGACCAAATCATCGACAAAAGCCGGCTTTTTACCCTCGAAATAATGGCCGACAAACTGCAAAACCCAGCCGATAACGAACAAAGCCGCAGAGCCACCCAGCCAGATCAGATCTGACTGCTCGGTGAGCTTGGCCGCTATGGTCAGACAGCCGCCGCTAAATAGCAGCATAACCACACCAAAACGCAGATCGAGGCGAAAATAAAACAAGGCTGAGGCGATAAAGAGTATTAAGCTTGGTGTTACGTTGATACCGGCAACGCTAAATAGTGGCCACCAAAGCAAACCAAAAATAGCGATAACGATTAACGGAATACCAATATAGTGCGTCAGTATATTACGCTGGTCTCGGTGATAGCGCGCATATTGGCTCAGGTGTTCGGTAAGTGTTTTCATTGTGGTGGCACCAGTAGCTTTAGTCTTATGTAAGTAAGCACTAAGCCTAAAGGTGCTGTTACCAGTGGTCAATGAGACAAATTGTTATAAAAGTAACCAAGGTGTTTGCATTGTAATTAACTGCAGCGCTGACTATGCTAGTCGGCGCTAAACAAGTTAAGTAGGTCTTCAGCTTTGCCCTGCCACGGCTGGCCTTTGCCACCGGCAAATAACTGGTCGGCCAACTGACGTTTATGTTGTTGCAGCAACTGAACTTTTTGCTCCACAGTATTGGCGGCGATTAGTTTATAGACAAACACGGCTTTATGTTGGCCGATGCGGTGAGCACGGTCCGTTGCCTGGGCTTCAGCTGCAGGGTTCCACCACGGATCGTAGTGAATTACTGTGTCGGCGGCAGTGAGATTTAGCCCTGTGCCACCGGCTTTTAAGCTGATTAAAAATACCCGGGTTTCACCATTTTGAAACGCATCTATTTGCTGCTGGCGGTGCTTGGTTTGGCCGGTGAGTTTGCTGTAGCTGATGCCCAATGCAGTTAGTTCATCTTCTATCAAAGTCAGCATACTGGCGAACTGGCTGAACAGCAGAATATTGCGGCCCTCTTCCAGCATGTCGGGCAGGGTGTCGCGCAGCCACTGTAGTTTGGCATTGCTTTGCACCGAACGGGCGTGCTCTACCGGCACTAAACGCGCGTCGCAGCATGCCTGGCGTAGCTTAAGCAAGGCATCCAAAAACTGGATTTGGCTGGCCGCTACTCCTTTTTGCACAAACATCTCACGGACCTTGGTTTCCATCACCAGGCGGATACTTTCGTACAGGTTGCGCTGGTCGCTCTCCAGCTCGAGTAGTTGCACCATTTCGGTTTTGTCCGGCAGCTCGCTGGCAACCTGCGCTTTAGTACGGCGTAGCATAAAGGGTGCAATTCGTGCTTTTAACGCGTGAGCGCGCTCGGTATCGCCATGTTTTTCAATCGGTTTGCGATACACCTGGTTAAAATGATTGTCGTTACCAAGCAGGCCGGGCAAGACAAAATCGAAAATAGATTTTAGTTCGCCCAAGTGGTTTTCCAGCGGCGTGCCTGACAACGCCAGTTTAACGTCAGCTTTTAACATCCTTACGGCTTTAGCCGCCAGGCTGCCGGCATTTTTAATATGCTGAGCTTCATCCAGAATAACCGCACTCAGTTGTTGGCTTTGATAGTATTTGTAGTCACGCACCACCAGCGGATAACTGGTAACAATAACATCGTAATCTGCCAGCTCATTGAATAACGGCTGGCGTTTGTTACCATGAATTTGCAGTACCCGTAGCTGTGGCGTAAAGCGGGCGGCCTCGGCCAACCAGTTACCCAGTAAGCTGGTTGGGCAGACAATTAATACCGGATGTAAAAAGCGGCCGCTTTGCTTTTGCCATAGCATCAGGCTTAAAGTTTGCAGCGTTTTACCCAGGCCCATATCGTCGGCCAGGATGCCACCCAGACCATATTCTGCCAGAAAGTTTAACCAGCTTAGGCCCTGCAATTGATAAGGCCGCAGCTGCGCTTGCAGGCCATCGGGAATGCTGCTTGGTGTGATGCCGTTGAAGTCGCGCAACTGGCTGCTTAATCGCTGGGCGCGTTGGGCGTTTAAGTATTGAATATCTTTGCTGGACTCACCGGGTAACAAGGCCGCCTTGTAAGCGGGCAGATCGATACTGAACTGCGGTTTGTTCGGGTTTAGCAGCTCAATAATGGTATCAATAAAGGGTTGGATCAGGCTGGCATTTAACGCCAGTTTGCCTTGCGGCAGTGACAGCCAGATTGGTTTGTCCGCGTCGGGCAGGCCATACTGGCGCAACCACTGGCTGATCAGTGGCAACAAGGGTATCTGATTGCCATCAATGTCTACCTGTATCGCCAAAGCAAAGCCGCCGCCGGCGTTATCCTGTACCTGCAGATACGGGTTACCGCTTAAAATATCCAGATTAAAGTTGTCGTCGCGGGCGACATGCCAGCCCCGGGCGATTAAATCGGGCACGGCATCCAGTAGCGGTTGCCACAACAACGGATTGTCCGGCCCTTCAGCGGTGGCAAAGGCACTGTGTTGCTGATATGGCTCGGGCAAGGCAGGCAGTTGCACCAGCTCAAAGTGCAGCAGTTGTTCGACGGCTGTTGTTTCTGCGGCCCGATCGCGGCGGATAAACAGCTGTTGGCCATTAAGGTTAAGCTCGGTTTGAGCGGTAAATAAATCCAGCGGCAGCAAATGATTTTGATACTGAAATTGCAGTAATGCAGTTGGCTCGCTGCGGCCTTTTGCCTTGTGCGCCAGCATTTTAAGTTGCAGCACAGGCCGTGGCGCTGCGGTAATGTGCTTAATGCCTTCTACTTTGGGCAGAGGCAGACTGGTTTGGCTGAATAGTTGCTGCAAGCGGCTTAACGTAGGCGCCAAAGCTTGTTTGGGTACCGGTGGTATTTTGTTCAGCAGTTTTAGTTGGGCGGCGCTAAGCACGGTATCCAGTTCACCTATTTGATGGTAACTGGTATCCAGATAGCAAGGTGGGTCTGTGTAAACCAGTTCAAAGTCGCAGTCGTTATCATCCAGTTGCCAGCACAGCTGCTGCCCGGCAGCGGTTTCCTGCCAGTAAAATTGCAAAGGCCGGCGTGGGCCGCGCTCAACGCTAAAACGTGATTCAGAAAAAAAGCACCGGCCACTGCCGAGTAATTGTTGCAGTAACTGATAGCCCCATTCGCCTTCCAGTAGCGGCAAGTCGCGTAGGTTTTGCGCGCGAAAATAGCTTAGTAACCGGTAATCCTGTTCGTCAATCCAGGGCGGCATTACCGGGCTAACCAGGTCATACTTGCCTATCGCCACGCCTTTGGTATAGCCGCCTTTTTTGCTCTCGCGTACGCGGCGGGCGCTAAGTTGTAAACCTGCCTGGCCATAAGACAGCAAATACAGCACCACATCTTTAACATCGACGGGCGGGGCCAGTTGTTGTTCGGCCTGTTCAAACCACTGGTTTAGCTGGCGCACCGGTTGTTGCTCCAGTTTTAGCCTATCTTGCTGATAATCACGCTGCAGGCGTAACAGCACGGCCAGCACATGTTTACAGTTGGCACCCACCGGGCAGGTACAACGATTTTGCAACTGCCAGCCGGTGTCGCTGTGCTTCAGCTGAATAAATTGCCGATAAGGCGTAAACGCCGCGCCCCAGACCTGGGCGCTGATATCCGACAAGTCACTGTTGTATTCCAGTTTTACTACCTTGCCGGCTTGCATGTATGCCTGGGCGCGGTGAAAGGTTGCGCTGTCGAACCAGAACTCCAGCTGATGCTGGGTAAGCGGAAATACGGTATCGGTAGTCATAACGCCTGAATGTTTTGCACAAAGGCGTAATGCTACCGCAGTTTTGTCTTAAGCCAAATGCACTGGCGTAAAATAAAGCAAAACAGTGCCGTTAATCGTTAATCTTTACCGGGCCATTAATGGCATTTAGCGTTAATCCGCCAGAGCCACTATCGATAATCGTCAGGCCACCGGCACCGTCTACGATAATATCGCCGGAACCATCATCAATGGTAACGATACCAGCTACGTCTCTGACCACGATATCACCTGAGCCATCGTCAATAGTGACATCGCCTTTTACGTTGCGGGCTTCCAGGTTACCGGAACCGTCGTCAACGATCAGGTTGCCATTAACTTGTTCAATAAACAGATTGCCGGAGCCGTCCTCCACTTGGACATTGGCGCCGCCATGGATACGCAGGTCACCTGAACCGTCTTTTACTTGCAAGTTGCCGGTTAAACCACGGATATCGGTATCGCCTGAGCCATCGTCCAATGTTAAACCAAAGTGCTGCGGTACTTTAACCAATACGTCGATATAAGGGCTGTTGCCGTTGTAAAAGCCCTTATCAAAACCGGCTTCCAACACAGCACTTTTGCCGCGTGTTGTCAGGTTCAGGCGAATATCTTCGGCCTTGTAGTAGTAAATATTGGCAACCATTTCCACTTCATTGCGCCCGGCTTCGCCGATGATATCCAGTTTTCCGGCGCCGGTTTCTGCAATAAGTTGCTGTAAAGTCCCGGCGCTAACGGTCAGCTTGCGTTCTTCATGTTGTAAGTCTCCGGCGTGGCCGTTGCCCACATAAATAACGCAGCCACTGAGTAAAGTGGCGGTGGCTATGTTAAGAATAAAGGTTTTCATACTAGGTCCTTCTGATCTATGGTTTGTTATTGTCTGGCACAGTGCAAGCAAAAATGATGCCTTGTTTTATTTGCTTAATATTCAATTGCTTATGTTGTTTTGCTTGCCGCTTAGGTTGGCATGAAAAGCCAATGTTTGGCGAATTTGGCGATACTGCGATGGTGTAATGTCAGCTGTAGTTTAACCGGCTGGAGTGTTAATAAAAAGCCAGCTATGTTTAAGCGGAAAAATAATGTGCTACAAGCGCCAGCGGGGTGTTGTGAACGCATAACAATAAGGATATTCACTATGATAAAAAAACTACTGCTGGCAATTGTTGTGCTGCTTGCCATACCGCTGATTACTGCGTTGTTTGTAAAGCAGGAGTATAAAGTAGTAACCCAGATAGTCATTCAACAGCCAGCGCAGCTGGTGTTTGACTATATCCGTTTTCTTAATAATCAGGACAACTTTAGCGTTTGGGCGGCGATGGACCCGAATATGCAAAAGTCATATCGTGGCGTAGACGGCACTGTGGGGTTTGTCTCTGCCTGGCATAGTGACAACCCTGATGTGGGCGTGGGTGAACAGCAAATAACAGCAATAACTGAAGCACAACGAATAGACTTTGAACTGCGCTTTTATCAGCCATCCACCGCAGTATCTCCGATTTATATGACCACAGAAGCGCTAACGGAGCAACAAACGCGGGTAACATGGGGCTTTGCCGGCCATATGCCTTATCCGATGAATCTGATGTTACTGGTTACGGATGTTGAGAGCATCATCGCTGCAGATTTACAACAAGGACTGCAGAACCTTAAATTGATCCTTGAGCTGCCTGTCACTGAGGCTGAGCAGCGATAAGCTGGTCAGAAATAATAATCCAGACTCAGCTGCAGGTAGTCATCATTACGGATAGCATAAGCAGGTTCTGTGGGCCGTTCGCTGTGAAAAAACCAGGCATCCAGGCGCAGGCGCAAACTGTTGGATAAGCGCATAGAGGCTTCCAGTTTGCCGCTTTGGCTGCCGCTGTGATCTAAATCTTGCAACAGCCCCAACAGTATTTCGCTGCCAGCAGCATCGTTGGCGACAAAGCGGCCTCCGATAAAAACATCATTTTGCCCTGGCGCAGTGGCCTGGGAGCCCCGGCTATCGTATTGATACTCTGCAATCCAGCCTAAATCCCAGTTTGAGTCAAATAAGCCGACCCAGGTATATTCGAAACCAGCGGTGGCGGCGACAAAGTCTTGTTGCCGGGTTTTACGGTAGATGCTTTCCAGCTTCCATAGCCAGCTGCCACTGATCCAGAGGCTATCAATGCCCAGTTGTTGCATCTGCAGGTAAACCGGTTGCAACAACCCTGCAGCGGTCAGGTTATACAGTGGCTCGCGGTTGTTGCCCTCAAAATAGCTTAACCCCAAGTCAACGGCACCAAACTGTTGGCTGTAACGCAGGGCGAAATCGAGATTTTTATCTTGTTGGCCAGACTCATACTGCGGATTATTGCTGTCAACTAACAAGGCTGGCCGTAAGCGTCCGTCAGGCCCGGCTTGTGGCCGTTCGCGAAAGTAGGGCAACACATATAAGCTCAGGCTGCCACCCGCACCGTGCAGATTCCAGTTCAGCATGGGCTGGCCCAGCTTGGTCTCGGCGTCAATATTCGCCAGCGTATCGGTTTGGTTGATTACATCAACCAGATGCTGAGACTCGGTTACACCCCAAAATACGATATCGACGCCGGCCTTAATATCAAAACCGTCGCCAACGTACTGCCAGTATGCCTGGCGTAAATCTAACAGGCTGCGCTTCGGATCGCGAACATCCCAACGTGCATAGGGTTTTAAGCTAAGTTGATGCCGGCGATCAGCGCTTTGCCAATACCAGTCTGCGCTAAGTGCAGCACTGCTGTAGTGCTTGCTCTGGCCTTGTGCACCATCGGCACTATAGTAGCGTTGCTGTAACTCAAACGTATAGTCAGCCTGGATATCCTGATACCAGGGGGCTGGTGTTATTTTTTGAGGCTCAGCGGCTGGTAAATCATATGTTTGGGCTGGGGTATTTTTGGCTGGCGTTTGCGCAGTTACATCTGTCCTGATGTGGTGCTCGCCGGTTTGGGTAGGGAGTATTGTGCGCAAGCCGGTAACTTCTTCACGGTGTAGCTGAGCCGTCGCAGATGGTGCCGAACGGGCTAACGCCTGATTGTACCATTGCCGGGCCTTAGCCTCAGGGGTTTGTAGCATAACGCTGCGTGGCGGAACCTGTAATTGGCTGCCACTGGTTAACTGGTGTAGTGAGAGCGCCTGATGCAATGCCGGATTGGCTTGCCACAGTGCATAAATGACCTGCACTACAGCAACATCGTTATCAGGCCGAACCCGGTTGGCTATACGCCATAACGTTTCGCCCGGCGCGACGATAATATTACTGCCGCCGGGCGCTGCCCGGGCAGGCAGGTTTGCAGTGAGAAACGCGGCAAACAGCAGCAGCGTAAACACTGAAGGCAATTGCTTCACCGTGCCCGCTCCAAAGCAGCGACATCAAAATCTGCTTCGACTCGGCCAGTACCAAAACGGATAGATTGCAGCATCAGATCAGTGCTTTTACCTGTCTGGTGGTTAAGCATCGTCATCCGGTGTGGCCGCCAAAACTTGTCCAAATATTGCTGATAATCATGCAGCGTTAGGGTTTTTAATAAACTGCCTTTGCGATCATAGTAGTCGACCTTTTGCAGTCGGTAGTGTTGTTGGTCTATCCAGACATGCGTGGTGCTGTAGCCCGAGAAATTATCGGTTGGTATTTGCTCTATTACAAAGCAAAGTTCACCGTTCACGCTTTCATCGCGCAGGTAGTTAAAAGAAAACTTCTCCAGTTCGAACGAGGTCATATCCTCGTAGGCAAATTCACTTGCCATAAAAGGGCCGGATTTATTGCGGCTGGCAATACGCCGCGTACGTTTTAAGCTGGGTAAATACAGCCACTGATCATCCTCTGCTGTTGGATGTGAATGACTAAGAAACGCCGAGCCACGGATATCGCGAGGTTCGTCAAAAATGGTCAGTGCTTTGTCACCATCGTTTTGCATTTCATAGGTTAAGGTGCGCATTCGTCTTTCGCTTTGTTGGCCTCCAGCGTTGCGTAAAATCATTAGCAGCTCGCTTTCGCTGTCGCCCCAGCCACGATCGCGCTGTTTAAACTCTTCGGCTATTTGTCGGCCTTTGGTGACATCATCTGCCAGCACTGGCAGCGCCATCCAGACAAAACAAAAAATGCTGACAGTGCTAAACAATCTAAACATGGCTTTTCTCCGTTGTTTTATCAAAGCGCAGTAAACAGGCTGGTAGCAGCAGAAAATCAATAACAAGCGCTATTACAATAATCAGTGCAGTAAGCATACCCATATCTGAATTTAGCCGGAAACCGGAAAACATCAGTACGGCAAAACCGATGCATAATACGGCTGTGGTGATCCATAACGCCCTGCCGACACTGCTAAAAGCATAACGCACAGCGGCTTCGCTGTCGCGGCCCTCTTGTCGGGCATACTGATACTTGCTAAGAAAGTGCACGGTGTCATCGACAATGATACCCAAGCTCATACCGGCTACTACCGATAAAGCCAAATTAATTTCTCCGCTGATCAAGCCCCAGATACCAAAGCCTATTATGGCAGGCACCAGATTAGGAATGACACTGATTAACCCCAGACGCCAGGACTTAAGACTGAACACCAGCAATAATGAGATCAGCAGCAAAGCAACGGGTAGCGTTTGCAGCATTGAGGCCATATTACGCTCGCCAATATGGGCAAACATTAGCGCAGCGCTGGCTGCGGTTACCTGATATTGCGGGTGGTTGTCGCTCATGTACCGCAATGCTCGCTGCTCCAGTGCTGTTAGCTGTTTGCTGCCCAAATTTTGTAATGTAATGCTGATGCGGGTAGCGCTCTTATCAATATTCAACTGGTTGTTCAGATCGAGGCCAAACGGCAGTGACATTTCGTACATCAGCAAAAACTGCGCCGCCTGTTCACTGCTATCGGGCAATCGGTAGTAAGCGGGGTCATCCCCATGCATATTTTTATTCAGCCGTTTTACCACGTCGGTAATACTGTTGACGTGGGTGACTTCAGGCTGGGACAGTAACCATTGGCTGAAGTCAGCTACGGCACGCAAAAAATCTGGCTGACTGACGGCGTTACTGTCATTGCCTGCGACGGCAAAATCGATCAGCGTGAAGCCGCTGAGGTTTTGTTCAAGAAAGTCGTTCGACTGGCGGAATTCTGTGCTATCGGCAAAGTACTTAATTGCTTCATCGTTTACTTTATTCAAGCTTATTAAAGCCGCGCACAACAGGACGACACCACTGAGCAGTGGCAGCAAAACACGCTGGTAACGTATTACCCAATCCGCCAGTGCTGTCATACTACGATCATCAGTATTTACTGCAGCGGAGGCTTTTAGCGGTAAGGCAAGCAAGAGCACTGGCAACAGCAGTAAGCTGTAAAAACAAGCCAGCATTACTCCTACGGCAGTCATATTTCCCAAGTCCCGCAATATTGGTACTTCGGAAAAATTCAGCGTTAAAAAACCAATGGCGGTAGTTATACTGGTGATCAGTACAGGTTTAACATTCCGTTGCAGGCTGTACTGCAGCGCCTGTATTTTGCTATCACCGCGACGCAGCGCAAACTGAGCAGATGCAATTACATGCACCGAATCTGCTACAGCCAACGTCATCAAAATGGTTGGGACATTCACGGTAGCGGTACTCAGAAAAATACCTGCCCAGCCAGCCAGACCCAGCGCAGAGGTGACAGACACTACGATAATCACCAGTGTTGCCACTGAGGCAGTTACCGAGCGCAACAACAAGGCAAGCATCAGCAAAATGGCAATAAACATGATGGGAACCAGCTGTTTGGCATCTTGCTCTGCCTCGCTGGCGAACGCCTGATTCATGGCTATTACACCGGTTATATGGAAGTCTACCTCGGGGTAGTTTGTAGTAAGGGTATCAATTTGCTGGCGCACGTATTGCCAGACATCCAGCACTTCTTGTTGCTGATTTTTTTCCGGTAACTGTACGGTAATGTTGATCGCGGCTACCGCTCCATCAGGTGCTACCAGGCGATTCACCAGCACCGGTTCTTGCAGCGCAATCTGTTTTATACGCTCAATTGACGGTGGCGTCAGTGTGGCAGGGTCAAACAGCAAATCGGCCACCAGTAAATCGTCTTCTGCTGCTTCGGTGTGTTGGTAGTTTGTCAGCGAGTCTACCCGGGTCACATAGGGGGTGTACCAGGCTGCGTCAGTTAGCTGGTGTATCAGCGTTAATACCTCATTACTGAACACCTTGCCATCGCGTGGCGCTATACCAATCAACAAGTTATCGCTTTTGTTAAAGTTGTATTGCATCTGTTCAAACGCCAGTAACTGGGGGTTGTCCGGCGAGAAAAAGATGCGGTAGTCACCGCGAAAATACAGCTTTTGCATGCCCAGACTGCATAATAGGATCAGCATCAGACAACAAAATGCAGCTGACTTGGGGTAGCGTAAGCTAAGGGCAAAACCTGAAGCGGTCATTTATCCTCCGGAGCATGGCGATGTATTTGCCTGGCCAGAGGCCAGCTGCAATCCAGCATCAAGCTTAGCATAAGCTTTTGTTTCCGTGTGCTATTACATTGCAGGCAGCGACGGCAAAGTTTTAGTGGTAAAAATACGTTTAACTTGCATTTTTTTTACATGTGGGCAAATATTAGTTATCTTTTTGGTTTGTGCACAGGAGACAGGGATGTCACTGGCCGTTGTGTTTAGTCGTGCTCGTCATGGTTTAGAAGCGCCGTTGGTGACTGTTGAAGTTCATATTAGCAATGGCCTGCCAGCTTTTCAGTTGGTCGGCCTGCCGGAAACCTCGGTTAAAGAATCACGCGACCGCGTGCGCAGTGCCATGGTTAACAGCGGTTTTGCCTTTCCGGATCGCAAAATTACCGTGAATTTAGCCCCTGCCGATTTACCCAAAGAGGGCGGCCGTTTCGACCTGCCCATAGCCTTGGGTATTATTGTTGCCTCCGGCCAACTGGCAGAAAAAAGTTTGCAGGGTTATGAGTTTTGCGGCGAATTGGCATTGTCCGGAGAGATCCGCAGTATAGTCGGTGAAATTCCGGTAGCCATTGCCTGCCGTGATGCGGGGCGTGAAGTGGTGCTGCCGATGTTAAATGCTCAGCAAGCGCAGCAGGTACCGAAGGTAGCAGTGCACGGTGCGGAGCATTTACTGCAGGTACACAGCTTTTTACTGGCGCAACAGGCATTACCGGCAATACCTGCACTGCCGGTACGTGAACAGCAGCAGTTACCGGATTTAGCCGATGTTAAAGGGCAGGCACATGCCAAACGGGTGTTAGAAATTGCCGCCGCCGGTGAGCATAACCTGTTAATGTTGGGGCCTGCCGGCACGGGTAAGTCAATGCTGGCGCAGCGTTTACCTGGCATAATGCCGCCGCTAACCGAGCAGGAAGCGTTGGCCACCGCCGCTATATATTCTATTGCCGGGCTTAAACGAAATTTAACGGATTGGCAGCAAAGGCCTTTTCGCAGCCCGCATCATACCAGTTCAGCCGTAGCTTTGGTCGGCGGTGGCTGTCACTTTCAGTAATATCTGAGAACTAATCAATAATTATTGAGAACAAAACTATCAATTTTGGACTCACTTTCGTTGAGTTTCTGTGGATCTAAGGCAGTAACGATCAGATATTCCCCGGGAATAGTGGGCTATTTTGCTATCTAGTAGCCAATTCTCGAAATAGTAAGAGAACATCTGCAAAGCAAAAAATTTCTATTCAAATTACCTGCCAAGTAAAGCTTCTTACAAATGCGCGCTTCCTGACCTTCATCAAGCAGCTGAAGTTGGGTTTAGTCAATAAATAAGACTTCAAAATTATTGAATGCTTGCATTCAACTATCTGCTTTGTATTAAAACTGTGGATATGATCCTGCCAAAATTTAACACTTTCAGAAATACTTGATAATCTGCTAGGATGTTTTGCAACATAACATTCTTAGGAACGGACGGTTGTTGACCAATTTTTTGTATGAGCGTTACACCGGTAAAATGGAATTTGTTCCGGGTACGGATGTGATAAAAGGTCGATGTGTAGTATGTGCTCACGAGCATGTTAAGCCAGCCAAGGCATCGAACGGGGGAAGGTTAACATCACCGAAAGCACTCGTTATTCTTAGAAATATTCGAGATGACAATATTTTAACTTCTCTTCATCATGTGGAGGTAAAAATTACGTTTTTACCTCTACTAAGGATCGGGACGGTTATAGAGAATGGATACTGTATAGGCTATAGTGAAAGCCTAGTGTCACTCAAAACTGAACTCAATCAGAACCCTGGATATTGGAGACACGTTACCAAAGCTGACTATCTTGACGGTTTCAACTCAAACTATCCTGTTCGAAAACAGAATGACAGTCGCTATATCGAATTCACACATCAAGACGGATACAAGGTACTCATACCGTGTCTGACATACTTTAGTTCGTGTTATGGATTCTCTGCCGAATTGAAACGTATCCTTGCAACTTACGATTGGTCTGAAGTTTGTCGTCGTATATGTGGTCCAATTGACGGTCACGAACATTCAGGCAAGCTTGTTGTTCACTTACCTAAAAAACTTTCAGATAACGATGCTACTTTTGTTGCTCATGCGCTGTACGACAGAGTTGCTCAGCGAGCAGCTAAGGGTATTTATTCTCAAATCCAAACAGCCTTTGATAGCAAGGTAATCACGCCGGTTTTTTTAGAAGTCGCTCCTTGGTTTACTGGAGAAATGCAAGTTGAGCTCAAAGGTGTCTGGATATTAAAGAATGTTTTTTTAGGGTTAGCATTTGAAGGTATATCGGAACCTGATGGTGAAAGAATACTTTTAGGCAGAGCTAACAGTAGCCTTACCGAAAAAAAAGGCGATGGTCCACCCACGGCCTGGAAGAATGCTTTAGTACCAAAGAAAAACCTACCATTGGTAGTGATCAAAAGTGAGTATGACCCAGCTCCAGACGAGCCCTCAATTGAAATTGTTGAGCCTAGACTCCGGATACTGGGAGAGCGTCGGGCAAAAACAAAAATCATATTAAAAGAATCAAAGTCTTCCTCAGGAACGAAGTTGGACAAACCTTCATCAGGTATAGGAACTTCTGGCGAACGGCAGCCTGGCGATAATAAAATCGGCCCAATTAATCAAATACCCAATCTAGAGTTTAAAAAAGGTGGAACCTTATTAGGCATGTGGCAGGCCTCACGGGTACTACATTTGAGGCATCCCCAAATCATACGAAATGTTCGATGCTATCTGATGGAGGAGAAGTACCGTTCTAGTGATGAGCCACTGCTCATTTCGCTGAATGGTTACACGGACGCAGAAAAAGCATTCTTGAATGAGGATCAGCAGCGATGGATATACTCGAGTTACTCACAACGTAAAGTGCGAGGGCTCTTGGTTATTCAGTTTGACCTCCCAGGAATTAGTTACGTTATAGTAGAGGTGGAACGTAAGCATGGGTCATCATTCAATGAAGAACATATCAGAGGGCTGATCTTTGAGAAATCAGCAACAGACGAGTTCGATGACGTCATTAATAAGTTAAAGGCAAGGCTCAGGCTCACTTGCGGAAATATCAATAAGTGCACAGGAATCTTCAAAAAAGCTTTTATTTTCAATCATCCTGCATCGAAATCGCAAGAGCTGAAATGCCAAAAAGCGATAGTTAATGCTTTTAATAAAGTTGGGGTGGATCAGGACTTTATACGGATATTCAAAAGTGGGTTGTCTGAGCCCGAATAAGGAAATAAGCAATGCTCTTAACAGGTGACACGCTGGACGATTTATTAATGGATTTATACGATGCATTGCTAAATTCTGCTTACGAAGAGACGTCTACAAAAGGTAGCTATCTTGAAATTTCCGGGTGCCTTCTAAAACTGACCAACCCATTGGCCAGGCTTAGTCGTTCTGAGACCAAAGGGACCCTTTACAGTTGTTTAGGAGAATTACTCTGGTACCTGGCAGGTACCAATGATTCATCATTTATCACTTATTATATTGATTATTATAAAAACTTCGTGGAAGCTGATAATCGAATTCATGGTGGCTATGGGCCTCGACTGAGTAAAATGCATGGTGAGTTTGATCAAATTGAACAAGTCATAACTATGTTAAGAAACAAGCCTACATCCAGACAGGCTGTTATCCAGCTTTTTGATGCATATGACATTTCACAGCCGTTTAAAGATATACCATGTACTTTGAGTCTTCAGTTTCTTATACGGAACGGAAAGTTGGATATGTTCGTAATGATGCGTTCAAATGACGCTTATAGAGGGCTTCCCCACGATGTGTTTGTATTTACTATGCTTCAAGAGATTATTGCACGGAAGCTGGATATAGAACTTGGTACTTACACCCATTTCGTCACTAGTATGCATTTGTATAAAGACGACAGTATCGTTAAAGCACGCCAATTTATGCAAGAAGGTTTCATGTCCTCTGAAGCTGTTATGCCGCCAATCCCAGCAAAGAATTTTGAGCAGAACATCAACGCTGTGGTTATGCTGGAAAAGGAGATCCGCGAAGGTAACTTTTCCCCGAGCAAAGTAGTAGCGCTTGAGAGTTATTGGGAAGATCTTGTTAATCTTCTTTATATATTTTCGATTAAGAAAAACACCAGCCTTAGTAGAGTGAGACGATTGGAACTGATCTCCGAGATCGAAACAAGCATAAAAAATCCTCAATATATCAAGTACGTTCAGAAAATTAAAAGCGTTTTAAGGAAGAGAACACGATGATAAAAGTTAGAGCGAAGGAACTGAGCGTATACGCTAAATTGAGGAATGGCATAACTAAGTTCCAACAGGAAGAAATGCCTCTTCAAGGGCTTATTTCACCTGTGGAAGAGGAAGTGTTTATAAGGCAGCTAATTGACAGCATCAGGCGGGTTGATTATGTATTTACGCTTCAGC
The DNA here is from genome assembly GCF_054781935.1 of Rheinheimera gaetbuli. Classification (NCBI taxonomy): domain Bacteria; kingdom Pseudomonadati; phylum Pseudomonadota; class Gammaproteobacteria; order Chromatiales; family Chromatiaceae; genus Rheinheimera; species Rheinheimera gaetbuli. The sequence continues at coordinate 186,589 of NZ_BAAGTL010000008.1, forward strand.
AAAGGTCAATATCTGCACTGAGAATGAATCCGAACTCGTCACTTTTTGACCCTATTCGTGCAGCAATCCACCATAAAGATCATAATTATGACGAAGCTTGCTGGCTTGTTTTTCTCTTTACCCATTTTGGTAAGCCGCAATCCACAGGATGGCGTTTAGTGGCCGATATTTACGGCGCTTTAGGGGATGATGCATATTGGTCATGGGAACGTATAAGAAACGATATCCCTGGGTTTAGAGAGTGGTTTGGGAATGCCAGTTTACAAATGCAAAGGGACGGTATTACCAGGCGATTCGGTAATCATAGAAAATACGAATCCATAAGGTCGAACGCTAATCGCTCATTGGACAAAGTTATTGAAAGCTATGTAACTTGGATTGGATATAGTGGGCAGCATGCAGTTAAGTTTGGCGATCTGACTTACCATTGTTCACACGATCCAAGGCTATCTTTCGAGGCGATATACCAGTCAATGAGATGTGTTCTTTCCTTTGGGCGCACCGCAAGATTTGATTACCTCACAATGTTACGCAAAACAGGACTACTTGATATCGAACCCCCAAAGCTATTTTTAAATGAAGCTACAGGCCCGCTAAGAGGGGCCCGACAACTATTCTACGGAAATATCAATGCAAACGTTGGGGCATCGTCACTGGAAGATAAACTCGAGATACTTTCTAACTTTCTTGAATTAGAAAGATTGACTAAGCAAGTGCTCGAGGATGCGTTATGTAATTGGCAAAAGTCGCCGGCGCACTACCTATACTTTACTGGCTAATCGTAAGATTTAACTCAGTTGCTTCAGTTAGTCACGATAACATTGCTGGTTTTAACTCGCCCATTTGTACTTCTTTTTTAGTTTGTTTAAAGAAGCAAAAGAGATTTTGCCTTTATGCTGAAGCTGACCAACGACAATACCAGGCGAAATACCAATTTTTTTCGCAAATCTTAGAATTTTCCTCCAATCTGAAACTCTTGAGAGCATTAACATCTCTGACATGTGTTCAGTCGGAACTAAAATCTGCTCTGCAAACATGTTCGCTTCATGCTCTTCTTTTTCAGAAGATTTTGTGCCCTCGAGGAATAGACAATCCTTACTATGTAAAAGTAAATGGCCAATCTCATGAAAGACAGTAAACCACAAGTGATCATCTGTCAGATATCTACCACTTAGAACTATCAGAGCTCGGTTAGGTTTTGGGAAAAAAGTTGCACCGCTCGCACTACAACCTTTTGGAGTCTTCACAAATGCCAAAGCAACACCGCTGGATGCAAGCTGCTGTTGCAATCTGGGCATGAATACTTCAGGATCTTCTTCTCTGGTGAGCTTCCTTATTCCAGGTATAGCCTGCCGCAAAGAATCAGAGTTCCATTCTGCACACTTAAGTTTTTCAGTATCTATCTCAGCTTTTCTTAACCAAGTAAGCACTGACATCGGAGTAGAGTCGAATGAACTCGATGTACGGAACGCAACCATATTTTGCTTTGCTGCATAGCTGGCATCCCATTCATTTACACTAGATACTCCGAAGAAAGTTAGGACAGCCTTAAGCTGATCTTTAACAGATGCTCTAGACGGAATAACTCCCCATTTTCTTAAGTCGGTCAGCGGTAAGCTGTTTAACCAACTTTCCTCATCAGCCTGCTTTTGTGTAAGATACTTGAGTGAACTTCGGTAAGTGGATTCTCTACTCAGCCAGAATTCAGCAGAGACTTTAAATAACATTTGCAGGTTTTCAGCGAGCACATCGCAAACAGGTAAATTCCCATTTAACAAAGCTATCGCTTCTCTCTTTGACAGCCCAATACAACTCACCATATCCTCAACTGTGAGTTCCCTTTCGGCTAACAGCTCAGAAATGGTATCTCCGGGCGGCGAGGCCCATTCAGGTTGAAATTCTAGTGTCTGCATCATGCTTTGGCCCTATTCCTATAAGTCGTAGTCTGTAAACATTCACCCAATCTATCATTATGCCGTCCTGAATTAACGGCGGCTTCGGATGACCAACAGCGAATGTCAAACAAGATTCGCTGTCGAAGTCTACAACCAAATATTCTACCTGATTTACTGCAATAATTCGCGGATTACCTAGCGGCAAATCTAAGTAACATCGTGCAGCAATTATGTCTGCCAACCTCGTCCTCAGTTTTAAAGCCGCTACTTCGCCAAATTTTTTAACAGCAGCATCCTTTCGTTCACAGAGACTTCGTAGTTCTTTACTGCTAAAAGATAAATCCAATTCTAGTACTGTTATAAATTCTTGTTAACTAAGTATACTTAATTTAGGGACGTTGGCCACCCATATCAGAAGCGAAGTGGTACTCACAAATTATTAAGCGGCTAAAAAACCAATCTCGAAAATTTTGAAATGCATTTACTTAAATGTAATTGCGATTTAATAATTCTGCAAGTAATTTATATAGTGTCAAATGCGTCTTTTTTTTCAGAATTAATCTTTTGAAACAATATGATACCTTGTATTTAGAATAGCGCATCACGGTGCTTTTTTGTGTAAATGTCACTTTGTCTCATCGGATCACCCAAGTATATTTGTCCTAATTCGTGTGTGTAAGGTGATGTGCAATAATCCAATGTGTTTGACATAAAATTAATAAGGGGAATGATTTTTAGTCGCTCAGCATTACTGCTGTACCAAGTGTCAAAAGTCGCTTTACTCACTTTTAAAGCGGTATAAGGAATGAAAAAAGCCGTATTTTCATGGTTATCAATAGAAATTGGTGACACATAAACCTCAGAAGCAATAACTTGGCGCAATATGGTATATAAATCCTGCCGTTTTGATTCAAGTTTACTGCAGTAGGCATCTCTGTTGGCCACAAACATTGCATACCGCTCTTTTAACGAACTCAGAGGCTCAAGGTCTAGTGAGTAGTTGCGTACCTTGGCCTCTCTTTTATATATTTTGCCTTGGTCAACCATCTGGTAAATGAGCATCGCAGTGTGATGAGAGCCCCCACCTTGATGACCTACGTATCTGTTTATCCAGGCATAGTAATTAACTCGAACAGGTTGTGTGGAGCCGAATGCTTCCCGTTCTACATGTTGTATATTTTTTTCCCAATCAAAGTCGTCTAGTCCGGAAAGTTCCTTGGCAGGGTACATGCCTTTACCCCAACTGGCTAAATCTGCAAACCAGCTTCCGTTTATCTTCGGAAAATGACTTTCACCAAACCCTTTTGAGTGGGTTAAACTTTGCAGCTTAGAAATATCAAAGTCGCTGACAGTATGCTCATTCATTACCACAGTTTTGAGTAGTGCTGCGCTAAGGTCTCTCGGACAATGAGCTTGTCTGCTCTCACACATCTTATTCCACAGAACTAATTTTTTCCCATCAGCAGAGGGGCGGTAGAGTTTAGGAGAATGCAAGTGAATTGAGTCAAGGACGTCTTTGTGCCAAAGCTCACTATTTCTGTATATTCTAGTGGCTTCCTGAAGGCTGCGCCGGATGTGCCAAGCCTTTAGACGCTTTGTTAAATCGTGGATAAAATTCATCATTCAAGGTGTTCATCTGCAAAATATAGCTTAACTACGGCATCCAAATACTCATCTCTTGCAACAGATAAGCGTCTGCTTCGTACCGGTCGACTAAAACAATATTGGATCTTTTTACCGTAAAAGTTAAATACAATCGACAGAAAAGTGGCCTTACGTAACGTTGGTTCTATCCAGCAGCTTTCCTATGGATGTCATTGCTTCACTATAACCTGCATAAGTCTTACCGATCTGATACCACTGATTACAGCGGTATCCTGGAATAAGAGCGATAATGACAGTGGCGCTTTCACCCTTTTTAAACTTAGCTAGAGAAGGTAAGTCATGCCCAGCTTCTTTCCACTCGTTCAGCATTGCAATTGCCTGTTTCTCAGATATTGGTGAATACTCCATATTCAGCCCTTTCAAAGTTAATATTTAGTAAAATTTAGGTGTTTTTATAGTTGATGTAAAGCCGGTATGAATTTAAAATCATTTTAAATTCAGCGAGAGTCGCAGGAGCAATCGTCAGCATGAAGCCGAGCCAACAAAATCAATATGTGAGTTTTCCACGGCCTGTAAGACCTGAAAACCCATCACCGCTTGAGATGATTATTTATCAGTATGAGCTTAAAGCCAGTGAATTTCATAACGGCAGAAACAGCCAGGCTCCAGCTAACGAGACTGCAAAGCAGAAAGCTGACCGCATAGCAAAACGGGATAAAGATTGGCAACATTTGCGTTTGGAGCGTCGTAAAATTGCTGCGCACATTATGTACCAGGAAAATCTGACGGCCTATCGCAAATCAAATGAATCGAAGTCTATTCGAGAACTCGCAACCGAAAACCATCATCCAACAAAAATGTTGGCCAGAAACCTACTTGCCGTAGGAGAGCCTAAACCCACGCCAATCCATGAGGCTCACCATATCATCCCCGGCTCAGGTAAACATCGTAAAGAGCTGGTCATCAGAAGCCGCCTGAATCTGCATGCATTTGGTATTGGTATCAATGACCCGCTTAATGGCATCTGGCTGCGTAACTTTGCCAAGAACACTGCTGATGACTGGGCCACCCCTGAATCACCGGCACACAGGCCAATACATACCTACAATTACGAGACTTGGATCTCATCACAGTTTTCAAACGATAATCTGCCAGAACGTGTATTCTTATCGCGGTTACAGACGGTAAAACGAAAGCTGCGCGAAGGTTCACATCCAGCTGACATCCTCGAAAGGAAAGCCGGCTGATGGAAAATGAATTAATGGAAAAGACAACAACAGTATATCGGCTAAAGCCTGTTGAAAATTCTTATGAAGTCCCCGAGCTGGATTTATTTGGTTTCGCTGACATCCTTGGCGATGACGATTTATCGCTGGTGCGGCGCCAACCCAGAACCAACGAAAGTTTACTGGATAAATGGACGCCCACCAGGTGTGAGCTGGCTTCCGAATACCATCAAGGATTACCGGTACCGGATGTGTCCTTCTGGGGCTCATACTTACTGTTATCGGAAGATGCTTATAACGCTTTTAAAGCCCTATTGGCTGATGCTGGAGAGTTTTTGGCCCTTCAGGTCGGCTATATGCAAATGTACATCTTTGTCCCGCTGCAGTTTGCAAAAGAAGATACCACAAAGACATTGCGTCACTACGAAGACGGGTTTGAGTGTGGCGTTGAAACATTGGTATTTGAGCAGTCTTCATTGGCAGACAAATCAGTATTTAAGTCAGAAATGTATGGTACTCATGGCGTGTTTGTAACGGATAGCTTTAAAGCGATTTACGATAATCACGACTTCACTGGTGTAGAGTTCGATAAAAATTTAGTGGGCATTTTTTAGCGGTAAACGTGAACCATATGGCAATGGCGCCCGGTGTAATGCCGGGCGCGGCTTTTTAACAACCTAACTCAGTTTTCAGACCACCAACCTGACCTTCAACCGCGGGCTCTTTGTAAGACGGCAGGGACGGCATGATATTAAGCCCGCTGCGGCTTTCCACTTCATTAATGGTTACTTCGCGTGGACAGAAACTGGCTGAGCGACTAAGGTTTTGCTCCATGATGTAAGCCGAAGCTTCAACCCACCCGGCGTTGTCGGTAATCACCACTTTGAAATAACCGGACGGGATCGTATGGCTTTCATCAGCCCGCGGCAACGTTCCAAAGTACCATTCATACAAGGGGCCGGTTACGACATAAACATCCTGGCCGGTGCGGGCCAAATTACGAACGGCCGTTTCCAACTTTACCCAAGCCCCCTGGTTCAGGTTGGCTGACTGTGGTGTGATATTAGATAAATAGTTTGTCATCGCCCAATACGCCGTGTTGCTGAACGCAGCCAATGGCACCTGATGGCCACGGTCTGTGCCAAGCACTGCATTCGCATCAGTATAGTCTGCTGGCTCTAGTGTATAAGCTGAGTTGATATTGGGGTCTGCTTTCCATGTCCGGGTACGGCTGGGTCCATCAATGGTGTTTTTAGTCACTTTATATGCGACCCAATTGGCAAACTTAGTGCTACTGTTATTATGTAATGTATAAATCGGCCTTTCTATAGTTTGGCCTGATTTACCGGTTGGGCAGCTATAAGCACAATTGTTTGCGTTAACTGCGGCGCCAAACAGCAGCGTTGTGAGGGTAAGGGTTATATAGGCTATCGTTTTCATGTTTATGCTCGTGTTGTTGAACTACAAACATCGTGTCTCAGGAAAGTTACAAAGATATGAACAAATTTTAATCAGATTGGTGAATATAGTCTATCTATAAGCCCAATACCAGTATGTTAATATTGTTCAGTAATCAGGAGTTACCCTGTGAGCCATCAAGTCAAAGTTAGCAAGAATAATCAGATACAACTTCCGAACAATCTCTGCATAGAGCTTGGGATAAACCTGGGCGACATTTTGTTTTGTGAATTAGCTGAAGACTCTTCAAAAATTGTAATGACGAAGCACATAGATCAATCACTTGGGGATGCTGAAATTGAGTCTGCTGGGAATCTGACACGCGTCATTCCCTTCGAACCTGATTGATGATCTAAAACCAAAGCGGGCTGACTCTACGATTTTTTGCTTCAGCAAACAGCTTGCGAAGTGCTGTATATTTATATAGTTTAATTTATCAATAATTACCGACTTCTAATTAGTATGTCTTTTATCGCGACAGATCTCACGATGCGCCGCCAAATACCGGTTGTGCTTGATGTTATGAGTAACGAGCCGGTTTGGGTTGATGCCCTATCCTTCATTTATGAGCAGCATGAACTGCAAGCGATCAGGACTGCAAACGTAAAGCATCATCGATTCGTTTGTTATCACTGCAGACAATTAGTTTACCTTCACGCCATGCGGAATGACGAAAGCCGACATGGCCACGACTATTATTTTGCTCACCCCAAAGGTGTCATTTGTGATTGGAAGTCCGACGCGAAGTCACTGGCAGAGATTAATGCCTACGTCTCTGAAGGAAGGCGGCATTGGAATATGAAGATGCTACTTGAACGCACATTGTCGCAGTTGCCTGGTTGGGACGTGGTGGATGTAGACAGTAAATTTGTTTTCAGTGACGACAAGCTTTCAAGAGCGAAGCCCGACTTACACGCAAAATATATCGATAAAAACGTAGCTTTCGAAATTCAACTTAGAAGTGAATCCCCAAAAGTTATCCTGACCAGACAAGCTTTTTATAAGGAAAAAGGCTGGCCACTAGTTTGGCTTAGCGCTGATTATGAAGAAGATGAGATTGATTTGTTTCATGAGTCAGGTGTTTTCGAAAAGATAGCTGTTAAGCAGGTTCATAAAGACATTGCATTTTGCAATCGCGGAAACCGACTAGTCTTTAGCCGGGAACTGGCTGAGACCTCAACCAAAAGTAAAAAGCTCTTCCTGTCCTGTCATACGTGGGAACCCCACATTGAGCGCGAGCGTGAGATTGGATATGGATGGGTTGAGCAGAGAATAACATTCGATCAGTTGACCCACTGTGATGGTCAAACCTATTACAAAGACTTCTACGCAGCGGACGTACAGTTAAAACACCAGCTTAAAGAACAAGGTAAACAGGCAATTTTAACCAGGCTCGCAGAATTTAAGGCACCCTCCTGGACAGATTTTCTGGTCAAAGCAAAGTCATGCTGGCCATCGTTGGACATGAACGCCGACCACGATTGGCTAATGGATACATATAAAAATGATCTTAATAAACGCTTGCTGGAATTAAAATCGAAAGTTGTTAGAGCCGTGCAATACCATGCCCGTGACACAAAGCATCCCCTGAAACCATGGGAATCAATTACTTCGAAAGCCAGTGAATTAAATTTCGGGTTCAGTCGAAATATGGATATTCGTGTTGTTAAAAGTCTGCTGTTGATTTTAGGCTACGAGGTATCCAATGAACTGAGACGTGAGAAGAAATCGCATATCAGAGCAGTGCATAACTTTTTTGATTATGAAGCTTGGAAAGCTCACCAACACCTCTGCAACTTAGCTATCGAACGTAGCCTACTCAGAAACGAATTAGAGCAGGCAGCATCTATTCAAACAAGACAAAGCGATAGTTCCAAAAAGGCTGAGATAATTGATCAAACCTTGGATCAGTTTATTGATTGGTTTACTTCTCCTCCATTGCTTTCGTGGAGCGATGTGCGGGTAGGTACACATTAAGGGATGAACAAATAAGCTGGATTTACTCGCATGTCAGCCTAATACGTCAGTTATCTACTCTCTACGCGCGCGCGGGCTCAGTATTTCTTTCACTCATACTAACGGTATCGACCGCACTACCGTTTATTGCTCAAAGCAGACATCAAGCCATTTCACCAAACTTCATCTCTTGAAGCACTTGAAAAAGCTCCTCGCGCTTAACATCTGTGTCAAGCAAGCTACGAGGGCATTCACCGTCTAACCTCGGTATTGGCGTGTCTAGCCACTGATTAATTTGGCCAGGATTATTATTGAAAATGACCTTCAGCTCATGCTCCAGCTTTTCCAGTGTCATCTTTGAACAAGTAAGTTTGTCTCTCATAACCTTGCCTTAAATCGCTAGTTATCTGTTCGACAGTTGACGGAGAAAACTCGAATGCTGCAATCACACTTCTAACCAAAACAGCCAGAAACAGGTCTACCTGCTCATTCATTAACCTAGGTTATTAAAAGCGCGTTTTATACCTGTGGTAGATAGCAGTTTCGCCAAGTATTAATCGCATCATGCTGTCATATAAAAAATCCGGGGAGCCTTTTTATCCCGCTCACGGGCTGGGGGAGCGAAGCTCCGGCGTCACTACCTCAGTTACCTGATCCCGGTCAGTAGTGATGGTTACAGTATAAGTTAATCTTGCCTGTTCTGCAGCCAGAGATGCATACGTGCATCTTATATGTCGATTAATAGAGTTAGATTGATATGGAGTTAAAAGCTCGATAATTGTTAATTGTAATAGAGCTGTTGCGTTTGGTTACGGTTTGAAAGAGTATGGGAAATATACGGTTCATGGTAGCTCTGAGATGATAGGGATATTGGTATGAGGCTGCAAACTATTCGTTTATCAAACTTTCAGTCGTTTGGCGTAGAGCCAACCGAGCTTACACTGGAGGAGATTACATACCTAATCGGCCCAAATGGATCAGGCAAGACAGCTGCACTCCAAGCCCTGTGCCGCCTATTTGCTTTCGATCCATCCCTACGCCGTATTCGACGCTCAGACTTTCACGTCCTTTTCGATGAGGAGAGCATTCCAGATGAACGTCATCTTTGGATAGAAGCCGACTTTATCTTCTCTGAACTGGCGAAAGATGAAGACAACAGCGCTGTTGCTCCTCACTTTGGCCACATGAGGCTAGATCAGGCTGATGGTATTCCACGTGTGCGTTTTCGTCTCAGTGCTACTATGGGATTGGATGGTGATATAGAAGAAACTTTAGTTTATGTCTTGGACATTGATGCAAATGGTTTGCCTCTCAGCACAGCACAAGTGCCTCGCTCTGAGCGCAACCATATTCATGTCCATTATCTGCCAGCACGCCGTGACCCAGCCGATCACATCGCCTACGGGGCCAATGCTTTGCTTGGGCGCATGCTACGCGCAGTAAATTGGGTATCTGAGCGTGATATCATTAAAGGGCTCACCGACAAAATTAGCGACAGTCTAGCGTCTAATCCATCAGTTAATACACTAAGTCAAAGTCTTAAATCGACTTGGAGTTCTTTACATAAAGGCAGCTTTTTTACCGATCCGAAGATTACATTTGTAGCTTCTGAGGTTGAAGCGTTGTTGAGGCATATGTCTGTTTCTTTTTCGCCAGGACACGATGAGCAGCTGGTTGATTTTTCGCGCCTGAGCGATGGCCAAAAATCGATGCTCTATCTGTCGCTCGTGCTCTCATCTCAGGCCATCGGTCGAGCTGTTCTGACTGAAGCAGACAAATCATTTGATGCAGACAAGTTGCGCCCGCCTGTTTTTACGTTGATAGCTGTTGAAGAGCCAGAGAACAGCCTGTCACCACATTACCTCGGAAGAATCGTCAATGCCCTTAATGAGATGGCCAGTCACGGAGATGCTCAAGCACTGATCGCTACTCACGCGCCGTCGATGTTACGACGCGTCGCGCCTGAAAGAATCAGGTATTTACGTCTGACTCAAGACCGGACATCGCGCGTTACGCATATCCAGCTGCCAGACACTGCGGACAAAGCTCATAAGTTTGTGCGGGAGGCAGTACAGGCTTTTCCGGAGGTCTATTTCTCGCGTCTGGTAATTCTGGTGGAAGGTGACAGTGAAGAAATTGTGTTGCCACGAATACTCATGGCGAAAGGGGCACCGGTCGACGAGTCAGCTGTTTCAATAGCGCCGCTGGGAGGGCGTCACGTCAATCACTTCTGGCGATTACTTTCTGTCCTGCAGATTCCATATTTAACATTACTTGATCTTGATGTTGCTCGCTTTCAAGGTGGATGGGGGCGCATCAAGTACGTAAATGTTCAGTTGGCTGCGCATGAACCGAGTAAGGTACTCCCCACAGACCACGGCATTCCAAGTTGGAATGATACCGCGCAAAAAGTTAGGGACTTTGGGAACTACACCACTCTGCTCGAAGAGCGTGGTGTGTATTTTTCATACCCTATGGACCTGGATTTTTCTATGCTGCTAGCCTACCCGGATGCTTATGGCGTTGTGAAGGAAGAAGCCGATGACTCAAATATTAAAGCCGTTCTAGGAAAAAGTCATTTCGATGCAAACCAATACTCTGATGATGAACAGAAATTGTTTGGTACTTATCACCGTAACTTCAAACTTCTTAGCAAGCCGGCAACACATATAGAAGCGCTAGCTAAGCTAAGTGATGAGGAGTTACTCGCAAACATGCCTGTATCACTTGGACATTTGGCTGACGCGGTGATCGCCAAGCTCACGGAATTACATGAATGATCGCTGTCGAGGATTGGAAGCCTGCAGATGGTCTGACACTTGAACCTAATGCACTGCTTGCAGCCAAAGAACAAGCGCTTAGTCTTGCGCTGACAGCAGGTCCGGGCGCGGGCAAGACTGAAATGCTTGCCCAGCGAGCTGACTTTCTGCTGCGAACGGGCTCCTGTCGTTATCCTAAACGGATTTTGGCCATTTCGTTTAAGGTTGATGCCAGTAGTAATCTGAAAGAACGAGTAAAGCGACGCTGTGGTGCAGAGTTGGCTTCTCGGTTTGATAGCTACACCTTTCACGCATTTGCCAAGCGTATTATAGACCGCTTCCGGCCAGTGCTAAGAGGACTGAATGAATTAGATGTAGGCTACAAAATTGTTGACCGGAAATCGGGGCCCTCACGCTCCGAGATTGAATTTAACGATTTAGTGCCCTTTGCAATCCAAATTCTCAAAGACTCGAAAATCGCACGAAATGCGATCCGTCAAACTTACAGCGATGTGTTTTTGGATGAGTTTCAAGACTGCACCAATCTTCAGTACGAGCTTTTGAAGGTCGCCTTTCAAGATACTCGCATTAGACTCACTGCAGTAGGCGATACCAAGCAGAAAATCATGGGATGGGTGGGTGCCCTGGAAGGTATTTTCCAGACCTTTACAGCTGATTTCTCCGCAAGACCGCTCAATATGTACCGCAACTTTCGTTCAAAACCACGTCTGCTGCGGGTACAGAACGAAATCGTCCGCAAACTTGATCCTTTGTCAGTCATGTCCGACGAGCAGCTTGTTGGAGATGAGGGAGAAGTATTCGCTTGGCGTTTCGAAGATAGCCGAAAGGAGGCAGAGTATCTGGCTGGCGTGATTGACGGTTGGATTAAGACCGAACAGCTACCTCCTGCAGAAATTGCGGTCCTTGTTCGCAATCAGCTCGATCTGTACGCCGAGCATCTTATGGTAGCACTTGAAGCTCGTGGTATTCCTTTTCGCAATGAACAACAGATGCAGGACATTACAGTAGAACCTGTAGCCCGTTTGATTGTGGATTACCTATCTTGCCTGTATGGGCAGCGCGAACCCAAATCATGGATTCGGCTCACGAATCAACTAATCCCCTTTGCAGATGAAGAGATTCAGTTTTATGCGCGTAAAGACCTTGACCGATTTATCAAGCAACAACGGAAACAGGCTGCGATTGCTGATTTGATTGTTGAGCCATTTTCAGGGTGGTGGGAGTCTGTTCGTACTTTCTTAAAGCATGTCAGTCGTGAAACACTCGTATCGCTATCACCGGATTATGAATCCGGTGGACGTCTCAAGGAGGTTGTTCAAAGCACAAAGTCACGTATAGAGGATTTGCTTAAGCTAGAGCCTGATTTACCAAAAGCGCTTGAACGATTCTCAGACGATCAGGCTGTACGCATACTGACAATCCACAAGAGTAAAGGGCTTGAGTTCGATTCGGTAATTATCATGGCTGTCGAAAACGAAACCTTCTTTTTTAAGAATCAAACTGAACAGGCTGAAAATTTATGTGCCTACTTTGTGGCAGTATCGCGTGCTAAGAGGCGACTTGTTTTAACCTTTGCCGATCAGCGGGAACGCCCAACAGGACATACAAAACGCTGGGACTCGCGGCGTAACGCTCAAACTGAATATTTTGGTTATGTTATGCCATTTGTTTAAAAATCAACGCTGCCATATTTTGAACCGTGTTACATGTTTGCTGATGCAGTTAGTTGTTGAAACAAATACTTACCCGCTGCTGATAAGATATATCTGTCAGATTTGGTCTTAAAGCAAATTCCGCGGTTAACCAGTAATGAGTTCACTGACTCCGAGAGGGGCAGTTTCATTTTGCAGGCTTCCAGGATTCTCTTCTGCTCATTTATATTGCCAATGTCATCAATTTGCATACGGCTGAGCCCTGCAGTTGGGTCTAACAGGATACCTGGCGCGATCCCTAGGGAATACACCCCTCTCAATATCACTAAAAGTAGCACTTGGATATTCGCAGCAACCTCGTTGTATTCTTCCGCCCGGTCTGTTCGGGTTACGAAAAAAGACTCCTCACCGATGCTTTGAATTGTGAAACCAAGGAGACTGTAAACGTAACGATATTTATCGATGTCATCTATTAGCACCCGGAACTTTTGTGAAGGCTGTAACTCCCCTTCAATGACTTCATATTTGTTTATTACCGCTCCGGCGATGAAATCCTTATAGATAAGCCTGGAAGCAAACACATCCAGGTCAAGGTAGTTATTGTTCATATGACTGCTTGTTTCCTTCTTATCAGGTATGACAGCTTCTGTGATTTATAGATGATTTCCCCCCTTAACAGGGTAGGCTTATAGAGCTTGCTCTCTTCTGCAAAGTGCAAAGCATCAAATACGTCTTTTAGCTTGTAATCTTTCAGATTTTCTTCCAAAAACTGGTGTATTGCCAGGTATAAGTCTTTCTCTGCTGCCTGGTTACTGAAACTGGCCATAACTTGCTTGATCCGTTGAATACGTTGCTTTTTTTCGAAGCGCTCCTTGGCAGATGCAGGGTCTTTAACGGGTGTCCGTTTACTGGAGTTAATAGCATCAACTTTATCTAACTGAGTGCAGATATACTCGTGAACATACTGCTCATCAGCATAGTGAGGTAACTCAATCAGGGCACCCGTAAGGTTAGACGATGTCCAGCTCACCAGTCCTCTAAAAGAGCGAGCAGGCTCAAATATAGGTGCGTCCGCGGGTATTCTCTTTCCAGTTAACTTGCTGTCTAGTCTCGAGACGACTAATTCATGTAACTCGTTAAACCGTAGTTCGATATTGTTGTACAACTCACGTTGCTTGCGGTCCATCTCTACATAACGATTCATGCGGCGTCGAGTCTCACCAATCACATCTGCATACGACAGTAGCTTCATTTCAATAATTGAGATGTTCGCATACTCGATGTGAAAGCTGGCTTTGGCAAAACATTCTTTGATTTCTCGAATGAGCCTCATAGCACTCGTGCCGGCAGCCATAATTTTCTCATTTAAGAAAATGAGAGTGGGCTGTATGTTGCGTTTTGATATCTGTATAACTTCTTGCAAGGCATTACGCACCCGGTCGTTCATAACCATCTGATTGAAATCATGGCTATCCAAAATTTCAGAGAGCCTCTTGGAGCTACCTTCTAAAGCTCGGACATTGTGGTCAATTTTGTTCAGTGTTTCGTGCAGAACATCCATTAAGGCAGCTAGATTTTCCTTAAAATCGAGATCTTCACGCTCGTAAATCCCAGCCTTAGAGATGAAGTAATCATATAAGCGTTTAATTTGCTCGTAGATGCTGTCCAGATCTGGTTGGCCAAGCTCCCTGATTCGTTTAGAGTCTAAATTCTGAATGGTTTGCAAAAGCCCCCGCTGCAATGCAAACTGGCCACGCTGATCATCAACAAAACTCAGCAAGCAGCACTCATTCATGTTTTTAATCGATAGTGCCGCTCTGATACGCTGGCAATCCTGTTTACTTAACTCCTTTTTGTTCAGATAAGATTCGATAACATTCTCATAAGCTGAAACCTGAAAGCCTATTACCGTTTTACTGTTACCCGTGTAATGGTCCAGCATCGTGAAAAAAATCTCGACATGCTGGAAGATAATGACAAGTGTGTTTTGTGCGTTCGTATCCACTGTCAGACACTCATCATGGCTTCATCTACGTTTTCTAATTCGGACTCAAATTCCATATTTTCCAGTCGCTCCTCCATGCCAGGGTAATATATGGCCTCAGCTTTATTTAGTACGCCTACATCAGAGGCTTTGAAAAGAGAAAGGTCGTGATAGGTATCAAGGACGCTGGCGATTAGGCCATTTTGCTCAGGGTTTGCCACAAAAAGATAGAGATTATGTTCTTCCATAACCTTCAGGATCTCCTGAAAATTTTTCTCATCAAGACTACCAATCTCATCAAACACAACTGGCATGCTTAAACTCAAATCGTCTGGAACCAGTCGCTGCAATAACAGTGCGAGTAGCACACTGTTTATCATGCAGTTTGTTCCATTTGATTGCGGCGTGTCCTCTACGGTGTCATTGCGTACAAATTGGTACCGGACTTTTTCGATAATTTTGTCGATTTCAACTTTACCGGTCTGTTTGTTGTAAAAGCTATTTTGGAAATTACTTATTTGGATATAGAACGACTCTGACAGTAGCTCATCTGTTCTGCTGCCTATACGATTGAGTGTACGAGTCATATCTACGTATTGAGCGTGAAGTTCAGGAACGAGCGTAACGGATGTCAGATTAGATATTTTGTAGCCTTTTATCTCATCATTAATGTTGCTGATGAAGTTGGTAATAATGCCTTCAACATTCTCAATAATGCGAGCCGCAGCGGCAGCGGTATTGTTGTGGTGAGATAACGTTTCCCTGTACTTAACTTTTGCCTGGTCAAGATTAAGGAATACGGTTTGGAGCGCGCCATACATATCTTCAAAAAATTGAGAGTTGGTGGTTATTTGATGTCGCTCCTCTGGTGTAGCAGGGATAATTTGATACTGAAGAAGCAAATTCATTGTATCAATACACTCTTGTCGAACTTCCCCTACCAAAGATAACTGGGTCTTCAATGACTGAACTGATACCGTAATCTGATTTATAGACTGGCTGATGACCTCTGAATGACGAGTCTCGAGTTTTGCTTGCTCCAGACTAAGCATTCGACTTGAAATGCTCTCTAAATTTTCCAGACGACTAATTTGGTTATTGAGCTCTCTGAGCGGGTCTCCCACCGATGTAAGTTCTTCATTGGCCAAGTTGTATCGCCGGCTTAGATTTTCGAATTTTTCACTAGCCGATTTAAACTCGCGAGTCGCTTTATCAAATAGTTCTTTCGACCGAATAACGTCTGATTCAGCTTTTGTCTTTTGAGTATTTAGTAGCTCTGCGCCTTGTAGATTTTGTTTCTGAAGACGCAGATCCTCTAAATCTTCAGTGCATTCTTTTAGCTTTTCAGCCTGGCGTTCTTTTGACAGCCTACAGTTTTGACTGATAGTGGCTCGTTGCTTTTCGTCACGCTCGATTTTAGTCATTAAAACATCAATAGCACCTTCCAACTCGTGCTTGATATCTGCATTATTGAATCGCTTTAAGTTAACGCCAGGCAGTATGGCACCACAGAAATAGACTGCTTCGGCTTCAGAGGAAAACAGAGCTGCAAACGTTTGAATAACGGCTTTTTGTTCAGCGCTAGGCGTCACTTCCAATTTGGCAAAATTGTTATTAATACTCAGCAGAATCGAAGCAACGTCTGGTGTGATGGTATCTAGAAATGATAATTTAGAGTCTATGTTATCAAGTGCTTTCCGGCGTGATTCGAGCTCCTCCTTGTTGCTGTTTATCACAGATGTTAAATATTTCATTTTCTCAATAGTTCCAGCTTGGTCTTTCAAACTGGCGATTTCAGTCTCGCAATCTTTGATCTGTTCATCAAGCACCGCTAAAAGCGTTTGGTCATTTCGCGAGTCAGCAGGGCAAAGAGGTAGTAGCTTACTACGACACTCTTCAACACTCTTTATAGCGGTGTCGATTTCGTTACGCCAGTTGACTGCAGATTTATGATCGCTTTTAGCCTCAGATTCCATGCTCCTCAGACGATCATGTTCTGACCTAAATGCCTGTAATTCCGCGTGTAAATCAGAAACAGACTTTTTAAGTGTCTCTTGCTTAGATGTCAGCGCGGTTTTACTTAACTCTATCGACCATACAGTTCTGTTAAATGAATCTAGGAGGCTGCCGCGCAACTGATAATAATTTGTTCGTGCTGACTGAAGTGAATCGAAAGTGCCTTTTTGCGACTCAACGAGTTTAAGTCGCGCATCCTCTGCTTTCAGCGTTTGCCATTCATGAAGCTGACTATCCAAATCTAGTAAAATACCTTCACCATTATTTTTCTTCACGGCACTCATACCTGAGCCGTCAAGAATTGAGCTTATAGCTTTAGGCAGGGAGGTTGTGGAGGCATTACCCAGGCTAAATGCCATTCCCAATAAAGAACGAATGGTCTCAGTTCCACTTGTGGTAAAGCCTTTTGCCATCGGCAGCAAGCAGAAACGAGTGTCGTCGTCCTGATTAGTTGCCCTGCTGTATATAGCGTCACCTATATTTTTGCGGTCGTTAAACGCTTTTGCTTTAAAGTTTGAAACCAACTGCTTCTTTATAGCAGCTATTCCTATGCCAGAGTGCAAGGTTCCGGCTGATTCGTTTAGTTCAGAATCTGCATTCCAGAACAGATGTTCTATTGAATTGTATTCCTCTGGAACCGCGATACGTTCATAACCAAGGTCAGTGGTCCTGTGAAGGATCCAACAAAATCTGCCTCTGGGATTGGAGGCGCTACATATGATGTAAGACTCAGACCCGGGAAAGTAATACGTATATGACGATAAGTCCTGATAAAACGTTCCTCCTGACTGGAATCCAAATTTGTCTCTCTGCTTTTTGAAAGAGGTTTCCGGAAGTAGGAATAACTTTAAGGCTGAAAGAGACGACGTCTTACCGCTATTGTTATCAGATATTAGCGCAGCATGATGGTCAACTGGCAATCGAACATAATAGTTCGACCCACTGTTAATAAAAATGAGCTCGTGGATTTGATATTCACTGGAAAAGCCCAGCTCGAAGGTGTTATCCAAGTTCTGCACGGTAGCTTTCCTGTTCTAGAGTAGTTTTGTAATAGCGAATAGCCGATATGATCCTGTCGGTTTTTGTCGATATCCCATAGACTTGATCCAAGCTTTCCAGCTCTGCTTGAGTAGCAATGCGTTTAGATTGCTTTAATCGAAGCTCCAGATCTGATGGTATTAAATAATGCGTACGTTCAGCTGATAGTCCGCCAGCTAAGAGGTTGGAGAAAATGCGTAAGCCACCAAAGTCCACATCGAAAAGACAGTATATTTGCCCGGTAGCGGCTTTGAGATAAGGGAGGATACGTTTGTTTGAAATGCTATTTCCAGATCCGAATACGAACTCGATGTCAGTTATTGGGCAATCGGTACCACAATATTTATCAACAAACTGGAATGTGTCCTCTTTATTTAAAAAGCACTCTTCGTTTTCAATGATCAGCACATTCGGTTTTGCTGGAAATTGAGTTTGAGTGTCATCGTTGAAAACGCGTACCTTGGGTGATTCTTCGCCCGCAGCCCAAGTTATCAACATAGCCCCTTTTACCGACACTGCATGACTATTACCGGCGACACTTGCAGAGGTGCGGTCATTGTTTCTAGGTTTATTCAGTAGAGTTCTGATTTCAGTAAAGGCGTAATCATCACGGACAGTTACTTGATATGTATCGCTTCCGTACGGGAGCACATCGAACGCCTGATTTAGCAGAGCAGATGGAATGCCTATTTTAACTAGGGTTCGCTGTATTTTTTTCCAATTGACCGGGTAGCCTGCTTCGATCTGCTTTAAATGCTTCTGTACTGCCGGTGTCATCACCTTCACATCCATGCTATGTATCATTTGATATATAGCAATCCTAGACTTGTGAGCTGTAAATGTCAATTCATCTTGATTTTACATGCTTGCTATGTGTCAAATGATACCAAAGAATGGTAAAATATTTAGCAGGACAGGCCGTAACCAACATTATCAGTAACAACTGTACGGAGCCTAAATGAGTCGTTATGCCAACAACTAAAGAACTTGACCCTGTTTTAGCTGAGCGATACAGGTTTATAGATTTCCTACTGCTGTTCAAAGGCCAGCTTACTCGTGCAGAGCTGGTTAACCGGTTCAGCATCGGTGAAGCTACAGCAAGTAGAACTATAGCCTCCTTTTTGGAAAAGCATCCTGAAGACGTGGAATTTTTGGGTCCAAGGTATGGCTATAGAGCTAATCCGTTTTATCAACATAAGTATAAGCATGATGCCGTTACCGGTCTGCAATACACCGCTTACGGCACACTGACTCAAATATTAGATATTCAGCGGTACGGAATAGACATCTATAAATTCGGAAATCAGCTGGATGTTGCTAATGTGGCGCCTGTTTGTCGAGCTATAGTGAATAGCGCTAGTTTGCATATCCAGTATGTATCTACAACCTCTGGTATGAAAGATCGAGTGGTGAGTCCACATTCTATATTCGAGGCAGGTGGGCTGTGGTATTTCCGGGCATATGATAAGTCTGCATATGAATTTCGCACGTTCAAATTCAGTCGAGTCATTAAAGTATTCCAGTTGCATCATGAATCGCCTGAAGAGCATTCCAAGGATCGTGACGATGGTTGGAACCGTCAACGAACGCTAGAGCTTATGGCACATCCTAGAAACCCGATACCAGATGCGCAATTATCTGATCTTGGCATTAAAGACGGTGAGTACCGCTCAATCCTGGTTTCGGAGGCTTTAATAGGGTTTGCACTGACCGATATGCGGGTAGACTGCTCTTCAGGCCATAAGCTTAGTTATCAGGAGTATCCGTTAGCGTTGAAAAATCGTGCTGAACTGTTATCGGTTGAGTCTATGTCGTTTGCGCCCGGATTTTCCTCTAAAGCTGACCATAAGAGCCGGTTGTAAATTAATCGCAAAGCGAGTTCTACACATTATGAACTTGTTGTTGGTGGGAGTTGGGCATTGTATAAGTCTATTGTTTCGTTACGTATTTGCTCAGCCGCGTATTTCAAAGACGGTACCCAGAACGCTTGGTTGTGTATGTTAAATTCATAGCCATCTTGTTTCGCCTGGCAAGTTGAGTTCTTGATAAGGTAATTGCTGTCCTTCACCGATAACCGATGAAATAGTTGCAGTGATAAGACCGCCCATTCTAAGTTTAAGTCGGTGCCTGTTTCAGTACCTTTCAAAAGCAGCTTGTACATTTTTTCTGCTATTTTTTTCTCTCGTTTGTTTCTGACCGAGTTAGTCCTACCAATTATCGGCAAGTGCAAATTGGTTTGCACTTCCTGATTTAAATAATTCACGAATCTGGTTATCGACGCTTTCTGCCCTGGAGCACTTTTTAGATATTTTACTAAGGCGCTCTGGTTTAACCCTTGGTCGTGGTTTCTATCCGCTACTTTGGAAAACCCTATCGCTGCACACATATAGAGGCGCGCTGTTCGTATTTTTAGGTCTTCGGTGCTTACTTGTTGCATTAAAGACGTAAGGTACTTTCTGCAAATTAATTCAGATGTCTCGTTAAGATTTGAACGGGATATCTGGTTTTCTATTATTCGTGTTTCAGAATCCCAGGCTTTAACTTCAGCGTCTGTCTTAAGCTGTTTTTGTTCAGACAGCCAATCTAGCAGTCGTTTGAACCGTCTTAGGTAGGCAATAGAAAAGTGTGAGACTAACTCCCTGTAACTGGGAATACCACCCCAGCGGTTTTCGATTTTCTGTAAAAGCGGCGCATATTTGTTGGCCTGTATGGACGCAACCAAAATGCCTTTGTTAGAGGCTAGCCATTGAGAAAACTTTGCAAACAATGCTCTAAACACTGCAGTTGAAAACAAGTTCGCGGTTATGGCCATCCGTCTTTCTAGCAAATCTTCCCGGTAACATTGCTCACATATTTTTCCAAATCCAGCAGGATGCAGCACCTTGCATCGCTCGCAGGGGATTTCACCTAATGAATAGCACTTGAAGCATATCGATGCGGTGTTGTCTTCGCTTTGAACCAGTTTTCTATATCTACGGCAGGTGTGACAGGTTCCATGTGTACTTTTTCTGGAGCAGCGCTCGCATAGGATGGCATTCGGATCTAAACCTATACCTCGACGATAACGCCGGCATGCCATACCACATTCAGAACATATTTTAGGTGTAGTGAAATAGAGAAAGCATGAGTTACACACCGTACCGTATTTTGACAATCTAACAGCGTTCCGTCCTTGTTTCCCGCACCGAATACAAGGCATTAACCGCTCACAATTGTCGCAAATCGCACCGTTGAAATGGACGGGAAGACGAGCTAATTTTTTGCATGACGGGCATGACTGAAGTTTGAAAAGACGCTGATAACATGATTGGCAATATTGAAGCTTTTTATAGCGGCGATGAGCGCAGGGGATGAACTTTCCGCACTCAGAGCACTCAATTTTTGCTTTGGGGGACATTTTGTCTATTTCTGAAATTGCTGAGTAGCCGTTTCATCTTACGCATCACCAGGTATTTTGGGGCTGGCTTGAAATCCTTTGTGATTCTAGACTTTGCCTGAGTTTTTGAGTTATCTGGTAAAGCATCTACAACAGGAGAGAGCACCGCCGGAGAGGTATTCCAATCACCAATAAAAGACTGCTTAGATAAGCCCATATTAATCAGATTTAATTGAAGTTGCTCCCTGTTCATCGTGAGAATAAAGTCCAATCCTTGCATCAGAGATGAACGCTCCTCCACAGGCAGCTTTTCGAATCGCCATCCTTTTGAATACTCATCCACTTCTGGAAGCTCGCAAGGAAATAGAGACAAAAATCTGTGTAACGCACCCGTTTGAGCTCGCCTGGCCCGGCGGAGAAAAGTTATCCAAAAATATAGATACTCAAAAACATCAGAGCAATTTAGCGGGCGCCCATATATGACTGCACCTCCAGTCAATAGAGTGGTATCGATATAGCTTTGAGTACTTGCAGTTATATCTCTTATTCGCCGCGTCTTTGCGTCTCTGGCATCAAATCCGCAGTGATAGCAAATCGACATCCACGGCGTCTTTATCGGCAGTAAATGAACTTTCATTGGCTCACCACATCGCAGACATCGATCTAGCAGACCACAAGTGTGTTTGACGCACTCAGTATGCCAGGCAAATCGCCATTGCACTCGCAGGTACGGATGTTGATCTTCTGCAAAACATATAGGACAGTAACTGAACCCTGTCTCACGCTTTCTATTGCGAACACCTAAAGAGGTGAACCAAGCTCGTACTTGATCTTGCTTCTGTTGCTCTACGCTGGCTATATTTTCATAGCACCGGATAGATGCTTGATACAAAACGTCTTCACTTATGCCTGACCATCGCGCGAGTGGCTTCAAGAAACGCGACTTCAATCGATCGGTATCAATAGACCAAACCCTGCTGCCGGGAACTATGCACTCGGTCAAAGCAAGTGGCGTCATTCCGAATTGATGACTCAAACGCACTAAAAATGACGACAGACTCTCGTCCGGTAAGAGCTGAAATTGTAGCTCTTTACTAAGGGCTACAACTGAACTTCCCGGATGCCACGAGTAGGACGAAGCCATTTGTGATCCTGGATAATGCCTTGGGTTATTTTTTCCTCTCCTGATTGAATTGCTTTAATTGCACAAGCCCTAAGTAAGGTATGCAGATTACCAATATTCCCCTCTGATATTGTGTGCAAAAGGGTCGCTATTTCAGGCTGATGTAATTTCGATTCGTGCTTTAAAGGAAGCACCTTTTCAAAGGCCGCTAAAAGCTTTTGGAACGACTTATCAAGCTCCCAGGTTGGCAGGGTTATCACATCAAATCGGCTCGCATGCTGCGGATCCGTATGAAGTGCCCTTATGGCCTCGCGTGTACCCACACCTACGATAGGTATTTTCAACTCGTTGCACAGAAATTTTAGTACATTCATCACTTCACGCTGTTTTGCAGCAGTGCCTGCAAGAAGGGAGTGAAACTCATCAACAATGAGTATTTGGGTATGACAAGTACGGCATAAATGTATGACTTGATACCGCAATTTCACCGCATTATCGGTAGCTCGATATGGTGTGTAGAACTGTTCAAGAATAGATACCAATAACCCCTTCTCATCTGCAGAAGGGGGCGACTCAGCGACAATTACAGGCTTTACCGGATCCATTTCGTCATTTATGTATGCCTGTCCGTAAACTTCCTTAAATCGTTCTATAGCAGTGCTCTTTCCGTTGTTGCTGTCAGCCACAATCAGTAAATTGGGCATGCGTGTGCGCTTTGGAATATTCATTAGGTTTTGGAGAGTATCAAGAACCAACTGTACCTTTTCATAGCCAATCCAACGCTTTTCATTAATGAACATTATTCGCTCTGCATTCGAGAGGCCGACGATATGTCGGAAGTCGGGATGAATGTGGTTCAGATCGCTCATGCAATATCTCCATAAGCTTCAACATCGTCATCCAAAAGGTTGGGTTCAAAGGATGCTTTAGCGGTTGTTGTTTTTGATGTTGATTGGTCCGCGATCTGGTTCATTTGCTCTCGAGTTTTATCATGCTCTTTGCGTCTTTGCGACAGGCGTCTCGCCCTTTTTGTCTTAGCTTTAGATTCTTCAACCATTGCTCTCAATTCAGTGATGGCTTGGAAAATTTCAACTTCATTGATACTGGCTTTACCTTCTCTTCTGAGATGCTCTTTCGCCAGACGAAGCTCCCAGGAGCTGATTGGGGGTAAGGACAAATCAGCATAGGGTATTTTGAAGTACTCTTCGCTATCAGGGTTGTAGAACCAAATTTGGCTTAGATCTCTTGGGTCATACCGAAAAATAAACTTTCTTTTCTTTTTTGGATCGGAAAGGTCCGGACTGTTTATCCAGCTTCTCAGTACGTCAGCATAATAAGTTAATTTATCTATCGTTACGCCAAAAGTCTGTATTGTTCGCATTTCATAGGGCATAAAGTCCAACATAAAAGCGAAACGGTTTGCTGGGCGGGGAGGTAAGCCACAGCCAACGGTATTTTTATTACCAAATACACCAATCTCCCACTGCTTGAGGGGGGATGTTCCGAGTGCAGAGTGAACGCGCTGATGATAGACACGACATATGTGGCCTGCCAACCAGACCTCAAATTCAGACTTAGTCATCGCCGAGTGCTTGTCTGAATCATATTCATCGCGGTCTTTGATAGATGAAAACGTCGTTCCGGGTAAGGAATGAATTTCGAACAAGAACGTTCCCAGCAATCTTTCAATATGACCACCATACTGGGGCTGTCTTACTGGTCTGAATTCCAGATTGATATCATGCATTAGGCATGACTGTCGAAAATTGTCTGAACGGAACTCCCCGCCGTTGTCGACATGGATCTTGCTAGGCTTCCCCCACACTGGCCATTCAGCATTCACTTCATGTAATACAAGCCACTCTTCCTTGGGGCATACAGAATGTGCAACGCACATTGCAACGGATACCTCTGACGGTGGGTCGAAAGAAACGTAGTATCCGGTAACCATTCGGCTGTAGACGTCAATCGCTAACGTAATCCATGGCCGGCCAATGGGTTTTCTATGTTCATCATCCACTAAGATGATATCCAAAGGCGTATGGTCAATTTGTATAACCATCAAAGGAGCATCAGCATTTGGAAATCGCCCTGGTGTAGCGGTAAATTTCTTTTTTGCTACCTCGCGTTGCCCTCGAGCTCTTAAGCGAAGCTTCTCGGGTATCATGTCTATACGTGCCCGGATAGTATTGCCAGCCGGGGCAGTCAGTCCCCTTAATGAACAGACACGACATACTTCTTCAATAGTTTTATGGACTCTTGCTCTTTGTGTCGTCAGGTATACTGATTTAATGGCTTCATCAATGATTGTTTCCATGAGTGGGGATATGCGCAACTTCCCCTCACGCCAGCCTCTTTTCTGAGGAACAAGTGCCGAAACCACACCGTATGCTTTGAACAACTTCATCCACCGGTAAAGCGTAGGAACGCTTTGAGCAACTTCATTGGCTCTCTTCTCGACATCTTGTTTTGTAAGGTACGGAATATTTAGCAGAGGCTTGATTGCAAAATATCTTTGTTCAGCAATTGCCCAAGACTCGTCAGATATAGCTAGCCTATCTACCTCCACAAAACCTGCGGGAGGAGCATCGTTTATAAGAGGTTGAAGCTCTTTTATCCTCAGTGCCTTACTGCGCCCAGTCTCAGTTTCAACTGCAATCACTGATTGAAAATCGAGTACCTCCGTAATTTTATAGGTGGTATTGTCATGGGTAACGAACTTGCCTATCTGAGGGTCCACCAGGCTGCGCTGTATAGGAATTACGCTATGCTCTTCATCCAGAAAATCACTCATTTGTATTCGCCACCCATAATTCAGTGAAATTACCGATCGGTTTTGATAGATCGCATCTTAACTTCTTAACAGCGACTAAATACCATATATGGCTGATGCCAACTGCTTGAAATGCACCCATAAAATGCCTTGCGAGCAAAGAGTGAAACTCAACAGTGCCTCTTTCACTGACGGATTCAACAATCGCTTGACTCTCTTCATCCGAAAACTCTAATCGCTTGTATCGACTCAGAAACATAAGGTTTTCCAAAGTTACGTCTCTAATCCTTGATTCATCAAGTATCCTGAATTCCCAGCCTTGTTCAATGGCAAAACGTCTCGCTGCTTTCCATTTTGCGGACCATTTCCGCCAGTTCTTTTTCCACTCGTCATAGGGTTTAACTTCTATCAGCAACGGCCGAAGGTAATTGGGGTACGGTTGAGTAGACAAGCTTCTGTAAACCAAAAAATCGGGAGTGTATGTATATTTACGACCAAGAGGCATAGTAAACGGGATTTCCACCGGTTGCGGAATAACTTGTAAAACGTGGTCGTCGAAATCGCATTTAATCAGAAAATCGCGCTCCAAAGCGGATTCATAGGGCACCGAAGCTTCACCTTTAAAAGGGTGATAACCAGACACACTCCTTCTGGTAGGCTTAATTTCCCTTACCTGAGTTGGGACGACTTGGATTTGTTCTCGGTTATTTTTGGCCATTATAAACCTGTAATCATTTATTGCTGAGTTTTGTTATCAGAAATTAGAAACCTATACTGGCAATATAGGGTATACATTCTCATTATATATTGAAAATGTCAGTGGCTCCGTTCCCCGGCCAGGTGAAATTTCACTGTCGCATCACGGTATACTTTTTTTGGACGAGTTACCTGAGTTCCCACGCAAGGTGTTGGATGTGTTACGTGAGCCACTGGAAACTGGCGTGGTACACATTAGCCGTGCTGCACGCCAGGCTGAATTTCCGGCACAGTTCCAGCTGGTGGCCGCTTTAAACCCCAGCCCGACCGGGCATCATCAGGATGGGCGCGCTACGCCTGAGCAGGTTATGCGTTATTTAAACCGCTTGTCTGGCCCCTTCATCGACCGCATTGAGTTACAAATAGAAGTGCCGTTGCTACCAAAAGGTATGTTAAGTCAACAAACGCAGGAAGAATGTAGCGCCAGCGTTCGCGAACGGGTGCTGGCCGCCCGGCGATTGCAATTGGCGCGCCAGGGCAAAGCAAATGCCCGTTTAAGCGGCAGTGAAATTGCCGATTTTTGCCCTTTGCAGCAAGCCGATGCGCGTTTTCTGGAAGATACCATCCACCGTTTTAAGTTGTCGGCACGCACCTACCATAAAATTATAAAGGTAGCGCGCAGCATTGCTGATTTACAACAACAAGCGCAAATAAGCCGGGCACATTTAATGGAAGCACTCAGCTACCGCGCATTGGAAAGATTATTAAGTTATTTAAAAAACTAAAGCTATTAAATTGTCCACGTGTGTTTGCAATGTATTTACAATTAGTCTTTAATCGGTAAAATGTTTTGCGTTGCATAAAACGGAACTTTAAGGGTAAACACATGTGGATTCGTGATAAAGGAATATTACGGGATAGCAAAACTGAGCGAACTGTATCGCCAAAAAGTTATGGTCAGCCGATCTATTTTGAAAATCTGGGTGAGCTGTATTTTACCGGTGCTGATATCGTGCTGAAAATGTCTGCTACTGAATTTGACCAGTTTTACCAGGAATATGAAAGCGCTCTGCAGCACTAAACATCAGTGCGGCAGAGCCTGCTGTTAAAGCAGCTTCCAGTTTAGAGTTTCGCCGGCGTAAAACGGCACTATCGGGTTGCCATTGGGTAGGATAATCTCCGCTGGCACCTGCCATTGTTGTTTTTGCAGCGTAACAGTACCGGTATTACGCGGCAGGCCGTAGAAGTCGGCGCCATGATGGCTGGCAAAGCCTTCTAGTTTATCCAGCGCCCCTAAATCATCAAATACCTGAGCATACAGCTCAATTGCACTGTGCGCGCTGTAACAACCGGCGCAGCCACAGGCTGATTCTTTGCGGTGTCTTTCGTGTGGTGCGGAATCTGTGCCCAAAAAGAACTTTGTTGAACCCGATGCCACGGCCGCGCGCAGTGCGTCTTGATGAGTGCGGCGTTTTAGTACCGGCAGGCAATAGTTATGAGGCCGCACACCACCAACCAGTAAATCGTTACGGTTTAATAATAAATGCTGCGGTGTAATAGTCGCGGCAACGTTAGCCGATGCTTGTGAGACAAAGGCGGCTGCATCGGCAGTGGTGATATGCTCAAACACCACTTTTAACGTTGGAATACGCGTGACGATATGCTGCAGATAACGGTCGATAAACACCTTTTCACGGTCAAATATGTCAATATCGTGATCGGTAACTTCACCATGCACCAACAGCAGCATGCCTTGCTCTGCCATCACCTCGAACACTGGATATAAGCTGTCCAGTGCACTTACCGCAGCGCTTGAGTTGGTCGTGGCGCCAGCCGGATATAACTTAGCTGCTACTACACCCGCGGCTTTTGCAGCGCTGATGTCGGCTGCTGTGGTTTTATCGGTTAAAAACAGCGTAACTAATGGCTCAAAGCTACTATGGGCTGGCCGTGCGGCTAAAATCCGCTCGCGGTAAGCTACCGCCATGGCTGCGGTAGTGACCGGTGGTACTAAATTAGGCATTACAATAGCGCGGGCAAACTGACGGGCTGTGGCCGGCACGGTTTCGTGAAGCATATCGCCATCACGAAAATGTAAATGCCAATCGTCCGGGGTTTGAATGGTTAACGTGGTCATGCAAAGCTCCTGCAGGCAGTGAGGCGAAAACTGGCCGCCATTCTACCAATATAGTGGGTTTGGCGCATTGGTTAAATCTGCTTTAGGCTGCCTTACGCTTTTGCTACACTTTGGCAGGTTAACCCCAGCGGAGTAGTTAGAATGTCAGATTTTGATTTTGACCTTGATCATCTGGACTTTGCTCAGGCAGAGCAAAATGTTGAGCAACAACAACAGGCGCAACTGGACCGTGCCGCGGAGCCACAGTTTGGCGACGACGATGATGAATGCAGCGGTGGCGCCTGTAAAATTTAACCTGCGGTTGCGGTGTCAGAGCTGTGCCATAGCTGACTAACCGCAATCAACAGTACACCTGCCAGCATTAGCAAAGCAAAAGGTGCAGTTGTGCCGGTATAGAACAATGCCAGCAAAGGCCCCGCTAATGCGCCGATACCAAAACGTAAGGTACCGATTACCGCAGTAGCACTGCCACTGTTATCCGGGAATTTCATCAGGATCATCGCATCGGCATTGGTAGCTATCAGGCTTAGACTGGCCATCAGCGGTGCTATCGCTAATACGGTATAGTGCAATTCAAACTGCCAGATACTAAACAATGTTAATGCACTGGCGCTGATTATTGCCACTACCAGACCTGCCCTTAACATACGCTGTGGCCCCAGCCGGGTTACCAGCCTGCTATTAAGCAGATTTGCCAACATTAACATCAGTACATTAAAACCAAACAATAAACTGAACTGCTGCTCATCTACACCAAAAAACTGGATGTAGACAAAAGGTACCGCGGTTAGAAAACAAAAAAATGAAAAGGAGGCAAACATCGACGTAGCAATGTCTGGCCGCGCCGATTTGTTTGCAAATACCACTTTATATCCGGCCAGCAAGGCGATTTTTTTCGGAGTGTTGGCCGGTTTGATTTCCGGCAGCGCTTTAATACTAACCAGTAACACCAACACGGCATAAACCGCCAGCGTGACAAAGATCATCTGCCAGCTTGCCAGCCACAAAATACCGCTACCAATTGCCGGGGCTAGCAGCGGTGCCAGCATCATAATCATTGACACGTATGACATGCCCTTTGCGGTGTGCTCCTGATAGATATGTCGTACTATACCTGGAACTACTACGGTGGCGGCAGCACCACATAAGGCTTGCACAGCGCGCCAGAACAAAAACCATTCAATACTGCTAACGAGGCTTAACGCAATGCTAGCCAAAACAAAACCGGTTAAACCAAAAATGGCCAGTGGCCGACGGCCCAGGCTGTCGGCCAGCGGCCCACACAGCATCATACTGATACCAAAAAACGCTAAAAAAATACTTAGCGATTGCTGCACCATACCAATAGAGGTATTCAGTTGTTGTGCCATCAAAGGCATAGCGGGTAAATACATGTCTATTGCCAGCGGTGTAGTGGCAACGATTGCGGCCAGTAATACAATGGTCCAGCCAGCGGGTTTTACTGTCATCAGTGGTTAACTCATCAGTTTGCGGCGCGCTATGATAAGGTTTTTTTGCCATTGGGCCTAATGTTGCCCGGTAAAAATACGTTAGCAGATGTGTCGTATTACCTTAAGTTGTTTGCTTTTGGTCGGATAAAACATTGTAATAGCGCAACAGATCCTTACAGGGTGTTGTGTTGCTAAAGTTCAGCTGCAGGTGCATCCTTTGTTTTCGTAGCAGCCGTACCAGGTCTTATTCCTGCAACCATGTCTAAAGGCTACTTTTAACGAAGGCTGGCAGTAGATGGCAACAACCGGTGAGCTGAATTACACACTCAGACAGTACTCTTTGCTACAACACTAGTGAATTACGTTAAAGCGCTTATACTCAAGTGAACTGCGCAGTACAGGAAGAAGGCATGAAAAAAACTAAAGTTATTACGACCGACGAGATACTGCTGACCTTATGTCAGTCAGTTACTAAAGTGCTGGCCGGTGCTGGCAACCATAATGTTGACTATTCACCGATGGTACAAAAAATCCAGAAAACCTGTCTAAGGCCCGATTTGGGCTGCTTTGTATTGTTTGATGGCGGCTTTTCCGGGCTGGTGATTATTAACTTTACCTCGCAGGCTGCAATGGAGATTTATAAAAAGTACCTGATGAGTATGGGCATGCCTGAGTCTGAGTTGGCACAGTTTCATACCTCAGACGAGGTAGGTAACGTAATGGGAGAGCTGATGAATCAGATAGTGGGTGATTTTACTAACACTGTGCGTTACGACCTGCAAACGTCAATTAACCAAAGCCAGCCTAAAATGATGGCGATAAATAAACAGGTGCAGATCCTGATTAACACTCAGCTGGATCAGCCACAAGCTCGTCGGGTGACCTTCAGTACGCCAGAGCATAATATTTTTTATCTGGAACTGGCAATGGACAAAACCGAGTTTATCCAGTTGCACGAATTCGATAAGGTTGAGCAGCAGCATCCGGATGATATTCTGGCCAACGCGCAAAACTATACGCCGGAGAACACTGTAAGTGCCGACGTCGATGTAGACGATGATTTTCTGAAAAACCTTGGCTTGTAACGCTGGTTTTAACGCCGCAGTGGTAGGCGTAATTCAAAGCGGGCGCCGCCTGAAGGTGACCCGCTAATACGCACAGTGCCTTGGTGCCAATGCATAACACGCTGCACTATAGCCAACCCTAAGCCAAAGCCACCGGCCTTTTTATTGCGGCTGGCTTCTATGCGGTAAAATGGCTGTAACACTTGCTCTCGCTGCGCTGGCTCAATACCTGGGCCATCGTCATCAACAGTTAGCAACCAATATTGCTGATCGCACCTCAGGCTAAGAGTAATCTGACTGAGGGCAAATTTCTTTGCATTGACCAACAAGTTCTGTACTGCCCGTTCAACATAGTGACCATCACAAATGTAAGTTGCGCTTTCAGGCAATTGCAAAGTAATAGTTGCGCCAGGCAAAGGTGAAAGCTTTTCCTGCAGGTTTGTCAGCAATTCAGTCAGGTTCACCTGCTGCAGTTGTAATGGTAACTGGCCTGCTTCAAGCCTGGCGTAGTCGAGAATTTCATCAACCAGCTGCTGTAGCTCACGCACGTCCTGCAGCATGGCGCTGCGCTCGGTCTCAGGTAATTGGTTGGCCATCTCCAGTGCAAAGCTAAGCCGGGCTATCGGGGTGCGCAATTCATGCGATACGGCGTGGGTCATTTCCCGTTGCAGGCTAATCAAATCGCGGATTTGGTCACTCATTTGCTGAAAACTATGGGCTATAGGTGCAATGAAAGAGTGAGCGGGCAGGTTAAGTTGGGTATCAGGGTTGGCTGAAAATTGCTGCAATCTTAGTTGTAGCTTAGCGATATCCCGTGCCACCGGCCAGAGCCACAATGCAATAGCGATTGCCAGAAGCACAAAAAATAGCAGCGTAAACCAGGTTGCACCTTCGTCCTGTACCAGAGCTACCGGGCCAAAGCGCCACAAATCAGTTGCTGACTGATAATAGAAGTAGACTTTATCCACCTCAAACAATGCAATAACTTCGCCATTTGCCAGCCGCTGCTGCTCTTCAGGTAGCCAACTAACTGAATCAATTGCCAACCTGTTTGTGTCCAGCGCAGCAACTGAGATGTTTTCTGCATTGCGCAGTTGTACCTGCTGTTGTAGCAAGGCGGTATAGCTTTGCAGCCAGTCTGGTTCAGCTGCGGGTTGCCATTGTTGCCACAATTGTTCTACTGCCCAGCCCAGCCCGAGCAGAACTAAAAATATAAAAAGATAAAAATGCCAGAATAAGCGCTGCATAGCGGGGGTGGCGATCCTTGTTACCAGGCGTCAGCAACGAATAGGTAGCCTTTACCCCAAACTGTTTTAATACGAAACGGTGTTTCAGCATTATCGCCCAGTTTACGCCGCAGATGCGAAATACGCACGTCAACGGTGCGGTCCAGACCGTCATATTCTCGGCCAATGATTTGCTGATGTATTGCTTCGCGCTTCACGGTTTGGCCTGCGTTGCGTGCCAGCATCCATAGCAAATCAAATTCATAGCTTGTCAATTCTACCCGCTGCTGGTTATACCAGGCTTCACGGGCCCGTTGTTTTAATGTTAAACCGCCAAATTGTAACTCTTGCTGATCTGCCTTTATCGGACTTTGTGTGCGCCGCAGGAGTGCGTTTATGCGCGCTACCAACACGCGTGGTTCTACCGGTTTGATAACGTAGTCGTCTGCGCCTAACTCAAGGCCCAGCACCTGGTCTATATCACTTTGCTTTGCAGTTAGGATCAGAATCGGCCCTTTGTACCAAGGGCGTAACTGTCGACAGACACCAAAGCCATCCAGGCCAGGTAGCATTAAATCCAGCACCACCAGATCGGGTTGAAACTGGCGGCAATGCTCTGCCACCGCATCGCCCTGCGTTTGCAGTTGCACACTAAAGCCATGCTGAGTAAGAAAACTTTGCACCAAAGAAGCAAGGCGTGTGTCGTCCTCAACTAACAAAATTTTTGCCATTAAAAAATACTCCATGGGCTGTTTAACCGGCGCCGCGCTGGCTTGCGGCTTAGCACTTGCAACTCGGTTTGTAATAACACCTGATCTTCGGCATCACGCAGCGTCAGCAAGGCATTTTGCCATTCTAACGGTTGTTGCCACTGGCCAGCAGTGCTGTCGTGCCAGCATTGCAGTTGTTGCCCGGCCAGATATAAACATAGATTTTTGGGCGCGACACTGCGCCAGCGCAGCTGCAGAGTAGCATGGCAACTTTGTTGCTGTTGCTCAGTGATACAAATGTGTGGGCTGACGTCCCAACATAGCTCGGCACAAGTTGCAGAGTGTTGGACTGATATTCCATTCAGTGCCAGTAAGATCCAGGGGCCCAGCATCAAAACAACCGGTAACTTATGCCAAAGAACCAGGTTGTTACATTGTTATCCTGCACCAGCGGACTGTCTGTCATTGCATCATCCAGATGTAAATAGCGTAAAAAAGCCAACAGAGCTACACGCTCTGACAACGGATATTGCCAACCAAGGCGTATTTCCGGTTGCCAACTGGCTTTTCCGTTATAACGGGGTAAATAAAATGCTTCATTATTATCAATGCCGTAGTAAGTATCAATCAACTTATTACTTTTCCAGTATATCCTGCTAGTAAGTTGCCACTTACCGCTGCTGGTATGCCAAAAGCGGGCTGCACTGATGCTGGCGTGCTGCCCGTTGTAACTGTTGCTGATATCCTGCCATGCCAAGGCTTGTAGCTGCCAGTTGTCTTTAAACCAGTCTAGCTGAATGCCTAAATCAAAGGCAGTTGGTCTTTTACTGATCTCTTTTACCGATGCCTGCTTTGGTCCGTAACTGTCACTCTCTAGCACCGGGCTGGAAATGCCGGCGCTGGTACTGCGCAACTGGAAAGCGTTACCCGCAAACCATTTCTGGAAATAGCCTTTTTCCTGATTTAACTGACCAACCAGGCTAAAAGTCAACTGAGGGTTTAGGTGCCAGCTGCTGCCAAGAACACCGTTGTCAAAAAACCAGTGCTTATTGTAATAATAGATATCCGGAAGTATTACCAGAGGCAGTTGTTCGCCGTCATGCAGCGGATTGCTGCGCTGGCCATAACCCAGCGCCCAACTTAGATACAGTTGTTGTTCTGTAACGCAGTGCGCGCCTGTGTTGCAGTCAGACGGAGCATCTTTAGCCTGCGCAGGTATCGCCAGGCTTAACAGCAAAAAAAACCAATAATGCACATTACACCTTCTGACAGCCAAATTTAGCCATGCAAGTTTAGCAAGATGTGTCGCCAGACTTAAGCCAATATAACAATGTTTCACAATTTGCTGTGAATCAGCCGTATATGTTGGTGCCATAGCATGGCAATTACGATGAAAATTGAAACCTGCCACAATTCACTCTATGATACCGCCACCATATTAATGCACTGGCAACCTAATCCGCTGACCAGGACGGCGAAGGTACATGAAATGCGCTGTCACAGCAGAGCACTCAGATGAAAGACAAAGCCACTTCATTCGACATTGCTTACATGGCCGGCGTATCGCAGTCTACCGTGTCGCGCGCGCTGCGTAACAGCCCGCAGGTAAACAAAGAAACGCGCGAGAAGGTGCAGGCCATCGCGCGGCAACTGAACTATAAAGTTGATAAAAACGCCAGTAACCTGCGTCAGCAACGAAGCAGCACACTAGCCTTATTGTTGTTTGAAGATCCCACCACAGATGAGTCATTAATTAATCCGTTTTTTTTATCGATGCTTGGCAGCATAACCCGTGCCTGCGCTAAACGTGGGCAAGATCTACTGGTATCGTTCCAGCAGTTAAGTGACGACTGGCATGCCGATTACGAAGACAGCAACAAAGCCGATGGCATTATCTTACTCGGTTATGGTGATTACAAAGACTACGAGGAAAAGCTGGCTAAGCTACTGGCGCAGGAAACGCATTTTGTTTGCTGGGGCGCAGAGGTGCTGGGCCATCCGGAATTTACCCTGCGCAGCAACAACCGTGAAGGCGGCCGTTTAGCCGGCGAACACCTGCTGGCTACCGGGCACAAAAGGTTTGCCTTTATCGGCAATGCTTCTGAGGGCAGCCCGGAATTCAGTGCGCGTTACCTTGGTTTTATTGATGCGCTGAATATGGCCGGTATCAGTGAGGCGCAGGTGCCGCATTTTGACGCTATATCGACCGAAAGCGCCGGTGACAGCGCTACTGAACAATTACTGGCCGCCGGCCATCAGGTTGATGCTATTTTCTGTGCCAGCGATTTAATTGCTATCGGTGTAATGCGTTGCCTGAAACGACGTAATTTGCGCGTGCCGGAAGATATTGCCGTAATGGGCTTTGATGATATTCCGGTGGCCTCTTTTGCCACCCCGGCACTGAGCACTATTCAGCAAGACACTACACAGGCTGGTGAATTGCTGGTGAACAACTTACTGCAGCTGATTAACAACCAGCCTATCAGCGTAAGCCAGATAGAACCCAAGCTGATTATTCGGCAGTCCTGCGGTTTTCATCTTAACTGAGCCGGCGGTTGCCGGCATCTCACGGTTTACTAAATACTAACTCTGCTTACCTTGCTGTTGCTTTGTGTTAATATCCTGCGCCGAAATGTTCAGTAAATCAGGAACAAAACCATGTCTGCCCGTTTTTATGCAATTGTAATGCTGCTCAGCGCGTTTATTACACCTTCGGCGATAGCCAACCAAACCTTAGCCAGCCGGATGCTCGATGTGCGCAAGGTTGAAGGCGTTGATGTGTATTACAATCTCAGCAACGGCCTGGCGCTGCAGGGCGAGTACCGGTTGGTACGTGACACACAGGGCTACACCCTGGCAACTTTTGAACAGGGCCTGGTGCAGGGCGGTTGGCAGGTATTTGATCAGCGTAATCAGCTGGTGCTTAGCGGCCACTACCATGCCGGGCGGCAGCATGGCCAGTGGCAGTACTTTGCTGTTGATGGCAGCATCGAGCAAATTGAGCACTATGAGGCCGGTATTGCCGCCGGCCTGTGGCAGCGGTTTAACAACCAGCGCCAGGTGATCGAAACCAGCCAATTTGAGCGCGGTGAAAAAATCAATGTCAGCCGCTTTTATGACAACGGCAAGTTACGCAGTGTTGAAACCTATCAGGACAACCTGCGTCACGGTGTGTGGCAAACGTTCCATCCTAACGGCGAAGTAGCAGTGCAGTGGACTTACGCCAACAACCAGCTAACCGGGTTATATCAAAGCAAAAACGAACAGGGCGCAGTGTTGCTGCAAGGCGAATATGATGCGCAGGGGCAGCAACACGGCCAATGGCTGCAGTTTTTTGCTGCGGATACTATCGAGGTTAAAGTGCAGTACCTCAACGGTAAACGCCACGGTTTAACTGAGCAGTATAATATCGATGGCAGTTTGGTTAGCCAGTGTAATTATCAGCAGGGGGAGAAGCACGGAGAATGCCGTGAGTTTCACCCAAATGGCCAGCTGATGAACTCATTACTGTTTAACCAGGGCAAGCAGCATGGTGAACAAAGATGGTTTGCTGACGACGGCCAACTGCTGCAAAAACAACACTATATTGATGGCATGTTCGCTGGTGAACAACTGTTTTACCACAGCAACGGCGAACTGGCGAAACGCATTAGCTACCACACCACAGAACGCAGCGCCAACGGCCAGTTTCCGTTGCATGGTGCAAATGAAAGCTATCAGGACAACGGCTTGCCGATAGAGTTGTCCGCTTTTGTTATGGGTGAGCGTGACGGTGTGCATAAGCGTTTTCAGGCTGACAAGCTGGTTGAAGAAACACAGTACAAAGCCGGTAAACGCCATGGCCTGAGCAAAACGTTTTACTCGTCCGGTGAGCCGCGTGAACATAACAGCTACGCCGATGGCCAGTTAAGCGGGCCCTTTAAAAGTTGGCATATGAACGGCATTTTACGCGAAGAAGGCGAGCGTAAAGCGGGCCAGTTAACCGGGCGTTACCAGAGCTTCTATGACAGTGGCAAACCGCAAAAACTGGAGCATTATGCCGCGGAAAAACAGCCATCAGAGTATAAGTTTGCTTTGCACGGCAAATATCAGTATTGGGCCGGTAACGGCGATCTGACCGAAGAGGGCAACTACGTTAACAATAAGCGCCACGGCAACTGGATAAACTATTATCAGGGTGAAAAGTCGAAAGAGCAGGAGTTTGTTGACGGTAAAACCGAAGGCCGTTTTGTTACTTATTATCAGGGTCGGCGCCGCAGCAGTGGTTATTACTACAATAACCAGAAAACCGGTGAATGGATTGAATACTATTATCAGGCGGATGATCCGACCTACGGCTTTATTCCCGAAGGCACCATCAGGTACAAAACACAGTGGCAAGACAATAAGCAGCATGGTCAGGCGGAGTTTTATACGGCAAAGAATATCCTGCATAAAACCGAGCACTGGCAAAACGGCAAGAAAAACGGTGATTATCAGGAATTCTATGTCAGCAACGGCGAACCTAAGCTGGCCGGCAAAATGCGGGACGGCGAGTGGTTTGGTTTATGGCAAGCCTGGTATGAAGACGGCACTTTGGCGCAAGCGATACATTATGATGCCAGCCGTAAACATGGCTTAGCGCAGGAATACTATGACAATGGCCAACTGAAAAGCGAAATTGAATACGAGTATGACAAACCGCATGGCGGTTACAAACTGTACCATTTAAACGGCCGGCCGCAGCAACAGGAACACTATGTTAAAGGCTTAAAAGAAGGCAAGGCCGAATACTTTCATCCGAACGGTAAACCGCAGCAACAAGGCGATTACCTGCGTGACCGCAAAGAAGGTGAATGGCTGGAATACTGGCCCAATGGCCAGGTACGCAGCCAGGGCAGCTATATCAGCAACCGGCCGTCGGGTGACTGGCAGTACTTTGATCAACACGGCAAACTGATAAAAACCGAACACAAAGGCTAAGCGGCGGAGCGGCTCAGCCGTCTTGTTCCTCTTTACTTGCAGCTTGCTGATACAGTGTTTCCAACGCCTCGCGCAATGTCGGGTAAAAGCTGAGCTGGCCCGGCAGCGGTTTTATGCCGGCGCGTGCCAGGGTTTTCAGCGGTTGAAACTGTAAGTCGGCGATTAGCAGCTCAGTGTTGTTTTTACTGCATTTACTGATCAGTTTATTCAGTGCGGCCAGGCCGCCGGCGTCTAACAGCGGCACGCCATCCATATACAATACCATGCCCTTGCTGTGGCCGGTTAAACGGGCAATATCGGCAAAAACGCGCTCGGCGGCGGCAAAAAACAGCGGCCCGCTGATTTTCAGCACCTGCCAGCCGTCGGGTATCGGTTGTTCTACCTGTTTGCGGTTATGGCTGATATCAGTCACTTTGCTCATCGCGGCAATTTCTTTAACAAACAACAAAGCCGCCAGTAAGATACCGGCGGTAATGGCGATAACCATATCAAACAGCACGGTCAGGCTAAAGCAGGTAATAAACACCCAAATATCGCTGCGTGGCGCGGTTTTCAGCAAATGCAGTGCTTTGGGCGCTTCGCTCATATTCCAGGCTACCATAACAAGTAACGCCGCCAGTGCCGCCATGGGTACATAAGATAATAGCTCTGCCAGCAGTACCAAGCCGAGCAGCAACACCAGCGCATGTACCATCGCTGCAATGGGTGATTGCGCCCCGGCTTTAAAGTTAGCCGATGATCGCGCCAATGCTGCCGTGGCGGTAATGCCGCCGAAAAACGGTGTAATAATATTACCCAGCCCTTGTCCCATTAACTCACTATTCGCGCTGTGGCGCCGGCCCGACATGCCATCCAGCACCACTGCGCACAGCAAGGACTCAATCGCGCCCAGCATGGCCATAGCAAAGGCAGCAGCCAGCAGGTCTTTTGCCAGCTGCCAGCTAAAGGTAAGCATTTGACCGTCCGGCCCCGGGCGTAACCAGGGCCAGTCAAAATAGGGTAAATAGGGCGGAATGCCATTGTCGTTGCTGCCGTCTATCGCGGTGTAACTAAAACGCGAGCCGATGGTATCCAGCTCAAGGCCAAAGTGCAGCAGTAACAAGGCCAGCATAGTGCCAATAAACAACGCCGGTAAATGCGCTGGCACTATGGTCTTAAGTTTGGGCCATAGCAGCATTACCGCCAGCGTAACGCTGGCCACTAGCAGGCTGGGCCAGGCTAATTGTGGTAAATGCCGGGCTAATACCAGCAGTTTATCGACATAGTGCTCTGGCATAACCGCTATCGGCAGGCCAAAAAAGTCTTTAATTTGTAAGGTGGCAATGACCACGGCAATACCGCCGGTAAAGCCTAAAGTGACAGATTCGGGGATATATTCTATAAGGCGGCCTAAACGCAGTGCTGCCATCAGTAGTAGCAGAAAACCGGATAGCACCGTGGCAATAAGTAAACCGCTAAGGCCGTATTTTAGTGCTACCGGGTACAAGATCACGACAAAGGCGGCAGTAGGGCCGCTGATGCTGTAACGCGAGCCGCCGGTAAGGGCAATGACAAAACCGGCAATTATTGCGGTATAGAGACCGTATTGCGGTGCTACGCCACAGGCAATTGCCAATGCCATCGCCAGCGGAATCGCAATAATGCCAACGGTGATACCGGCCAGCAGATCTTTGCCGAATTTATTCAGACTATAGCCTTCGGCCAGCACATCGCGCAGCGCATGGCCTATACGCAGGGAAAACAGGTGGGAACGGTCAGACACCACAACTCCGCTGAAGCAGAACAGGTAGCGTTAGTTTAGCAAAGGGTTAAACAGGCCGGTATGCGCTATTAGTCTGACAAATAACTGTTTTTGTGCCGCTGCAGTTCGCAGCTGCAGCGGCGATTGGCTTACAGGTATTGTTTTAACCAGGCGGCGGTTTCGGCATTGGCCTCGGCACGGTTCGGGTATAGATCATGATCGGCACCCGGATATATCACGAGCTTATGCGGCCGGCCTTTTTCAGCCAGTGCTTTGGCCAGCTCCTGTGATTGCGCTACTTCAACCCGCGCATCTTTATCGCCGTGCAGCAGTAATATTGGTAGTTGTGGTGCTAACTTATCCAGCCAGTGCAGCACAGAGCGGGCTTTTAACTGGGCCGTTTTCTCAGTTGCGTAGTGAGGTATAAAGCGGGTGTAGATA
This sequence comes from Rheinheimera gaetbuli, assembly GCF_054781935.1. NCBI lineage: Bacteria > Pseudomonadati > Pseudomonadota > Gammaproteobacteria > Chromatiales > Chromatiaceae > Rheinheimera > Rheinheimera gaetbuli. Next base: position 225,899 of record NZ_BAAGTL010000008.1, read on the forward strand.
TTCTCCATTGTCTGGCGCACTGCCAGACTGGCTTCTAAGTCAGCTACGCCAGCTTCAACAATCAGTGCTTTTAGCTGCGGCATATTGCGCGCCGCCAGGTAGCTCATCATGCCGCCTCGGCTAAAGCCTTTCATCGCAATACGCTCGCTGTCAGCTTCGGTCATACCATTGATAATTGGCAGCAGGTTTTTAATGTCGTTAACGTCATTGCCGCCAAACTGATCAAGCCTGATTTCGTCGGTTGCCGATGTTGGAAAGGCTTTAGCACCGCGATACTGGCTGGCAATTACGATGTAGCCCAGCTCTGCCAGTGGCATCAAACTGTGCTGTATTGCGCCATAAACTAAGGTGCCGCCTTTAGCATTGCCGCCGCGGTTGTATATCACTACGGGCAATTTTGCATCCGCTGCCACATTTCTTGGCCGCACCATAATACCTTCCACCAGAATACCGTCAGATTCATAAGCAAATACCCGGCAATCCAGCGTCTGCTGCCGCCGTTCAATATCGGTTCTGGAGAAGCGTTGGCCAAACATTGCTGCATTAAACTTTGGTTTTTTGCTCATCATAGCCAACCAGCTGTCATAGCTGGCAAAGGGGCCGATATAGCAGCTGAAGTTTTGCTTTAAAGAGCTAGCTGTAGAAAAAGCCGGCAATAATTCCGGGCCGGTTTTTGCTTTTACTGTCTCAGCTTGCGCAGATGCAGCCAGCAGTAAGCTGCTAAGCAGCATCAAAAAAACTTTCATAGACACTCCTTGTTAATTGCATAAATACAGTAAGTTAACAACCCTTGCTTGGCAAGGAGTAATTAAAAAACCGCCGCTAAACCAGCCGGCGGTGTTCGGGAGAACCTGGTGCGCCAGGCTATCTGGCGCTTTGCAATATAAGCAAGCCGTGTGCGGCTAAGGTGTTGCCGTCGGTATCAAAGGCCCAGCTGTCAGTTAAACCGTCTCGGCTAATGGCGCTAATATCTGCCGGCTGGTCGTTTAAATTCAGTACAAACAACGTTTTGCTGCCGTTTAATTCGCGGCTGATTTGCAGCACGCCGTTTTCCAACTGCTGCACATTGTAACTGCCAGCAGTGCTTAGCTCCGGCCGTTGTTTTTTCTGCGCAATTAACAGCTTGTATAAATGCCAGATTGACTCTGGCTGTGCTTGTTGCGCGGCTACACTGCGGTCTTCGGCTTGCAGTTGCTTAGTCAGAAACTCTGGATACCAGTTGGGGAAGCCGTCGCCAAATAATTCCAGTTGTTCTACCCAGCTATTCTCACTTTGGCTAAAGCCGGCTTGTACGCTGTTATCCCATAACATAGGCGCGCGCTTGTATACATCGTGGCCAGTGCCGCCTTGGGTTAAGCCAATTTCTTCGCCGTAATAAATGTACGGTGTGCCCGGTGAGCTGAATAACATCGCCGCCGCTAGCTTGGCTTTGGCATCATGTTGTTGCAGTTGGTAGGCAACCCGTTCCTGATCGTGGTTAGTTAAAAAGGGGGCAAAAAACTGTAGCGGGGCCACCGATTGCACACGTTGTTGCACGTTGTCCCACAACACCTTGGCATCCAGCGTTTTTTGCGCATTAGACTGCATAGTACCAAACTGCGCTTCACCGCTGGCATCAGGTTTTAGCAAGCCCAGTATTTTATAACCCACTTCAAAATCAAAGCCCTGGTCCAGGCCTGTGCCGTCGCCGTAATAACGTGCCGCTACCGGAATATCTACCCAGGCCTCGCCGACTAAATAGGCTTCTGGGTTTACACTTTTCACATATTGGTTGAAGCTTTGCCAGTAAGCGATAGTCTCGCCTGTGTCAGCTTGCTCAAGTGGCCCGCCTTCCATGGCAAAGCGCACTGCATCTAAGCGAAAGCCGGCTACGCCTTTATCCAGCCAAAATTTGGCCATTTTCTCCATTTCTGCCACTACATCCGGGTGGCGTAGGTTGACATCCGGTTGGCTGGCGCCAAAGGCGGCATAGTAGTATGCGTTACGGGTTGCGTTGTAATGCCATACTGCATCAGGTTTGTCGTTGCTGGCCCAGGCATGGCCCCAGCCGCTGCCGGCCTCTGGCATGCTATCGCGCCAGACAAAATAATCTTTATACGGCGCTTCGCCTGCGGCCGAGCGTTTAAACCAGTCATGTTCGCTGGATATGTGGTTAATGACTAAATCCAGAATCACCTTCATGCCCCTGGCGTCGGCTGCCTGGATAAAGGCTTCAAATTCGGCCATGCTGCCGTAGTCACTCTCTACCTGATAAAACTCAGTAAAGTCGTAACCATGGTACGACGGCGCTTCAAACATCGGCGTCAGCCACAATGCGGTTACGCCTAAATCTTGCAGATACGGCAGTTTGGCGGTCATGCCGTTAAAGTCGCCATGGCCATCGCCATTAGTATCATAAAAACTGCGCGGCCAGATTTGGTAAAACACCGCGTCCTGCCACCAGGGGTTGGCAGTTTGCATGCTGGTTGGCGTAGCCGCTGGTTTTGTCTCAGGCGCCGGCGCGCTGGTGTTTGGCTGACAGCCGGTCAACAATAATGACAGCGCCAGCGCGCTTAAGGTAAAAGCTTTCATATTATCCCCGTGCTAATAATGTTGGTGCACCATATTAAAGCGCAGATGCACTGCTATGCTTTTTAAGCTTTTGTAATAACGCCAAAATAGTGCAACAACAAGATGAATACGTATGCACAATTTTGCGCAGAATGCCTGCTATCGTGTAGCTTAGTTCGATCTGTGCGCTTACACAGCATAATAAAACCATCCGGGGAGCGGATATGAAACAACCTAAGTTATCCTTTTGGCAGATTTGGAACCTTAGCTTCGGCTTTTTAGGGGTGCAAATCGGCTTTGCGCTGCAAAACGGCAACGTCAGCCGGATTTTGTCAGATCTGGGCGCTGATTTATCGTCACTATCACTATTTTGGCTGGCTGCGCCAATTATGGGGCTGTTAGTACAGCCTATTGTTGGTGCCGCTTCCGACCGTACCTGGAATAAACTCGGCCGGCGCTTACCCTTTATGCTCGGTGGTGCTGTGATTGCCGCAGCGGCAATGATGTTACTACCCAATGCCTCAATGGTGGTGGCGTTTATTCCGCCGATGTTATTTGGCTTGCTGATTTTTGCTATTAAAGACGCTGCCTTTAACGTCACGTTTCAGCCGTTCCGCTCACTGGTGTCCGATATGGTGCCGCCAGAGCAGCGTAACCTGGGCTATTCAGTACAAACCTTGCTGATCAATATCGGTGCAGTGTTTGGCTCTATTTTACCCTTTGTACTTACCAACGTAGTGGGGCTGGATAACGCCTCTAAAGCCGGCGAAGTGGCACCCTCTGTGGTGTGGGCGTTTTATATCGGCGCAACTGTGCTGTTAGGTAGCGTGCTGTGGACAGTATTTCGCACCAAAGAATATGCGCCGGCGCAGTATTATGCGTACAAAGGCCTGGATGCAGAAGCGCAAACCCTGGCTGAGCAGGTGCGTAAATCACGCCGCCTGGGTGAGAAGCTAAGCGATTTTTGGCAAACCATGCTTAGTATGCCAAAGATTATGAAACAATTGGCGCTGGTGCAGTTTTTCTCCTGGTTTGCGCTGTTTATTATGTGGACCTACTTCCCTGCAGCGATTGCACAAAACACCTGGGGTGTCGGCGTAGAGTGGTACGACGGTAGCTACATTACACAAATGGGCGGCGTACCGGCACATATTGCTGCGGCTAAGGGCGCTGCCGGTGACTGGGTGGGTATTTTGTACGCGGGTTATTCGTTGTTTGCGGTGTTGTTTTCGTTAATCATGGCGAAATTAGCCAACCTGTTTGGCCGCAAGTTGGTTTACTCGTTTTCTTTACTGGCAGGCGGCCTAGGGTATTTAAGCTTTGTACTTTTTACCGACCCGACAATGACCCATGTAAACCTGCTGATTACTCAGGTAGAAATTCCCAAAGGTGCGCTCGGGTTAATGCTGCCGATGCTCGGCATCGGTATTGCCTGGGCCGCTATTCTGGCCATGCCATATGCGATATTGGCCGGCGCTTTACCGCCGGAGAAAACCGGTGTTTATATGGGCATTTTTAACTTTACCATTGCGGCACCGCAAATCGTGTCGGGATTAATTGCCGGCTGGATCTTAGGTTCGGTATTCCAAAATCAGGCAGTGTATATCGTGATGTTAGCCGGCGCCGCCATGGTGCTGGGCGCCTTGTCGGTATGGCTGGTAAAAGAGCAGGAAGTAACCAGCACCAACTAAAATTTTCAAGGGGTCAGAGCACTTGAGAATCTCGAGCGCTCTAACTCCTTGTACATAGTGGCTTTTGCTTTGTTCATGCTATTGTTTTCCTTAACGTACTTGCATGCTCTATGCAGTTAGAGGTCAGCTACAGGCTTTTCTTTGGTGGCAGTGCCACGTTGGCAAAAATAAGCCCGGCTACTAATGCCATTAAGATTAAAAAGGTTTGCTGGCCGACGCGATCGGACACGACAAAATCCTGGCCGGAGATCAGCGAGTTTAAGCCGATGTAGGTTTTACTGCCCGGCACCAGCACAATTAAGCCGTGCATGGCCACAATAACGGCCGGTGCATTGGCCAGCCGGGTAAACAGGTTGCTGTAAATGCCGACGGCAAATGCCCCTAAAAAGGCACCTATGGTGGCATCAAACAAACTGGCGCCGCTAATGCTAACACCATAAGCAATAAAGCCGGCCGCCAATGACCACAGCGTATATTTGCCACGGCTTTTAAACAGCACAATCAGGGAGCTGACTAAAATGCCCACCGCCAGCCAGGCAAAATGGTGTGAAATTGGCGCTGGCTTAACAAAATCGACTACACCAAACAGCGCAAAGCCAATAGCCATACCCAGTAAAGCGCCAAAGTACAATTTAAACAGCAGCATTAACGCATCCATAATGCGGGCATTGCCCGACACCAGATGCCGTGCTGCTAACTCGGCAAAACCAATAGTGAGTGCCAGACCGGGAATAAATGAAATAATAGCGGATAAAACTGCAAGACGGATATTAATACCAGGGTCGATATAGGCGCTGATTGCGCAGGCAACAATACCGGCCGCCAGCGCCACCAGAGGCTCCAGCATATTGGCAATACGTGGTGAGTAAGCGGCCCACAGCATAAATAAGTAAACCACTAAAGATAATAGTGATGACCACAGCACATCATTCCAGCTGGTAGCCATTAGCATGGCAAAGGCGCCGCCGGAGGCCATCATAGCAACTGCTGTAGCCAACTTGCCATACGAGCTGGGGCGCATATCTATAGCATCCAACAGCGCATCAGCTTCATTAATGCTAACTTTGCCCTGTAGCACCTGATCGACTAATTCATCGGTGCGCGACAATGCGCCTAAATCCAGATCGCCCGGATTAACCCGCGAGGCGTGGGTATATTCCTGCTCGTGGCCGTCGGTCCACAGCACAAAGGTCATTGAAGTGGGCGAGATAATAAACGAACCTTTTAACTCCAAATGAGTGGTAAGTTCGGATAAATGCGCTTCCAACCGGTACGCCGGGGTACCATACTTGTGCAGCATCTTGCCCAGTTTGACAACAAATTTGCGTTTATGATTAAAATCAGCTGTGTACACTTATGGCATCCGTTGGTCAGGTAACTTAGTCATTGTAATAGAAAAAGCGGTTGATACCAGAGATTAGATTAGCGTGTTGGCATCGAACCGGCTTGCCCATACCAACACGCCGTAAATACGTCCCTGTAGGCTCGATTATAAACTTCATCCATGAAGTTTATCCTGACAGACCAGCAGAGCTGTGCAAATTCGCTCCCGACGAATTTGTCCGGCATCCTGGCTTGCAACGGTTGGTTTAGGGTAAACCGGTTCTCACTATGGTGATAACGCTGAACTAGCGGATCAGGATTTGTTGTTTATCTGCCTGCCAGTGCAGTTTTACATGCAGCTGCTTAGCGGCTTTGTCGTACCAGGCCACATTGTGCATACGATTAAAGCGTGCTTGTTGTGGCACTAACTGAATATAGCGGCCATCGACACTGATATGCGTTGGCGCTGCGCTTTGGTTATGTAGTACCAGCGTTAGCTCGCGGCTAGCGGGCATACCGTTATAGCTGCCACTGCGGCGCAGTTCAAATTTCTGTTCGCCATCCTGCTTAAGATAATAAAAGTTCAGTAGCTCAAACTCACCTTTGGTAATGGCATCCGGCGTTTTGCCGTCGTCTTCATACATCTCGCCTTTGGCGCAGTCCACGCTGGCATCAGCGTAGTAATGTAACGTCAGCTTGTTACTTGAGTAATCACGCGCGCTTTGCACCAGTTCAGCCATTGGCACAAAGCTGCCGGCTTTTACCAGTACCGGAATAGTATCCAGCGTTACCGGAATTTCAACGACTCTGACCCCTTGAAAACGTTGGCTGGAGAAGAAATCAAACCAGACACCACCTGGCAATTGCACTGGCCAGCTTGTTACGCCGGGCTGGGTCACCGGTGCTACTAAAAACGCATCACCCCAGAAGTAGCTGTTTTTTTCATCTATCAGTGCGTGGTTGGTTTCGTCGGCAAAACTGTCTTTATAAAAAAATAACGGCCGCATTAATGGCATACCGCTTTGGCTGTTGTGATATGCCAGGGTGTAGTTATACGGCAGCAATTGATAGCGTAAATTCAGCCAGGGGCGCAGGGTTTCAATGGTATCGCTATCATGAAACACCATTTCTGGCGCGATATGTTCTTGGGCATGCGGTCGGTATACTGGCTGGAAAACGCCGTATTGCAACCAGCGGATATACAGCTCTTTATCAAACTGTTCACCGCCGGCAAAGCCGCCTAAATCAGAGTGGATATAACCAAAACCAAACAGCCCCATGCTAAGCGCCAGCTCTACCTGCGGTTTAAGGCCGCCCCAACTGCGCTCTACATCACCGGTCCAGGGCACCATGCCAAAACGCTGGCTGCCCGGTGCGCCGGCGCGCATCATAATAAACGGCCTTTGCTGGGGGAAATCGCGGCGCATACCGCTATACACCATATCAGCCCACTGGTGGCCATAGGCGTTATGTATTTCGTTGGCCATACCAATGGCATGCACGGTATCGTCAGGGTGTACTTCCGGCTCGCCCAAATCGCCCCAAACACCGGCCACGCCTTGCCCGGCGAGATCCTTATAAATTTGCCAGAACCACTGCTGTGCTTTGGGGTTAAACACATCTATCAGGCCGGTATTGCCAAAATAAAAATCAAAGGTTTTCGGCTTGCCATCTGTGCCTGGTGCTATCGCTCCGGCGTTTACGGCCTCTTGCCAGCGTTTAGAGCTGGTCAGCACAAAAGGCTCGGTAACTAAAATAGTGTTGATGCCATCGGCAGTTAAATCGGCGAGCATTTTTTCCGGTTGCGGGAAGGCATTTTTATCCCAGGCGAGGTTACCCATATGGCCCTGAATATCCGGCCCAAACCAGTATAAATCCAGCACCAGGGCGTCCAGTGGCAGTTTAAGTTGGCGGAATTTTTGTACCACAGCGCGGGCTTCGGCTTCATTGCGGTAGCCAAAACGTGAGGCGTAGTTACCCAGCGTCCAGCGCGCTGGCAGCGGCTGGCGGCCGGTTAAGGCGGTGTAGTTATTAATCAATGCCGGATAGCTGTCGCCGGCGACCAGCACATAACTGCTGCGGCCGCCTTGTGCGCTAAACTGCATAACGCCGGGTTCAGTGTGGCCTAAATCGGCTTCGCCTTTGGCAGAGTTATCAAATAATAACAGGTACTTGTTGCTGGACATTACTGCCGGCAGGCTAAAGTACATCTGGCTGGACTCTGTGCTGTAGCCATAATGCGCTTTGTTATACAGCGGGAATTTATGGCCGCGCCGATCCATTCCCAGAACACGCTGGCCGCCACCGAGCAGTTTTTCGCTATCGTTCAGTGCAAAGCGAAAACCATGCTGGTTGTCAGCTGCAAAATAGCCCTGTTCCTCGGCCAGTAACAGCGTTTCACCACGATAGTAGCGGATCTGCAGTGGTGCTTTATTAATTTTCAACGTCAGGCTGGCACTGCTTAACGTCAGGCTGTTGTCTGTATCAGCCAGGGTTAATGCTACAGGCCCGGGTTGCTGGCTAATTGAAAACGACGGCAGTTGCTTTACGCCGTCGGGCTGGTAAAAGGCCTCGACCACATCGGCTTGATAAAACTGCAGGCTAAGTTTGCCCACATCGGTGTCAATCAGCAGGCGATTGCCGTCTAGCTGGTGCGCCTGATATTGCGCCGCTGCGCTGTAAAACGCGTAGCAGAGGGTAATTAAAGCAAACACTAACTTCATGGCTGCAGCTCCAGAATAACAGAGGCTAACGGCGCCAGTTGCAGGGCTACTGTGCCGACGCCATCTTTAACCAACAACATATTGTCGCCGCCGTTTAACTTATCGCTAAGCAGGTATTGGCCATCGGCCAGTTGCCATTGGCTGATAAGCGTTGCCGGCACTATTAAATTAAAACTCACGCCGTTGTCGCTGTTAAAGTGGCTGACAATCAGCAATTTTTGCTCGTTGTTGTAACGGGCAAACGCCAGTTGCTGCTCACTGTAGGCTGTACCAGCGGCCAGGTTGGCGTTATGCAATTCAGTATATTCACCCATCAGCGCCGGCGCGCCGGCGGTAAAGCTAAGCAGAGTTTTATAAAAGTTATGTAATGCCAGTTCGTCCGCACTTAAAGCACCGCCATCAAACTTGCCACCGTTCATCCAGCGTTGGTGGTGCGGAACACCCCAGTAATCAAAAATGGTGGTGCGGCTGGCTTTGCCAAACCCGGCGTCGCCGGCTCCCGGCTCACCGACATCCTGACCAAAGTACAGCATAGTAGGTGATGTGCTGATGGTGGCGGATACCACCATTGCCGGCATGCCCTTGCGGGCATCACCGGCAAACTCCGGTGCGGCAATACGCTGCTCGTCGTGGTTTTCTAAAAAGTGCAACATATGATGTTCAATATCAGCCATGCGCTGCTGGGTTTCAACTAAGGCAGAAGTCGGGCCTTTGCCTTGCATTACCAGTTTTAAGCTATCGTAAAATTCAACCTTGTCGTACAGGTAGTCCATTTTGCCTAAGCGGATATAGTCGCGGTATAAATGCGGCTGATACACCTCGGCCAGTAAAAAGGCGTTCGGGTTGGTGTGTTTAATATGTGAGTTTAAATAGCTCCAAAATTCTACCGGTACCATTTCGGCCATATCGTAGCGAAAACCGTCTACGCCTTTGGTCAGCCAGTACTGCGTAATATCACGGAATTTAAGCCAGGAGTCTGGTACATCTTTACCCTGCCAGAAGGCGTAGTGTGCCGGCCAGTCTTTGTCGGCATAATGGCTGGGCAGGGTAGCAAAGTCGTAACTACCATCCGGTTTTACACCATAGTTAATTTTTACCGTTTCATACCAGTCATCAAAGGCCGGCTGAGCCGCGCGTGAGCCATTGCCTGTCCACTTGGCCGGGTTTTCAGCAAAGTTGCCATCGGCTGCCGGGTGAGGTTCACCGCCTAATACGGCATAATCTACCGGCCACTGCGGTACACTAAACGCCTGGCCTGGCACATAGTAAAAGTTGTTGTCGCGCGCATATTCCACACTGGTGTTATCCCCTGCACCAAAGTCGCTTACGCCCTCAGGATTGGACAACGATTGATAACTGCGTGCCACATGGTTGGGCACGATGTCGATCAGCACCTGCATACCATGCTGATGGGTTCGGGCGATTAAGGCTTCAAATTCGGCCAGCCGGTTAGCCGGGTCAGTAGCTAAATCGGGGTTAACGTTATAGTAGTCTTTTACCGCGTAGGGTGAGCCGGCGCGGCCTTTTATTACATCCGGGTCATCATGGCTGATGCCAAATGTACTGTAATCGCGCACCAGGGCATGATGTGGTACTCCGGTATACCAAATGTGGCTGACGCCCATGGCTTTAATGGCGCTAAGCGCCTGCGGGGTAAAATCGGCAAATTTGCCTACGCCATTTTGCTCAAGCGTGCCCCAGGGCTTATTGGTACTGTTAGTGTTACCAAATAAGCGGGTAAATACCTGATACACCACCACCTTGTTAGCCGATGTTGTCGTTGCCGCTGACGCAGTGTCAACTGGTGGCTCAGGATTTGGGGCTTCGCTGCAGGCCGGCAGCACACTGCCGGTCAGGCTTAACATCAGTAAGATGGCGGTATTGCGCATAATTTTACCCTGTTTGTTTTTGTCTTTATGTTGTCAGAAAACCGAGTGTATTACAGCTTGGCTAAATTGTTCGGCTGCATACGTATGCAGACCATAAGCAGCAAGACCATCAACTATGGTCGTATGCTGCTATCTTTCGTTACCGAATACACTATGCTGTAACAGAATCATTTTTGTTGTCGGTATGTTATGGAGCTGGCTTATGCTTAATTTTTCACTGAAAAACAAAATGTTGTTGTTGGCGGTAGTACCTATGGTAACAGTTGTGCTGGCGTTAATGCTGTTGATACATAGCCAGATGCGCGCTTTGGGCGACGAGGAAGTGCTGCAATTTCGCGCTGATATGATGCAGGAAAAGCGCACAGCATTGGAGCACCATGTGGCTATAGCGGCAACGGCAGTAGCGCCTTATTTCAGCAGTGCAACCCCAACAGATGAGCAATTGGAAGCAGCCAAGGCCGTGATCCGTGCGATGAAGTTCAGTGATGATGGCTATATGTTTGTCTACGACTTACAAGGCGTAAATATAGTACACGGCTCTAACCAGGCGTTGGAAGGCCGCAATCTGATAGAGTTAAAAGACCCCAATGGCATCTTGCTGGTCCGTGATCTGATTGATGCGGGCAAAAAAGGCGGCGGTTTTGTCGAATATATGTGGGATGAGAAAACCCGCGGCGGTTTGACGCCGAAGCTGGGCTATGCCACCGCGATGTATAACAATCGTTGGATCCTTGGTTCGGGTTTTTATATTGACGATATAGACAAGCGGGTGGCTGAGCAGCAAAGTGACATTGATCAGCGTATTCGAGACACCTTGCTAATGATAGTGGGCAGTGCGGTGCTGTTGCTGGGGCTGGTAATTATGTTGGCGTTGTTTGTTGCTAACCTGGTGATTAAACCCTTGCACAATGCCTCGACGGCACTGATTAACATTGGTCAGGGGGAAGGCGATTTAACCCAACGTTTACAGGTGGATAGCGCCGATGAAGTGGGTGAGGTGGCGCGTGGTTTTAACGAGTTTGCGCAAAAAATTCAGCAGCTAATCAGTGAAGTGAAGCAGGTAGTAACTGCCCTCAGCCATGCGTCATCAACAATGCGCCAAATTGTGCAGCTTAGCGACAACGACGCCGCTACACAGAAAGCTGAAACCACTCAGGTCGCGGCTGCAGTGTATCAAATGTCAACAGCTGTGCAGGAGGTTGCCACCAGTGCCGGCTTAGCCGCCAGCGCGGCGCAGGAGGCTGATAAAGAAGCCGGAGGCGGCCAACAAAGTGTGGCGCAGACTATTGCCTCCATTAACAAATTGGCCGATGAGGTGAATAACGCCGGTGACACTATAGAAAAGCTGGGCGCCAACGCCGATCAGATTGGTTCAGTTGTGAATGTTATTCGCGGTATCGCCGAGCAAACTAACTTACTGGCGTTAAATGCCGCAATAGAAGCTGCCCGTGCCGGTGAGCAGGGCCGTGGCTTTGCCGTAGTTGCCGATGAAGTACGCACCCTGGCTACGCGTACCCAGCAAAGCACCAATGAAATTCAGCAGATGATAGATCAGTTCCAGCAGGGCACTAAGGACGCAGTACAGGTAATGCAACGTGGCAAGGAGCAGTCGGTGCAAACAGTGGCCCAGGCTGATAAGGCCAGTGAGTCATTGCAAACCATTACCAAATCGGTCAGCACTATTACCCAGATGAACATTCAAATTGCTACCGCTGCTGAGCAACAAACCGCTGTAGCGGCCGATATCAGCCGCAGCATTCATGAAATAGCTCAGTTGGCTGATCAGGCGGCTAATAATGCTTCAGAGTTGGCTAACTCAACCAGCGAGCTAACTGATCTGGAGCGGCGTTTAACGGCTTTGGTACAGCGTTTTAGAGTTTAAGTTGTCTCAGCCAACATCGGCGGTAGTGGCCGGCTTACAAACCAGCGGCCAAGCTGCCACAACAGGTAAAGAGACAGTAATGGAAAAATTAAAGTTTGCAGGCTATAAACCACGATTAACTGGATCAGTTTTTCTACCATACTGTCGGAAAAGCTTTTTACCGCGGCAAACATGTCATTAGCTTGGGCTGCCATCTGACGTAACCAGCTGAACGAGCCCTCGTCAGCAGTGTGTAATGATTGCTCAACCCGCTGTAGGGCGGCGGTTTCGCCGCTCAACGCCGCCTCAGCAGCAAGGCGTTGTGGCTCCAGTACCCAGTCAGATAATTCTGCCACCCCAAACGCTGCCAATGGTACCCCGATACGGATAACCAACAGCAGGGCAACACAAATACGTAATAGTTGTCTGCAGCTGCTACGCCAGCCGGCAGGTCCTAACAGTAGTACAGCGGCCGACAGCAAAATACCGCTGCCAAACAGTGGCAAAGCTGCCACCTTGCCAAACTCCAGTAAAAACAGCTGCAGGCCAACCGATGTCATCGCCAATACCATTAGGTTAGAATACCGCACCGCCATATCTTGAAGCGGCTTTAGTAACTGGCCGGGTTTAACACTGGCCACACCCACGCCGACTTCGGCCTCAGATACAAAAGCAATACCACGGTCAATTAGGCGCGCGGCAGCAAAAGAAGCGCTGCTAAGCAGCAGGCTGCGCTCTAGTGCGGCACTGGCCCTGTTATCCAATGGTGCTAATGCCGGGTTAATAATCCGTTGTTGCAGCAGGCCGCTGTAAATGCCAGCGGCTAACATCAGCAGGCAAAGCAGTAGCACCGATATGCGCTGTGCAGTGCTCAGGGTGCTGAAGTGTTTGTTGAGTAGGTTCATGCGGCCTCCGGTTAATAGCATGGCAGGCTCAAGCTTACGCCAGTATTAATTAAAAAAAGCCACTTGCCTATTATTTCAGCAAGATAAGTATGGTGCCCGATACCGTAAGCGCGGCACCCAACCAGGCACCGAACGCCGGGCTGCGTTTATATACCAGCCATAATAGTGGCAGCACTATGACCGGGCTAACAGAAGATAATATCGCTACCATGCCGGCATCGCCGTGTTTTAATGCCTGCAGTATTAATGTCATGCCCAGCACCATCGACAGGGCCGCATTGGCCAGCACCAGTAAAAACACCTTTTTAGTCATGGGCAGATAGGCGCGCGCAACGCGAAAGCCGAGCATAAAGATCAATTGGTGTAATACAAAAGCCGTGCTCATGCGCACCGCCGAGGCGGCAACCGCATCGATGTCTGTCTCCATCAATGGTTTCAGCATTAAGGTGGCCACTGCCTGACAAAGTGCTGCCAATAGCCCGAGCGCAACGCCGGATTTGAGCTGGCTTTGATTGGCTTCCCAGGCGTGCAGTTCGGTTTTGCGTTTACCAAAAAAAATTGCGGTCATTACACCGCTAACCAGCAGGCTGCTGCCGACAAGTGTCCAGCCCCACTGGGTTTCGCCAAGGAAAACATATGCCAGTATGACGGAAAACAGGCTGTGGGTAGCAAACAACACCCCGGCACGGCGCGGGCCAAGGCGGTTCATCGCCGCAAACAGTGCCGTATCGCCAATAAAGATGCCGATAATGCCGGACAGCACCAGCAAGCCCAGACTATTTATTGCCAGTGTTACCCAGCCGCCGCCAACAGCAGCGAGTAGCCATAACATGACCGCCGCGCACAACATGCGCCAACGGGTAAAAGCAAAGGCGCCTAAATGAGTAGAGGCGGTGGCTGACATCAGGCTGCCGACGGCCCAACAGGCAGCGGCTAGCAGGGCAAGGTATTCGTATGACAAAACAGGGCTACAGGCCAGAACAGGATGATGGCATTATACGCTAGCGGACGCCGGTCAAAGAGATTATTCCGCTATACCTTAGCGCTTTTTTGGTATCCAGGCCCAGGTCATATTGGCGTTTACCGGCTCAATGCCGGCGCTGTCGGTTATTGTTACAGCTACGGTAACTTCGCCTTTATCTTCGTTATGCATAGCGGCGATTTGCTCAGCCGTTAGCGTGGCCACCGCAGTTAAATCACCGCTGGAGCGTTTGATATAGTCAATCTGCATTTGTTTGAGCAGCGGCAGTTTGTTGTCAGGCAGGTGAATGCCAACTAAAAACCCGGTGGCAGACTCGGCGAGCAGACCGGTGGCAGCCGCATGCACCGAGCCGATATGGTTTTGTGCTTTTTTACGGTTTTTCAGCCGCAGCACCGAGCGGGCGCCTTTTAGCTCTAATACTTCTACCCCGGCGGTGCCAGCAAATTTAATCACCCGGCCAAATACTGTGCTTAACGCTAAGGCCTGCAACGATTGCGGTAGCCGATAGCACTTGGTAACGATGCGCTGCAGTTTATTCGGTTTTATCTCGCTCATTGTGGTCTGACCTGTTGTGGTTTTTGCGCACTATGCCAAGCGTAGCAGCGAAATGCAAGATGGCTGCGCTCTGATGCAACGGCTTGCTAAATAAAGTTAATCGGCTAATAGATGCCTGATGACAGGTAGCGGTCACCACGGTCGCAAATAATCGCCACTATAACGGCGTTATCCAGTTGTTCGGCCAGTTGTATCGCCGCGTGCACGGAGCCGCCGGAGCTAACCCCGGCAAAGATACCTTCTTCACGCGCTAAGCGGCGCATGGCGGTTAACGCATCGTCCTGGATAATATCAATGATCTGATCGACGCGGCTTTTGTCGAAAAAGCCCGGCAAATAGGCTTCGGGCCAGCGGCGAATGCCCGGAATGCTGGCGCCTTCAGCCGGCTGCAGGCCAACAATCTGGATCGCCGGGTTTTGCTGTTTTAAATAACGCGACACGCCCATAATGGTGCCAGTAGTGCCCATGCTGGATACAAAATGGGTAACCTGTTGCTGGCTTTGCTGCCAAATCTCCGGCCCGGTGCTGGCATAATGCGCGGCCGGGTTATCCGGGTTGTTAAACTGGTCCAGCACTATACCTTTGCCATCGGCCTGCATTTGCAGCGCTAAATCGCGCGCGCCTTCCATGCCTTGGTCTTTGGTCACCAGAATAAGCTCGGCACCATAAGCGCGCATGCTGCTTTTACGCTCTTCAGTGGCGTTATCCGGCATAATCAGTGTCATGGCATAGCCTTTAATCGCCGCTGCCATCGCAAGCGCAATGCCGGTATTACCGCTGGTGGCTTCAATAATGCGGTCACCGGGTTTGATATCACCGCGCAGTTCAGCCTGCACTATCATATTCAGCGCCGGCCGGTCTTTTACCGAGCCGGCCGGGTTATCCCCCTCCAGCTTAAGCAAAACCGTGCTGTTAGTATGCGCCGCCATGCGTTGCAACTTCACCAAACGGGTTTGGCCGACAAGATGTTCAATGCTGGGAAAGCTCATGGACAGTACCTTAAATTAGCAATACATAAACTGGCGACAGTGTAGCGCAAAGCCGGTTGGCTGTTAATGCTTAAGCGCAGCCTTGCCAAAAGCAGGTTATTGGCAAAACCGTGTTTGTGCCAGAATCAGGCGTTTCCAACGTGATTTTGTTTATAGGCCAAAATAATAAATATACTAATTGATAATTGTGTATAGCGAATTTTGCTATACCAAGCTATACATTGCTATATTTTGCTATACTCTGCTTAATTTTTGCGATTTTAGTATTCTTTTAAGGATGTTGACATGGATCCATACATCAATCCTTTTGCACCTGGCGCGGGAAGTAGACCACCTGAACTTGCAGGCCGTGATGAAATCCTAAATGCTGCCAAAATCTCTTGTGGCCGAACCTTAAAAGATCGGAGCGCTCGTTCCATAATGCTTTTGGGGTTAAGGGGAACCGGCAAAACAGTTCTGTTAAACGAAATTGGTAAAATCGCCAGGGATCAAGGGCTCATAGTATCCAAGGTTGAGTCTCCTGAACGGGAAACGCTTGCGCGCCTCCTTTATCCAGAAATGCGCAAGGTAATGCGATCACTTTCAGGATTAGCAGCAGCTCGGCAGCTTGCCGAACGTGGGCTTAAGGGACTGCGAAGTTTTGCTGCTATGTTCAAAATTGACATTTCAGGTGTGGAAATTGGTGTAGAGCCGGAGCCTGGACTTGCAGATAGCGGAAATATCCAATACGACCTGCCGGATATTTTCGAGTTAATTGGTCGGGCAGCTAAGGCAGTAGACAAAGGGTGGATCTTGCTGATTGATGAAGTGCAGTACCTCTCGGAAGCAGATTTATCTGCACTGATCGTTGCGCTTCACCGCATGTCTCAAGAGGGGCTTCCTGTTCTCCTGGTCGGTGCGGGCCTTCCACAGGTTGCTCGTCTGGCGGGAGAGGCAAAATCATATGCAGAGAGGCTTTTCTTGTATCCACCGGTTGATGCACTCGACTCGTTACCAGCCATTCAAGCCATAGAAAAGCCGATACTAGATGAGGGGGCTTCAATTCATCCGGATGCGCTTAGTGAAATCGTTGAATACACTAAAGGCTATCCTTTTTTTCTTCAGGAGTGGGCTTCTACAGCATGGAACAATGCCAAGGGGCCAGAAATTACCTTGCAGGATGTGCAATTGTCGTATGCAGAAACGCTGGTTTCACTTGATAACGGGTTCTTCAGGGTTCGACTGGACCGACTCACTAAATCAGAGGTGCTATTCGTAGAAAAAATGTCTGAATTGGGTGATGGTCCATATTCGATGGCAGATATAGCGAATGCAATGGGACGGAGCCAATCATCTCTTGGGCCAACCAGAGCGAGCATCATTCACAAAGGCATGATTTATAGTACCGAGCATGGTTATCTGAATTTTACTGTGTCACTTTTTGCGGAGTTTATGCGGCGGCAAAAGAAGACGGTTGAAGGTTAGCCAACAGCCGGTTATTGGCAAAGCAGGTTAGCTTGTTTAACAAAGCAGCAATAAATAGTACTCTGACCTTCGAACCCAAATCTGTAGCTTACAAGGATGTAAATGAAACAAGTCTATTTCTCTTTGCTGGTTATCAGCTTAGCCCTGTTGCCACTTCGCGCAGAGCCCAATGGTGTTGCGCCTGATGCTGGTGTGTCTGATATTGTGCAGTAACAATTGGATCTGACCCTCGAGATTAATATTGCCCTTGGTTTTTGCCCGGTAAGGACGGCAGGCTTTAAGTTTAAAACCGTAATCTTTAGCCATTTCCAGTAGCTTGGCATTCCAGCGGTGCGCACCTTCACCGTAGGCATCGCGTTCAATCATGATGCATTTGGCATTATCAAACAGCAGCTCTTTAGGTACGCCACCGAAGTAATCCAGTGCGGCCTCAATGCCCAACAGCCAGTCTTCCTGGCGCTCGTATTCACTAAAACGAACATAGGTAGCACGGCTAAAGCCCAAGGTCGCAACAAAGGCTTTGAGCTTATAACGCCCGCGACGAATGGTCGTAAAATCGATTTGTAGTTGTTGGCCAGGTGCCGTTTCAAAGCGCTTCACTGGTTCATTCTGTTGGGGCTTAAAAGGCCGGATATAGTTCTTCAGAATGCCTTCTTTGCCAGTAAATCCTTTGACCTGGATCTCACGAAACAATACCGTTGCCGGTATCCAGTCAGGCTTAGCCGCCGCGATACGCTCCATCAGATACGTCTTGAATGGGTCAAGTTTTGAAGCCCGATCAGCGCGTTCGCTATAGGCTGGCGTTCTGGCAATATCCCGCAGATACTTGCGCACGGTATTGCGCGAGACATGTAATGTTTTGGCGATAGCACGAATGCTGTGCCCTTGCCGGTGTAACACATGAATTTCCACTAATGACTCCTGAGTCAGCATTAAAATTACACCGCCTTATCGAATTAATGACGGCGGCAATTTTGCCTCAGGTGGGTCAATTTTAAATTGTCTTTAGTGGGCCAGTTTTACATTGTCGGTGACAAATCACGAATGTTCAATGGGAATGGTTTGATTTTGAAAATAATTTTGATACACAGAAAGTTGAGTTGTGCTACCAACAACCTTATGCATCTACTGATTTCACTTGCTTAGATATATCAAGCAGTCCCGTTGATTCATCCAATCATTTTAATGGATTCGATGCCAGAGGTACTATGGTTTTACGGTACACATTAAGAGGTGGCACATATTTTGCTAACTGGGATAACAATGTACTAAATACCATAAAAGTAACTTACGACTACTAATAGCAAACGAGGGGAAGGGATGATAGTCAATAATGAGAAAGTGAACTTTGATACTGGAAAAGCAAACGCTAAAGAGCAAGTAAGCGTAGCGCCTGCAAACAGCAGTAGGGCTCCAGAGGCCAACACTTCTCATTCTGACATTGGACTTAGTCAGAAAGGGCAAAGTTTAAACTCTTTGTATCAACTCTCGCTAAGTGTAGCGAAACAAACTCCTTCCCCAGTCTATATTGGCACAAAAAAAAGAGTTGAATTACTTGCTGAATCAGTCAACGAAATAGCCAAACAATCAGAATATAAATACACACCTGATGAAATTAAAAGAGTGATAGATGATATTACTGTAGATATGAATATCGTCGACATACCACCGGGAGATGTAAACGCAAATAGTGGCTCAGTCTACGCATTCCTTAACCGTGATGATAAAAAGAAGCTAGCTGAGGCTTATCAGTTTGCATTAGACAATAATACCAGTTTAGACGATGTGGGTATTGCCGCTTTTAGCTTGGGGAGAGCCAGATACATAGAGGCGAAAATTAACTCAGGTACAACCTGGGCAGTACATGAACCAAAAGAAAACTCGAAGAATATAGAAACCGATGATGCAGAAGCTTCAGATGTAAAAAACTTATCATCTAGAACTGATTCTGATTACGTAAAATCTCTTCTTGAGCAGTTACATAAAGGCCTGCTATTTTTGTCAAACCCATATTTAAGAACCTCATTGTTTCAAGATGTATCATCATCGATGCTTTTGAACCAACTTCCGGCATTTCTCAAACAAAATGCATGATTTATGAGAAGTTACAGGACCTCAGGGCTGTAACTACCATTAGTGTTACACCGCTAGCACTACTGACTAAGCCGTAGCAAATTATCGCAGATCACTGCTGCGGCGATGCCAACATTAAGTGATTCTGCCTCACCAAAGGCCGGTATGGTGATTTTGCGGCTGATGACCTGCTCCAGCTCTGCGCTGATTCCATTGGCTTCGTTACCCAGCACGATAAAACCACCGGGTTGACTAAGTTGCAGCTGATGCACCGACTCGCCACCGAGATAAGCACCGTATACCGGCACTGTGCTGTGTGCCAGCAGCGGTTGCAGGCTTTGGTAATGCAGCTGCACCCGTAAAAACGAGCCTTTGGCGGCGGCGATAACTTTGGGGTTGTAGCAATCGGCGGTGTCCGGTGAGCAGACGATATGCTTAATACCGTACCAGTCGGCAATGCGGATAATAGTACCGAGATTACCCGGGTCGTTAATTTGATCCAGCACCAGCACAAAGCCGTGGCTATGCGGCACAAAATCGCTCTGTGCTGGCATCTTTACCACTGCCAGCGCGGCGTCGTTACTGGCAAAAGTACCTACCTTTACCAGCTCATCGGCGCTGCATTGTTGCACCAGCGCGGCTGCTTTAACCTGCTGTGGATATTGCTGCAGGAACTTTTCCGTGGCGAACACCGCGTCGACCTGCCAGGTAGAGGCCAGTAGTTCTAATACCGCTTTTTCGCCTTCAACAAAAAACAGCTGTTCGGCTTTGCGGTACTTTTTTTGCTGCAACGAGCGGATTAACTTGCTCCACTTTTGGCTGATCATTTAGCGAATACCTGCTTGCCGTTAACCCAGGTTTGCTCTACCTCGGTCTGCCACAGCTGTTGTGGTGGGATAGTATAAATATCGCGGTCTATCAGAATAAAATCGGCCCAGCTGCCGGGTGCCAGTGTGCCCATGCTGGTTTCCTGAAAGGCACCATAGGCGGCGTCTACGGTAAACGAGCGCAGCGCTTCGGTTAAGCTGAGTTTTTGCTCCGGCAGCCAGCCGCCTTCGGGTTGGTTATCCTGGCTTTGCCGGGTAACCGAGGCATGCAGGCCGTGAAACACGTTGGCCAGCTCTACCGGAAAGTCCGAGCCGCCGACAATAATGCTGCCCTGGTCGACAAAGCTGCGCCAGGCATAGGCACCACGTAGGCGGGCTACGCCTAAGCGATCGCCGGCCATATTTTTATCTGAGGTAGCATGCACCGCCTGCATCGCCGGTAATACATGCAGTTTGGCAAAACGCGGAATGTCTTTGGGCGACACAATTTGCGCATGTTCAATACGGTGGCGGCTGGCGGCGCGTTTATCTTCTGATACTAACTGTTCAAAGCGGTCCAGTGCTAAACGGTTGGCTAAATCGCCGATGGCATGCACATTGGTTTGAAAGCCGGCGTCAATCGTCAGCTGCATAATTTGCGTCAGTTTATCCGGCTGGGTCACCAGCAGGCCTTTTTGCGATGGCTGGTCGCTGTAGGGCTCTATTAAAGCGGCACCGCGGCTGCCCAGCGCGCCATCACCGTAGATTTTAACCGAACGGATATCGAGAAAATCTGTCGGATCGTCGATAATACCGGCTGCCAGCCATTGTGGCAGCTGTGGGTCGCGCGCCGATAGCATCGGGTAAATACGCAGCGGCAGTTTTTGCTCGGCTGCCAGTTGCTGAAACAGCTTAACGGTATCGGTATCTACGCCGGCGTCATGTACGCTGGTAATACCCAGCGCCAGTAAGTGGGCAAACGCCACATTCAGCGCGTGGCGCTGGGCGTTTTCATCGGCTGGCGGGATATGTTGCTCCACTAAGGCCATGGCGTTATCTATAAGTACACCGGTCGGGTTACCTTTACTGTCGCGGATAATTTCGCCGCCCGGTGGGTCTATGCTGTCTTTGGTAATACCGGCCAGCGCCAGCGCTTTGCTGTTGGCCCAGCCGGCGTGCGCGTCTACCCGCTCCAGATAAACCGGTTTGTCGTTCACTGCTTCATCCAGTAAGGCTGTAGTAGGGAATTGTTTTGTCGGCCACAATACCTGGTTCCAACCGCGGCCAATAATCCAGGGGGCGTCTTTATTGGCGGCAGCAAACTTTGCTACCCGGTTTACTGCATCTTGCTCGCTGTCACTGCCGCGCAGCTCTGCTACCGCTAAGTATTGCCCCAGCCCCAACACATGGCCATGGCCGTCAATTAAACCCGGTAGTACGGTTTTACCGTTACCCATTAGCTGTTTGGCCTGTGGGTACTGCTGCAATAAGCTGTTATCGCCACGCGCCAGCACTTTGCCGCTGGCATCGTCAAATACCAGTACACTGAATTGCTGTAATTGACGCTGGTTATCAAAGCCGTAGCCTTTGATGTCTGACAGCACAACAGGTGCGGCACTGAGGTTGCTGGTAACAAGGCTGCAGGTAAATAACGCACAAGCTAAACTGGCAAAGCGCAACATAAGGTATTGTCCCGGTTTGGTTTTGCCAGCAACTATAGCAATAAAACCCCGCCGGCGGAATCGGGCGGGGCGTTTTGCCGCTTACGGCTGGGCTTCGTAACCGCTGATATCGCCAATTCCGGCTGGCAGTAAGCCTTTGAGCATGTCCGGCGTGTAGGCGCCAGCATCGGTCCATAATACCCAGTCAATATCACCCAGATAGCTACTGCCACCAGCATCGCCAATTTGCAGGTAGTTGTCGCTATTATTGCTGGCCGGGCGCATGGTGACGCCGTCCAGTTGCAGCAATGGCGTATTATTACCCTCTACATACAGCGCCACGTTACCGGTGGTGGGTGAGGTTAACGCAATAGTAAAGTGGTACACGCGGAACTGGCTCATATCCAGTGGGTCGGGCTCGTTGCCTTTACCGGCGGTAATGGAAGAGCCATTGTTGGCATTTTCTAATTGCACGCCGGAATTATTACCATCGTTACGAAATACAATTTTTAACCGGCTGGTGGCAGTAGTCGCGGCGCTGTCGCCCAGCGCAACTTCAGTTTCCAGCACCCGGTTGCCACCGGCATTGCCTGTAATGCCCATCAGCAGGGCAAAGGATTTCGGGTAAACACCATCGGCGGCGACCACATTGTCCAGCTTGGCCCGGCTGCGATCGGCACCGCTGGCGGTACTGTCAAAGGTGACAGTACCATCACCGTTGGCGCTAAACAGGTTGGGTTCATCGGCGCCGCCGCTTTGTTGCGGTAAAAATGCGGCTTGGCTGCCATCAGGTAAGGTAATGGCATTGGCAGCAAACGGCTGCAGACTGGCATCATAGCTGCCCCAGTTCACGCTGGTTGGCGGTTCTACCTGATCGATCGGCACTGGCTCGGGCTCTACCGGTTCTGGCTCGGCCGGTTCCGGTGCAGCGCACAGCCCGGGGCTGGCAGGGGTTTCGATAACCCCGACACCGGCATAGGCCAGCACGGTGTTTTTCACATTGTGTACCGGTAGCAGGCTGGCGCTGTAATCATAAGGCACATTAAGCTCGCCGGTTGATGTCGCGTTTTCGCCGGCAATGACACCGTCGGCCGGGCTCTCCTGCCAGGTTATATTTTCGAAAATATTGTCTATCAGCTGCCAAAAGCCAACCTCTTGACTGTACAGCGACATTACCGGGTTTTTCATATCAGCAAAATGGTTGTGCTCGATGCGGATCACTGCACCCATGCGGCTGTTAATACCACTTTCTAAGGCGCCGTCATAAAAGTTATTGTAAATATGGCCTTTACCAAAGCGAAATAGCGGCAAGCGAGAATTGACGTTGTACCAGTGGTTGTGGTGGTAGGTTAGCGTGCGGTCAAAGTTGTCGCTGTCGGACGAGCCCACCAGGGAGGTTTTCCAGCTGTGATGGAATTTATTAAACGAGATGGTAATAAACTGCGCATCACCTTTGGCATCGACCAGGCCATCGTAATAGTCTTTTACCTGATCTTCTGTCAGTGCCGGGTCGTCTACCGTCAGGCTGTTATAAATTTCGTTATGATCAATCCAGATATTACGTACCGGCCCTTCCATACTGATACCATCGCCGGGTGCGCCCTGGTTAGCACGCACATGATGAATACGCAGGTTACGGATAATAATGTTGTTGGCGCGCACTATATTAAAACCGATACCGGCCATTTCGCCCTGGGTGCCCAGACCAATAATGGAAATATCAGACACGTCTTTAATGTCAATACGGCTGTCTTTGGCATTTTGCAAAGTAATGCTGCCATTAACCCAGATGGTTAGCGGCCGCTGCGGGTCTTTATTTTTAATGGCACTGATCATTTGTTCGCCGGTGCAGACGGTAACTTCAACCTTGTTTTCACCACTGCCGCCGGTGGTACCACCGTTTTCGCTGGCATAGCCGTATACGGTGTCTAAGTCGGTCAGGTTTATTACGCTGGTATCGGGTTCTGGGGCCGGGGTTTCGCTGCCGGTATCGGGCTCGAGTACCGGCTCGTTGTCGCTGCTGTTGCAACCGAGCAATAAACTGCTGCCAATTAATACCGCCAGAAGAGTTTTATTAAACATGCTTTAGCTACCCTTTGCTAGGGGTGCTGCCGGTTGTACTGCTAAACCAGACAAGACACCCTGTTGATTTTAAATAGTTATTTTTATAATGCAGCGGGATGTTGTGGTTTTGTCTACCGGTGGCATTTTTTGTGCGCACTGTGGCAAAGCCAGGATGCTGCCAGGCTAGTTATGGCTGACAGCAGCCTGGAGCAGCAAGTTGCGAAGTTAAAATTCGGCAGTTTTTCAGCAGAATGTTCGTATTTGAACCAAAAGTGCGGTCAAAAGCTACGGCTTAGGTTTAACTGATATTGCCACCCTGACATAAACGTGTAGGGTCTAACAACTGCTCCAGTTCGGCACGGCTGAATTTAGTGTGCTCCAGTGCGACATCCAATACCGGCCGCTGTTGTTTGTAGGCTTGCTTGGCTATCTCGGCGGCTTTGGCATAGCCGATCAGCGGGTTGAGTGCTGTTACCAGAATAGGGTTTAATGCCAGTGCTTTGCTGATATTATTTTCTTGCACGGTAAAGCCGCTGATGGCCTGGTCTGCCAGCGCTGTGCACCCGTTGGCAAGTAATTCAATACTTTGTAGCAGGTTGTAAGCAATAACCGGCAGCATGACATTTAATTCAAAGTTACCGGACTGGCCGGCCAGCGTAATGGTGGCGTCGTTGCCTACGACCTGAGCACACAGCATCGCCACGGCTTCGGGGATCACCGGGTTGACTTTGCCCGGCATAATAGATGAGCCGGGTTGTAATGCCGGTAAAGCAATCTCACCCAGGCCAGCCAGCGGACCGGAGTTCATCCAACGCAAATCATTGCTGATTTTCAGCAAGCCAACCGCCAGGGTTTTCAGAGCGCCAGAGGCGGAAACCGCACTGTCTTGCGTGCCAATAGCACTGAAAAAGTTAGCGGCTGGCCGAAATGCCAGCCCGGTGTTGTTGCTGAGTTGCCGGCAAAATGCGCTGGCAAAGCGCGGGTCGGCGTTAATACCACTGCCAACAGCGGTACCTCCTTGCGCCAGTGCCAATAGCTGTTGCAGTTGTTGCTGTAAGTTTTGCTCAGCTTGTGCCAGCTGAGCTTGCCAGCCACCGAGTATCTGGCTGAAGCTAACTGGCATGGCGTCCATTAAGTGGGTGCGGCCGGTTTTAACAATATGGCCAATTTGCTGGCTTTTACCCATCAGCACCATTTGCAGATGCTGCAGCGCCGGCAGCAGCTGTTGCTGAAGTGCCTGCGCAGCGCTGATATGAATAGCGCTTGGAATGCTATCGTTGCTACTTTGTCCCAGATTGACGTGATCATTTGGGTTTACTGTCTGGCTCAGCTGACGGCTGGCGAGGGTTGCTAACACTTCGTTCACATTCATATTGCTGCTGGTGCCAGAGCCGGTTTGAAATATATCCAGCGGGTATTGCTGCATATCCAAATGGCGCAGCTGCGCATCTGCGGCTTGTACAATTGCTTCTGCTATGACGCTATCGAGCAGACCTAACTGATGGTTGGCCTGCGCCGCCGCTTTTTTTATCTGTAACAACGCTAATATAAACGCAGCTGGCAAGCGTTGCTGGCTAAAGTGGAAATTTTGCAGCGCGCGTTGGGTTTGCGCCTGATATAGTGCTGTGTCAGGTACTTGCAATTCACCCATGCTGTCACGCTCTGTTCTGTAGCTCATAATAGATCCTGTTATTTTGCTATAGCGTACTTATAGTTGTATGTGCACTCAGCCCATTTTGCCAGTGTAAGCCTGCGACAAAAGGGGGTTAAAACAGGCTGAAAGTGAGCTTTGAGTTGGCCTGGCGACAGCAGCTTTAATAGACTTTTCAACTGGATAACGGTATAACTAATGTCATTGATTTGCGACAAACTGAATTTACGCCCTTCTGTGTTACAAACGCTGGATATCATCTATGCTTAGCTAACTGCCCATGGATATCAATAACTTAAACTGGTAGCAACAGCGGCGGGGTTGTAGAAAATTTCGGTCGGCTTTTATGGAAAGGAAATGCGACAGCTATGACACTATTGTGGATAATGTTTCTGCCGCTACTTGGCGTTTTGGTACCGCTGATTACGGCTAAATGGAGCCGCAGCGCTTGTGCGTTGGCAACTGCCTTACCGCCCGCTGCAGCGTTGATATTGCTAATGTATCACTCAACCGAGTTTTTGGCGGGTGCTACTTTACAGTTTGTTCAGCCATGGGCCCCATTACTGGGGTTACAATTACACATCCGTATTGATGGACTGGCATTTTTATTTGCCTTGCTGATCCTCGGCATAGGTTTACTAATCATTTTGTACGCCCGTTACTATTTGTCTGAACGTGATTCAATGCCACGGTTTTATGCTTACCTGATGCTGTTTATGACAGCGATGTTGGGCATAGTCTTGTCGGGTAATCTGTTACAGCTTTGGTTATTTTGGGAACTCACAAGTATTAGCTCGTTTTTGCTGATCAGTTTTTGGTGGCATAAAAGCGAGGCGCGTCGGGGTGCCCGTATGGCACTTACGGTAACCGGGGCGGGCGGATTAGCGCTGCTGGCGGCCTTTTTACTGTTGGGAAAAATTGTTGGTAGTTACGACTTAGACCTGGTGCTGGCAAGTGCCGATCTGATCCAACAGCATAGCCTGTACCCGTTGTTGCTGGTGTTATTTTTGCTCGGCTGTTTTACTAAGTCAGCGCAGTTCCCGTTTCATTTCTGGTTGCCTAATGCGATGGCAGCGCCGACACCGGTAAGTGCTTACTTGCATTCGGCAACCATGGTAAAAGCGGGCATATTTTTGCTGGCGCGGTTTTATCCGGCGTTGTCTGGTACTGAGCTGTGGTTTGTGTTGGTTAGTGTAACCGGATTAGCAACTTTGCTGATTGGGGCCTATCTGGCGCTGTTTAAACACGATCTGAAGGGCTTGCTGGCATATTCAACCATTAGCCACCTGGGGTTGATAACCTTGCTGTTTGGTATGGGTACCGACCTGGCAGCAGTTGCCGGGGTGTTTCACATTATTAACCATGCCACTTTTAAAGCGTCGTTATTTATGGCCGCTGGTATTATTGACCATGAGTCCGGTTCGCGTGATATGCGCAAACTAAATGGTTTGTGGCAGTTTATGCCTATTACCGCAACGCTGGCGATGGTTGCAGCTGCGGCAATGGCTGGCGTACCGCTGCTTAATGGCTTCTTGTCAAAGGAAATGTTTTTTGCCGAAACGCTGCACCAGCATTTACTGGGCTCAATATCCTGGATAATTCCGGTGCTGGCAACTGTCGCTGCCGTGTTCTCTGTTGCCTATTCAATGCGCTTTATTCATGACGTGTTTTTTAACGGCCAACCCAAGGGCCTTACTAAGACACCACACGAACCACCGCGTTATATGCGGGTGCCGGTAGAGGTGCTGGTGGCGCTGTGTATTTTGGTTGGCTTGTTTCCGGGATATCTGGTCGGCGATTTGTTACACGCGGCGTCGCTGGCTGTGCTGCCGGGTGGGGTGCCGGAATATAGCCTGTCAATCTGGCATGGCTTTAATTTGCCGCTATTCATGAGTGTACTGGCTCTGGCGGGGGGCACGTTGATTTATGTCAACCGCAAACACTTGTTTGACTTTCAAAATACTCTTCCCGAGATGGATGCGCTAAATAGTTTTGAGAATATGGTCAAAACATTTGCCAGCCGTTGCAAACGAATATACAGCTATCTTGATAATGGCTCATTGCAGCGTTATATGTCGTTGGTATTACTTAGTTTTATTGTGTTGGCAGGAATGCCGTTAACTAATCTGGCTGTACTTTGGGGTGGTAGAGAAGAGCTGCCGCTAGATGCTGTAAACGTAACGGGTGCAGTGATGCTGCTCATTGCAGCATTTGCGACTGTAGTGTGGCATCGCAAACGGGTAGTTGCTTTGCTGATGATTTCAGTCGTTGGGCTAATGGTCTCAATTGCATTCACCCGTTTTTCTGCACCTGATCTGGCCCTGACACAGCTATCGGTTGAAGTTGTTACTATTATTTTGCTGATGCTGGCGTTGTTTTTCCTGCCGCATAAAACGCCTAAACAATCTGAAGCGTCACGCGTTGTGAGAGACGTCAGCATTGCAGGTATGGTTGGGGTGGTTGTCGGTAGCTTGAGCTATGCATTGATGACGCGGCCACCTAACTCTATTTCTGATTTCTTTCTGGCTAATGCCAAAATTGGTGGCGGTGGCACTAATGTCGTCAATGTTATTTTGGTTGATTTTCGCGGCTTTGACACTTTAGGTGAAATTGCGGTTCTGGGTATTGCTTCGCTGGGGATTTTTAAGCTACTGACCCGGATCCCATTATTTAAGCCTAGCAGTGACGGTGACGGCAGGCCATGGGCTCTGGAGCGGCATTCGTTATTGCTGTCTGTCGTGGCGCAAAGTTTATTGCCGTTGGCCATAATGGTGTCGATTTATATTTTCTTCCGTGGTCATAATTTACCTGGCGGCGGTTTTATCGCAGGCCTGGTGACTGCTGTGGCAATTATTCTGCAATATATTGCTCAGGGTGTAGATTGGGTGAAAGCTCGGATGAATGTAGAGTATCAGCGGGTCGTTGCAGTGGGGCTTCTGATTGCCTTAACTACCGGTGCGGCCAGTTGGTTATTTGACCGGCCGTTTTTAACTTCCTGGTTTGATTATTTTGATGTGCCTGTACTTGGCAAGCTGGAGTTGGCCAGTGCCATTGCTTTTGATTTAGGCGTTTATATTACTGTGGTTGGGTCTACCTTACTGATCCTTGCCAGCCTGGGTAAAATGACAACGTCGCACCGGCCGGTGCACAAGGAGACGACTTAATGGAAACTTTGGTAGCCTGTTGCATTGGTTTTCTAGCAGCTTGTGGCATCTTCCTGATGCTACGCGGGCGTACGTTTCCGGTGATGCTGGGACTTACGATGCTGTCTTATGCGGTTAACCTGTTTATTTTTACCTCGGGCCGGTTAACACTGCGCGGTGCTGCAGTGCTTGGAACAACTGACAACTATGCTGATCCACTGCCACAGGCACTGGTATTAACTGCCATTGTTATAGGTTTTGCTATGACCGCATTTTTAGTGATTTTGGCTATTAGGGCCAGGGCCGATCTGGGCAATGACCATGTTGATGGTAAGCTACCTGATGCCGCCAGCTTTAAGAGGGAGAGTCGTTGATGTGGCATTTGATTACGGCACCAATACTGCTGCCGATGCTAACGGCTATTATCATTATGTTGCCGCCAGTGCATCATTCACCTATGCGCCGGCGTTGGGTAAGTATGGTTTCCAGCGTCATTCAGTTAGTTCTGGCGGTTATATTGTTATTGCAAGTACAGCAGCAAGGCTTACTACACTATGCAATTGGTAATTGGCAGGCACCGTTTGGCATTATTTTGGTAGCCGATACGCTGTCTGTAGTGTTGGTCTGTCTAACCGCATTTTTGGCGTTAGGCGCAATCTGCTATGGTAGCGCCGGGGAGGATGAAAAGGGCTCATTTTTTCATCCGCTGTTTCAATTTCAGCTCATGGGCATCAATGGTGCTTTTTTAACCGGCGATTTGTTTAATCTGTTTGTGTTCTTTGAAGTGTTATTAATTGCCTCGTACGCGCTGTTGATCCATGCCGGTGGTAAGAATAAAACCAAAGCAGCTGTTCATTACGTCGTGTTAAATCTGACGGGCTCTGCCATCTTTTTATTCGCGCTGGCAGTATTGTATGGCACCTTGGGTACGCTGAACATTGCTGATATGGCCGTTAAAGTAGCGGCTTTGCCAGAGCAGGACCTGATGCTGGTAAAGTCAGGCGGATTGATGCTGATGATCGTATTTGCACTAAAGGCTGCTGTGCTACCACTACAATTCTGGTTGCCTGCAACATACGCGTCGGCGTCCGCGCCGGTTGCTGCTTTATTTGCTGTGATGACCAAAATAGGTGTCTACGCTTTGTTGCGCGTGTACACCAGTATTTTTGGCAGTGGAGCAGGTGAGCTTAGTGGCATTGCTAACAACTGGTTGTTGATTGCTGGTTTGGCAACCATAGTTCTGGGGGCCGTCGGGGTCATGGCTAGTCAGGATTTCCGTCGTCTGGTAGCTAATTTGGTGTTGGTGTCAGTGGGGACCCTGGTGTCATTGGTCGCGTTACAAACGCCGGAGTCTGCTGCCGCGGCACTGTACTACACGGTACACTCTACTTTGGTTACCGGCGCTTTATTTTTAGTTGCGGATCTTGTTGCCAATCAGCGCGGCAAAGCTGCTGATCGATTGGTGTCGGGTCGACGTGTTGCTCAGCCGATACTGTTAGGCGTAATGTTTATGCTGGCGGCGCTAAGTGTAGCAGGCCTGCCACCGTTATCAGGTTTTATTGGTAAACTAATGTTATTACAGGCCGTGCAGCAACCTGTGCAGCAGTTGTGGCTATGGAGTGTGGTGTTGCTCAGCAGTTTAGTGGTAATAGTGGGGCTGTCACGTGCTGGTAGTACCTTGTTCTGGCGTGTTAGCGGTAATGATTCCGGCCCGGAAAGAGCGACGCCGCTGCAAGTGTTTGCCGTATGCTGGTTACTTTCGGCCAGCCCGTTGTTGGTCGTTTTTGCCGGTCCGTTAACCGGTTTGGCGCAACATGCAGCCCTGCAATTGCATGACGTAAATTCTGCGGCAAACATTATTCTTGGGCAACAAAGCGTGGGGGGGGCACCATGAGACTAACGCCAAAGTTTCGCTGGTTACCGACACCTTATAGAAGTGCATTGCTGTTTGTGGTGTGGTTGCTGTTAAATCAAAGCGTAGAGGCTGTGCATTTGTTTTTCGGCGCACTGTTGGCCGTACTCATTCCATTGTTGACTTTGCGGTTTCGTGACCCGCAACCACTAATTGAAAAGCCAGTGCTGGCGCTACGTTATATTTTGCGAGTGTTTGGCGATATTATCACGGCAAATGCACAGGTTGCAGTGCTTATTTTAGGTCCGAAAAGTCGGCTTAACCCTGCTTTTGTTAAGGTGCCTTTGGATCTGAACCACGAATTACCGATTACTATTTTAGCCAGCACAGTGTCGATGACACCAGGTACTGTAAGCGCCGAAGTGTATCCGGCCCTGGAGAGCCTGGCCGACGGAGAGCCGATGCCGCAACGCTGGCTGCTTATCCATGTGTTGAATCTGACGGATGAGGCTGAGTTAATAGCATCAATCAAGCAGCGTTACGAGGCGCCGTTGAAGGAGATATTTCAATGTTAGATAAGGTGATAATGGCGGTGTTTGTGATGATAAGCATTGCCTTGCTGCTAAACCTGTGGCGACTGTTACGCGGCCCCAGTTTGCCCGACCGTATTCTGGCGCTCGATACTATGTATATTAACAGCATAGCGCTAATTATTCTGTATGGTCTTTTGATGGGGTCGCCATTGTACTTTGAAGCGGCATTACTTATCGCTATGTTGGGTTTTGTTAGTACCGTTGCGGTTTGTAAGTTTTTGTTACGCGGCGATATTGTAGAGTAGAGAGTAGGAGGTTCTGATGCAGCATTGGATTGAGTGGGCAGTAGCATTTTTTTTGTTGCTGGGCGGCAGCTTTGTGCTGATCGGCTCTATTGGTTTAACCCGGATGCCAGATTTTTTTATGCGGTTGCATGGCCCAACCAAGGCAACCACGCTGGGGATGGGCGGTATATTGCTGGGGTCGATTTTCTATTTCAGTTTAAGCGGCGGTGTCAGTGTACATGAACTACTGATTACGATTTTCTTATTGATCACCGCACCAATAAGCGCCCATATGCTGATTAAAACCGCATTGCACCATCAGTTGAAAAGCGTTAACAAAACACTTGGCAGGGAAAATATAGCAGCCGACAAGCGCAAACAGGCCAGACCTGAACCTCTACCCTGAGACGGGGTGATCTTCGTCAAAGCCATTGCGGATAAGAGTCGCTACTGCTTGCAGAGCTTGTTCGCCATCGTCTCCTTCGGTATAAACTTGCAGTGTTTTGCCCTTGCTGCTTGCTAGCATCAACAGTGCCAGCACACTGCTGGCGTCAGCCGTTTTACCTTCCTGATGCAACTCGATGCGGGCATTAAACTGCTGGCATAGTTGTGCCAGCTTAGTTGCTGCTCGGGCATGCAACCCCAGCTGATTCACAATGGTAACATCGGCAGAGTATTTCATATTAAGTTAGCTCTTTTGATGATGTCTTACTAACTCGCGGTGGCGCAATTGTACGTCTTCGCGTGAGTTGCGATAACTCTCAGCTAAACTTTCAACCATATAAACCGAGCGGTGCTGACCGCCGGTGCATCCTATCGCGATAGTTAGATAGCTGCGGTTGTTGCGTTCCAATTGTGGCAACCAACTGCTGATAAAGCTGTTAATATGCCAGATGTATTTCGCTACAACTGGTTGTGCTGCCAGGTAATCTTTTACGGGCTGGTCTAGGCCAGTGAGCGGTTTTAAGTCTGGTTCCCAGTGCGGATTAGGTAAAAAACGTGCGTCAAATACGAAGTCAGCGTCCTTGGGAATACCGTACTTAAAGCCAAACGATTCAAACAGAATTACCAGGCGGCCACTCTTTTGGCCAAGAATGCGTTCGCGTAGCTGCTCAGCTAGCTGGTGTACGTTAAGATCAGTGGTGTCTATATATAAATCAGCGCGGCTGGATATGGGATCCAGCAACTGTTGCTCGCGTGATATGGCTTCGTCCAGTGACATCGCCTGATGCGAAAGTGGGTGCAGCCGGCGTGTTTCACTAAAGCGCTTGATTAGACTGGCGTGATCGGCGTCCAGATACAGTATGGTTAATTCTAATTTACGCGGAAGATATGACAGAATCTCTGCTAACTCGTCAGGGTCTTGTGGCAGGTTTCGTACATCAATACTAACGGCGACACGCTCGTACTGCCCCATTACCGTTGTAGCCAAAGTGGGTAGTAAATTCACCGGAATATTGTCGACACAATAATAGCCTAGGTCTTCCATTACCCTTAAGGCAACAGATTTTCCGGAACCGGAACGACCACTGACTACCAGTAATTTCATGTGTTGTTGTCCATAGCACTATATTCCAGTAATAACTGATAGAGTTGCTGGTTGGTTTCGGCGTGACGGAGTTTTTTGGTGAGTTCTTTCTGACTTAGCAATCGGGCAATAGCTGCAAGCGTGCTAAGGTGTGCCTGGCATTGTTGTTCCGGGATGAGAATAGCACAAAAAATATCCACCGGCTGGTTATCAATAGCATCAAACGGAATACTCTCTTTGCTAACCACAAACACCAGTAGCGGTTCGGTAACCTGCTTCAGTTTGCCGTGTGGAATGGCGATACCGCCTCCTATGCCGGTTGACCCCAACTTCTCACGGGTTGTCAGTGCTTCTAATATACTGTACTCAGCAATATCAGGTAGTTGCTGGTGTGCCAGTTCGGCAATATATTCCAGAATGCGTTTTTTGCTGTTAAAAAGAACTGCACTTTTAGTGCAGTTCTCGGCAAGCATTGAGCTTAAATTCATCATGGCCAAATCAGTGTCGGGAAATTTTCTCTTTATGCTTGATCACCTGACGATCCAGTTTATCAATCAGCTGGTCGATCGCAGCATACATGTTTTCATCTTCAGAAATTGCAAATACTTCGCCACCACTCAAGTGCAGCTTAGCTTCAGCAATCTGCTTTAATTTTTCCACGTTTAGGATCACATGTACATTATTTATGTGATCGAAATGCCGTTCAAGCTTTGCAAATTTGCTGTCAACGTACTCTCTTAAGGCTGTGGTAATTTCAACATGGCGACCGGTAAGATTGATTTGCATAGACATATTCCTTCTTTTAGGCTTATTTACAGCAAGGTCTTGCGTTGATTAGACGGCGGTATGAACAGGGATTCGCGGTATTTGGCAATAGTACGCCGCGCTACGTTGATACCTTGCTCCAGCAGAATGTCAGCCATTTTGCTATCGCTGAGCGGTTTAGCCGGATTCTCCGCCGCCACTAATTTCTTGATAAAGGCTCTGATTGCAGTAGACGAGCATTCGCCACCACTCTCAGTACTAACGTGACTGGAAAAGAAGAACTTAAGTTCAAAAATACCCCTTGGTGTATGCATGTATTTTTGTGTGGTAACCCTAGAGATGGTTGATTCATGCATACCTACCATCTCTGCTACGTCGTTAAGCACCATAGGTTTCATGGCTTCTTCACCATGCTCAAAAAATGCCTGCTGCTGTTGCACAATGCAGTTTGTCACTTTTAACAGGGTTTCGTTACGGCTTTCTAAGCTTTTCAAAAACCACTTTGCCTCCTGCAAATGTGAACGAATAAACTGGCTGTCTGTACTGTTTTTCGCGGTACGTGACATTGCAGCATATTGTTGGTTTATCCGCACCTTGGGCATAGCATCCGGATTAAGCTCAACCTGCCAGCGACCTTTTACTTTCATCACGCTGACATCAGGGACAACGTACTGCTGCTCTTCCCGGATAACATCGGCACCGGGACGCGGGTTCAAAGAGTGGATGAGCCGCATTGCTTCTTTTAGCTCATCCTCTTTTAGTTTAGTCACCCGCATTAAAGAACGAAAGTCGCGGTTAGCTAAAAGTTCTGTGTGATCACGGATCAGGCTCTGTGCAGCGGCTAAAAACGGCGTATCAGGGCTAAACTGGCGCAGCTGCACTGTCAGACATTCCTGCACTGAGCGTGCACCTACCCCAACCGGGTCGAATAATTGGATGCGTTTAATGACGGCTTCTACTTCATCTGCTTCAATATCTGCCAGACCCAGCGATTCAAGAATGTCATCACAGCTGATAGTAAGCAGACCGTTATCGTCTATCGCTTCAATGATGATTTCTGCAATAGCCCTGTCGGTTTCTGAAAATGGGGTCAGCTGCATTTGCCAGCGCAGATAATCGCGCAATGTTTCGCTGGTCTCACCCTGATACACGGTATCTTCTTCGCTTCCCGAATTGCCGGCGCTAACCGGTGCTGCACTAACTAAATCATCCCAGTTGTTATCAAGCGGCAAATCTTCGCTGATATTTTGCTCTGACATCGCATCACTGGTGTCTGGCTCTGCGGCTTCGAACTGCTCATCAGTGGTATTGTCAGAAGCGGACTGTAATGATTCAGAGATATTTACCGGCTCAGCGTTGAAGCTGTCATATTCGTCTTCGGCTTCAAGCAATGGGTTTGCATCCAGCGCTTCCTGAATTTCCTGCTGCAACTCTATTGTCGACAACTGCAGCAAACGGATAGCTTGCTGTAGCTGCGGTGTCATGGTGAGTTGCTGTCCTAAGCGGAGTTGCAAAGAGGGCTTCATCTACTTCTACTAATCTCCTGAATTACCACAAGTACTTTTTTGCTAACTATAGCCTGAATTGCTCGCCGAGGTATACATCCCGTACTTTCTGATTGGCCAATACGTCTTGAGGGGCGCCTGATGCAATCAGTTCACCATGACTAACGATGTACGCAATCTCGCAAACATCAAGGGTTTCACGTACATTATGGTCGGTAATCAGTACACCGATACCACGTTGGCACAAATGCTGAATAATTTTTTTAATGTCGAGGACGGATATCGGATCGACACCGGCAAAGGGTTCATCCAACAAAATAAACGCCGGGTTGGCAGCCAGCGCTCGGGCAATTTCAACGCGTCTGCGTTCGCCACCAGACAAACTCATACCCAGGCTATGTTTAATATGGCCAATATGAAACTCTTCCAGCAAGTCGTCGGCAACTTCTTCCCGACGGGTACGGCTTAAGTCTTTACGGGTTTGTAATATAGCCAGCAGGTTTTCATACACGGTGAGTTTGCGAAAAATCGAGCTTTCCTGCGGCAGATAACCAATACCCAGCCGGGCTCTGGCATGTATTGGATCGAAAGTAATATCCTTATCGTTTAGCGTTATTTTGCCTTTGTCAGACGGTACCAGGCCTACAATCATATAAAAAGTGGTGGTTTTGCCGGCGCCATTGGGTCCCAACAGCCCAACAATTTGTCCGGCATTAACTTCAAGGCTAACATCTTTAACCACTTGCCGGCTTTTATAACTTTTTGCCAGATGTGAGGCGACTAACTTCATGGTTGCTGGTCTTCCTCTGAAGTAATAATAGTGGTTACCCGTCTGGAGCTGTCACTCGCTGCATTCAGTTCTTGCGTTTCAACATTGTATTTTATTACTGATGCTTTGACGACGCTGCCGCTTTGTGCCAGTTCTGCATTGCCATTTAGTATCAAAGTGCGATTAGCCGGCTCGTAGCGCATTTCACTGGCAGAAGCATTGACGATCTTGCCATCTTCCAGCTGTTGGCTGTAGTTAACTGGGTTGCCGCTAACGATGTATATTTCTTTGCCTTTACCGGTGCTGGCGTCAATTTCTAACCGGTCGGCACTAATGCTGATAGCGCCATGCGTAATGATGACATTATCACTGTAGGTCAGGACATTTTCTTTTAACGACGCTAAATTATCAGCATCTATCTGAATTTTTTGGGTATAGTCGGCTGACGCAGCCTGTGTAAAGGGCTGTAGTAATACTGCCAGCACTAAATATACAAATTTATTCTTCATTACGATATACCGTTTGCTGGTGTTGCAATAGTTTAAAGGCGTGTGTTGTTAAATCTGCATTAATGCCTATGCCTTTGATTTCGAACCCTTTTCCTGAAATTAGTACCGGTAGGTTGTTTTGTAGCCGGTTGTCAGGAAATAACATTTCCAAGCTGTCCGTTGCTAACCTGTCGAATAGCTGGTCTTGAGATAAGCTTTTAATTTGCACCTGCTGCTCAAGGATGATTTTATCCTGCACAAACCATATTGCATACTCACTGCTGGCTTGCCAGTCTGGCTGGTGTTGTTCGTTATACAGGGTATACACCGGCTTTTCAAACTGCATAAACCCCAGTTGCTCAAAATGTTCCAGTCGCTGCGCACTCACAACATCTGCTTGATAACCTGCGGCGTTATAAAGACGTCGGGTAATGTTCAACGCCACATAGTCTGGCAGTAGTTCCTGGTCGGTTTGCAGCGCAGATCCATCGTTGTGTGGGGTAAACCAGAGATAGCCGGCAATTC
Organism: Rheinheimera gaetbuli; assembly: GCF_054781935.1. Classification (NCBI taxonomy): domain Bacteria; kingdom Pseudomonadati; phylum Pseudomonadota; class Gammaproteobacteria; order Chromatiales; family Chromatiaceae; genus Rheinheimera; species Rheinheimera gaetbuli. The sequence goes on from NZ_BAAGTL010000008.1 coordinate 262,478, forward strand.
CAACCAGCAACAGCACTATCGGTAACAATAGTTTTCTCATGCGCTGCTTCCGTCGAACAAGCCGAATTGTTGTTGGCTTATTAATAATAGATCACACAGTTCTCTGACTGCACCGTAGCCACCAGGCAAACTGGTGATATAACTTGCTTGGCGCAATAGGTACGGATGAGCATCTTTTACCGCTACGGCAAGACCACAGTGCTGCATAACCGACCAATCTGCCAGATCATCTCCAATATAGGCCACTTCTTTGGCATTAAGTTGCAGTTTAAGCAATAACTCGTTAAAGGCGGCCAGTTTATTTTCCTGTCCCTGATAAATGTGAGATACCGAAAGTGCTGTCATGCGTTTTTGCACTATGGCTGAGTGTCGCCCGGTAATTACCGCTACTTCTATACCCGCCTGGCGCACAGCTTTAATACCGTAGCCATCGCGGGTATGAAATGCTTTTAATTCTTCGCCGCTGTTCGCTAAATAAATCCGGCCATCGGAAAACACACCATCAATATCGCAAATCAACAGTCGTACGGTGCTGGCTTGCTGAAATACCGCTTCTGTTACCGGCTGATATAACTCATTAAATAATGACATTTACAATACTCCGGCACGTAGCAGATCGTGCATATTCATGGCGCCGATCGGCTTTCTGTCGTCGTCCAGAATAATAAGACCGTTGATTTTTTTCTGTTGCATAATTTGCAATGCCTCGGCAGCCAGCATCTGGCTATGAGCGGTAATGCATTTTTGCGTCATGACTTCTGCTATGCGATTGCTATGAATATCAAAGCGTTGATCGAGAATTCGTCGCAAATCACCATCGGTAAAAATACCGCTTAACATTCCACTGTCGTCGACTATGGCGGTCATGCCAAGACCTTTTTTTGATATTTCCAGTAACGCATCTTTAATGCTGGCATGTTGGTTAACGATTGGCACCTGTTCATCCCGGTGCATTACGTCATCAAGGCGCAACAATAGTTTACGTCCCAGACTTCCTCCGGGATGTGACATGGCGAAGTCCTCTGCTGAAAACCCACGCGCTTCTAACAGCGCTACAGCAACGGCATCGCCCATGGCCAGCGTCGCAGTTGTGCTAGCAGTGGGTGCCAGGCCAAGTGGGCAGGCTTCCTGTTCTACTTTTACGCATAAATGAGCGTCTGCCAGCTTCGCCAATGTTGAGGTAGGGTTACCTGTCATGCTAATTAATTTGATGCCCAGGCGTTTAATCAATGGCACTATGGTGAGTACTTCGGCGGTTTCACCCGAATAAGAAATGGCAATTACCACGTCATTTACAGATAGCATGCCCAGATCACCGTGACTGGCTTCACCGGGGTGAACAAAAAACGCCGGTGTGCCGGTTGAGGCTAATGTAGCTGCGATTTTACTGCCGATATGGCCGGATTTACCCATGCCAGTTACAATGGTTTTGCCTTTACTGGTAAAAATAAACTGACAAGCCAGATTAAAATCATCGTTCAGGTATTGCGCCAGCTGTGCCACAGCTGTTGCTTCAATTTTTAATACTTCTGCGGCACGCAATCGAAAATCATCCATCATATTTCCTTACCTAAGTTAAAGCGTTACCGATTGAAACAATAGATACTGATAGCCGACAAAGCCAGATAACAGTAGTGCACCTTCAAACCTGTTTATTCGTTGCACCCGACCTAACCGCGCTGACATTAATAACATTACCACTGTTGCACCCAGCATAACGTAGATATCCCGTTCGGCGGCCTCCGCATCCAGAACACCCGGACCAATCACAGCACCTAAACCTAACACCGCTAAAATATTAAAGATATTTGAACCGATAATATTACCTAAGGCTAAATCGTCCTCACCTTTAATGATGCCAATAATGCTTGCTGCCAACTCGGGTAGGCTGGTGCCTATGGCAATGATGGTCAGGCCGATAATCAGATCGCTAACACCGGCGATACGAGCGATGGTTATTGCGCCATGCACCAACAGTTGTGAGCTTGCAAGCAGCAAAACCATGCCTGCTAACAGCCATAACACACTGCGTACTTTAGAGGTGGGTATTGGCATTTCAGCGTCGATTTCTGCAATTAGTGGATCGTTTCTGTCAGCGTGTCTGGCCAGGTGAATTAATAGCAAAATGAAGCAAGCAAAGGCTGTAAGTAAAATAATACCTTCAGTGCGGGTTAAATTGCTGTCTGCGATAAACCAGGCACCGAGCAAACTAAAGACAATGAGCAGCGGGTATTCGCGCTTTAGGGTAATAGAAGAAACAGCTATAGGTTTGAGTAACGCTGCAGCACCAATAACCAGTAATACATTGGTGATGTTTGAGCCAAGCGCATTGCCAACGGACGTGTTGATATAGCCTTGCCAGGCTGCACTGGAAGACACCAGCATTTCCGGGGCTGATGAACCCATAGCCACAATTGTGAGCCCGACGATCATCGGCGAAATACCCAAAGTCCGAGCCAAAGATGAAGCGCCATAGACAAAACGGTCTGCGCTCCAAATTAATAGGATCAGACCAACAATGACAAAAATGCCAGCTTGCAACAAAGGTGACAAAGCGAAAATCCTCGTAAGACGATTAAAAGCCAGCGTATTTTCCTGCTTATCGTGGTCAATTGCAAAAAAAGCTGCGTTTTTATGCTTTAACAGATTTTTTGCACAGTTTGTTACGATTTTTTGTAACGACTTTAGTCGCCCAGGCGTTTACAATAAAACAACTTTAGCACTGATGCATTGAAAACATACACTCTTGTATGTATATTGAGCGCTGCAGCAGGCAACGCCAGCTAACCGGCGGAGAATGGAAATTTGACAGATATTTTAGTGGATATCCAGCAACTGACGTTTAAGCGCGGTGACAGAACTATTTACCGTGATCTGAATATGCAGTTCCAGCGTGGTAAAGTCACCGCCATTATGGGCCCCAGCGGCATAGGTAAAACCACCTTGTTACGTTTAATTGGTGGCCAGCTTAAACCGGATCAAGGCAATATTTTTGTGGCAGGTCAGGACGTACCGGCGTTATCCCGCTCGGCACTTTATCAGTTGCGCAAACGGATGAGTATGTTATTTCAAAGTGGGGCACTGTTTACCGAAATGTCCGTTTTTGACAATGTGGCATTTCCTATCCGCGAGCACACCCGGTTGCCAGAGTCGTTGATCCGTTTGATTGTGCTGATGAAACTCGAAGCTGTTGGCTTGCGCGGCGCCCGCGATTTGATGCCGGCAGAGTTATCGGGTGGTATGGCGCGGCGTGCGGCGTTAGCGCGTGCGATAGCATTGGATCCTGAATTAATAATGTACGACGAGCCTTTCGCCGGCCAGGACCCGATATCGATGGGTGTGATTGTCCGGTTGATACGATCGTTGAATAATGCACTTGGCCTTACGTCGGTAGTGGTGTCGCATGATGTGACAGAGGTGATGAGTATTGCCGACTATGTCTACGTTGTTGCCGAGCAAACTGTCATTGGGCACGGCACGCCAGACGAGTTGCGCGCTCACCCATCACCTTTGGTGCAGCAATTTTTGCTTGGAGAAGCCGATGGTGCTGTGCCGTTTCATTTTAAAGCGGCGCCTTATGCCGATGAATTAATGGAGCAAGTACCGTGATAGCGGATAAATTACAACAGCTCGGTGCAGCGACCATTAGCACTGTTACCGGCTTTGGTCGTGCCGGCATCATGTTGTTTGGTGCACTACTGGGCAAGCCAGATTTTCGCCGTGGTTTGCCGCTGTTAATTAAGCAGCTGTATGTTGTTGGCGTAATGTCGTTACTGATTATTCTTGTTTCTGGCTTGTTTATAGGAATGGTGCTGGCTTTGCAAGGCTATACGGTGCTGGTTAAATTTGGCGCTGAACAAATGCTAGGCCCTTTGGTGGCGTTAAGCTTGCTGCGTGAGCTAGGCCCGGTAGTTGCAGCATTGTTGTTTGCCGGCCGCGCTGGCAGTGCTTTGACTGCAGAAATTGGCTTGATGAAAGCCACTGAGCAATTGTCTAGCATGGAAATGATGGCGGTAGACCCGCTACGGCGCATTATTGCTCCGCGTTTTTGGGCTGGTGTGATCAGCTTGCCTTTGTTGGCATTAATATTTACCGCTGTTGGTATTTTAGGTGGACATCTGGTAGGCGTCGATTGGTTAGGCGTTGACGGCGGTGGTTATTGGTCGGCTATGCAAGCCAATGTCGACCTGTACGAAGATGTAATAAACGGTGTAATTAAGAGTGTGGTTTTTGCACTAATCGTGATTTGGATTGCTCTGCATAAGGGCTATGATGCGGTGCCAACATCTGAGGGTATCAGCACGGCAACAACTCAGACGGTTGTTACTGCATCATTAGCTGTATTGGGCTTTGACTTTGTTTTAACTGCATTAATGTTTGGTGGATGATATGACCACGCGAAAAATAGAAATATTCGTTGGCGCTTTTATTGTGTTAGCTGTAGCAGCATTTCTGATGTTGTCGTTAAAAGTGGCAAATAGCGGTTTGGGTGGAGGTAGCGAAACCTATCAACTACATGCCAAATTTGAGAATATAGGTGGCTTAAAGGTGCGCTCACCAGTAAAAGTGGGTGGCGTGGTGGTTGGACGAGTGGCGGCAATTTCACTTGATACTACATACTACACACCGGTAGTGACGCTTGAAATAAACCAGAATTATAACAATTTTCCTGAAACCAGTAGTCTGGCAATTCTCACTTCAGGTTTGTTAGGTGAGCAGTATCTGGGGCTACAACCGGGCTTTATTGACGAAACCGTTGATATTCTGGCTAACGGTGACTACATCGAAGACACGAAGTCGGCTCTGGTTTTGGAAGAGTTGATCGGACAATTCTTATTTAATCGCGGAAATTGATAAATGAAATTTTATACAATCGTAATGTCTGCAGTTGTTGCCCTGGGCTCTTTGGCGCTTCAGGCTGCGGCAACACCTACGTACACTGACCCATACAAGATGATGGAGATAGTGGCTGACAACACGTTTAGCCGAATTGCCCGCGACCAGGACAAAATTGTGGCGGACCCTGAAGTATTACGGCAAATTGTCAATGAAGAATTGGTGCCCTATATAGATAGTCGATATGCGGCGCTGCGGGTGATTGGTACCAGCGCAGATTTAAAAAATACACCGCGTGAGGAGTTGTTGGCTTTTGTCGATGCTTTTCAAGGATACATGATTTCGACTTATGCAGGTGTGTTTACGCAATACAGTAATCAAAAAGTGATAATTGAACCGGCAAGGACGATAGATAATCAAAAGATTATTACTATAAAAACCCGGGTTATTGACCCGGGCAAGCCTGATATCAACATTGAATTTAAACTTCGCCGTGGTCGTGATAGTGAAAACTGGCTGGTATTTGATATGGTCGCCGAAGGGATTTCTCTGCTTGATAGCAAGCGTGCCGAGTTTGGTAATTTGATCCGCCAGCAAGGCTTGAGCAACGTAACGCAGATCCTGTTAGAGAAAGCTAAAGCACCTATCTCTAAGCCGGAGGCGCAGTGACAGTGGCGTTGCAAATAGAGCGCCAGGGCGACAAGTTGCATTTTACCGGCACACTGAACCGTGATACGTTAATGTTGTATTCACCCTTTGCATTGTTAAATGACAGCCAGGGTGCTATGCAGTTTGATTTATCTGCGCTGGACAGCATCGACACGGCCGGGCTTGCCTGGTTGTTGCAGCAATTGGCTGCAGCAAAACAGCAAGGTTTGACAATAGCGCTATGTAATGTGCCAAAACAACTGTTATCATTGGCCGATGTTACGGCGGTCAGGCCGCTTTTACCGATAAGCGATTAAGGTTTCACTTTGGATATCAATCAAATTGAACAGTTACTTACTGAGCAACTACAGTTAAGCGAAGTCCGGGTTAGTGCTGAGGGCTCGCACTACGCAGTGACTGCAGTCGGTGACTGTTTTGACGGCGTAAGCCGGGTAAAACAACAACAAATGATTTATGCACCACTTATGGCTGCAATTGCTGACGGTTCTATTCATGCTGTCAGTATAAAGACCTTTACGCCGCAGCAATGGCGTAGAGAGAAACTTCTTAACCCTCCGATGTAGTATTTTATGCAGCAATTTCTTGTTACAGGTGGTCAGGCTTTACAAGGTGATGTGATTATCTCAGGCGCTAAAAATGCCGCTTTGCCTATCCTTTTTGCCAGCTTATTATCAGAAAAACCTACCACTATCACCAATGTACCTAAGCTAAAAGACATTGAAACGACGGTAAAGTTATTACAGTTATTCGGTGCTGAAGTCAGTTTTTCTGACAATGTTGTTAATGTTGATGCCGGTAAAGTACACAACCAGTTTGCTCCCTATGAGCTGGTAAAAACCATGCGTGCATCTATATTGGCTTTGGGCCCGCTACTGAGCCGGTTTGGCCAGGCGGAAGTGTCGTTGCCTGGTGGTTGTGCAATTGGTGCCAGGCCGGTCAATTTACACATTGACGGTTTGCGCAAAATGGGTGCGGACATCGTTGTTGAAAATGGTTATATCAAAGCTACTGCCAGCCGGTTAAAAGGCGCACATATTATCATGGATATGGTCAGTGTTACCGGTACCGAAAACCTGATGATGGCTGCGGTGCTGGCAGATGGCGTAACAACAATTGACAATGCTGCTCGTGAACCTGAAGTGGTTGATCTTGCAGTGTATCTGAATACTATGGGGGCTAGGATCCAAGGCGCTGGCACCGACAGTATCGTGATAGAAGGTGTTTCTGCACTGCATGGTGGCAGCCACAGCGTACTGCCAGATCGTATTGAAACAGGCACCTTCCTTGTTGCAGCGGCCGTAACAGGCGGTGACATTACTTGCCGTAGCGCAGATCCTGCAGAGCTTGAAGTCGTGCTGGAAAAGTTGCGCGAGGCAGGTGCTGAGGTCACTACCGGAGCCGGTTGGATACGGGTGAATATGACTGGGCGTAAATTAAAAGCGGTCAATATCAAAACAGTACCTCACCCGGGTTTTCCAACTGATATGCAAGCACAGTTTACTGTACTAAATGTCGTTGCTGAGGGTGTTGGTATGATTACCGAGACTATTTTTGAAAACCGTTTTATGCATGTCCCTGAACTGCAGCGTATGGGAGCAAAAATAAGTCTTGAAGGTAATACAGCGGTTTGTCAGCACACCGATAAGCTGACATCAGCCCAGGTTATGGCAACAGATCTGCGGGCTTCTGCCAGTTTGGTGATTGCTGGTTTGGTTGCCCAAGGCACGACAGTGGTTGACCGTATATACCATATTGACCGGGGCTATGAGCAAATTGAGTATAAATTGAAAAAGCTCGGTGCGAGCATTGAGAGAGTAAACGCGGCTTAGGCCGCGTTTTTCATGATGCAACTGCAGGTTAACGCCGTAGTTCACGTACTACAGTATTAATCGTAAGACGCTGACCAGCACGGTCAACGGTAAGAGGCAATGAGGAGTTTGGAGGCGTCTCTGCAATCATGTTTAACGCTTGCTGAATGCTTTTAAAACGTTTACCGTCTACTTCCAGTACAATATCACCCACCTGCAAGCCAGCTTCGGCAGCTGGGCCGTTGCTGTTTACTGCCGTAATACTGAAACCGTACAGTTGCTGGCCTGATGACAGTAGCCGTTCACCAGCGGCATTGATCACCGCGTCACCTGTAACACCAAGGTGGCTGCGGCTGACGCGGCCTTGCTTAATTAGCTTTTCCATCACATTAATTGCCAATTTATAAGGCACTGCAAAAAAAATACCCTGAATATCCTGGCTTTCCACCTGAAAAGCCGCAGCGTTAATACCTACCAGGGTGCCATTGCTGTTAACCAGCGCGCCACCAGAGTTACCGCGGTTAATGGCGGCGTCCATTCGCATAAAGTCGGGGTAGCCGCGTGAACTTAAACCAGTGTTGCCTGCGGCGCTGATAATACCCTGAGTAATAGTTTGCCCCAGGTTAAGCGGATTACCTATTGCCAGTACCACATCACCCACCTGTGGTTCTAATTGCAAATCCTGCGGGATTACCGGTAAATTGTCTGCCTGAACATATAGCACAGCTAAGTCGCTAACCTCATCCTGACCTATCAATACAGCTTCCAGTGTTCTGCCGTCTTGTAATGCGACTTCAATATAATCGGCACCATACACCACGTGGAAGTTAGTCAGAATATAGCCTTGTGCACTCATGACGACGCCAGAGCCTAACTCCTGCCGCTCGATAGTGCGCGGTCTTAATGAGCGTGGGTCAACCAGAGTGCTGCGGGTATAAACGTTGACAACGGCAGGGGCTGCCCGGCGTACTGCTTTGGCGAAACTAACGGGGGCTTCCTCCTCCGGATGCTGGGAATTGGCCTGAAACGGTAAGGTTGTTTGGCGCAATGCGGGAAAAAGTAGCAAGAGCACAAAAGCGAGTGCCAGACCATAGGCTGCACTTTTAAGCAAAAAAAACAGAAATTTAGCCACGAAATTCGCTGGATTTGTCAGTTTCAGATAACGCTAGCATAACATTAATATTTAGCCAGCAGTAGCTTACTACTGCTGGCTAATTGACATCAGCGGATCAGGATATACAGGTTAGTATTGCCACGCTGGATATTCAATGCAGCAACACCGTTACGGTTATCCAGTGCTTTACGTAAATCAGCGACATTGTTAATGCGTTGACGGTTGACACCAATAATAACGTCACCTTCTACCAGACCAATTTGTGCTGCAGCTGAATTACGTGCTACTGCACCAACTTGCACTCCGGTGTTACCATTGGATAATTCTGCGCCCTCTAACATTGGGTGCATCTGGCTGGCTGCAACCTGGCCCGAGCTTATCTCTTCCAGGGTAACATTTACTGTACGTTCTTTACCATCGCGCAATATGCCTAATTCTGCTTTGCGTCCAGCACCCAAAGTCGCGACTTTAGCTCGCAATTCTGGAAAAGAGCTAATTTTATTGCCATTCATGCTGACAATTACATCGCCAGATTTCAAGCCAGCTTTGTCGGCTGCGCTGCCGGGGATAACTTCGTTGACAAAAGCACCACGACTAACTTTCAGATTCATGGCTTCTGTCAGATCAGAGGTAACATCATGACCACGGATGCCTAAGCTGCCGCGACGAATTTCGCCGTGTTCAATAATCTGGTCAGTCAGGTTTTTCATCATATTTGCCGGGATGGCAAAACCTATGCCGATATTGCCGCCGTTTGGACCGAGAATCGCTGTGTTGATACCGATTAGCTCACCACGCATATTGACCAGCGCACCGCCCGAATTACCACTGTTAATGGCGGCATCAGTCTGAATAAAGTCTTCAAAACCTTCTATGCCCAATCCTCCGCGCCCCAAAGCACTGACAATGCCAGAGGTTACGGTTTGTTCAAGACCGAAGGGGTTACCAATAGCAATAGCAAAGTCACCCACACGCAATTTATCAGAGTCTGCCAATGGTATTTGGGTCAGATTTTTTGCTTCGATTTGCAGCAAAGCGATATCGCTTTCCGGATCGGCGCCGAGTTTCTTGGCTTTAAAGGTGCGCCCATCTTTGAGTCGTACTTCAATATCGCTGGCATCCTGAATAACGTGGTTGTTAGTAACGATGTAGCCTTTGTTGGCATCGATTACCACCCCGGATCCCAGTCCCTTGAACGGGCGCTCTTCGCGATATTCACCCTGACCGCGCTGGCCAAAGAAATAACGAAAAGCCTCAGGCAGACGCTGGCGTATCTCACGGCTGCCTTCAACTGAAATATGTACTACCGCGGGGGTAGCCTGTTCCAGCATCGGAGCAAGCGTTGGCATTTCCTGATCAGCAGAAAAAAACGGGATCCTGGCTTGTACCGGTGCGACGGTTGTCAACATCAGACTAGTAGCGACGGCGGCTCCAAGCAATGACAATTTCATATTCATAGCGTAATAGTCTCCTCTAACGTTATGCGACTAAGAACGGGTATTAACAGAAAAAGTTCAGCATGCTATTTTGGTGAAATGTAACAAATTATTTGTTGGTTTTTTCGTGCCGCTGCTCTTTGATTAAACCGCTAGACTGACCAGAGTAATCTAATGGTTGTTGCTCAGCAGCAGAGTAAACACGGCGTTTCTCATCGATTTGATGCAACGATTGGCGAATATAGGCAGCGGTATCACCAGACAAATAATTCAGGTCTTGTTTTACTGACTCTGTTGGTTGTTCAACCAGTTGCATGCGTGAATCGGCAATATGTCTTGCAATACGAGCGTAGTTATCCTGCAATTGTGTCATTAACTGATTAGTCGTTTCCAGGTGGGTTGATACATCATTGCGATATTTGGCTAACTGGGCCTGGCTATTTTCCAGCTCAAGTTTTAGTTTATTGCGGTTTAACTGTTTCAGTGTCAGCAAACGGGCACTCACAGCGCCGACGACCAGACCGATAACTAACCACATAACAATGTAAAGGTGTTCCATAATAACTCCTGCAGGGCAATTTCTATCGACAGTGTAACCTAACTTCTTATCGGCAGTGGTAAGGCATGTTACTATTATTGCTGTTATTTAGGGTTTATGGTGCCCGCTTTCAAGTAATAAAAAATGACCCCACTAGAAAAATATCAGCAGGATTTAACCCGCAGTGATTTTCATCACGATGCGGCCCAGGCGTTTGCTGTCAGTCAATTGCAGCAACTGTACGATGATTTTGTTAGCAAAAAAGACGACAAAGTTCCTTTTTTCAAGCGTTTACTCGGTAAGCCAACACAGGTGAAACCGCTTCAAGGCCTTTATTTCTGGGGCGGTGTCGGCCGGGGGAAAACCTATTTGGTTGACACGTTTTACGAGTGCCTGCCAACAACACGCAAAATGCGCATTCATTTTCATCGTTTTATGCACCGGGTACATCAGGAGTTAAAGCTATTGAAAGGGGTGAGTAACCCACTGGAAAAAGTCGCAGACACATTTAAACAGGAAACTGACATTTTGTGTTTTGATGAATTTTTTGTCTCCGACATTACTGATGCGATGATTTTAGGCACATTGATGCAAGCGTTGTTTGCCCGCGGCATTACGCTGGTGGCAACATCAAATATCGAGCCTGATGGTTTATATTGGAATGGTTTACAACGCGCCCGTTTTTTACCGGTAATTGCACTAATTAAACAGCATAGCCGTGTTGTCAATGTCGACAGTGGCATCGACTACCGGCTACGTACACTGGAACAAGCCGAAATTTATCATTTTCCGCTGGACCAGCAGGCTGAAACAAACTTACAGAATTACTTTAATGCACTGTCCTGCGAGCCGCGGCAACATAATACGGCAATTGAAGTGGCAAACCGGCAAATTAAGGCACGCCACGAAGCTGACGGCGTGGTGTGGTTTAGCTTTAGTGAATTGTGCGAGAGTGCCCGCAGTCAATACGACTACATGGAACTTAGTCGGTTGTATCATACGGTGCTGTTATCCGGCGTGAAACCAATGGGACGGCAGAATGACGATGTCGCCCGTCGTTTTATTGCGCTGGTTGATGAGTTTTATGAACGTAGTGTTAAGCTGATTATTTCTGCAGAGGTAAAATTAGAACTGTTATACAGCGATGGTATTCTTAACTTTGAATTTAAGCGCTGTATCAGTCGGCTGCAAGAGATGCAATCACGAGACTATCTGGCAAAACCGCACTTGCCATAAAACTTTTTGCCAGGATGGATAAATTTTGCATTTTAAGGCTGATTTTTATTATTGGTTAATATATAATCCGCGCCCGGCCAACGTTACAGCCTGTTGCTACCGTTAGCCCGGTAGTTTTTGTACTCGAAGGGGTACGCTAACGACATCCGCTGCATTAGCCCGCACGGTGTCAGGTGTAACTAAGTTATTTTGGATAGAATGAATGAAAACTTTTACTGCTAAGCCAGAGAGCGTAACTCGCGACTGGTACGTTGTTGATGCGACAGGTAAAACGCTGGGCCGTATCGCAACTGAAATCGCTGCCCGTTTACGTGGCAAGCACAAGCCAGAGTACACACCACACGTAGACACAGGTGATTACATCATCGTTGTTAACGCTGAGAAAGTGGCTGTTACCGGCAACAAGGCACAGAACAAGATGTATTATTCTCATACTGGCTTTCCTGGTGGTATCAAGGAAATCAGCTTCGAGAAACTGATTGCGAAGAAACCAGAAATGGTTCTGGAACTTGCTATTAAAGGCATGTTACCAAAGGGTCCACTGGGCCGCGCTATGTTCCGTAAGTTGAAAGTTTACGCCGGCGCCGAGCATCAGCATGCTGCTCAGCAACCGCAAGTATTAGATATTTAATCGGAGCATAACATGGCACAGAATCAATATTACGGAACTGGTCGTCGTAAAAGCTCAACGGCCCGCGTTTTCTTAAAAGCCGGTTCAGGCAATATCGTTGTTAATCAGCGCGGCCTGAAAGAATATTTCGGTCGTGAAACTGCCTGCATGGTAGTTCGTCAGCCGTTGGAGCTGGTTGATATGGTTGAAAAATTCGACCTGTACATCACTGTTAAAGGTGGTGGTATCAGCGGTCAGGCCGGTGCTATCCGTCACGGTATTACCCGTGCACTGATGGAATTTGACGAGTCACTGCGTCCGGCGCTGCGTAAAGCAGGCTTCGTGACACGTGATGCGCGTCAGGTAGAACGTAAGAAAGTGGGTCTGCGTAAAGCACGTAAGCGTCCACAGTACTCAAAACGTTAATTGTTTTGTTTACCAGAAGCCCGGCAGTAATCGCCGGGCTTTTTTATGCGTGAAAGCCGGAGGTTAACTATCTATCCTATCGGGCAGTACAGCGCTAAACTGTAATATAATCTTTATTCAGTGCGCCTTAATCCTTGTGTAAAGCAGGGCTTTTCATTATGATCGGCGATATTTTTTCAATTTATAATAAATGCTGAAATTCAGCCGCTTAAACTTAGGTTTAAGTGTTAACGTGGAGACAAGTGGATGAGCAATGCGCCTGTAGATCAAGGTCGCCGCCGCTTCCTGACCATTGCTACCTCAGTAGTTGGGGGCGTTGGTGCTGTCGGAGTAGCCGTGCCTTTTATCGCGTCATGGAACCCCAGTGAAAAGGCCAAGCAAGCCGGCGCTGCGGTCAGTGCCGATATCAGTAAACTTGAGCCGGGCCAACTAATCCGGGTTGAGTGGCGTGGTAAGCCAGTTTGGATTGTAAAACGGCCTCAGGCAATGCTGGATGCGTTGGCTGATCATGAGGATAAATTACGCGATCCTGAATCCGTTGTGTTGCAGCAACCGGCATACGCGCAAAATCGTCATCGCTCGAAAAAACCAGAGATTTTTGTCGCCGTAGGTATTTGTACTCACTTAGGGTGTTCACCATCATATTTACCGAGTGATTTCGCTGAGCAGGTGGAGGGTGTAACGTCGGGTTTCTTCTGTCCATGTCACGGTTCTAAATTTGATATGGCAGGCCGGGTGTTCCAGAGTGTACCTGCGCCAACCAATCTGCAGATCCCTCCGTATATGTATGTTGATGACAATACCATCGTAATTGGTGAAGATGAGGGGGCTGTCTGATGTTTAAAAATCTGATGAGCTGGATTGAATACCGCTTACCGTTCATGGATAAAATGAACTTGCATGTAATGCAGTATCCGGCACCAAAAAACTTTAACTTCTGGTATTTCTTTGGCTCGCTCGCCATTTTAGTGTTGGTTAATCAGATCCTGACCGGTATTTGGTTAACGATGAATTATGTGCCATCTGCCGAAGGCGCATTTGCCTCTATTGAATATATAATGCGTGACGTGGAATACGGCTGGTTATTGCGTTATATGCATTCTACCGGTGCGTCTGCGTTCTTCGTTGTAGTATACCTGCACATGCTACGCGGTATGATGTATGGCTCTTACCAGAAACCACGCGAGCTGTTGTGGATTTTCGGCATGCTAATCTTTCTCGTGCTGATGGCTGAAGCCTTCATGGGCTATTTATTGCCTTGGGGCCAAATGTCGTTCTGGGGTGCGCAGGTTATTATTGGTATCTTCGGTACTATCCCATTTATTGGTGAGGATTTAACCCTGTGGATCCGTGGTGACTACGTTATCTCAGGCGCTACGTTAAATCGCTTCTTTGCACTGCACGTTATAGCATTGCCGTTGGTGCTGGTTATCCTGGTGTTTCTGCACATTATGGCGCTGCATGAAGTAGGCTCTAATAACCCTGATGGTATTGACGTTAAAAGAGATAATGACGGCACTGTAGAACAAACTGAAGCCGATAAGAAATTTACCTTCCACCAGTATTTTAGCAGAGGGGGTAAGAAAATTGTTGTTGATGCCATTCCATTTCATCCGTATTACACGGTTAAAGATCTGGTCGGTGTGGCGGGGTTCTTGCTGGTATTCGCTTGGGTTATTTTCTTCTTCCCAGAGGGGGGCGGTTTCTTCCTTGAACCACCAAACTTTGAAGCAGCTAACCCACTTAAAACACCAGAACACATTGCGCCAGTCTGGTATTTCACGCCGTTCTATGCCATTTTGCGTGCTATTCCGCACCCATTTATGGGCGCTGTCGCCATGTTTGCCGCTATTGTCGCGCTAGCACTACTGCCTTGGCTGGATCGTGGCAAGGTACGTTCAGTTCGATATCGCAGTGGTTTGCACAAAGCTAACCTGGTGAACTTTTGCGTCAGCTTCGTTGCGTTAGGTGTGTTGGGTGTATTACCGGCTACCCCGACCTATACCTTGTTGTCACAGCTGTTTTCGTTCACTTATTTCGGCTTCTTCGTGCTGCTGTATTTCTACAGTAAAAATGAAGCAACCAAACCACTGCCAGTGAGGTTAACCTAATGATGAAAAAGTTATTGTCTGCTGCAGCATTATTAGCGTCGTCATTGGCGATGGCAGCTGGCCCGGCTATTCCGCTGGATAAAGCCCCAATAGATCTGTCTGACAAGGTGTCATTGCAAAATGGTGCCAAGTTGTTTCAGAACTATTGTCTGGGGTGTCACCAGATGCAATATCAGCGTTATATACGTACCTTCCGTGATCTGGATATTCCAGAAGATGTTGGTATGGAAACGTTAATGTTTACCGGTGAAAAGGTCGGTGACCATATTACCAACACTATGTCTGCCAAAAACGGTGAAAAATGGTTTGGTGCTACACCACCTGACTTGACCAATGTTGCCCGGGTACGTGGGCCTGATTGGTTGTATACCTATCTGCGTAGTTTTTATGCCGACCCGTCTCGCCCTTTTGGCGTAAACAACGATGTTTTTCCAATGGTTGGTATGCCTCATGTATTGCAGGAATTGCAGGGCAAACCTTACAAAGCCTACGAAACACGTATGGTAGATGGTCAGCCAAAACAGGTATACGTTGGTATTAAAACTGACGGTAGCGGTGAAATGAATACTGAAGAGTATGATCGCGCCGTGGCAGATCTGGTAAACTATCTTGAATACGTTGGTGAGCCCACCAAGCTTGAAGCACATGCCCTTGGTGTCAAGGTGATGGTGTTTTTACTAATATTTTTTGTTTTGGCTTACCTGCTGAAGAAAGAATATTGGAGAGATGTACATTAATTAGTGAATTCAACTAGTTATGTTTACAGGGGCCTTTGCGCCCCTTTGCTGTTTTTAATTTTCCGGAGGAAAACATGGCGATTACTGCCAACAAACGTCCTGTGATGACACTGTTCTCAGCTGCTGATGATATGTTCAGCCATCAGGTGCGGATCGTACTGGCTGAAAAAGGCGTAACAGTCGATATACTGCAAGTCACGCAGGATAACCTGCCGGAAGATCTATACGAAGTGAATCCGTATGGCAGCCTGCCAACTTTGTTAGACCGAGAGTTGGCGTTGTATCAAGCCAACATCATTATGGAATATTTGGATGAGCGTTTTCCGCATCCTCCATTAATGCCGGTATACCCGGTAGCTCGGGGGCAGGCCCGCCTTATGATGTATCGTATAGAACATGACTGGTATCGTCTGGCAGGCTGTATTTTGCGTGGTGATGAACAGGCTGCGACAGCACGGCAAGAGCTAAAAGAAGGCTTATTGTCCATCGCGCCACTATTTAACGAAGCGCCGTTTTTTATGAGCGAAGAGTTCGGCTTGGTTGATTGCTATATGGCAGCACTCTTGTGGCGTCTTCCGCAACTGGGTATCGAGTTGAATGGTCCTGGTAGTAAAGAGTTGAAAATCTATATGACGCGTATTTTTGACCGCGATGCGTTCCAGGCATCGCTGAGTGATGCTGAACGTGAAATCCGCCGTGGAATGAAGCTGTAATGAAGATGACCGCGAACCGCCCTTACTTGTTAAGGGCGTTTTATGAGTGGATAGTGGATAACAACGGCACACCTTATTTAGTTGTTGATGCCACTTTTCCGGCCGTGAAGGTGCCACTGCAATTTGTACAGAATGGCCAGATAGTACTGAATATAAATCCTTCCGCAGTTGGTAATCTGCAGTTGGGTAATGACGCAGTAACCTTTAATGCCCGTTTCGGCGGTCAGCCATTCGCATTATATATTCCGGTTCAAGCAGTGTTGGCGATATATGCGCGCGAAAATGGTGCAGGTACGGTGTTTACACTTGAAGAAGAAGAAGACGACGCCGAGCTTTATGCCGAGGCGTTGGACGACGAACCTGAACCACCACAACCGGCTAAGACAAAAAAATCTTCTCATCTGAAAATCGTTAAATAGTCTCAAGCAACATTTTGGCCTGGCATCAGCTTTTGGCGGTTGCCAGTTGCCAGAATGCTTTGATTAGCGGCTCTTGCTGCCGCTTATTCAGCATACAAACCCCAAGGTCAAAAGGCTCGAATCTATAGTCTAATTCCAGAGTTCTCACGCGATCTTTCACCGGACTGTTACTGACTACAGCATCCGCTACTAAGGCGACTCCTGTCCCTAAGGCTACCATTGACACCATAGCCTCATGCCCGTCTACTTTGGCGACTACTTGCGGCACTATAGCCATATCTTGCAACCAGCGATCGAATCGACTGCGAGCGGGGCCATGTTCGGGCATAATTAGCGGGACTTTATGCCAGGGTACAGGATTGTGCAACAGTAGATCATTTACCTTACATGGGATCGTTGGTGCAATTAGCATAACCGGCAGGCTGGCGATGCTTTTAAATGCAAGATTTGGCGGCAGTATAGCCGGGTGTGCTGCGAGGGCGATATCGGCTTCATCTAATCGAACTTTTTCGATCGCTGAGGCGGCATCACCGGTGGTTAACTTTATTTCGGCTTTAGGACAACTAAGACGGAAACGGTCTAGTATGGCGGGCAAATGACTATAACTGGCCGTTACTGTGCAAAACAAGCGAATTTCGCCGGTTAGTTCGGCGCTGGCTAGCTGTAAGTCTACCTGCAGCTGATGCCATTCATCCAGCCAGCTACGTACAAAGCGGGCAAATCGCTGACCGGCTGGTGTCAGCCTTACTGAGCGTTTATCCCGAAAAAACAACGCCGTGCCAAGCTCGTCTTCCAGCCGCTGGATCACCCGGGTTAAGGTCGGCGGGCTAACATACATCTGTTCACTGGTTTTACTAAAGTTTAAGCTGCTGGCCAGATGCTGAAACAGCTGTGCACTGCGAATATCCATTAGTCGTTCACCTTGTGTTTCATTAAGTGAAATACAGAGTTGTAAATATATCACTTCACGCAATTAATTTCAGTCGTTAGTATTAGAGCATTAAAGCAGGAAATGAATACTGCTTATGCTCAGCGAACAGCTCTGAGCGATTGAAACGAATTTAGAGATGTAATATGACAAATTACTTTAATACACTGAATCTACGTCAGCAGTTAGGCCAGTTAGCCCAATGCCGCTTTATGAACAAGGCCGAATTTGGTAACGGTTCTGAGCTGTTAAAAGGTTGGAACATCGTTATTGTAGGTTGTGGTGCTCAGGGGCTAAATCAGGGCCTGAATATGCGCGACTCTGGTTTAAACATCAGTTATGCACTGCGCGCTGAAGCGATAGCAGAAAAACGTGCGTCGTATCAAAAAGCAAGCAGCAACGGTTTTACGGTCGGTACTTATGAAGCATTGATCCCGACGGCAGATTTAGTGCTAAACCTGACCCCAGACAAACAGCATAGCAGCGTAGTAGATGCTGTAATGCCATTGATGAAGCAAGGCGCTACATTGGCGTATTCGCATGGTTTTAATATTGTAGAAGAAGGTAAGCAAATCCGGCCTGACATTACAGTAGTGATGGTGGCACCTAAGTGCCCGGGTACAGAAGTGCGCGAAGAATATAAAAGAGGATTTGGGGTGCCGACATTGATTGCGGTTCACCCGGAAAATGATCCCAAGGGACAAGGCTTAGATATTGCCAAAGCATATGCATCGGCAACGGGGGGGGACAGGGCAGGGGTGTTGCAGTCGTCTTTTGTGGCGGAAGTAAAATCTGACCTGATGGGCGAGCAGACTATCCTGTGTGGCATGTTGCAAACAGGCGCTATTTTAGCCTTTGATAAAATGGTTGCCGATGGCACAAAGCCGGATTATGCCGCCAAGCTAATTCAGTATGGCTGGGAAACGGTAACTGAAGCGCTTAAACATGGCGGTATCACCAATATGATGGACCGCTTAAGCAATCCGGCAAAGATCAAAACGTTTGAACTGGCCGAACAGTTAAAAAACACGTTAAGGCCGTTATTTGAAAAACACATGGACGATATTATTAGTGGCGAGTTCTCGCGCACTATGATGGCAGACTGGGCTAACGATGACGCAAACCTGTTAACCTGGCGTGAGCAAACCCGCAGCAGCGGCTTTGAGCAGGCGCCGGTGTCGGATGAGAAAATTTCTGAGCAGGAGTATTTTGACCGGGGCTTGTTGCTGGTTGCTATGGTTAAAGCCGGTGTTGAACTGGCGTTTGAGACTATGGTTGATGCCGGTATAGTGGCTGAGTCAGCATATTATGAGTCTTTGCATGAAACACCATTGATTGCCAATACGATAGCGCGTAAACGCTTGTATGAGATGAACGTGGTCATTTCTGACACCGCAGAATACGGTAATTATCTGTTCTCGCATGCTGCGGTGCCTTTGCTAAAAGATATGGTTAATGGTTTAAACAGTGAGTATATCGGTAAGGGCGTCAGCGGCGGTAATGGCGTCGACAACCTGAAGCTGATAGCGATTAATGAAGCAATTCGCCAGCACCCGGTGGAAATTGTCGGGAAAAAATTACGCGGTTATATGACAGCGATGAAACGCATAGTGGAGTCGAATCAGTAACCGGAGGAATGATGTGGTTATAGTTGACACAATGCGCCAGAAGCCATTGTGGTAGCTGACCAATAACGATGTTATACGTGGACCTTGGTTGTTTTGCCCTGCTATGCAGGGCTTTTTTTTCGCGATAAGCTGGGGTATCGGGCAGGGGTATAAAAAATGAAAACAATTGCTTTAGTGGCGCATGACGGTAAGAAACAAGCCCTGCTGCAGTGGGTAGTTATACATAAACCGTTTTTTGCTGACAAGCAGCTGGTGGCCACGGGCACTACCGGTAAGTTGATCAGCGAGGCGTTAACGCAGCAGGTATTGTGTCTGGCCAGTGGGCCTCTGGGGGGCGATCAGCAAATTGGTGCCATGATTGCTGAACAAAAAATTGATTGGCTGGTATTTTTTTGGGACCCACTGTCATCACAGCCGCATGATCCTGACGTGAAAGCACTTATTCGTTTAGCCGTGGTGTGGAATATACCGGTAGCCTGCAATCAGGCTACCGCCGATTTTATTATCCATTCCAGCTTAAATCGGCAAAATTACCAGCGTGATATACCGGATTTTACATCCTATCAGCGTCGACTTGACAGGTAAGCTGTGTACTTAGCCTAAGTTAAAGTTAAAGTTAAAGTTAAAGTTAAAGTTAAAGTTAAAGTTGCAGTAGCAGGGTTTCTGCCGCTGCTTTGTCGGCAAATGTTGCTGTGTCTGCCAGTAACTGCTGCAGTATGGTTTTCGCCTCATCACGACGTTGTAACTGGGCCAGGGTATAAGCCAAATGAAAGCGGGTAGCGGGCTCTGCGGCATCTAAAGTATTGGCTTGCCGTAAAACTGCCAATGCTTGTTGATATTTACCGGTTTTACTCAGCACCCAGCCGTAGGTATCAAGCGAAGGAGCATGTTTGGGCGCTAGTTTTACCGCTGTTTCTGCATGAATCAGCGCTGTTGTCGCGTCAGTTATCAGGTAAAGGTTTGCCAAGTTGTTATGTAGTGCGACATCATCTGCATAAGCACCCGCTGCCAGGAGGAGCTCATATTGTTGTATTGCTGCTGGGGTTTGCTGTTGGTTCACGAAGTGCTCAGCCAGCAGCCGGCGTAGCCAGTGAAAGTCTTTACTTTCGCTTAAGCTATGTTGCGCTAACTGACTAAAGCCGTTGGCATCTATGCCGTTTTTTGCCAATTGATACAATTTTACCCACACCAACTGGAAAGTGGGATCAAGTCGCAACGCTTTTTTAAACAAGGAGACAGCCTTGGTGGTATCACCCTGCAGTAGCGCCAGATCGCCGGTTAGCATGGTTATGTTGGCATCGTTAGCTGCATAAGGTTGCAAGCGGCGTAACCATTTGTCAGCCGGTTCTGGCGCTTCAGTTAAAAGATAATGATTAACTAATTCTAACTGGATTAGTCTGGCGTTAGGTTTGTTTTGTTGGGCAGCAATTAAGCTTTGCTCAGCAGCGTTGTAGTTACCTAGCTCGCGTTGCAGTAATGCCAGACGCAGTAATTTATCGGCATCTTGTTGTACTAAGCTTTGAAGCAATTCTGTGGTGTAATTGGCTTCTTCGGTGCGTGATAGTAGTTTTAACAGCTGAGCTTTTTTCCAAAGTAACGGTTCGTCTAAAAAACGACGTTTTAAACCTTTATCGACCACAGACAAAGCGGAAATATAATTTTTCTGCTGCATGTACAAGTCAAACAACATGTCATCTGCCGGTGGGTATGGTACTACTGCAGTCGTTTGCTGCAGTAGCTTTTCGGCATCTGATTGCCGCTCACTTCTGATATAGGCAAGTGCCAGCATGGTAGCAGCGGGCTTATAATTATGGTTGGCTTTTACCAAAGGTTCTAACAACGAAATAGCGGTGTTATTTTGGCCTTCAGATATTGCGATTTGTGCCAGATTGAACTGCGCAGCCTGATGGTCTGACTCTAGCTGTAATATGTGTTGTAACAGCACTTTTGCGGCGTCGGCTTGTTGCAATTTTAGCAGTATCGCCGCTTTGAAATTAAGATAACCGGTATTTTGTGGGGCCTGTGCAAGCAGTTGATTGACCAGAGCCATTGCGGTATCAAAGTTACCACTTTCCAACGCAAACAATGCCTGGTTGGTTGTGATCAGCATCGATGGACCATGCTGCTGTTCAAACTGATGGATAAGCTGCTGGGCCTGTGTGTTTTGCGCCAGTTTTTTCAACACTGCTGCATGTAAAACAGCAAACTCGGCATTATCAGGGTATTGCAAGCGCAAAGACGCTATCAATTGTTCCGCTTTGTTCGCTTTATGGGTAGTGATATATAAGGTGGTGAGCAATTGTGCCAGCTCAGGCATAGTGTTCAGATTATTAATATGTTGTTCAAGTAACTGTATGGCAGCACTGATATCATTCTGGCGCATATAAATGCGTGCCAGAATTGCCACTGCGTTTAAATCTGCCGGTGCCAATTGGATATAGGCGTGCAGATCGCTACGTGCTTTTTCATAGCTGCCATCAACATATGATAGCAATGCCCTGCTGTATAAGCGTGAAGGTTGGGCCTCTATCTGTTGTCGCGACATTTTCCACAACATATCGCTTAATTGCTGGCCAGAACTTGCTGCGGTATTGGCGTCCGGTTTGATTGAGGATAGCCAGGCTGCGAGCAGCAAGGCATAGGGATCTTCTGGGGTGAGTTGCAAAATGTGCCGCACAGTAGCTTCGGCTAATTCGAGCTTTTGCTGGCTGACATAATTACGCAACAGTGCACGGCGTAGTAGGGGATCTTGTGGGCTGAGTTCACTTGCTCTTTCGTAAAACGGCTGTGCCGCCAAAATGTTACCGTTGAGTTGTAGCCATTCTGCTCGCAATTGCAGGCTTTGTGGATTATTGGCATCCAACTCTAACGCTTGTGTAATTAATTTATTGGCCTCGGCGTAATTACGCTGCTGCAAGCGTAAAGCTGCTTTACTGTTTAACAGCCGCAATGATTTACTCTGTAGTTTGCTGGCGGCTATGTAGTGCGTTTCAGCTTCCGATATGTTGCCCATATTTAGTTGTGCGGCTGCTGATAGCAAGTGCCAGTCAAAAAGTTGAGAGGGCGCTAAGTTGTAATGTTGGCCTATTGCTATAACGTTTTGATTTTTACCTGCAAATAGATATGCAGTTGCTAACTCTTCAAGCATTGACGCAATATCAGCATTGCTATCCAACGCTTCTTCGAATTCAGTTATTGCCTCGTTGAAATAGCCTTTGTTTAGTAGCACTTTACCCATCAGAACTTTCGCAGGAATATGTTCCGGCGCTTGTAGCAGTACATTTTTCAGGTGGATATAAGCGGCATTCGGCTCTGTTTGATTAAAAGCTTGCATAGCTTTTTCAAAATCTTCGTCAGGGCTGGCATGGGCCAGCGCCAAGCCTAACAGGCACATGAAATAAAACACATGTTTTCCGGTCCAGCGCATAATAGGTCAGGCTCCATCTGATCATGTCAAACCTAGTGTAGCGGTAATTGAAATCTTATGCACGGATAACAGCATGAAGGTAGTAAAGGCTAAAATAAAAGAAGGTAGGCCGCATACTACGCGGCCACCTAAGGTCCTGTTTCGTCGTCCTGTCGAAGCTATCCGTTGCTTTTCGTCCCTGGCTCCATCCCGAAGTGTTCCACAAGGCGTCCTGCCTGTCCTTAATTCCATAGCATTGTCGTCCTGACAACGCGCTCACATCCTGTGAGATTCCCTGTTACATCCCTATATACTTCAGCGCCTGTGAAGTGGCAGTATTGCAATGTTCATCCTGAACGTGTTGTGCCATCGTCCTTGTGCTATCCTAGCCCGGCGTCGCATCCTGCGCTTACTCTGAATTCCTGTCAGAGCACCTTTATTCCGACGAGGTAATTATCTACTTAATTACTTTGGTGTGGCATGGCTTTTACGAAAAAAGCCTGCTGTAATATTTTTGTAAAGCGGTGAATTTTTGTTGTATTTTGTTTTATATCAAGGGTTTATTGGTTTTTTTGAGTTGTGGTGCAAAGCATAAATAGCGTTTAAACTTACTTGTTTGTGAGATATATCTCACAACTTAAGCGGCTCAAACGGAGCATTGTCTTATCGCCGCGGTGTCAGGTTAGAGTAAAAGGAAGAATATGGCCCGGGAACAATTGGGTGTTTGCGCTGAAGCGAATCTGCACGGCAGCTATTTATTGTTAAATGCACAGGAAGGGCATGAGCGGCTATTGCGTTATAAACTGGCGCGATTGCCACAATTGTTCGATCGCCTGGCGGAACATTTCTCAGAAGCGCAGCTTAGTGGTGTAGTAGCGGTAGGTAGTAATTATTGGGATCTGTTGTATCCCGGAGCCCGACCCACCGGGTTAACAGCTTTGCCTGATGTTTCATCCGCAGATATTGAATTGGCGACTGTGCCAGTAGATTTATTGCTGCAAATCCGCTCGGACCGGTTAGACGTAAATATTATTACTTGTCAGCAGGTGTTGCAAATGCTGCATGGGCATGTCGAGGTGCAAGACCACTTGCAAGGCTGTCGTTACTTAGATGGCCGCAACCTGACCGGTTTTATCGATGTGCCCTGGAACCCGAAAGCCCGTGCACGCAGGCAGATAAGCTTAATTGATGCAACCGAGCAACCTGTGTTTGCTGGTGGTAGTTATGTGTATCTACAGCAGTTAATATTTGACCACGTTAGCTGGAACCGGCTTAGCCTATCCGAGCAAGAAGATATTATGGGCTTCGATAAAGTCAGCGCGCGGCCGCTGGACTCTGCCAGAGTTTTACCGGACAGCCATCGTTTGATGATGCAGCCTGAGTTAAATATGCCCGATATTTTAATGCAGAATATGCCCAGTTATCAGGTAAAGCAGCAAGGGCTAATTCAATTGGCATTTGCGGCGTCTGCGGGCGCGCTGTATCGTCAGCTCAGCCACCGTTGTGGTATGTCTGTGGTTAGTGGCTGCCATGATTTATTACTCAATTATCACCGTATAGAATTAAGTGCAGCTTTTTTTGCACCGTCTATCAGTTTTCTTGAGCTGGCGGCAAAAGACCAGTAGTTATCAGACCTTCTCAAACAGCTCAGTCACTTTCTGCAGTGTGAAATTAATGTTTTTTACACTTTGCGGTGCGATAAAGATGGTGTCGTCGCCGGCAATAGTACCAAGTACACCTTCAGCTTTGCCAACAGAATCTAACAGTCGGGCTATTAGCTGTGCAGCTCCAGGGCTGGTGCGGATGATAATCATCACATCGTTATGTTCAATATCCAGTACTAGTTGCCGTAGCGGGCTTTTGGTAGTGGGTACGCCTAACTCCGGTGGCAAGGTATATACCATTTCCTGTTTGGCGTTGCGGGTGCGCACTGCACCATACTTGCTTAACATCCGCGATACTTTAGACTGGCTGATATTATCGAAGCCTTCTTGTTTCAGAGCGTCTACAATTTCGCCCTGAGAACCAAAGTTCTCTGTTTTTAGCAGTGCTTTAAACGCCTGAATTAACGCTTCCTGTTTGGCTTGCTTAGTCATGCCTTGCTCTTATTCTGTTATTAGACCGGATTATGTTAGCAAAGTTGAATGCATCTGACACTCAGTGCAGTAAAGTACACTAAAATTCGCTAAAATGCTTAGACTTTAGGCTTAAGCTATTTGTATTTTTGGCGCGGTTTAAGTATTGTTGGCGCGCTTTTATTTAAACGTCCTCAAGGGAGATAATCATGAAAGTTGCCGTTTTAGGTGCCGCCGGTGGTATTGGCCAGGCATTATCGTTATTGCTGAAATTAGATTTACCTGCGGGCACGGATTTAGCGCTGTACGATCTGGCACCTGTTACACCGGGTGTTGCGGTAGACTTGAGCCATATCCCGACAGCTGTAAAAGTGACAGGTTTCGGTAAAGAAGATTTGGATAAAGCGTTAGTCGGTGCTGATATTGTAATGATCCCAGCTGGTATGCCGCGTAAGCCTGGCATGGACCGCTCAGATCTGTTCAACATTAATGCCGGTGTGGTTAAAACTTTGGCAGAAGCTATTGTGCAGCAGTGCCCGAAAGCTTTGGTGGGTATTATCACTAATCCGGTAAACACTACTGTGGCTATTGCAGCTGATGTGTTTAAAAAAGCCGGGACTTATGATGCTCGTCGCTTGTTCGGTGTTACAACACTGGACGTTATCCGCGCTGAAACATTCGTAGGTGAGTTAAAAGGCAAGAATCCAACAGAAATCACTGTACCTGTTATTGGCGGTCACAGTGGGACAACTATTCTGCCATTATTGTCTCAGGTGGTGGGTGTGAGTTTTACGGATGATGAAGTTGCATCTTTAACGCACCGTATTCAGAACGCCGGAACTGAAGTGGTTGAAGCCAAAGCCGGTGGCGGATCTGCAACGTTATCTATGGGCCAGGCTGCTGCGCGTTTCTGCATCTCCTTAATTAAAGGTTTGCAGGGCGAAAAAGTAACTGAGTATGCCTATGTTGAAGGTGGCGGTGAGCATGCCCGTTTCTTTGCTCAGCCTATTACTCTGGGGAAAAATGGCGTAGAAGCTATATTGCCAATTGGCACCTTAAGTGCTTATGAGCAAAAAGCCATGACAGATATGCTTGATACGTTAAAAGCTGATATCAGTTTAGGTGAAGAGTTTGTAAAGAATAACTAAGTTAGTCTTTATACTAAAAAAGGCGCTTTGGCGCCTTTTTTATTTGCGGTGCAATAGACCTTAATGGCTGCGCGATACAGCAAGGTCAGCTAATGCCAACAATGCTTGTTTATAATCAGACTCAGGCAACGTTGTAAGCGCCTGACGGGCTTTCTCCGCCTCCGCCTCAGCTAGTTGACGTGTGTAGCTAAAAGCGTTGGTGTCATGCAAGGCAGCCATAATAGCGTCAAGCTGTGCCAAGCCGTTGCCTTTTACTATTGCTTCGCGGATAAGTTGTTGTTGTTCAGTCGTACCGTGCTTTAGCGCATGGATCAAAGGCAGAGTTGGCTTGCCTTCAGCCAGGTCATCACCAATATTCTTGCCAAGCTCTGTAGCATCAGCCTGGTAATCCAATACGTCATCAATCAATTGAAAGGCAGTGCCAAGATGCATACCATATAGCTTCATGCTGTTCACCACTGCTTCAGGTTGTTTTGCTACTACAGCTGCCAGTTGCGTAGCTGCTTCAAATAGCTTTGCCGTTTTGCAGTAAATTACCTGCATATAGCTTTGTTCTGTGGTGTCGGGGTCGTTGACATTCATCAACTGCAGCACTTCGCCTTCTGCAATAACATTAGTGGCGTCGGCCAGAATCTGCATGATGCGCATATCGTTCAGCGCTACCATCATCTGGAATGAGCGGCTGTATAAGAAGTCGCCAACCAATACGCTGGCTTGATTGCCAAACACCGCGTTGGCAGTTTGCTTGCCACGGCGCAAGGTAGATTCATCTACAACATCATCGTGTAATAATGTAGAGGTGTGAATAAACTCTATAATAGCTGCAACACTAATATGATCTGAACCCTGATACTGCATTGCTCTGGCTGCTAATACGGCCAATAGCGGGCGCAGGCGTTTACCGCCACTGTTAACAATGTAGATACCTAGCTGATTAATCAGCGCAACATCGGAATTTAATTGGGCAAATATGTGCTGATTAACTGCAGCCATATCAGTAGCTGATAGTTGCTGGATTTGTTCGAGCGTCATTAAAACAACTGCTTAAACCTTAGAATGTGATCAATTCTACACTATCGCGCAGCTTGCCCCAAAGCAAAACTAGATCCTTTTCATGACAAGAAGATCTTTTTCATATTTGTACTTGCGGGGGTAGGGGAAATTGCGTACAATTCGCGCCCTGTGAATTGAATTAACACGCCCCTTATTAAGCGATGGCGTGCTTTGTACGGAGTTAACTATGTACGCGGTTTTCCAAAGTGGTGGCAAACAGCACCGTGTGACGGAAGGTCAAACTCTACGTCTAGAAAAACTAGACTTAGAAACCGGCGCAACAATCGAATTTACACCGTTGATGGTCGCTAATGGCGAAGACATCTCTATCGGTGCACCTTTAGTTGAAGGTGGTAAAGTAGTAGCGGAAGTGGTCACTCATGGCCGTGGCGATAAGATTAAAATCGTTAAATTCCGTCGTCGTAAGCATTCACGCAAGCAGATGGGCCACCGCCAGTGGTTCACTGAAGTGAAAATTACCAGCATCAGCGCGTAACAGGAGTATCGACACATGGCAAGTAAGAAAGGTGTAGGTAGCACTCGTAACGGTCGCGATTCAGAAGCTAAACGCCTAGGTGTTAAGCGCTTCGGTGGCGAATCAGTTTTAGCTGGTAGCATCATCGTGCGTCAACGTGGTACTAAATTCCACGCTGGCACTAACGTTGGTATCGGTAAAGATCACACTTTGTTCGCTTTAACTGAAGGTAAAGTGAAATTTGAAGTGAAAGGCGAGCACAACCGTAAGTTCGTCAGCATCGTTAGCGAATAAGTTAACATGTATCTGGAGAACCCCGCCTGGTGCGGGGTTTTTTATTGGCATTTACCCGTCGGGTCTGATTTTCCGACATCATTCAATAACCTAAGTTATACTTATCACCATATAAGTAGTAACAGGTTTTAATCTGCGTAATCAGGACACCCGACATGAAGTTTGTTGATGAAGCGATAATCCGCGTAGAGGCCGGCGACGGCGGTAACGGTATTATCAGTTTTTTACGAGAAAAGTTTGTATCTAAAGGCGGCCCAAACGGCGGTGATGGTGGCGACGGTGGTGATGTGTTTCTGTTGGCAGATGAAAACCTAAATACCTTGGTTGATTATCAGTTTGAGAAATACCATAGAGCTGAGCGCGGTGAGAATGGCGGTAGCGTAAACTGTACAGGTAAACGCGGTAAAGATTTAGAGCTGCGGGTACCGGTTGGCACCCGGGCGGTCGATGTTGATACCGATGAGGTGATTGGTGATCTGACTAAAGATGGTCAGCGTCTGCGTATTGCCAAGGGCGGCTGGCATGGCTTGGGCAATGCCCGTTTTGCCAGCAGTACTAACCGCGCACCGAGGAAAAAAACCAATGGTACGCCAGGTGAAATCCGTAATATCCGGCTTGAGTTGCTATTATTGGCAGATGTCGGACTACTTGGTCTGCCAAATGCAGGTAAATCAACGCTTATTCGCGCTGTATCAGCGGCAAAACCTAAAGTTGCAGATTATCCGTTTACAACGCTGGTGCCTAATCTAGGCGTAGTGCGGGTAGAGTCTCATCGTTCTTTTGTAATTGCCGATATTCCCGGCCTTATTGAAGGCGCGGCAGAGGGCGCAGGCCTGGGCATTCAGTTTCTAAAACATTTAGAGCGCTGTCGTTTGCTGCTGCATGTCGTGGATGTGCTACCGGCGGATGGTTCAGATCCGGCAGAAAACGCAGTTACCATCGTTAACGAGCTGGCCAAATACAGTGCTAAGCTAGCAGGAAAACCTCGCTGGCTGGTATTTAACAAGCTGGATTTAGTGTTAGAAGATGAGTTAGAGGCGACTATCGCCAATGTAACTTCAGCACTTAATTGGGAAGGGCCGGTTTTTAGTATTGCTGCGGCAAGTCGAAATAATACTGAACGTCTGGCAGCTGATATTCTGAATTACATTGAGTTGTTGCCTGTTGAGCAGGCTTCTGAGCAAATTGCTGATCCGGTGAACTTTAAGTGGGATGATTCACCGACCGATGTGCAGCCTGTTATCGATGAAGACGATGATGATGACGATTTTGACGATGATGATTATGATGTTGAGGTTGTTTATCAACGCTAAGGTACGTTAATGATTATCTCTATGGTCGCTGCGATGGCAGCTAACCGTGTAATAGGCAAAGACAATAAGATGCCTTGGCATCTACCGGCCGACTTGCGTCACTTTAAACAAGTTACCATGGGCAAGCCGGTAATTATGGGGCGCAAGACGTTTGAGTCTATTGGCAGGGCATTGCCCGGGCGACGTAATATCGTTGTAAGCCGCAATGCGCCAGCTGACAATGACAGTGCAGAATGGGTGAGTAGCCTGGAGCAGGCCTTTAACTTATTGCAACAGCACGCCGAAGTGATGGTGATAGGTGGCGGTGAAATCTACCGCCAGTGCTTGCCCTTGGTGCAGCGCTTATATCTGACCGAAATTGAGCTGGAAACTGACGGCGATGCCTATTTTCCTGATTACCGTCAGGCAGCACAGTGGCACCTTAGTGCCGAGGTGTTGCAGCCAGCTGATGAACATAACCGCTATAGTTGTCGTTTTATCACCTTAGAGCGTGTAGAGTGACATTGAGTGGTTTGCACCTATCAGGACATCTTGCTAAGATGATCCAGCTAAAGTTCAGCGAGGAGTAGTACATGAGATTATTGCCAACATTATTATGTGGTGCCGCAGTAACATTAACCCTGGTGGCTGCACCTGCAGCGGTAGCCGATGATCAACTGGCTGCTTCTATGTGTGATTACGTTGCTGCGGATGACAAGAACCGCCTGCGTAAGGTACTGAGCGACTACCGCCTTCGTTTACGTAACATTTATGATGGTGTGGTTTGTAATGGCGAAAGCTTGATACGCCATGCTTTTAAAAGCAATGCCAATGATGTTGGCGAATTTATTGTGAAGCAGCTGCCTGGCTCTGCTGTAGCTGGCTCTGGTGATATAGAATGGGCTGAAGGCAATGGTTTTGCTGCTTCTCCATTGCTAGCTGTATTAAAAGAACGTGCTGGTGAATAAATACGTAATGCCTAATTATAAAAAAACCGCCAGCTGGCGGTTTTTTTATATGCTTGGTTTTCCGGTTTAGACTTTAAACTGCTCGACAGACACTCGCAGTTCTTCTGCCAGCCGCGCAACTTCATGACTTGATTCAGAAGTTTGCTCAGCACCTGATGCAGTTTCTTCCGCGATAGATACAATAGACTCCAGCAACTTGCTGATTTCGTGTGATACCTGGTTCTGCTCTTTGGCGGCATCAGAGATTTGCTCACTCATATCGTGCGCTAAATGCACTGCATGAGTAATAGAGTCCAGAGCTTTAGTAGCTACTTCAGTTTTGGCTACACAATTCTCAGCCTGCTTTTTACCTTTGTTCATCGCTTCCACTGCTGCATGGGCACCGCTTTGCAGCACCTGAATCATTGCTTGGATTTCCTGAGTAGACGCTTGCGTTTTACTGGCTAGCGAGCGCACTTCATCTGCTACTACTGCGAAACCACGGCCTTGCTCACCGGCCCGCGCTGCTTCAATGGCGGCATTTAATGCCAGCAAGTTTGTTTGTTCGGCAATACCACGAATTACATCCAGTATACTGCCAATTGAAGCACTGTCTTTATGCAGCTTATTAATTACAATAGAAGCTTGTTCAACCTCGTGTGACAGTTGCAAAATAATTTCTTTGTTTTCCAGTGAAATGCCTTTTACACGTTCGGCTTCGTTATCAGCATTTTTAATTTCTGCTACAGCGTCGTTTGAGCTTTGTAACACGCCTTGTGAAGTGCTACTCATCTCGGTGGTTGCTGTAGCAGCCTGGGTAACCTGAGACTTCTGCTCACGTATGGCCTGTGTGGTCTGTACAGTAATGGCTGAAGTTTGTTCTGATGCGGCAGCCAGTTGGGTAGAGCGTGAAATGATACCTTGTATCAGCTGCTGAAGATTAGCGATAACTTTATTGCAGTTACGCGCCAGTTCACCAAGCTCGTCTTTGGCACTGTCATCGAGCTTTTGTGTCAGATCGCCCGAGGCGACAACACCTAGGATGTCATTAACTTTCGCTAGCGGGTTGGTAATGCTTTTTACAGTGATAACAGCTATTAGAACTGCCAGCAATATAGATGCCAGCATCACGACAAAGATAATTGTAATGGCGCTGGCAACGCTTTGGGAGGCTTCTAGCTGAATGCTCTCTGCTGCTTTACTTGCTTCGTCTAGCAAGCCGGTAACCGTACTTATTGCACTGGCTGTTTGTTGCTCTACAGATGCCAATAGCCTGGTCGCTTCGGCGCTGCTTTGTAAGCGCGCTGCTTTGATGCTCGGTATGCCGTTTGTACCTTGCAATAATTCGTTAATAGCACTGACTTTTTCTTCCAAATCTGCAACCAGTGGCACTTGTGTCCCCGCTTCAGCTTTGATACTGGCAAATTGCTCATTTAAATCTTTTAAACGAAATGCAATTTCGTTACTGATGGTGCTGGCTGTGCTATCAGATAAGGTTCTATTTAGATCAACCACATTACTAACCAGCGTATTTATACCCGTTTCAAGCGCTGTTGCGGCAGTATATGAGCGTGGAAAGCGGCGTTGCACATCACGTACATCTGTAAAATCCAGAATGAGTGATGCCATATCATCAGCATGCATTTCTAAATCGGATAGCTTACTGTCAATGCTATCACGTTGCTTCAGGCCGGTAGTAAGCTGGTCAAACAAACGGTTAGATATAGGTACAAACTCGTTGTAAGCTTGCGCAGCTGATGACGCTGCCGTCTTTAGCGTTGGCTTGTTATTAACTGCCGTATTTAGTTTTTGTGCAGCAGTCTCATACACTTGTTGTTCTTTAGTAAACTGCTCTTTAAAGCTGGCGATGCTGTTGAGTTCGGTAGCATTGAAGGCTTGTAGACTGAGTTTGCTCATAATAACAAACTCACTTTTCATCAACGCGCTATTTTCCAACGCTGGGATAGACACAACATTGACTTCGGTAGTCGCGTTGCTAATAGTATTTAGCCTATTGTAGGAAGTGATACCAATGATCAGCAGCAAAAGCGAAATAACGCCAAAGCCTCCCATAATACGTAAAGCAACGGTTAACTTCATAATGACTCCAATTGTTACTGCACTCAGCACTTCTGGCCAGCACTACAGGGGCTGGTGCCAGGCCAAACCATTTAGTTGTTAACTATACCCTGAGCGGGCCAAACCTGCCACACTGTATCGTTGTTGCGTGTCGATACAATATGCCGTTAACGCATTGCCCCAGACACAGCCGCTGTCCAAAGCGTGTATATTTGGTATCGGACTATACCCGTTTAATGCTGCCCAGTGGCCAAAAAAGAGGTCGGCCTGCAAGCGGTTGCGCCAGAATTCATACCACGGTACCAGTATTGTCTGATTGCGTGGATGGCCTTTTTCTTTTAGCTCGAGTGAACCATCCTGCCGGCAAAATCGCATTCGTGTACAGCTATTGACTGTAAAACGCCAGCGTTGCTGCTGGCTGAGCGTATCCGCAAAGCGTTCTGGTTTATTACCATACATGCTTTGCAGCAATGGTTGCGGATCAGTACGCAATTGCTGCTGCACTTCAGCACTCATTTGTATTGCCTGCGCTAATGACCATTCCGGCGCGAGCCCAGCGTGCACCATCACATAGCGTTGGTCGGCGCTTACGAATAACAATGGCTGCTGACAAAGCCATTGTATCAGCTCATCAAGCTGGGGGCTGTCGAGTAACGGTTGCAGTTGGTCCTGTTGTTTAACATTGGCTATGCCATAGTAGCAGGCGATCAAATGCAAATCATGGTTCCCCAACACCGTTACCGCTTTGTCGGCCAGATTTTTGACAAATTGCAGACACTCAAGTGACTGAGGGCCACGCGCAACCAAGTCGCCGCAAAACCATAAGATGTCAGCTTGTGGGTTGTAGTTAATGTGCTGCAGGAGTCGTTGTAGGGCGTCATAGCAGCCTTGCAAATCACCTATTACATATGTAGCCATCAGTTAAGAATATTGGGCATAGCCAGACGGAATAACGGAATGGCTGCAGTGAAATGCTGATGCTGTTTTGTGATCATCTCATAGTGGCCTTGCATCGTGCCAACAGGGGTGTCCAATACAGCTCCGCTGGTGTATTGATAGCTGCTGCCTGGTGCCAGCCGTGGTTGCTCACCAATGACACCCTCGCCTTCTACTTCCGTTTGCTTGCCATTAGCATCTGTAATTAGCCAGTAGCGCCTTAGCAGCTGCACGTCCTCAGCACTATGGTTACGTATGGTTATAGTGTAAGCAAAAACATAGCGTTGCGCGTCAGGGTCAGATTGCGCAGCAATATAAAAGGTGTCGACGCTGACGTCGATATTAAATTGTGATGTCATAGTGCAGACTCTTGCTGATGCAGCCACTGCGCCAATTGGGTAAATTGCTCTACCGTTAGCTGTTCTGGTCGTAATGTCGGGTTTAAGCCTAATTGTTCCAGTTGCTCGGCTGTAGCGATGTTGCTAAAGCAATTACGAATGGTTTTGCGCCGCTGGTTAAACGCTTCAAGGCAGACACGGTTTAATACTTCTGCTGGCACATTGGCTCGCTGTGAAATGGCTTTGGGGATCAAGCGTACTACGGCCGAGTCAACTTTGGGTGCGGGCTTAAACGCGCCCGGGCCGACTTCAACCACCGGCATAGCCTGGCAATAATACTGCGTCATCACACTCAGGCGACCATAAGCTTTACTGCCGTGGCTGGCAGTCATTCGCTGTACCACCTCTTTTTGCAGCATAAAGTGCATATTTTCGATCTGGTCGGCATAGCTGAACAGGTGAAACAACAGCGGGGTTGACACATTGTATGGCAGGTTACCAAATACTTTGAGTTTTTGGCCGTCTTTAAGCAGGCTGGTGAAGTCAAACTTCATCGCATCTGCCTGATAAATGGTAAGTTTGCTTGCTAACTGAGGATGTTCGCGTAGCCTTTGCGCCAGATCGCGATCCAGCTCTATTACAGTCAGATGGCCGGCTACGTCAACTACTGGCTCAGTTAATGCGCCCAAGCCTGGACCAATTTCAACCAGTGTCTCACCTGGCTTTGGTGCTATGGCTTTGACAATACGGCCGATAACCTGAGGGTCATGCAGAAAGTTTTGCCCGAAGCGTTTGCGGGCTCTGTGGCCCTGATGTACATTGTCAGTCATATTAATTCGTCGTTTGGTTGGCCAGCACAATTGCCTGATTTAATGCATGAAAAAAACTACCAGCATCTGCTTTGCCGGTGCCTGCCAATTCCAGCGCAGTACCATGATCAACTGAAGTTCGGATTAACGGCAGGCCCAGGCTGATATTAACCGAGCGGCCAAACCCCATGTGTTTTAGCACCGGCAAACCTTGATCATGATACATAGCCAGCACAGCGTCAGCGTCATTCAGGTATTTCGGTTGGAACAGAGTGTCAGCCGGTAACGCCCCGACGAGATCCATGCCGGTTTCTCGTAGTTGTTGGAGGGTAGGGTTAATGATATCAAGCTCTTCACGGCCCAGATGGCCATCTTCGCCCGCATGCGGATTGAGGCCGCAGACATAAATACGTGGCTTAGCGATAGCAAATTTTTGCTGCAGATCCTGATGTAAAATAGTCAAAACTTTGGTTAGCCTGTCTGCCGTTATTGCTTTGGCAACATAAGCCAGCGGGATGTGCGTAGTTGCAAGCGCCACCCGCAAGCCCTCGGTTGCCAGCATCATAACAACATAAGGCGTATTTGACTGCAGAGCAAAAAACTCAGTGTGACCGCTAAACGGGATGCCGGCCTTATTGATAATACCTTTGTGCACAGGGCCAGTAACAATAGCAGCAAACTCACCACTGATTGATTTTTCACCGGCGAAAGTGAGGGTGTTGACAACATAGTGACCATTTGCGGCATTAAGCTGACCTGCCTGCACCGGTTCTGCCAGATCAAAATCTACGATTGTCAGGCTACCGCTTTGCTGAGGTTTGGCCGGCTTGTTTGCATCGTAGGTGTGCAAGGTTAGCGGCAGCTGTAACTGTGCTGCCCGCTCGGTTAATAAAGCGGCGTTGGCGCACACTACCAGTTCTACCGGCCAGTCCTGTTGTGCCAGCCGGATCACCAGATCGGGGCCTATACCCGCAGGTTCACCTGGTGTAATACCAATACGCAAGGTCATTTATTGCTCCGGCATTACTTCTATGTGCGCTTCTTCGCGCAGCTCTCGCAAAAAGTTGTTTGCTTCTTCACTGTAGCGGCGGTTAAATATCATACGGTATACTTGCTCGCGCTTTTTATCAGCTGTGGCATCAACAGTGCGTTTTTCCAGTACCTGAGCAATGTGCCAGCCATGTTCTGTTCTGAACGGCTCGCTTATTTCATTCAGTTCTAACCGGTTTAACGTATCACGAAACGCCGGTACGAAAATCTGTGCTTCAGCCCAACCCAGATCGCCACCATTTAATTTTGAACCCGGATCTTCAGAATGTTGCTTTGCCAACTCGGCAAAATCAACTTCACCTGCGCGTAGTTTAGCTGCGAAGTCAGTAAGCATAGTGCGTGCACGCTCTTCGCTCAATATTATTGACGGTTTTAGTAAAATATGACGTGATTTTACTTCTACAATGTCGGTGACATTGTCTCCGCGAATGTCAAAGATGGTAAGGATGTGGAAACCGGCGCCAGAACGCAGCGGGCCAATAATGTCGCTTTTTTTCCGGCCTCGAATTGCTTCTGAGAACAGTGACGGCATCTCATTGATATTCATCCAACCCAGATCGCCGCCTTCCAGTGCTTTTGCACCCGAAGATGACGCTATAGCAATACGTTTGAAATCACTGCCGCTGCGTAATAGTTCGATAACTTTATCGGCACGTTCTTTGGCCTGATTTATATCGTCAGTAGTTGCCTGCGCTGGTATAGCAATTAAAATATGACCCAAATTATACTGTTCAGTGCTGGCGCCTTGCTCTTCCATTAGTTTAATCAGGCTATCTACTTCCTGCGGGCTAATATAAATACGTCTTTGCACATTGGCTCGTACTACTTCGCCGGTGATCATTTCTTCGCGCAGCCGTTCACGAAAACGCTCGTAGTTACCCTCTTCAGCAACAACTTGCTGCCGAAAGGCTTCCAGTGACAGCTTTTCTTCGCGGGCAATATTGCGGATGGTGTCATCAAGCTGTGAGTCGCTAATCTGCATCCCCATGCGCTGTGCAAGTTGCAATTGCAGGTTAGTTAAAATAAGCCGTTCTGTTGCCTGAGTACGTAAAGCGGAATCTGATGGCAGCGTTTGTCTCTGAGCCGCAGCGTTACGTTTTACCCGCTCGACGATATCGACGATATCGCTCTCCAATACCACGCTGTTATCAACGATAGCGGCCACCCGGTCAATTTCGCGTTCAGCTGCCACTGCGCTGATACTTGTACAACACAGCAGGGTTGCCGCGATAAGTTGTGATAACTTCATAAATTCCTACATCAATTAGTTAATAAAAACGGCCGGCGATAGCTGAAAATACCGTTAGACAGCATATCGGTAACACCAAACCCGGCACTTTCACCAAAGCCTTTTAATACGAACTGCAAGCCAATGCTAGTATCTAACTTGCTGTAATCATTAAAATTGCCAACTGGCAACTCTAAATCCGTCAGCAGTTGTCGTTTTGCTATTAGCCTTACTGCCCAGCAGCAGGATTCATATTGCATACCTACACTGGCATCTATCATACGATGATTCGTCAGGTCGCGGTAGTAACTGGCCACCAATTGCCACTGCTCTGACACTGGTACTGTGCCCATCATGCCAAGTTGCTGGATTTCCACACCTGAGACTGCCCTGCTATACCTATGGTTCAATTGAAACAGGCTTTTATCGCTAGCTCGGTAATCCAGTGATGCACTGCTTTTAATCACGTGGTCATTGTCTATGTCATATTGTACCGCGGAGCTGAAATACCACTTGCGGAACCAGTGCCAAATTAATTCCGCTGCCAGCATGGATTCTGCCGGGCTTAAATCGTCAATTTCACCGGGTTGTATTATGGGCGCGTCAAGGAAGAAAATTTGCCCCAGACTAAAGCGAAATAGCTCGTTGTCGACATTGTCATAGAACCGGCTGGTCCAGCCGACAGTTAATTGATTCGCTTCGTTGATCCTGTCCAGCCCTGAATAACGATTTTGCCGGAATAAGCCATAATAGTCATCTTGCAGACGGGCAGTATCATAAAGACCAATCGCACTCTGATCACGGTAGGGAATATATAAGTACTGTAACTGAGGTTCAAAGGTTTGCAAGCCTGTTTCACCAAACCAGTCGTATTCCCGCTCCAAATTAAGCCTGGAATGCAATCTGACTTTCGGGATGCTACGGCTGACAGATGATGAAATGTCTGCGTTGTCGTCATTGCTGTTTTGCTGGTAGTAGGTATACAGCAAACTGGCTTCAGCCGTCAGCTCAAAGGCAGGCGTAATAAAAGGGGCAACCAGTTTGGGTTCAAGGTGAATACGGTCAGCATTGCTGATAACGGCTTGCTCATTACGGAAGTGGGCGTATTGCGTTTGCCATTCGAAATTTATCCCCGGAAGCAGCTGTAGCGGCTTGGCTGAGGACAAGCTTAACTCTGGCAAAGTACTATACGCTTTATTGTAGTTGCCGAGGATCTCAAAGCCTTGCACTCTTAACTGCGAATGTACTTGCTCGCCGTAGTAACTAAGATTGGCCTCACGCAGTAACTGAGTGTCACTTTGGTTATTGTAATCAGAACTCAACTCACTTAGGTACGCATCATCGCTAACGTCAGTCACATCAACAAAACCGCGCCATTGTGCTGTAAAGTCACTGACGTGGCTGATGTGAGTCAGATAGCGTTGACCAAAATTATCCGGCTTATCGTTGTCGGAGTTTAGATATTCCAGTTGCAACATGCCCTGATGTTGCTCTGTCAGATAGCGAAACGTTGATTTAAGTTGTGCGCCACGTTTGCTCATATAGCGCGGCGTGAGTGTTAAATCGTAGTTTGGCGCCAGATTCAGGTAGTAGGGTAACTCAAATTCTGCGCCAAGTTTTTGTGAGCTACCAAATTTGGGCAGCAATACGCCACTGCGACGTTGTTCTGTTACCGGGAAAGTTAGGTAAGGCAGATAGAATACCGGAATATCTTTTATCTTGAACACCGCATGATGGGCTTCACCCCAGCCTTCTCCGGCTTCTATATTGATCTTACTGGCATGCAAGCCCCAACTGTTGTCGCTTAAAGGGCAGGTGGTAAACAATGCACTTTCGAGCAGTAACTGCTGTTCACCTGCGATAAGTTGCTTGGCGTCCCCTCGTCCGGCTTGGGTTAGAAAGCGGTAGCTGGCCTGGTCCAGCCGGGCGGAGTTGTTTAGCAGGTCGGCGCGAAACTGGGCGCCTTGTACCTGCACACTTTGGTTGTAATATTGAATGCCGCCATCGGCGTTAATTGTTTGCTGCTCACGGTCAAAATTTGCTTGTGGTGCCAGCAATAACGTATCACGGTAGCGTATTTCGACCTGACCACTAAAGCGGGTATGCAAATCGGCTTCCATGTCAGCATGGCTTGATGAAATTCGTATAGACGGATCGTTGGCATCAAGTTGTGATAATTCTGCCGGAACTGATAAAGGTACATAACAGGCGGAGACAGCATCAGCCTGAGCCACGGTGGCGTTAAAGATTGAAAAAAGAAATACCACAGCTAACCCATGCTTCATGCAGCCACTCTTGCCTTACTCATTATTCTGTTGACATTATGTACACCAGCGGACCCGGTATAATAAATCAATTTTAGAAATCCTGCTAATCCGATATAGTGCTGCGCTAACGCAGTATAAGTTTTGCTGCCTGTTGCGAATGATGTTAAGGGTGATAACGTGTGGGGTAAAATACTCGGTGCTTTGTTTGGCCTGGCATTACTAAAGTTGCCGGGATTGATTATTGGCGTGTTGTTGGGGCACTGGTTTGATAAAGCGTGGGGCCGGCAATTTGAAAACAACGGCGGCTTTGCCGGTTTGTTTGGCCATCAAGATGAACAAGGGGTGTTTCGTTACGCAACCTTCGCGACCATGGGTCACCTTGCCAAGGCAACCGGTGTTGTCACGCCGGCGCATATTCAACAAGCCAGTCGTTTTATGGCTGATCTCGGTTTAAATCCATTACAACAAAAAGAAGCACAGGACGCATTTCGCGACGGCAAAGCGGCTAGTTTTCCATTGCGTCAGCAATTAACCCAATTTTACCAAACATACCGGCGACGCAAAGACGTATTGCAATTGTTCATCGAAATTCAGCTGAGTATCGCCAGTGTGCAAGGCCAGATAACGGCAACGCAGTACCAGATATTACAACAAGTTGCCGGCTACCTGAATTTTAGCCAGGCACAACTGGAATTGCTACTGCAGTCTTATCAGGCACACAGCCGGTTTTCATCACGTGCATCGCATCAGCAAACGGTGCAACAAAGACTGCAGGATGCTTATCAACTTCTTGGGTTAACGCAAACGGCTACTGATGCCGTGCTTAAAAAAGCGTATCGTAAGTTAATGTCACAACATCATCCGGATAAACTGATCGCGCAGGGTGTGCCCGCAGAAATGCTGGAGCTGGCTAAACAGCGCACTCAGGAAATTCAAGCTGCTTATGAAATGATAAAACAACAGCGGGGCCAGCGCTGAGTTAGAGCCCGACTGACGTTAGCCAGCCGTAAATCTCATGCAAAACCCATAGTTGTGTGTCGTCGTTGTAGCCAGAACCGTTCAGAAGGCGCTGGCGGTATACTGGCTTAAACATTTTGTTAGCCATTTGTTGGCGTAGTTTCAGTTGCGAAATAACAAAACGATTGTCGTGTGCAAGGTTAATATCCAGCGTGGGGACCTGATGACTGGCTATTGCAGTGGCCAGTTGCCGGTTAAGTTGTTCATCTGGTAAATAAGCGCCTAACAAGATCAGTGCGGCCGGTTCAGCCAGTTGGCCGGCAACATACAAATGATTGACTGCCGCTGCACTGTTACCCTGGGCAATAACAATAACACTTCCTACTTGCTGACTGGCCAGTTGCGAGGCCGCACTGACGCGTTGTTGCAAGGCCGTCTGGTACTGTTGCAGCGCTTCTGTAGTTTGCAATAATACTTCTGTCGCTGGCGGCATTACTGATAACGTATTCCAACCGTATTCGTTCAAATACTGGCGCAGGCTGTCTATATGTTTGGCGCTGGCGGCGTGTTCATTGCCATCCGGGATCAGAATAACGGTGCCTTTGGTTGCCGCTGTCAAAGACTGACGCTGCAATACCAAAAATGGTTGTTGAGCTTCCAGCATGCGGATTTCTTCTGCGGGTAACTGGCGAGTCAGATCTGCCGTGTGATTTTGTTCCTGACTGACAGGCGATTGAGCATGCAAAGCTGTACTAAACAACATCAGCAATAGCATCTTATCTAACCGCATTGTCTGCTCCGGCTGGCCGATAGTAGGATAATAATAGCTTATCGGCAGTTACACGGCAGGCTTTAACGGCTGTTAGCTGTCAGTGCGGTTTCAACCACATAATGGCTGAAGGTATATAACACCTGAGATTTATAATCGAACTTAATATAACCTGGTTGCTGCTCCAGCAATACCACGTTAGCGGCATCTGGCATAATAAAACAGAACTTCGTTGGCTTAAATTCGACCAGGGCCCGTGCCATTTCCCGGAGCTGCGAGTTTACTGCTAACCTTGCTACTTCAGCTTCGCTATTACAGATATGCGCATTGGCACTTATAGAAACGAGGTTGGTTAATTCTGCTGATGCAGTATAGCTGCAGAGATAAAATAGCAGACCTGGCAGTGAGGTCAGTAAAGGGGATCTGGACATGACAAACTCCGGCTGGCGCTGCACTTGTTACGACGTCCTGCCAAAGTGAGGCGCTTGCTGATATTAACCCGGCATCTTAATCCGGATGCTAAATAATTTACCAAGTCATCCTAGCACAGCTTTCCCCGGCTTGGCAGAGGGTTTTTTAGCTGTGGTGCAGGCAAAAAAAAGCCGCTGTTTATCAGCGGCTTTGCAGAACTTGTAACTTAACGAAGCACAGGTTGCTTAATTTTCGCGGTAACTTTAGCTTCTATGCGCTGGTTGGCTGCATGAGCTTCACGGCTATCGCCTTCTACACGCGGCCGGGTAACACCGTAACCGATGGCGGTAATACGAGATGTTGCGATGCTAAAATCATTTTGCAGAATGTCGGCAATGGTATTAGCGCGACGCTCCGACAACTTCATATTGTAAGCCGGATTACCAATGTTTGACGCGTGGCCTTCAATTAACACCGTTGACTCCGGGAAGCGCTGCATAAAGGCACCAAGGTTTTCTACATCAATACGCTGACTTGCCGGCACTGCGGCTGAGTCAAATGGGAAGCGAACTTCAATATCAATATCGCCAACAGAGGCTACTGTTTCTTCGTAAACAGTACAACCGCTGCTATCAACTTTGTGGTTAGACGGTGTATCTGCGCAGCGATCGGCTGAATCAGGCACGCCATCAGCGTCTGTATCAGCTACAGCTACTGGCTTCGGTGCTACCGGAGCCGGTGTAGGGGCTGGTGCTGGTGTAGGTGTAGGTGCGGCCTTAGCGGACGCGCTACCAAACAGGAATGTCATGCCAAGCTTTATGCCGGCGTCAGCATAAGAATCATCTATGCCCTGGTAGCGGTTAGCTTCAGCAAAGATACCAAGGTTTTGATTGAAAAAATGTTTGTAACCTATACCAACATTGAATGCGGTTGTATTTTGTGCGGCGTCCATCCGCTTTAAACCACCTACCAGGTATACCGGTTTCATTTGTGGTAAATGATACAGTGCGTCAATACCGATGCGGTTACCGTCGGAATCCGATCCATCCAGTTTCGATTGCAAGTTCAATTTGGCGAACTCTGCCCGTAAAGCCCAGTTTTCTGTCAGGTAATAGCCCAGCTCGATACCGTAGCCCCAATCTTTTTCCATATAGTTCCAGGCAGCAGATTGAGTTTTATCGCGATCAGGCATGTAGTATTCGGCAAATAACGAGCCAAATATGCGCTCGTTTAAATCAGCCGCGCTAACATTATTGGCTAATACTGAAGTGCTGACCATTGGCAAAGCAATAGCAACTGCGAAAAACGTCTTGTTAAGTTTCATCCATATCTCCTTAGACTAAAACAGTTTAACAGCAACATTATTTAATGTAGTTGTTAATAGGTAACCTTAAAAAAGTAGTTCAATTTTGTTGTTAAATCAGCATATTTCAGATGTTATCTTATGCAGATGAACCTTAGGTTAATAAAAAAATGATTTTTGTCAGATTAAAATGGGCAGGGACAAACAAAATGCAAGCGTTGTTTTGTTTCTGGGTGCTCTAACGTTAATTGTTCGGCATGCAACTGTAGCCTTGATACAGCATCATTATCTGCTTTGCTGGCATAAAACTTATCGCCCAGTATTGGGTGACCAAGCCATTGCAGATGCACGCGTAGCTGATGTGAGCGGCCGGTTACCGGTATCAGTTTTAGCCGGCTGCTATTGAGCTCACGTTGCAGAACCTGATAGTGCGTTAGGGATGCTTTGCCATGTTGGTAACATACTTTTTGTTTTGGCCGGTTTGGCCAATCACAAATAAGTGGCAAGTCTATGCTGCCAAAGTCTGCAGGTACGTGGCCGGCAACACGGGCAATATAGTGCTTTTGTGTGCTGCGGTGCTGAAACTGCCAGTTTAGTTCACGCTGGCTATCGGCGTTTAAGGCCATTACCACTATGCCTGACGTTGCCATATCCAGCCGGTGTACCAGCCGGATACCGGGCCAGACTAATCTGGCCCGGTATTCAAGGCTGTCCCGGTGCTCTGGTGCTTTACCCGGCACACTAAGCAAACCGCTGGGTTTATTAAACACCACCAGAGCATCATCCTGATACAGGATATCCAGATAAGGTGTCAGTGGTGGTGCATAGTGCAATAACATATTAGTCGTGGCTTACTACAATCAGGCGGATAGCGTCCAGTTTTACCCGTGCTTTGGCGATGTATTCGGCCAATTGTTGCTGTTTGTGTTGCAAGGCATCCAACTCGTCCTGCCGCACTGACGGGTTTTGTTTACGTAATGCCGCCAGACGCTGATATTGCCCGCTTAGTTCAGTGTCGGCTTTAGCTTGGGCGTGCTGTACCAAGATACTTAGTTCAGCCTCTGCCAGGCTGCTGGCTTTGCCCAGCAAAGGATGCAACAGTGTTTGCAATGCACCGGCTAACTTGCTACCGGTTTGTCGGCCTATTGGCTTGAGTTGCTTACTAAGGTGGTCAAAGCTGACTTTCTCAGCAAGGTTATTGCCATTCTTATCCAGTAATACCCGCAGTGGTGTTGCAGGCAAATAGCGGCTTAGCTGCAGTGGTGCCGGTGCGCTGGCTTCAACAATAAAATTTAGCTCCAGCAGGTAGCTGCCGGCTGGCAACGCTTTATTGGCGAGTATGGCTACCGAGCTGCTACCATGCGGCTCTGTGGTCAGGATATCCAGCGTGCCACGCACCATCGGGTGGTCCCAGCTTAGTAACTGAATATCTTCTTCGGCCAGCGCAGTAGCACGGTCAAAGGTAATGGTTACGCCCTCGTCGCCCAACCAGGGGTAGCTGCCCTGCATTTGCTCGGAGGGTGTGAGAATAATACTGGTATCGCTGCGATCTTCCTGATTAATGCCCAGCATATCCCAGGCTTTGAACATCAGCATTGGCAAGGCAGTGTCGCTATCCTGGCTGGCAACTTGTTGTGCCAGTTGTATCGCCGCTGTGCCACCGGCAGAGTTGATTTCCAGCAGCCGGTCACGGCCTTGCTCCAGCTGTTGGCGCAATTGCTGGTTTAGCGTTTTGGTTGCATTGATCAGTTGTGCCAGCTCAGCTTGCTCAACATCATTTTGTGCTAACAACGGTAACAGCTGGTCAGCGAACTGTTCATATACATTGCGGCCAGTCTGGCAGGTGTGTTGCAACGCATCTAATCCCTGATGGTACCAGTCAAGCAGCCATTGTTGAGCCTGGTTGGCAAAGTAAGGCAGGTGCAGCTGAATGTCGGCACGCTGGCCAATACGATCCAGCCGGCCAATACGTTGCTCCAGTAAGTCCGGGTTTAACGGTAAATCAAACAATACCAGATGATGGGCAAACTGGAAGTTACGACCTTCGCTGCCAATTTCAGAGCACAGTAGCAGCTGCGCACTGTAGTCTTCTTGCGCAAAATACGCAGCCGCTTTATCGCGGTCTATAATGCTCATGCCTTCGTGGAATACTGCTGCACGAGTGCCCTCACGCTGACGCAGTGCCTCTTCCAGTGCTATAGCGGTTTGTGCCGAGGCACAAATAAGTAAAAACTTATCCTGTTTATGCGCCTTTAACAGCTGCAGCAGATAGTCTACCCGCGGGTCAAACTGCCACCAGTTGCTGCTGGCGTCCAGTTGTTGCAACACCTGCTCTGGAAACAACTGCGCGCTGACCTTGTCTGCCAGGCTTAGCTGAGGATTTAAACTAAAATGCACTTTCAATGCATTGGTGTATTGTTCAGGTAGCGTTAGTGGCGTTAAGTTGGCGATACGCTGCGGGAAGCCTTTAATACTGGCGCGGCTGTTTCGAAATAAAATACGGCCGGTGCCATGGCGGTCAAGCAGCTGGC
The DNA here is from genome assembly GCF_054781935.1 of Rheinheimera gaetbuli. Lineage (NCBI taxonomy): Bacteria > Pseudomonadati > Pseudomonadota > Gammaproteobacteria > Chromatiales > Chromatiaceae > Rheinheimera > Rheinheimera gaetbuli. Next base: position 307,055 of record NZ_BAAGTL010000008.1, read on the forward strand.
GCAATAGCTGTTGTTTAGCTTGCGTTTGTGCTTCGGGTAGCGCGGTGGCATCACTGAGCAATGCCAGCTCAGCACTGATATCGCTTTCTGCTAATGCCGTTTTCAGAGTTTTGGCCTGGGCGGTACTCAGGACTTCACTGTTTAGCAGTGGTGCGGCCAGCGTAGCGATATGCTGGTATTGCTTTTCTTCCTGCAAAAAGGCGTCATAACTGTGAAAGCGGGCCGGGTCTAACAGTTTTAGCCGGGCGAAATGGCTTTCGTGGCCAAGCTGATCCGGCGTTGCGGTAAGCAGGATCAGGCCGGCACTGGCAGTAGCCAATGTACTAATGCATTGATATTCAGCACTGGGAGTTTGTTCGTGCCACTGCAGATGATGTGCTTCGTCCACTACTAATAAATCCCACTGGCACTCGGCGGCCAGCTGCTGCCAGCGTGGGTTATGGCTGATAAAGCTCAGGCTGCATAATACCAGTTGCTCGGTTTCAAACGGGTTAGCGGCATCCAGCAGAGCCTGCTCGCAGCGCTCCTGATCAAAAATAGCAAAGCGCAGATTAAAGCGACGCCACATTTCAACCAGCCATTGATGCTGCAATGAGTCAGGCACGACTATCAACACCCGGCTGGCCAGGCCGCTGATCAATTGCTGATGCAAAATAAAGCCGGCTTCGATGGTTTTACCCAAACCTACTTCGTCGGCCAATAGTACACGTGGCGCATGACGCTGGGCGACTTCGTTGGCAATATGTAGCTGGTGCGGTATCAGGCTAACACGGGCACCGGCTAATCCTTGTAGCGGGTTTTGTTGCTGCTGATGTAAGTGTTGCCAAGCCTGGTAACGCAAAGTGTACCAGTCGAAACGATCTATCTGGCCTGCAAACAGCCGATCTTGGGGTTGATTAAAGCTGATAAAATGGTCCAGCAGGGTTTCACGTAGCTCAAGGTAGCTGCCGTCATCCAGTGAGCTACCGCAATACAGCAAAATGTCGTGTTGCTCTTTTATGGCGCTGATCAGCAACTTAGTGCCCTCAGCGCTGCGAATTTCATCGCCAACATTAAAACGTACCCGCGTGAGCGGTGCTTCTGCCTGCGCGTACAGGCGGGTTTCGCCACTGGCCGGAAACAGTACTGTCACCATTCTGCCTTCTGCAGCCACTACGGTGCCTAAACCTAAATCCGATTCGGTGTCGCTAATCCAACGTTGACCCAGAGCAAACTTCATCTTCAGCCTTATCAGTGAAATTGGGGGCGCTATGGTACTAGTATTCACGCCGTCCTGCATCCGGAATTACAGTATAACTGCTGTCATCTTAGTGCCATAACCGCAGGTCACAGTGTTAGTACCTGAATGAATAGTAAAATTTGTAATTTAACTGGGCAAAGCCCGCTGGTGCACTATGCTTATTTTATGGCACAGGTGGGGCCTGTGCCAGGCGAAAAGGAGAGCCGTATGGCGCGAAGAAAAAGTAAAGATAAGAAAATTTACGTCCTCGATACCAATATTCTGCTGCACGAACCTTTTGCTTTTCTAAACTTTGAAGAACATGACGTGGTTATTCCAATGACTGTTCTTGAAGAACTTGATCATATAAAAGACCGCAATAAAGATGTCAGTCGCGATGCCCGGGTGGCCATTCGGGCGCTGGAAGATGTATTAAAAGATGCTACTCCTGAGCAGATGCTGCAGGGGGTGGCGATACCCCGCTCTGGCGAACAAAGAACGGGAGGTCATGTATTTATTGTCAATGACCATCATATTTCTGACCAGATACCTGGTTTACCCGGCGGTGAAAACGATCATTTAATTATTAACACCGCATTGTATTTACAGCGTGAAAAAAGCCCAACCAAAGTTATTTTGGTTACCAAAGACATTAATATGCGGCTTAAAGCCAAAGGCGCCGGGTTAAAGCTGGTTGAGGATTACCGCACCGACCAACTGATCGATGATGTGCGTTTTTTGTATAAAGGTTATCATAAGTTCGCCGGTGAATTCTGGAGTCTGGTCGGGGAATGCCGCAGCGAAAACGAGGGACGTGAAACCTTTCACTATGTCAGCCGCAGTGTGTTGCCCAACGCCTATATTAATGAATATCTGATTGATGAGGCAGAAAGTTTTGCTGGTAAGGTAGTAAATATTACGGACAAAGAAATCCGCATTCTCGACTTTGGTTATGAACGTTTAATGCACCGGCACGCCTGGGGTATACACCCAAAAAATATTTATCAGGCCATGGCAATGCAAGCACTGCTGGATCCGAATATGGATCTGGTTATTCTGACAGGCCCGGCGGGCTGTGGTAAAACCCTGATAGCTCTGGCGGCTGCGCTGGAACTGGTAATAGAAAAAGGTATGTACGACAAAGTTATTGTTACCCGCAATACGCCAGAAATTGCTGAGTCTATTGGTTTTTTACCCGGCACTGAAGAAGAAAAAATGGCACCCTGGTTAGCCGCAATAACTGACTCGCTGGAAGTGCTGCATAAAACAGACGAGCACCCGCATGCCAGTGTTAACTATATTATGGAGAAAGCGAATATACAGTTTAAGTCAGTCAATTTTATGCGTGGCCGCAGTATCCAAAATGCGATAGTTATTCTGGATGAATGCCAGAATTTGAGCGCTGCACAGCTTAAAACCATTATTACCCGTTGCGGTGAGGGCACTAAGCTAATTTGTTCTGGTAATTTATCGCAGATTGACAGTAATTACCTCACTGCAGTCACATCAGGTTTAACCTATATCGTTGAACGATTTAAGAACTTTGATGGTAGCACCACCATTAACCTTAACGGGGTAGTGCGCAGCCGATTGGCCTCTTTCGCTGAAGCTAATCTGTAAAGGTTAAGGTTTTTAATCAGGCCTGGTTGACTACTGCGGCAGTTCAACTAGGCTATTTCTGGTTCTGATTAATAAAAACTGCCTATGCAAAAGGAGTTGCATGTTTAACCCCGTATATCACGAGTACCGTCGTAGCACCCTGTTTGGTTGTATTCTGGTTTTGCTGCTGTCGGTGGCCGGTGCCGCGATACATTATTTACGTAGTGTCGATGACAAAGTACTGCTAAGCAAAAACCAGTTAATTAACGTTAGCGCACAGCTCGACGCCGAATTTACCCCTGTTCTCACCTTTGCTGAGGCTATACGCCGCTTTGCGGTAGCGAAATTGAGTCTGGCGCCGGCAGACACCGTTGCACAGCTCAATGTATTGCAGCTAAGCAATGGGCAAGACATCAGTCTTAACGTTACAGCGCAGCAAGCTGAGCTGCAAATGTTACAGCGGCTTCTACCCTATTTTGAGCTGGCTTCACAAGCGCAATCTCATCTGCTTGCTATGTATTACATATCAGATCAAGGTTTTGCTGTTAACGGCGAAGCCCGCTGGCCAGACTATATTGCCGACCAATTTATCAACTGGCTGCAACAGATCCCAGCCGACATGCCGTATCAACGCGACATGGCGTTTCACAGTGAGTTTTTGCCACAGCAGGCAGCGTTGACACTGCCGGTTTATTTTAATGACGCCAGAGTAGGCCGCCTGGTGTTTGCTGTATCGCTACAAACTATTTTAGCCCCGCTGCAAAAGCAAAATAGCGGTTCTCAGTTTATGTTACTTGATACCTCAGGCGAGGTAATTCACAGCTCAACCAGTTTATCACCGCACATGATTAGCGGCCACATGTTGCAGGTGCAACGTCTGAACACGATGCCATGGTCTGTGGCATTGCTGGAACAAAAATCCAGTGTTTTTGCAGCTGGCGTAAAAGATTTTTTTTGGCACTGGTTAACCTATCTGGTGCTACTTGGCATGTTGCTGGCGCTAATGCAGTATCGTTACCGGCGCCGAACTTTGTCGGCGTTTAGCCGGTTGCTGGTGCATACCGAACGTTTATTTAAAGGGCAGATCCAAGGCGTAAGGCACATTCCGGAAGGCTGGCGTGAGCTGTTTGAACGTATCTGTGAGCTGGCACGGCGGGCGCCGTCAGAGTAGTTGGTAGCTAAAACCACCTGGCTGGATAAATATTTTATATTCGTTACTTATTTGGCCTACCGGCAGCAATGCCGGACCTGTTGGATCAATTAACGTATATTTACTGCCATTAATAGTTACGCTGCTGTCGTCATTTGCTGCAGGCATTTGCACTGCCAGTACTGCATGTCCGGGCAGATAAATTATGGCTTGTTTCATATCGGGCAGCAGCATACGAATTAATGCGGCAAGCAACACGGCTTTGCTGTCGCAGTCGGCTCTGTTCTCCCGTAGCAGGCGAAGCGGCGGGCTATAACTGGCGCCGGAAGACTGTAACCGGTCAGATAAATCCTGATAAGGAATTTGCTGCAACCATTCACTGATATAACCTATAGCTCTACGCACATCGAGATGTATCAGCTTTGCATGTAACGCGGTAGCAACCGGTAATAGCGCCGGCAAGCTATCCTGCATAAGGCGCTGGTGGTCTGGTACTATTACAAGCTGTCCATTTGATAAGCGGATTTTAGTGTAGTACTCACGATGTAAATAAGCCGCTGTATATTCGGTCTGCAGGGTTGCAAGTTCTGTTTTTAGCTGTTGTAGCAGGGCGTTGTCGCTGCCTTGAAGCCGGTATTCGAGCCGGTCTTGCCGTGGCATGCGCTGCACTTTTACACCTGGGTATTTTGCAACATGACGCTGAATATCGCGCCATAGATATTGCTGTAGCAGCGCCGGTTTAAAAGCTTTAAACTGACGAAAATGTTCCGTTAATACTGCATTGTCCATGCTAAAGTTTAACTGTTGTGGCTGGCCAGCGACATCGAAACGATAACTAAACTGCAGCTGGTCCTGCTGCTGTTGCAGCGTCAGGCGCAGTGGTGCAGCCTGACACATTGGCATAAACAGCAACATCAGTAACCACGCAGCTTTCATCCGGTTTTAGCTTTTTGTCTTAGTAATAACAACAAGCATAATGCCAGTATGGCTGCAATGCCAGTGCTGCCTGCCGATACTTCGACCGTAGTGCTACTGTCAATGTAGCTGTCCCGGCTGTAGTCTTCCAGCGGTAGCAAATCAAGATTTATATCATCAAAACCAGAGATCTCTGCCAGCAGGTAGCCGGAACTGGCGTCATATAACCTTACTGTTAGCAGATAATTGTCCGCCGGATAGCGGTGGTCCAGCACCGTGTCGACGGCCAGCCAGTCGTTTGCGCTGTCGCGGTAAAGCTCAAATACTGAGCTGGTGTAGTAAATGCGTTCGCCGCCATAGGTAGGCAGCAAACTAAATTCGGCGAATACCTGCAGATAATGTAGTGAGGTGTCAGCGTCAAATTCTACCTCTAACCGATGATAGTAGCCGTTGGCGTTAATATCACCCGTTAGTGCCAGGTCTATGCGATGAAACCAAACATGGCTTTGATAAGCCTGCGCAGTGCTTAGACCACTGTTGCTGCTTTGTGCCGGCAGTTTTGCAGCGCGGCGCTCAGTGCTTTGGCTCAACGCTGCTGCATCTATACTTAACAGGCAAAGCATTGTGATTAAACAGCCGGTAATTTTATTCATAACAGTATCTCCTTGTGCTTTGTTACTATTACAGGCTGTGGCGATGAATTTTAGCTGAACTTCAATGTAAAGGATCTGTAAAGCAATGAAACTGGTACGAGGGCTGACGGCTGATAAGGCGATTCTGGCGATAGATTTACTGTGTCAGGGCGTGCCTGAACTGTCCAAAGGGCGTTTGAAAGATGCAATGGCCAAGGGCGCTGTGCTGTTAAACAGCAAGCCAATAAAGCGCCTACGCCGCGCGCAAACGCAGTTACAGCCTGGCCAGCAATTGCAGTTACATTATGATGATGACTTGCTGGTGCGCCAGTGCGATGCCGCGCAGTTGCTCAGCGATCAGCAGCAGTATAGTGTCTGGTTTAAACCTGCCGGCATGCTGACGCAGGGCAACGAATGGGGCGATCATTTGGCACTGCTACGCGCTGCCGAGCAGCATTTTTCTGCTAAACGGCCGGTGTTTTTATTGCATCGGCTGGACAGAGAAGCCAGTGGTTTAGTCTTGATTGCGCATAGTAAAACTGCAGCGGCAGCTTTTAGTAAACTGATCAGCGAACGGCGCATTAGTAAAGATTATCTGATCCGGGTTAAAGGCCAGCTTAGCGCCGACTTGCTGGCAAGCGCGCAGTTAACTGCAGCTTTGGATGGTAAGGCGTGCCAGACAAAATTTAGCATGCGACATTTTGATGCTGAGCGCGGGCAGACCTGGCTGGATGTAGCGTTAATTAGCGGTCGTAAGCATCAAATACGCCGTCATTTTGCCCAGGCGGGACACCCGGTAATGGGTGATCCGCAATATGGCCAGGGCAACAAAGATGACACTGGTATGGCATTGCAGGCTGTGCGGCTCAGTTTCCACTGCCCGTTCCGGCGTCAGCCACAGCAATTTGAATTACCATCGGCGCTGTGGTTGCACCTGACCTAGTCGGCGAGCTCAAAACAAGTCGGTGGTATAACCCGGCCGTTGCAGTGCAGGCTCAGATCAGCCAACTGCAACGCATTAAGCACATCTTGCCGCACCAGATTACTGCGCCACTCACAAGCCTGAGGTTTATTGCTACGCAAACTCAGATGGATATGTTGCGCTGTACTTTGTTGCTCACAGCAAGCCAGGCTCAGCCATAAGATTTCACGTAGTGCGGCAATGTCGTCTGAGCGCCAGTGTGAACCAAGCAATTCACTAACTGGCAATGCCAGACTTAACAAGCCCGGGTTGGTCTGGATTTTTGCTTTAGTTAAGCCGTTTTGCAGCGCCATTAACAGTGTTGTTTGTTGTTGATGTATCTGTTGCGCATCACCGTATATACCAAGCCATAGCACGTCATCACACAGGCAACTGGTTAGCACTTCGTTTTGTGAAAACGGGTGCAGGCTTTGTTGCAGCGATGCGTGCAGCCATTGTTCGCCATAGCGACGTTTCAATTGTTGGCTTTGCGAAGCGGTTACGGCCAGCAGCCAGAGATCGCCGCGCTGTTTTTGCTGCAGCCGCTGACAAAACTGCTGCCAGTCAGATACGCCGGGCCTCGCCTGTAGCAGTTTTCGCCGGTTGCGCCACCACAACGTGGCAAAGGCCAGCAGCATTAGCAGCGCTAACGCTGCCGCCAGATAGCTTAAAGTTAGCCGTTGTTGCTGCTGCTGATACTGCTGCTGCAGTTGCTGTACCTGCTGATGTCGCTGCGTGTCAGTCGAGGCATCGGTAAGTGCTTTGTTCAGCATGTCCAGTTGCAGCGTGCTTTGTTCGCTAACCTGCTCAAATTTTAACACACTGGCGTGTAACAAATGCTGGTATGCATCTGCCCAATGTTGGCGGGTGGCATCGATACGTGACGACAGATCATGAAAACGATAACGCAGGTAGCTTGCCGCCTGAGGCATCTGTTCACTGTGCTCGGTTAGTAACAGTGCTGCCTGTGCCACCTCGCCCTGCTGCAATAACAACTCGGCCAGCGCCAGATGGGCTTCCTGCAGATAGGTTTGTACATTTTGCTGGCGGAACAACTGTATGGCGTTATTGAAATGCCGAAGTGCCAACTCAGGTTGTTGCTGCAGCACTGCCAGCCGGCCCTGACCCAATCTCACCATACCAATGCGCAGTAAATCATTTTGTTGCTCGGCCAGTGTCAGCGCCTCATTCATGTATGTTGCAGCCTGCTCTGCGGTAGCGGCATCTTCAAGATAGGTTTCACCAATATAAATTAAGGTATATACATAGCTTGATTGGTTATTTACCGCCTGATAATGCTGCCTGGCGTGTTGTAAATGTTGCAACGCTTGCACATGGTCATTAATTTTACGGTACGCCATGCCCAGGCGAAAATGAATAGACGCCAGAGCATCAGTGTTTTTTAGCTCGCTGGCTAATGTTAATGCCTGTTGTAAATGCATATAGGCTTGACCATAAGCATTGTTTTGCAGAGTCAGACGGCCCAATATAATGCGGGCGCTAAGTTCAGCCTCCGGTTGTTGTTGGCGTATTGCCAATGCGAGGCTTTTTTCAGCATACGGAATAGCGCGGGAAATATCTCCCAGCTGGTTGTAGGCCTGCGCAAAACTTTGTAATACATCACTGTATAACGTCAGGCTTGGGTTATCTTCGGCGTGTTGCAACAAACGCTCAGCCAGCTCTAACTGAGTAATGGCAATTGCGGTGTCTCTATACAAGATGCCATAAACCTGGGCTTTAAGCAGGTAAGCATGCGCTTGTAAAAACGGCTGGCGGCTGTTTTGCAGTGCGCGGTTAACTGCATCCATGGCAGCTTCTTTATTGCGCAACCGGCGCTGTGCTTCGGCCAGTACCAGCCAGTCTGCCGTTGTTCGATCGTCTAAAGGCAAGGCCAGTATAGTATTGCTAACCCGCTCGGCATCGCTGCCAGCTTCGCTTAACCGGGTTTGTAACGTATCAGCCGCCAGCGAGGGCAACGCAAAAAACAACAGCAGGGCAAAAAGTCTTGGCATAGCAGCAATGTTTGTAAAGTTTGCCGCAGTTTAGCCGGTAAATTGCTTCACGGCTATAGTGCAGGCAATGCCAGGCCGGCAAAGAAGGCTGCGATATGGCCTGCAAGTAATGCCACCATGCGCTGACGCGCTTCAGCCGTTGCCCAGGCCATGTGAGGTGTAATAATCAAATTAGGCAGGCCGGCACTTAGCAGCGGGTTATCTGCGGCTGGCGGTTCCTGAGTTAGTACATCCAGTGCCGCCCCGGCAAGCTGGCCACTTTGAAGCGCCTCAAGTAACGCTGTCTCGTCAATCAGACCACCACGGGCGGTATTGATTAGCAGAGCGCCTGGTTTCATCTGCGCAAACACCTGTGCATTAAACAGCTGCTGAGTTTGTGCCGTAAGCGGGCAGTGTAGTGATACCACGTCAGCCAACGACAGCGCCTGATAAAACGGCATCCGGCCGGGGCGGCATGCGCTGGCATGGGGCTGCTCTGCAATCACCACTGTCATACCAAAGGCTGCTGCCAGCTGCGCACTGGCCTGGCCTAAAGCACCATAACCGACTACCACAAAGGTTTTTCCCGCCAGCTCAGTCAGTGGATAATCCAGTAAGCAGAAATGCGGGCTCTGGCTCCAGCGGCCTTGTTTGACGGCTTGATGATACTGAGCCACCTTATTTGTCAGCGCCAGCAGTAACGCCATCACATGTTGCGGCACGGCGGTATTAGCATAACCGCGCACATTACAGACCTGAATGCCCAGCTTAGCTGCAGCTTGCAACTCAATATTATTAACGCCGGTGGCAGCAACACAAATCAGTTTTAACGCAGGTAGCTGGCGCATGATGCTGTCGGTTAGCTCTACTTTGTTAGTAATGGCGACGGTGGCGTGCTGCAATCTGCTAACAACTTCTGTACGTGGTGTATGGTCAAAACAGTCCAGCGTTGTACCGTCAATTTGCAGTGGCGATAAGTCGGTGCCAGCCAGCGTGCCGGCATCGAGAAAAACTAACTGTGACATGCTGTATCCTATAGTGGTGCAGACAATATAGCGCACTGCAGCGGCGTCCTGGCGCGGTGCAAGCAGGTTGAGTGTGAAACTGTGTTACAGTTAGCCCTGCGTTGTTATCGGCGTTTTATCTGCGGAGTTGTTTTATGTTTCCTGCACGTTTTCAACCAGTGCTGTTTGCGTTTATTATGTCGGGTTTTATGGCATTTCTTATGTCAGGCATTTTGACCTTTATCAATCTGGGGTGGTTTGATGCGTTCTTTTCTGCCTGGCTTAACGCTTACCTGTATGCCCATGCTTGTGCTTTTCCGCTAGTGTTTATTTTTGCGCCATTGAGCCGCAAACTAAGCAGCAAGCTAACACGGCAGGTCTAGTCGCTAGCGGTAGCTAATATCTTTATTCATTGGCGCCGCCGCTAATATCTCACAGTTGTTCAGCCAGAAGAGCCTTCGAATACCAGTTTGTACTGGTCATTGCTTGCGCTGCCAAAACCTAATCACCACTGCTGTCATAACCATTAATCACTGTACAGGGTACTATGCTACCGCCTGCGACTGTTGGTGCACAATTTCGACCACGGCATCGCTCAGCGGCCGCTTGTGTTGGTCAAGTAGCGTTATGCTCAGCGTATTGCCATACACCGGCAGACTAATGCAACATAGCAGCAAGAGAGCGAACAGCACCGTGGTGATAAATTTTGCCATATCAGGTATCGCACTTATCAATTTGGTTAACAATAGCAATAAGCGGTAGCAGGCTCAAATACAATATGGCAGTGCTGCGCTGAGCATGAGACGGACCGAGACAAAATGAAGACAGGGTTAGGGTGTCAATGGCTTGCTGCACTGGCGTTGTGCTGTATCAGCACTGTTACGCCGTTACAGGCAGCCGATATTTGTCAACAGGCCAGAGCGCAGCAGCGGCCTTGTGTCGCCCTGGTGCTGGGCGGGGGCGGTGCACGTGGTGGCGCGCATCTGGGGGTGATAGAACAACTGGAGCGCCAGCAAATTCCGGTGGACCTGGTGGTTGGCACCAGTATTGGTGCCTTTATCGGCGGCCTGTATGCCAGTGGCCACAGTGCCGCACAAATTGAGCAAAAGTTGCAGCAAACGCCCTGGGCGGCGGGTTTTCGTGACAGGGTGTACCGTGATGAAATGCCGCTGCGGCGTAAAGAGCAAAGCGATAACTATCCGGTGAATCTGGATTTAGGTGTCTCCACTGATGGCGTCAAATTACCCAAAGGTATTTTAAGTGGTCAGGCGCTGGCCGAAATTCTGCAAGGTACCTTTGGCGTTTTTGCCAATCTTAGCCATTTTGACCAGTTGCCGGTGCCATTTCGTGCTGTGGCTACAGATCTGCTGACACAACAAGAGGTGATCTTAAGCCAGGGTAGCCTGGTGCAGGCGGTGCAGGCATCGATGAGTATTCCCGGTGTGGTGCGGCCGCTGGAACTGGATGGCCGGCTGCTGGTTGATGGTGGTGTGGTAAATAATTTACCTATTAGCGTGGCCAGAGCGCTGGGGGTTGACCGCATTATTGCCGTCAGCATTGATTCGCCGCTGCTGCGGCGCGAACAGATAGAGTCGGCCTTTAGCATTACTGAACAGCTGACCAGCTTTTTAGTCCGTGCCGGGGTGCAGCAGCAACTGCAGCTACTGACCGACCGCGATGTACTGTTGCAACCGGATTTGGTAGAAATTAGCACGCTGGATTTTGGCAATATTGACAAAGCCATCGTGTCTGGCCGGCAAAGCGCCATCCGCTTTGTGCAGGCACTGGCTGATTTTAGCCAGCCGCAACGGATATACCGCGATTGGTTTAGTCGCTTTGAGCAGCACAACAATCAGTCAATCGTTATTGACCGTATAACGTTGCAAAATCAATCTCGCCTCAATGATGAGCTGCTGCTATCACGATTGCAGCTCAGTCCGGGCCAGCTATATACCGAGCGCAGCCTGCGTCGTGGTTTACGTCAGTTATACGGCCTGGACACCTTTGAGCGCGTTAGCCAGCAACTTAGTGCCGATACAGAGGGCAATACGGTATTGAATGTCAGTGCCAGCGAGAAAAGCTGGGGGCCGGGCTATGCTAACTTTAGGCTAATGTTCGAGGATGATTTTCGTACTACCCATCTGTACCAGTTGGCTGCGTCGTACACCCGCACCAACCTGTCGGATTGGGGCGCAGAATGGCGTGTTGAGCTGGCGCTGGGCAGCAATAAATATGTCGGCACTGAACTGTATTGGCCGCTGGCCGGTAGTGGCTTTTACAGCCTGGCCGATTATCAGCTACGGCGCGATATTCAGGCTTTGCAAAATGACAATGGCTTGTCAGCCGGCGAATTAAAAAATAATGAAAACGCCCTGCAGTTTGCTGCCGGCTGGAATATCTCAGACCACGCCCGGTTGCAATTGGGCTGGTTGTGGCGTGACGGCAACTATTTACTCCCAGGCCAATATGCTGAGCAGCTAGGCATGTCAGATATTGATTACCGCAGGCAAGGACCGGCAGTAGAATTTATCTGGGATACGCTAAACAGTCGTAGTTTTCCAACCCGGGGTATCCGTCTTAGCAGCCATTACCGCTTTATGCATGATCAGGTGCTACAGCAAAAGACCGACAGTATCAGCAGCCGTGTTGAATTGCTGGCAGCCAAAAGCTGGCAGCGGCATACACTGCGCACGCATTGGCAGTTTGAACAGTACCAGGCAGATCAAGTCGACATTCTGGCATTAGAGCAATATAGCCTGGGGGGCTTTCTTAACTTATCTGGTTATGCACCCAACTCACTGTACGGCAGCCAGATCCAGTTTGGCAGCCTGGCCTATTTGTACCGGTTGAATCAGCCACGTATTTCATTTGTTAATTCTGCGCTGTACTTAGGCGCTTCACTTGAACGCGGCCGCGTACGCAAAGATGTATTTGGTGCGTCCGGCGGCACCGATGCGACCAACTGGCTGTGGGCTGGCAGTGTGTTTCTCGGCTGGGATACGCCGCTTGGGCCACTGTATTTTGGCCTTGGTATGGCGCAAGATGGCCAGTCAGGTCACCATGAGTCGGTATATCTGTCGTTTGGCCAGTCGTACTGACAGCCGGTTATATTTGCTGACAATTTTGCTGTTGGAGTTACCCGCCGCCACAATGTTAAGCTAACCACAAGTAAATAAGCAGGATGCAAACATGCAGTTAATTGTTACCGCAATCAGTAAAGCCTATGCGTCAGTGCAGGCGGTAAAACAGGTTAGTTTTCAAATTAACAGTGGTGAGATTTTTGCGCTACTGGGGCCAAACGGCGCGGGTAAGTCTTCTATTATCCGCATGCTGGTCGGCATGACCAAGCCTGATCACGGCAGTATACTCATCAGTTTTCAAGACCAGCACTATGACCATGTGCCGCGCCGTCTGTTAGGCTATTTGCCCGAAGACAGAGGCCTGTATCCGGATAAGAGTATTGAAAAAAATCTGCTGTACCTGGCACAGCTGCACGGTTTAACCAAAGTGCAGGCGTTAACAGAAATGGATGGCTGGTTGCAGGTGTTTGACCTGACAGAGCGGCGCCACGACGAGTTAAAACAGTTATCCAAGGGCAATCAGCAAAAAGTACAGCTGATTGCTGCCGTGCTGCATCAGCCGGCATTGGTGATTCTGGATGAGCCTTTCTCCGGGCTGGACCCGATTAATCAGGAAAAAGTAGTTGAGTTTTTAAAGCAGCTTAAAGCGCGCGGTATGACGGTGATACTTAGCGCCCACCAGATGGCGATGGTAGAAAAATTGGCCGACCACATGCTGTTAATGGCGCAGGGCCAGGTGGTACTGGCCGGCACGCTGGCGCAAATCCGGGCGCAAAGCCTTAGCCAGCGCCAGATGAAGGTGGCCTTTAGCTCGGCGGTAACCGCTGAACAATTACAGCAGTTGGCGGCCATTGCGGCAGTGACTGCGCAGGATAATCAGCAGTGGTTACTCACATTGGAAGATAGCGTTAGCGTGGCAGATTGCCTGCAGCAATTATTGCACTTGGGTGAGCTGTCACAGGTAGAAATGCAAAATGCCGACTTACATCAGCTGTATCTGGCTGCGATGGCGAAACATCAACCGGAGGTAGCAGCATGATTTCACGCCAGAGTTTAATTGTGGCTAAGTGGGAATTTTTACGCTTTTTTAAGTGGAAGCAGCAGCTTGTTTCTTATTTGTTAATTCTGGGTGTGATGGCGGCTGTGGCACTGTGGAGCTACTTTACTGACGAAAGCCGGCAGCAATACCGCATAGCGGTGCCGGCCGGTTTTAGTATCGATAACACCGAACAATTTCAATTTCAGCGCCCCAGCATCAGCCTGGACGCGCAGTTGGCGCAAATGCAAACCGATGATTCCTGGCATGCGGTGCTGACCGAACAGCAAGATGGCATTGCAATTCATACGCTAACGGGGAAAAAGTGGCTGGCACAACTAGAGCAGGTATTACAGCAACACTACCGCAAACTTGCTGCTACGCAGATGGGGCTGGACGAAACACAACTCGCCCGGCTGGAGCAGCCTGTAACTATTAATACCCAATATCTGGACCAATCGTATAAAGGCAAAGATACGCCGGAGAAAATGATTGCCATGGGCGCACTTATTTTGCTGTTTATTGGTTTGTCGACGGCGTTTGGCCAGGTGCTGATCAGCGTTACCGGTGAAAAGCAGCAGCGCGTTACTGAGCAGCTTTATGCCATTTTAACGCCGCAGCAATGGATGGACGGCAAAGTACTGGGGCATAGCTTCAGTGCGCTAAAAGCCATGGTTACTTCCGGTTTTGTGATGCTGCTGGTGTTTACGGTGGTGAGTTTGTTTTCACAGAAGGGCATCGACTTTAGCTGGATAAACGTTGGCGTGGTGCTATGGCTGATCCCGTTTGCCTTGCTGGGCGTGGTATTGTGCGCGGCCTTTATGGGCGCCGTAGCGGCATCTATTGACGATCCGAACACCAGCGGCAAGGGTGCAGTAATGATGATTACCTGGTTACCGATGGTGTTTACTTTTCTGGTAATAGACAGCCCCTCTGGCTGGGCCATGACATTACTGAGCTTTTTTCCGCTGACGTCTTTTGCCGCTATGCCGGTAAAAATGGCGATGGTTGAGGTGGCGTTCTGGCAACCCTTGTTGTCACTGTTGCTGCTACTGGCAACGGTATGGTGGATGCGCCGTCTGGCCGGCCGGGTGTTTTTACGTGGTATGCAAATGTACGGCAAAGAGCCATCCTGGGGCGATATAGTGCGCTGGGCGCTAAGCAATAAAGCCGATTAATCCTGCCGTCTTAGCTTGCTTTTGCCGGTGTCGGGGTTGAACTTCTGCCCCGGCGCCCTGACTAATAGCCTATTCTTGTTAAGTGGTTAGGCGCCAATTGGGGCGGCCGCTGAGATTGTTGCTGTCATGCTTTGTGCTGACTCAGATTGAGGTAAATATGTTTTCTTCGTTTAAACAGCAAGGCCAGCAGTGGCAACAAACGTTTGCCCGTGGCCGCAGTGGTGGGCCGTTACAGCGTATTCTGGCCTGGTTACTGCTGGGGCTGATGCTGTTTATCGGCATGGCGGTACTGGTATTTATGTTGTTACTGAGCTGGATTTTAATTCCGATCCTGCTTTTTCGCCATCGGGCTAAGGTTAAAGCCTGGCAGCAACGCCAGCAGGCGGCACAGGGGCAACACAACCAAACTAGCTCTGGCCAGCAGACCATTGAAGGCGAAGTGCTGCATAAGCGAGAAGATTAACGGCTGCAAACCGGTAAGTTGGTGTATCTGACGAACCGGCTTGCCCACACCAACACGCCGTAAATATGTCCCTTTAGGCTCGACTATAAACTTCATCCATGAAGTTTATCCTGCGGACCAGCACAGCTGTTCAAATTCGCTCCCGGCGAATTTGTCAGCATCCATGCCTTCAACGGTTGGCTTAGGGCAAGCCGGTTCTTAGTTCGGTGAGTTAACATTCAGGCGCCACACACCGCCAGTTTGGCCTGGATATAATCGCTGTGGCGGATAAACAATAAATCGGCAATTTTACGCAGCATGGCTTCCTCGTTTGGGTCCAACACACCATCGGCGTAAGCTTGTTGCCACAGGTTATCCAGCAGGGTTAGCCGGGCGTCATAACTCAGTTGCTTTAGCCTGGCAGTAAACTGATGCAACGAAATTGCCTCGTTTGCCTGCTTATCAGCCATCGCCACCACCGAGCTGGCATCGGCATCGTTTAAACTAAACTCGCGTTTTACATATTCCGTTGCCAGCGCCTGCTCGGCATTACTACTGCTAAAATCGGCATGGGCCACCATTAACATTAACGACACGCAGGCTAACTCGGTTTCGTTCAGGCCAAATGGGGTACTGCTGCCAGCCGGTGCGGCCATGCCATCGTTAACTTTATCCAGCAGGGTTTTAAATAACTGAAACATGAGTACTCCTTCATTTACTACCGGGGTTAGAACCGCAGTGTACGGCAAAGTTCGTTGTTGATGTATTACGCAAGGCTGTCGCGCTTGAAAAATCAACGGCTCTGCCGCATTAACTTGCCATCATCGACATTACAGTATACGGCGCTTAACGCCTGAGGTGAGCATTGGCTATCCTGATTACCCTGTTACTCGGCGCAGCCATTATCGCGCTGGTGTTGTTGCTGCCTTACTGGCGCCGTTATCAGCGCAACAAATTACAGCAACAGCCGTTTCCGGCGGTCTGGCGCGAAATATTAAAACGCCGTTTGCCGTATTTTCGTGCCTTACCCGCCGATTTACAGCTACAACTGAAAAAGCATATCCAGGTATTTATTGCCGAAAAGCAATTTATCGGTTGCGACGGTTTAACGGTAACGGATGAGATGCGTGTGACCATCGCGGCGCAGGCCTGCTTATTATTGCTAAACCGGCCGGACTATTATTACCCAAAACTAAAGCAAATATTGTTATACCCCTCTGCCTTTGTGGTTAATGGCAACAGTGCCGATGCCGCCGGTGTAATGCACCAGCAGCGTCGGGTGCTATCGGGTGAGTCCTGGGGCCTGGGTAAGGTGATTTTAAGCTGGGCCGACACCCTGGATGGTGCCGCTAACCCCACAGATGGCCGCAATGTGGTGATCCATGAGTTTGCGCATCAGTTAGATCAGGAGAAGGGCATCGCCAATGGTGCGCCTTTACTGGAGCGCAGCACTGACTATCAGCGTTGGTCCGGTGTTATGGCGGCAGAGTTTGCCACCTTGCAACGTCAGGCGGCATTGGGCGAAGCCAGTTTGTTTAATCATTATGGTGCTACCAACCCGGCCGAGTTTTTTGCCGTCATCAGCGAAGTGTTTTTTGAGCAACCTGGCACGCTGGCGCAGCAGCATCCCGGGCTGTATCAGGAGCTCAGTCGCTTTTACCGCTTACAGCCACTTAGCTGGTGATACCGCTTTTAACAGAAAAAAGTGATCTGACGCGCGCTTTACGCCATAATCGGTAGCTTAACAAGAACAATTCTTATTTGTTGGGGAGCTTTATGCGCTGGCGTCTCATTACAGCCTGGTGGGGTATTCTGGTTGCACTACCGTTATTTGCTCAGGATAGGGTGCCCGTGCGGGTGGCTATGCCACAGCAAAAAGCGCTGTCACAGCAACTGGTGTTAAGTGGTAGTTTAACCGCGCAGCAAGATGCCAGTTTATCCAGCCGCAGTGCCGGTTTGGTGACCAAGGTATTGGTAGATGCCGGTAGCGTCGTAACCAAAGGCCAGCCGTTGCTGCAGCTGGATACTACGCTGGCACAGCATGAACTGGCGCAGCGCCAGGCGGCGTTAAATGCGGCCAAAGTACAACAGGCCGAAGCGCAGCGGCTGGTAAACGAGGCGCAGCAACTGACTGCACAGCAACTGTTTGCGCAAACCGAGCTGAGCGTACGCCAGGCCACGCTGGCCCGCGTTGATGCTGAGCTGCAGCAAGCCACAGCGGCGCTGGCGCTGCAGCAGGAAATGTTAGCGCGTCATACGCTAACTGCCCCTTTTGCCGGTGTGATTGCCAAACGCTATACCGATGCCGGCGAATGGCTGGCGCTGGGTACGCCGGTGCTGCAATTGGTTAGCGTAACGCCATTATTGCTGGATGTGCAGGTACCACAAGAATACTTCGGTGCACTGGCGTCGCTGCAACGCATTACAGTACGTGCTGATGTCGCGCCAGAGCAAACACTTAGTGCCAATCTGCTGGCCGTGGTGCCGGTGGGCGATGTCAGTGCCCGCAGTTTTCTTGCCCGGTTGCAGGTAAGCGACAAGCAACAACGCTTACTGCCGGGCAGCTCTGCCAGTGCCACACTGTATTTTGAGCGTGACGACGCCAGCGTACTGGTAATCCCGCCTGATGCCCTGTTACGCCATCCTGACGGTAACTTTAGTGTATTTAGTATCCGCGACAATACGGCGCAACGACACAATGTAAGGTTAGGGCGCAGCAGTGAACAGGGGGTTGAAGTTTTATCCGGTTTACCCGACAAGTTGCCGGTGGTAGTGCGCGGCAATGAAACCTTGCGCGACGGTCAGCAGGTACAAATATTGTCAGCAGATAAGGAGTAACTGATGCTGGACGCCGGTATTCGCCGCGGTACTATTTTAACAGTTGCGGTACTGATTATTTGCGTGCTGGGTATAGTGGCTGCGCTGCGTATTCCGGTACAAATGATCCCCGATTTGGAAGTGCGCACTATCAGTGTGGTAACCGGTTGGCCAGGCGCCACGCCACAAGATGTAGAAAAAGAAATTCTGATTGAACAAGAGCGCTACCTGCGCACCCTGCCCAATTTAAAACGTATGCTATCGCGCGCCAGTACCGGCTCGGCACAGATAGAACTGGAGTTTCCGTTTGGTGTCGATGTAAATGAAGCACTGATCCGGGTTAGCAATGCCTTAAGTCAGGTACCGGCCTATCCGGAAAACGTCGACCAGCCGCGTTTGTTTAGCAGCTCGTTTTCCAACAATGCCTTTATGTTCTTCCGGCTAATGCCAACAGCGGGCAACCCATTAAAGCTGGACATGGACATGCTGCGTGATTACGCCGAAGACTATGTGCGGCCGCGGATGGAGCGGGTGCCCGGCGTGTCAGAAGTGGGTGTTAGCGGCGGCGCCGAGCGACAAATGCAGGTATTGGTTGACCCGGCCAGATTAGCGCAGCGCGGTATCAGCCTGACAGATGTAAGGGATGCCATTCGTGCCCGTAACCGCGATAGTTCAGCCGGCGATATCGACAGCGGTAAACGTCGTTATTTGCTGCGGATGGTAGGCCGGTTTGACCAGATCGATGAATTAGAAAACCTGATACTGACCCAGCAGGGTGATAACCAGGTACGGTTAAAAGATGTGGCTACGGTAGTGTTAGATCACTTTGAAGTGCGCGAGCTGTCGTTTGCCGACGGCGAGCGTACGCTGGGCTTATCGGTACGGCGCGAGCCGGGCTCAAATGTCATCGATATTAAACGCCAGATGATGCAGGTGGTGGCCCAGGTTAACCAGGATATGCTGGCAGCCAACGGCCTGCAGCTGATGCTGATTAGCGACGATGTACGCTACGTAGAAGACTCTATTGCTAACGTCTGGACTAACCTGGCGCTGGGGGCGGCGCTGGCTACTCTGGTACTGTATCTGTTTTTGCGTTCCAACCGTGCCACCCTGGTTGGTGTTATCGGTGTGCCCATTTGTACCATAGCCGCGTTTTTAGGCTTATTGGCATTTGGCCGCACTATTAATGTTATTTCACTGGCTGGCGTGGCCTTTGCTATTGGCATGACCATGGACAACAGCATAGTAGTGCTGGAAAGCATCGAGCAAGCGCGTCGGCGGGGGCTGGACCGCATAGAAGGTGCCATTGCCGGTGTGCGCGATGTCTGGCCGGCGGTACTGGCATCTACGCTAACCACGGTGCTGGTATTCGTACCCATTTTGTTTGTCGAGCAAGAGGCCGGTCAGCTGTATTCCGATATTGCTATTGCCATTGGTGCGGCCATTATTGCCTCTATGCTGGTGGCGGTATTTGTGGTGCCAGCGGCTATTGCCCGGCTGGGTTTTGGCCCGCAGGCGGTACTGCATGCTGCTGGCGATAAGCTGGCGCCCGGTGCGCTGTTGCGCCTGGTACAGGCGATCATTGCTAGCCGCAGCAGCCGGCGTATAACACTGGCAGTTACCCTGTTAATGACACTGGGGGCGGGTTGGTATTTGCTGCCGCCGGCTGAATACCTGCCCGAGGGCGAAGAGCCAAAAGCCTTCTCGTCAATGATAGCGCCACCTGGCTATAACCTGTCAGAAATGGCCACTATCGCCGAGGAAATCAAAGGCTATTTAACGGCTGAAGTAAACCGTGATCCAGCGGCATTTGATAACGGTGAAACCAGCATGCCGTCGCTAAAGTACTATTCGCTTAGCGTGTCGGTAGGGCGTATTCGCGTGCTGAGCGAGCCAAACCGGCCGCAGGATATCGACGCCATGATGCAAGCGATGACACAGCTGTTTCGTCAGTATCCCGGCATGCGGGCGTTTTCGTCACGCGGTTCTATTATCAGCAGCAATGACGGTGGTACCCGTGCGGTGGCGTTGGATATTTCCGGGCCAAATTTAGCCAGCTTATACGCTACGGCCGATGCTGCCTATGTTGCTGCCGGCCAGCTGTTTGACAAGCCGCAGCTAAATTCTGAGCCGTCTTCGTTGTCGCTGGATCAGCCATTGATAGAAATTCGTCCGCGCTGGCAACGTCTGGCCGAGCTGAATTTCAGCGCTGCCGATTTTGGTTTTGCCGTGTCGGCACTGAGTGATGGCGCCTTTGTTGATGAGTTTTTTATGGCCGACGACAAGGTGGATATTTTTCTGTTTAGCAAAGCTGGTGCCGGACAAGGTTTGGCTAGCTGGCACAAACGCCGGTGTTAACGCCCAATGGGGCAGTATTGCCGCTTAGCAGCCTGGCAGATTTATCCGAAGTCGCCGACAGCGATACGTTAAGGCGTGTTGATGGCCGCCGTACGGTTACGCTGTACATTATTGCGCCGCGCTCTGTTGCGCTGGAAACAGCAGTTCAAATAGTACAGCAGCAGTTAGTACCTAAACTGCAGCGCGACGGTGCTATTGGCGCGGATGTCACGCTGGATATCTCGGGGGCGTCTGACCAACTGGACGAAACCCGTGCAGCCCTGGGGGCTAACTTTGCGGTAGCGGTACTGCTAATTTACCTGTTATTAGTGGCTATTTTTACCCATTGGGGTTATCCGCTGTTTGTACTGGCGACTGTACCGCTGGGGTTGGCCGGTGCTTTAGTCGGCTTGGCTACGGTAAATGGTGTTAGCAGTGCGCTGGCCGTTATTGGTCTGGGTGGCTTTCACCAGCCGTTCGATATGATTACCATGCTGGGCTTTTTAATCTTGCTTGGTACTGTGGTCAATAACCCGATATTAATTGTCGACCAAAGCCGGCACAACCTGCACGGTGGCCATATGGCAGTAAAAGACGCGGTATTGCAGGCAGTCGCCACCCGGTTACGGCCGATATTAATGTCTACTACTACGACGGTATTTGGACTGGCGCCACTGGTGCTTCTTCCGGGTGAGGGCACAGAACTGTATCGCGGCGTTGGTATTATAGTGCTATGTGGTTTGCTGTTTTCAACGTTAATCAGCTTAACGTTTTTACCGGCGCTGCTGGTTAGCGTGTTAAGGCACAAAAACCTGTCCGGAGAAAAAGCTTAGTCAGAAAAAAAGGCATATTTAATAACCTGCGCTATTACCAGCAAGGCTACCAGCGGCAAAATATACCGGCTAAGTTTAGCGGTTTGCTCCGGGTCACGGTTGCCGTATTTTTCTGTTAGCGTTACTACAATAAACAGTGCGGCAAACAGCAGGGCTAAAATGGTAATTAAGGTGGTCATAGTGTGCTCCGTATCGGTTGTTATGCGAGCTTAACCGGTTTTAACTTTAGTTTCAAAAAGCGCCTGGCGGCGCTTCGCGGTAAAATAGCTGCATGCTATGCTACGCGCACTAAAATCTACTTTAAAAGGACATATACATGTTATTGGCTGTAGTTGCATTAGTTGCCGGTTTAGCCCTGCTGGTTTGGAGTGCCGACCGCTTTGTGGATGGTGCTGCCGCTACCGCCCGTTATGCTGGTATGCCACCACTGCTAATTGGTATGTTAGTAGTCGGTTTTGGTACATCCGCGCCGGAAATGGTCGTGTCGGCGATGGCCGCCAGCGAAGGTAACCCCGCGCTGGCGCTGGGCAATGGCTATGGCTCTAACATTACCAATATTGCACTTATTTTAGGTTTGGTGGCACTTATTAGTCCAATCGCTGTGCACTCGCAGGTATTACGTAAAGAGCTACCCATTTTAATGCTGGTAACCTTATTTGCCGGCTGGCAGTTGTTTGACCATCAGCTAAGCCGTGTCGATGCCTGGTGTTTGCTTGGCGTGTTTTTTGCCGTTATGGCCTGGTCGGTATGGCAGGGGATGCGTAACCCGCAGGATGCGCTTGCCAATGAGATGTCTGAAGACTTGGCCGGCCAGCCAGCCATGACATTAAAAAAGGCCATAATCTGGTTGCTGGTGGGGCTGGTGTTGTTAATTATTGCTTCGCGCATGTTGGTGTACGGCGCGGTGTTTATTGCTCAGGGCCTGGGCGTAAGTGATTTAGTCATCGGTTTAACCGTGGTGGCTATTGGTACCTCGTTACCTGAGCTGGCGTCATCGTTAATCGCCATTAAAAAAGGCGAGCACGATATTGCACTGGGTAACATTATTGGCTCAAATCTGTTTAATACCCTGGCAGTGGTGGGTATTGCCGCCGCGATAGAGCCAATGGCAGTTGACGCAGTGGTATTAACCCGTGACTGGACGCTTATGGCGGTGTTAACGGCCTCAATATTTGTTATGGGCTATGGCTATAAAAAACAAGGCCGGATCAATCGTTTGGAGGGTGGTTTGTTGCTGGCAGTGTTTATCGGCTATACCGGTTATCTGGTTAGCACCGTCATCGCTTAAGGCATAAACACGCGCTAATGACTGAGCCGCGTAAAGAACTCGACACGGGGTATTACCTGCAGCACTTTAACGAGATGCTGCAGTTTATTGCGCAGCATTATCAGGCTGTACTCAGCGCAGATAGTCGCGGCTTTATCGGCGACTTTCATCAGCTTAGCCACAATGCCCAGCAGCTGCTGGTGCGCATGCTTAACCGAAAAGGCTCCGTGTTTGCCGATACTGAGCTCACCTATGCTGAAATTGGCGAAACAGCGCCGCTATTAGATGAGCTTAGCGCAGCCGCTTTTGTTGCGCCGTTAGCAACGGACAACCTGGCCGATTTTTGGTTACGGTTAACAAAAGATTCCCTGTGGCAATTGCTGCAGCGGGCGCACAGCGAACTGGCTGAACCCATAGGCGTGAAAAAAAGCCAAACCAAACCACAGCTGCTCGGCGCGGCGCTAAAGCTGCCGGTTAACTGGCTGGTACTTATCGAGCAATTGCCGCAGCGCTATGTTGCGTTGCAGCGCCAGGATGCGCTTAGCTATCTTTATTTCCTTTATTTTGGCCGTATCGAGGCCAATTTGTCGTTGTTTACCCTGCGTGATTTGGGCATTCGGCAAACCGGCCAATTTAAGCAGCAGTTTAAACCGCGCTTTACCGATGCCAGCCAGGCCATGCTGGCTTACCAGTTGGCCAAAGCTAAACCGGCAATTATTGAACTGGCCAAGCAGCTTAAACAGCAACCAGAACAAGCAAAAACAATGTTAGGCCAATGGTTAAATGAGGTAGACAACTGGCCTGTGCCAGATGATGCCGCCCTATTACTAAAGCGCAGCGACCGTTGCTATCAGCTGGGCAAACTGGCCGAACAGTACCTGTTATCCGATCTGGCTATTGCTTTTTATCGGCACAGCAATGGCTTTCCGGCCAGTGAGCGGCTGGTCAGGTTGTACTGGCAGCAGGACGACACCGCACAGTGCCGGCAATATTTACAGCAACTGCTGGACGATCCCGGCTGCGATGAAGAGTGGTTGTTTGCCGACGAATTTTACCAACGCAAATTTGCCGGTAGCGCCAGCAAAACCAAACGCTCGCAGCTTACCCAGCTACTACAAGACGCGCCGCAGCTAGGCATCGACGAGCTGTATTTGGGCAAAGCCGAGCAGGGCGTTATGGCGCATTATGCGGTACAGGGTTACACCGTTTTTCACGCCGAAAATAACCTCTGGCTGGCGCTATTTGGTCTGTGGTTTTGGCATGAACTGTTTGAGCATCCGGGCAGCGCCCTGCATAACCCGTTTGAACGCCGGCCGCGTAATCTCGCTGGCGGTGGTTTTTATCAGCAGTTTCAGGCAGAAATAGAACATAAACTGACGCAACTGGACGCGCCAGACGCCGCCACCAGCTTGCTTAGCGCGTTAACCGCGCATTACGGTAAGGCCAACAGCCTGTTTTACTGGCACAGCGATTTAGCCCAGCAGCTGTTACCGCTGTTACAACACGCGCCCAAGGCTGGCGGCGACAGTGCACTGGCGCCAATACTGCGCGCCATGGCACAGGATTTTAACCGCCATAGCAGCGGCTACCCGGATTTACTGCTAGTTAAAGACAATCAGCTGCAATTTATTGAAGTAAAAGCCCCCGGCGATAAAATACAGCGCCATCAATTAGCTCGCTTACTCGCACTGCAAAATGCCGGCTTTAACGCCCGCATAGAAAAACTGCAGTGGATAGTCGATCCCAACCGGCTCTACGTGGTGCTGGACGTCGAAACCACCGGCGGTAAGGCCGGCACCGATCGCATCACCGAAATTGGCGCAGTAAAACTACAGGCCGGTAAAGTGGTGGACACCTTTAACACACTGATAAACCCCGAGCGGCCTATTCCGTCTTTTATCAGCCGCTTAACCGGTATCAGTAATAGCATGGTAAGCGACGCGCCTAAATTTGCCGATATCGCCGGCCAGCTCACTGAGTTTTTACAAGGCGCGGTGTTTGTTGCGCATAATGCTAAGTTTGACTACGGTTTTATCCGCAGTGAGTTTGCCCGTTGTGAACTACCATTCGATATGCCGCAGTTATGCACGGTAGTGAATATGCGCCGTTACTACCCCGGTCTGGCATCATACAGCCTGGGCAAGCTGTGCGCCGAGTTCGACATTAAGCTCACCAACCACCACCGCGCCCTTGCAGACGCCACTGCCACCGTGGAGTTATTAAAGCTGATCAATGCAAAGCGCTGCGCTGTAGATAGCAACTAAATTGGTTAGGCTTGCTTTAGCTGCGTAGTTAAGCATTAGTTGGCTAAAAAAACCGAACATGACGCTGAAGGGGGCAAGTGACCTTGACATGGTTGCTCATTCTTTGAGTGAAAGATTGATTAAATGTATAATTTTTCAGGTTTGTTACTATTGGTAAATGACAGGCTGTAGTTATGGCTACTTGTCGATAAAACCCAATATTTGTGATAACACGGCGTTTTCGTAGATATTTGATAGCAAAGAAGCTTTTTATTATTATCAAGATGTGGTGTTAAGTTGATTTTCGGATCATTAAACCCGAGATTTCGCAGCTGGGATTTGTAAACAGTACCACAGGTGTCTCGGTTAACACCGTGTCGGAAAACTGCAGCATGTTCTGTGTTTCGCTGTTTTGCTCAAAGCGGCTGCCAAGCATATCATCTCCCATACTGTAGTCGACGCGTTGCTTTATCAATAACTCTATACCTTGTTCGGGCGACTCTACCCAAACGATATTCAACCCGGCATCGTTAAACTGACGTGAAAAAGGGCTGTCTGTGCCGATGCGAAGCAAGGCAACAGAGCCTGAAAGTTCACTGAGCTTGGTCCAACGAAAATCATCAGCTTGTTTTCTGCGATACAAACCGATTTTAATTTGGTGTTCTGATAATGGCCATTTAAGTGCCGGGACTTGTTCACCCGGAGGAAAAAAACTACCACACCAGTCAGATGTTGCCAACACTTTCGCTGCTCTGGCAGGTGGTAAGAACAAAGGCTTAAATACGATGTTCTCACCGTATTGATTACGCAGCAGATCAAATGTCAGGCCCCCGCCGGGTATTTCACTGCTGCTAAAAGGCGGATATTCAACCGCAATAATGTCAAATCGTGTTTTTGCAGGCGCAACAAAAGAGAGCATAGCAATAGCGACGGTAAAGTACGTTATCACTGACATGATGTACGTCGCTCCATTTGGTTTAATCATAAAAGTTTAGGTTAATAAAGCGATAACTCAAGTTATATGCCGCGGTTACGCTGTGCTCCTGTGCCGTTAAAGTACACCGGTTTGCCTTTGAGTTTTTTATCTGCAACTCGCGGGTGTAACACCCGTGGTTTACAGCAACATAAATTGCTACAAGATAAAAATGCTTGATTTACATTTAGCTAGCGCCATAAACTGGAGCCAATTTTGCAACTAGCGGGTTCTGATACACGCAACTCGCGGGTTTTGGTCCTTTGAATAAGCTGTTAGGGCATCACTTGAAGCTGGCATCTCTTTTCGTTTTGACATTCATATTTGTAGTAACAGTTTCGTCGATCTTTAGTTTTGGCAACAACTTCGAACCAAATGAGTCAACCGTTATGTTTGCGAAAATAGTGTCGTTGACTTGTTGCGCATTTTTTCTTGTGGCTTCAATTACTATTTTCGTAAAGAGACGTTGTGAACTTAAAGAGAGGCTCAACTGGGTTTCAAACAATAAAAAATTTTATTTGTACTTATCCGTAGCCTTACCTGCAATCACAGGGCTTTTATTTATAATGCAATTTCAAATGCTCTCAGAGTGGTTGCCATCTATTCACGCAAGAAAAATTTCAAATGAGTCCATTTATACAGTTTTAGCAGTAATTACATCGAAAGAAATTAGAGGAAGACGTGATTACATGAAAATTATAAATGTAAAGGGCTCAGACTATGACTTCAGAGTAAGTGATGAATACTATGAAAGTGTTAATGTTGGTCAAAGGGTTGTTATTGGGCATAAAAAAACAAAATTCGGTAAGCAAGTCTTGTTTTACATGCCCTAACAAGGCGCTGTTGTCGCCACTATCGTGGCTGGGACGGCTTACGCTGCGCTCCAGCCGCCCCAAAGCTTTGCGTTAGCTTTTTGATTATAATGGACATAGCATGAAATTCTGGTGGTTATTGTTTGCGGTGAGTCTGATATTGCCGAATTATTGCAATGCAGTTGTAAAGCGACACGACATTCCGCCAGAAAAATATTGGGTTGAGAATGCACCAGAGTTTCTGATTGATATGCCTCACGAGGGACATGGTGTGCTGATTGCACCTCAATGGATTGTTACAGTAGCACATGTCATTTTTTATGATTACACAGGTAAAAGCATAAAAATTGGCGGTGAAAGTTACAAAATTGAATCAGTAACAAAACATCCCGATTATATTGAGCCGGATGAATCTTTGTTTAAGGGAGATGCGACACGACTAATGGCGTTCTTTGCTTCAAGGCCTGATATCGCGATAATCAAACTTTCATCACCTGTCAGTGGCATCGCACCGGTGAAAATCTATCAGGAAGACAATGAAGTGGGTCAAACTGTCACTGTGTTCGGTCGGGGAGCTACAGGGAACGGTTTAATTGGTGAGGATTTGAGCACTAAACCTCTACGTAAAATGCATTCCTTTCATAACAAAATTGATGGTGCAAAGGGTAATTGGCTGACGTATAGGTTTGACGCCCCTCCTAATGCGTTGCCGCTTGAAGGCATTCACGGATCTGGTGATAGCGGAGGCCCATCCGTTATTTTCCTTGATGGTGAACCTTATCTTGCTGGGTTATCAAGTTGGCAGTATTGGCAAGGCGACCTCTCAACATTCAAAGGTGGTTTATATGGTACTACGGCATACCAGGTGAGGATTTCAGTTTACAAAGATTGGATCCTGGGTGTGTTGGCTGGTCAACAATAAGCCTAAAGGTCTAATAGGAAACTCCAGCTTATGTGGAGGGGCAAGACATGGTTGCAGGAGCCGTGCAACTTAGAGACAAGATCGCTGCATAATGTGACTACTGATGCCGAGCACTAGCTTGGTGTGAAAGGGCAGGCCCAACCGCCGCGCCGGGAGCAAAAATGACTGATAAAGGTGCTACATACAAAGCGAAGCTGCTAAGTACGGATTATCCGCAGTGGCGTAACCGGCTTTCTTGCGCTGCTCTGGCTGCTTTATCTGGCGGCGCTGTGTTGTGTTGGTACTATGCATATTACACGCTCCCGCAGACAGAGTGCTACAAAGGCTTTTTATACATCTCGGTATTGTGGCTGGCTGTTCAGTGGGCAGTTATAGGCTACTTGTACTGGTATCGCGATATCCCGGCCTTTGCCCGCAGTGCTATAAAGCTGCTTGTGTTAGTGGCTAATGCTTGGTTTGGGCTTTTCATTTTTTCACTCCAGCCATGTGGCTGATAATATCAATGTCACTGAACCCCATCACTGCCGCTTGCTGAAACCGGCTTTGTTACTACACTTTTTATTTTAAATAAAAAGATGCCAAATAATGATTAAAGTGTTAACTGCATTGTTGCTATGCTGCTGCTCACAGGTGACAGCAGCCAAACCTGATTTACTGCTGGCTGAAGTTTACCGCGACAACATCGATGTTAAGCAGTACTGGGTAAGTGAAAAGCTTGACGGCGTGCGGGCTTACTGGGATGGTAAACAGCTGATCTCGCGTGGTGGTAATCTAATAGCGGCGCCGGCCTGGTTTGTGGCTGAGTTTCCGCCACAGCCGTTAGATGGTGAACTGTGGCTGGGCCGCAGTAAGTTTGCTGATACGTTAAGCGTGGTCAGTAAACAGCAGCCGGTTGACAGTGAATGGCAGCAAATCCGCTATTACATTTTTGAGCTACCGGATGCAGCGGGCAGCTTTACTGAACGCATCAATGCGATGCAGCGCCTTGTTGCACAGCAAAACAGCCGCTATTTAATGTTGGTGCCGCAGTTTCGTATTGCCGACAAGGCTGCGCTGCTGGCTAAACTTAGCGAGCTGGAACAGGCCGGTGCTGAAGGCCTGATGTTGCATCAGCAGGATGCGTTATATAAAACCGGCCGCAGCAGCGATTTGTTGAAGCTAAAAACCTATCAGGACAGCGAAGCCGAGGTTATTGGTTACCGGCCGGGTAAAGGCAAGTATCAGGGCATGGTGGGGGCTTTGGTGGTTAAAATGCCGGACGGTAAAACCTTTGCCATTGGCAGCGGTTTAACCGATGCGTTGCGCCAAACTCCGCCGCCAGTTGGTGCTGTGGTAACCTACCGTTATAACGGCCTGACTAAAACCGGCTTGCCGCGTTTTGCCCGGTTTTTGCGTGTGCGGCAAGAGTTTTAACATCGTCAACTTAACCTGGCCTACTGCTGTTTGGCGTGCCGTTAAAGCAGTCCCGGCACCAGCTACGGAACCAGCGCCTGCGATGCTGTGCGCGGCTTAAACAGCAGCGCTTTAATTTTAGCAAAAGGCGTTAGCACCAGTGCATTACCCGCCAGCACTAAAGCAAAACCGGCAAAGGTGTAGCCGGTCCAGACAAAGTCTTCAAACAGGGTGCTTAACACTACGGCGACCAGCGGAAACAACACTATGGTGTAGCTGGCTTTTTCCGGCCCCATACCTTTTAACAAGGCAAAATAGGTAGCAAAGGCGATAACTGAGCCAAATACGGCTAAGTACAGCAATGAAATAATAAACGCCGGCGTGGTGCTAAAGGTAAAGGGTGTGCCGTTAATAAGCACTAACAACAGCAGGCCGATCGTGCCATACAGCATGCCCCAGGCGTTAACCTGGGTGATGGGTAAACCGGCGCGGGAGTTACGCACGCTGGCCATATTACCCAGCGATGCGCTTAGCGCACTGCCCAGCACCAGTATTAAGCCAAGTAAACTGGCATTGCTGAAATCCAGGCCGTCTAAGTCGGGGTAAAACAGTACCACTATGCCAGCGATACCCATTAAGGCGCCAAAATAAATGCGTTTGGCGACCGGCATGCCGAAAAACAGCCGTGTATTAACAATATTCATCAGCAACATGGTGGTAAAGGCGATGGCCGTCATGGCCGACGTTAAATATTGCTGCGCCTGATAAATTAAAATGTAATTCAGTGCAAAGTTAAACAATGCCAGCAGGGCAATAAAGCCATGATCTTTAGTGCTAAAACGCATGGGCAGCCGGCGCCACCAGCAAAACAGCCACATTAATAACGCTGATAGCGCAAAGCGGTACAGCAGCGACACTTCTACTGCGACCTCGCCGAGCTGAAATTCAATAGCAAACCAGGTAGAGCCCCAGATTAAAACGGTAACCAGATACAGCAAGGTATTTTTCAGGGTGGATGGCATAGTAGATGGCATAGTGGGCGCAGTTGGCAGCAACAGAGGCGGCGATCATAAAGCCTTATGTGTCGTTTAAACAGTAGCCAGAACAGAAAAAATTATGCTGTCTGACTACTGTGCTGATTTCAGCGTGGAAAGGCAAGCAAGGTCATTTCAGCAACCTGGCGTAATTGCTCAGAGGTAGCGCCATTGTTAGCCTGAATGGCCATACCCTGCAGCACAGTACCTAAATAGCGGGCTAAGGTTTCGGCATCGGCACTGGCGGGTAAGTCGCCGTCAAGTTTGGCCTGCTCGAAGCGGGCGCGAAGTTTTTGCTGGCCCTCAAGGCGGCGGTTAATAAGCGCCTCTTTTACCGTGGCGGCCGCCTCGCTACATGACAGCGCGCCTTGAATAACAACACAGCCCTGTGGCTGATCTTTGTTAGCCATATTGGCCGCGGCGCCATACAGCATATGTTCGGCTACCTGATAGGCTGTGGGTTTTTCCAGCGCCGGTAAAAAAAACGAGCAAGGCCGGCGTTCATATAATTCAATCGCCTTTAAAAATAACTGCTCTTTGTTGCCAAAAGCGGCATACAAACTGGGTTTATTAATGCCCATGGCTTCCGTTAGATCGGTTAACGACGTACCGTCGTAACCTTTACGCCAAAACACTTCCAGCGCTTTTTCCAGCGCGGTGTCGATATCAAAAGCGCGTGGCCTGCCGACATTTACCGTGCAACCTACTGCTGGCATGGTGTAACTCCCGCATGAAAACGTGCTGATATAGTAAACAGCAAAAGACCCCTTGTCCAGCAAGGGTTATTTACCGCTGAGTACAAAATTATTGCCATGAATAAAGGCTAGCGCTGCTAACTGCCTGCGGCTATTGAATAAAGCCCCTGCCGCTGCTTGCGCCTTAGAACAAATCTATCTGTTGTAGAAATAAATTAATTACCGTTCGGTACAAATATCGATTGACAGTTTTTTGCCGATCTATATATTTACCGGTCAGTACAGAATTGCAGGTTATTTTTAGCCGTGCCCAAGCGGGTGGCTACAACAATTTGGAGAGCAGCATCATGAGCGGGAAAAACACCCTAAGAACTTTTATGTTGGCAAGCGTTGCAGCACTGGTGCTGAGCGCTTGCGGTAATCCACAGGCGGTGGGCGAGGCACCTGCACCGGCTGCTCCGGTGGTAAGCGTGGCGCAGGTGGTTCATGAACGTATTACCGAGTGGGACGAATTTACCGGCCGCCTGCAAGCACCGCAAACGGTAGAGCTGATGCCTCGGGTGTCTGGCTATGTTGAGCAGGTGCACTTTAACGAAGGTGCACTGGTGCAAAAGGGCGATGTATTAGTGCAAATTGACCCACGGCCTTTTGTCGCTGACGTGGCGCGGCTTAACGCTGAACTGCAAAGTGCACAAAGTGCTGCTTTGCAGGCCGACAACGACTATAGCCGCGCAGAAAAACTTAGCAGCCAACGCGCTATTTCAGCAGAACTGCTCGACAGCCGTTTAGCCCGTAAACAGCAAACCGCCGCTACCGTTGCTGCGGTAAAGGCTGCACTGCAACGCGCCGAGCTGGATTTAAGCTACACCCGTATCAGTGCGCCGATAAGTGGCCGTGTGTCTTATGCCCGGGTTACCGCCGGTAACTTTGTTACTGCCGGCCAAAGCCAACTAACCAGCCTGGTGTCTACCGACAAAATGTACGCTTATTTTGATGTCGATGAGCAAAGCTACCTGAAGTACGCCCGCTTAACCGAAGCCGGTAGACGGGCTGATACCCGCGATGCCAGCGCCAATCCGGTGTATATGGCACTGGCCGACGACAGCAGTTACAGCAATGTTGGCCATATTGATTTTGTCGATAACCGCATTAATGCACAAACCGGCACTATTCGTATTCGTGCCAGTTTTGCCAATGAAGATAACAACCTGCTACCAGGTTTGTTTGCCCGCATCCGCGTGGCAGGCAGCGCCAGTTATGACGGTGTGTTGATAGATGAAAAGGCAGTGGGCACCGATTTGAACAACACATTTGTGTTGCTGGTAAATGGCGACAATCAGCTGGAATACCGGGCGATAACGTTAGGTGAAAAAGTAAATGGCCTGCGTATTGTTACCGACGGCCTGGCAGCGAACGACAAAATTGTGGTTAACGGCCTGCAGCGCGTGCGGCCGAATATGCAGATTGAGCCAAAACTGGTTGAGATGGCCAGCAGTGAACAATTGGTACAGCTGCGTAATGCGCAGCAGTTGCTGGACCAAACCAGCACTGCGCTGACTGCAAAGACAGACAGCACGGCAGTAACAGTTAATGCCGGCAAAACGCCGGGACAGGGTTAAGGAAACATCATGTTCTCACAATTTTTTATCCGTCGGCCGATCTTCGCCGCTGTTATCTCACTGCTGTTTTTTATTACTGGTGCAATAGCGGTGTGGCAGTTGCCAATCACGGAATACCCTGAAGTGGTGCCGCCCACAGTAGTAGTAACTGCTAACTACCCCGGCGCTAACCCCAAGGTTATTGCCGAGACGGTGGCTTCGCCGCTGGAGCAGGAAATTAACGGCGTGGAAGACATGTTGTATATGTCTTCTCAGGCTACCTCTGATGGCCGCATGACGTTAACCGTTACCTTTGCCATTGGCACCGACGTTGACTTAGCCCAAACCCAGGTGCAAAGCCGGGTAGAGCGCGCCAAGCCCCGGCTGCCGCAGGAAGTGCAACGTTTAGGCGTGGTCACCGAGAAATCATCACCTGATTTAACCATGGTGGTGCACTTAACTTCGCCTGATAATCGCTATGACATGCTGTATCTGTCTAACTATGCCGCATTAAATGTGAAAGACGAGCTGGCGCGGATAGAGGGTGTGGGCGCGGTACGGCTGTTTGGTGCCGGCGATTACAGTATGCGTATTTGGCTGGACCCTAACAAAGTAGCCGCGCTGGGTTTATCACCGGCACAAATTACTGCGGCTATTCGTGAGCAAAACCAACAAGCCGCCGCCGGTAGTTTAGGTGCGCAGCCCAGTGGTGACGCTGATTTTCAGCTGCTTATTAACGTTAAAGGCCGCTTAGCGGCAGTAGAAGAGTTTGCAGATATTATTATCAAGGTTGGCACTAATGGTGAAATCAGCCGGTTAAAAGATGTCGCGCGGCTGGAGCTTGGCGCCTCTACTTACGCGCTGAGGTCTTTGCTGGATAACAAAGACGCCGTGGCCATTCCGATATTTCAGGCATCCGGCTCTAATGCCATTCAAATCTCTGACGATGTACGGGCCAAAATGGCTGAATTGTCAAAAGGCTTTCCGGATGGTTTAGCCTACGACATCGTGTACGACCCAACCGTATTTGTGCGTGGTTCAATTGAAGCGGTAGTAAAAACCCTGCTTGAAGCGGTGTTGCTGGTGGTGTTAGTGGTGGTGCTGTTTTTACAAACCTGGCGCGCCTCTATAATTCCGCTGGTGGCAGTGCCGGTGTCTCTGGTGGGTACCTTTGCCTTTATGCAGCTTTTGGGCTTTTCGCTGAACGCGTTATCGTTATTCGGTCTGGTACTGGCAATCGGTATCGTAGTGGATGACGCCATCGTCGTAGTAGAAAACGTTGAGCGTAACATCAGCGAAGGCTTATCGCCGGTTGCCGCAACGCAAAAGGCGATGAAAGAAGTCACCGGGCCCATTGTTGCCACTACGCTGGTGCTGGCGGCGGTGTTTATTCCTACCGCCTTTATGTCGGGCTTAACCGGGCAGTTTTATAAGCAGTTTGCGTTAACAATTACTATTTCTACCTTTATCTCGGCAATTAACTCGTTAACGCTAAGCCCGGCGCTGTCAGCACTGTTGTTAAAAGGCCATGGCGAGAAAAAAGACGCGCTAACCCGCGGTATGGATAAGCTGTTTGGTGGCTGGTTATTTGGACCCTTTAACCGCTTCTTTGCCCGCTTATCCAACGGTTACGGCTGGCTGGTAAAAAAGGTGATCCGTTTTGGCGCTATTGTCGGCGTAATGTATGTCGTGTTAGTAGGCTTAACCGGCCTGCAGTTTGCTACCACCCCAACCGGCTACGTACCTGGCCAGGATAAACAATATTTAGTCGCCTTTGCTCAGTTACCGGATGCGGCATCACTGGAACGCACCGAAGCGGTGATTAAAGAGATGTCGCGTATCGCACTGGAGCAACCTGGTGTGGCCAACTCTGTGGCTTTCCCGGGCCTGAGTATCAACGGTTTTACCAATAGCCCGAACAGCGGCATTGTGTTTACGCCGCTTACCGACTTTAGCGAGCGTACCGATCCGTCTATGTCAGCCGGTGCCATTGCTGCAGCGCTAAACCAAAAGTTTGCCGGTATAGAAGATGCCTTTATCGCGATATTTCCACCGCCGCCGGTTCAGGGCTTGGGTACTATCGGTGGCTTCCGGCTGCAAATACAAGACCGCGCTAACCACGGTTATGACGAGCTGTACAAGGTGACTATGCAGGTGATGATGAAAGCCTGGCAGACGCCTGAGCTGGCAGGTATTTTCTCCAGCTACCAGGTGAATGTGCCGCAGTTGGATCTGGATATCGACCGCACTAAAGCCAAACAGCAAGGCGTGGCACTGGATGAGGTGTTCCAAACGCTGCAGGCTTATATGGGCTCGGTGTATGTGAATGACTTTAATCAGTTTGGCCGCACCTATCAGGTAAATATGCAGGCTGATGAGCAGTTTCGCCAAACACCGGAGCAAATTGGCCAGCTAAAGGTGCGTAATAACAGTGGCGAGATGATCCCGTTGGGTTCTTTTATTAACGTGACTAATACCGCAGGGCCAGACCGCGTAATGCACTATAACGGCTTTACCACCGCCGAAATTAACGGTGGCCCGGCACCGGGCTACAGCAGTGGCGAAGCGCAGGCGGCAATTGAGAAAATATTGGCCGAAACCCTGCCAAACGGCATGACGTACGAGTGGACTGAGCTGACGTACCAGCAAATTCTGGCCGGTAACGCCGGGTTATTTATCTACCCGTTGGTTATTCTGCTGGTGTTTATGGTGCTGGCGGCGCAGTACGAAAGCTTAAGCTTACCGCTGGCCATTATCCTGATTATTCCGATGACGCTGTTATCGGCACTCAGTGGCGTACTGCTGTACGGTGGCGACAACAATATCTTCACCCAGATTGGCTTAATTGTTCTGGTGGGGCTGGCCACCAAGAACGCCATCTTAATTGTCGAGTTTGCCAAAGAGCTGCAAGATCAGGGCATGAGCGCTATGGAGGCCATACTGGAAGCCGGCCGCTTACGCTTACGGCCAATATTGATGACGTCTATTGCCTTTATTATGGGCGTGGTGCCAATGGTGTTTTCATCAGGTGCCGGTGCCGAAATGCGCCAGGCGATGGGGGTGGCAGTATTTGCCGGCATGATAGGCGTAACCATTTTCGGCTTAATTTTAACCCCGCTGTTTTACTACATGCTGGCAAAGCGCGGTGAGCACAAAGCAGTAACTGATAAGCACGATACTGACGCCAAAGGAGCACATCATGCGTAAATTGCTAAACCATTCTGCGCTGGCGTTAATAGTAGCAGCGTCATTAAGTGCTTGTGCCGTCGGGCCGGATTACCAAACCCCGGCCAAGGTGGCGGATATCAGCTTTAGCAGCCCGTACCAACAGGCGGGGCAGGCTCAAAGTTGGTGGCAGGCATTTGACGATGCGGCGCTTAATCAACTGATTGAGCGTGCCCTGGCAGAAAACCGCACCCTGGCGCAGGCCAAAGCGAATGTTGATAGAGCGTATGCGGTATTTCGTGATGCCAACAACGACGTGTTACCCAACGGGTCGGTAGACGCCGGCTATCAGGCCAGCGAAAACGGCTCAGTGTCGCCGCTGGATGACGGCGTAATAAGCCGCGGTTATAGCACAGGCGCTAATTTAAGTTGGGATCTGGACTTATTCGGCAAAATCCGCCGCGCCACAGAGGCTGCTGAGGCACAGGCGCAGCAAGCTGATATTTTATGGCACGATGCCCAGGTGCAGCTAATCAGCCAGGTGGCCACCAGTTACGGTGAATACCGTGGCGCCCAACTGCGTTTAGTGGTGGCAGAGCAAAACCTGCAAAACCTTACGCAAAGCCGCGACATTGTATTAGCAAGGCTGGAAGCCGGTATGGCATCAGAGCTGGAACTGGCGCAAATAGACGTGCAGTTTCATCAGGTACAGGCCGCAGTGCCGGCTTATCGTGTGGCGCTGTTAGCGGCAGATGCCACCTTATCGGCCTTGCTGGCGCAGCGGCCCGGCCAGTTAAAACTCGGTGCCGTGCCGCATTTGCCAGAGCTTAAACAGCCGGTAGCGGTGGTAGCGGGTGAAAACTACCTGCGTTACCGCGCCGATGTGGCAAGTGCAGAGCGGGTATTAGCCGCCCGCACGGCAGAAATTGGTGTGGCCACAGCAGATCTGTATCCCAATCTGTCAGTGCGCGGCTTTTTAGGCTTTATCTCCGGCCCGGGCCTGGCGCTTAATGGCGACACGCAAAGCTGGGCTGTGGCGCCCACGTTAAGCTGGCAAGCCGCCGATTTAGGCTCGGTAAAAGCCCGTATCCGTCAGGCCGAGGCCAGCAGCCAAATGGCGCTGGCGCAGTTTGAGCAGCAGGTATTTAACGCCATCAACGAAATGCAGTTATCGCTTAACAGCTATAACTTAAGCCGCGAGCAGCAACTGAGCACTGAACTGCAATGGCAGGCCAGTAACAAGGCGGTGCAAATTGCCCGCCAGCGTTATAACGCAGGCTCAGGTGAGTTCCTTGACCTGCTGGACGCCGAGCGCGAACTGCTGCGCAGCCGCGATCAGTTAGCGCAACTGCAACAGCAAAGCTTTAGCCGCTTAGTCGGCATCTACCGCAGCTTTGGTGGCGGGATACAGTTGATGTAGTGTTTGTTGGAAAAGGAAAAGCCGGGGAAGCCGAGAGTATAAAAAAATCTGTGTAAGTGGCATTCTACCCATGTATTTGAAAGGAATGAAGAATGCCAGTATCAGACCAGCTTATCGACCAGTTATTAGCTGATTATAAATCCCCGGAAGACCTGCTTGGTGAGCAAGGTATCCTTAAGCAGTTGACCAAAAAGCTTGCCGAACGTGCACTTGAAGCCGAGATGGAGCAGCATCTTGGTTATGCCAAACATGATGCCGCCGGTAAAAACACCGGTAATTCCCGTAACGGTAAAAGCCGTAAATCTGTGCGCAGCATTCATGGCGATATCGAGCTTGAAACACCGAGAGACCGTAATGGTAGCTTTGAGCCTAAGCTCATCAAGAAAGGCGAGAAGCAGCTTGGTGGTTTCGATGAGCGTATTGTCTCGCTGTATGCCAGAGGCATGTCTACCCGTGATATCCAGGCCCATTTTGAAGAAGCCTATGGCGTTGAAGTCTCGCCGACGTTTATCTCTCAGGTCACCAATGCCGTACTGGACGAGGTTAAAGCCTGGCAGCAGCGGCCATTAGCACCGGTATACCCGATAGTGTATCTGGACTGTTTAGTCGTGCGTAGTCGCGATTCTGGTAGCATCCAGAACAAATCCGTCTACCTTGCCCTTGGCGTGAACACCGATGGCGAGAAAGAGTTGCTTGGCCTGTGGATAGCGCAAACCGAAGGTGCTAAGTTCTGGCTGTCGGTGATGAACGAGCTGAAAAACCGCGGTGTGGAAGATATCTTTATCGCCTGCGTTGATGGCCTCAAAGGCTTCCCGGATGCGATAGAAGCGGTTTACCCTAAAACACAGGTACAACTGTGCATCGTGCATCAAATCCGCAACAGCCTGCGCTTCGTCAGCTGGAAAGAGCGTAAAGCCGTCGCAGCCGACCTTAAAACTATTTATGGCGCAGCCACTTTGCAGCAAGCCGAACTGGCGCTTGAGCGGTTTGAAAATGGGGTCGTAGCACTTTTCAGACAGTACGTGGCTCAACTTCATCAGACATCCCTTTCTCGTTATTTTGGCCAACAAAGAACTTCTTTCAAAAGTAATTGAAGTTCTTAATATTTATCAGGTTGTACCGAATACCCAATCTAGAACATAACTGATGGATGTGCAAACTTTGACTTGGCTAATACCGACCTGGCAATTGGGTGGAAAATGGTACTTTTTAGCGATACTGCGCCAACTCTTCCTGAATTTGCATAAACTCTTGGCGGGTGTCGGGTTGCAGCTCGCTTAGTGCTCTGGCGATATTGACCTGCATGGTTACCTGCGCCACTTCTGTAATTTCAGGCGCAACTGCTTTATTTTGTTGTTGGCTAAACCAGTTAAGCACCTTAGCCAAATGCCAGATACTGCTGCTGCCGCTGTGCAGCGGGGCGGGGAAGCTTTGGCTATGGGTTAACATAAGTTTACGCATATTTTGCCGGCTAAAGCCAAGTAAGTCGGCGATATCGCTTAAGCCAACCAAATCAGGTGTGGCTTCAGTCAGTTTGGCTTGTGGAATGGCAGTTTTTACATCTTTAATGGCAGAGGTTATTGCCGTAAAAGCAGTATCAGCCTCGCGGCTAAATTGCAGTGCGATGCGTCCTGGCTGGCCGATACCAATAAGGGCGTCATCACAACCGGCTTGTGCCAGTGCTGCAATGTAATTTGCTGCATCCTGATTAGTATCCGGCAAAGTAAACTTTAAGGTAAACTCGTATAGTTTCATCAGGTTAATCCTCAAAGTTAGCGTTTTTTAATGCCGTGCAATTGTCTACAACCCGTTTGATCTGTCTGGCATGGTTGGCCGGATTTTTTGGTGTACTCCAAATACTAGCAATGCAAAATTCACCGCAGCGACAGCTGTTGTCGTTATAAGGGCAATACATTCGCCCCCATGCATGGCTGCCGCCGACTTCAATAACCCAACCCTGCAGTTCTGCATATTGCAAAGCGTCTTCAATGTCTTTCTTAGGATGCTTGTTCCTTGGCATGTGCAATCCTTGTCGATGCTAGTTGGACAAACAGAGGTTGTCAAGTGACAACCTCTGTTTGTAGGAAATGGAGTCGCACTTTTGACTAAAGTTAGCTCAGACTCTTTGCCTGGTTTTTAACGACAAAATGAAGCAAAAAAAGCTTCATTTGTAGCTTTTTTTGCTTCGATTTCAATAATGAAACCGGCACTGCGCTATTACCAGATAACCATCTATGTAGGTGTAAACCAAGCGGTGCTCGCGGTCTATCCGGCGTGAATAAAAGCCGGCGAAGTCGCCCACTAACCGTTCTGGTTTGCCTTTACCCTCCAGTGGTGCGCGCATGGCTTCTTTGATCAGCTCATCAATACGGGCGCTTAGCTTTTTGTTGTACTGCTTAAAATATTGATAGTCATCCCAGGCGTGTGCATCAAAGGCCACGCCGGGTTTAGTTAGTTTCTTGCTCATCTAAAAAGGCTTCCTTCAACTCGAAGGCGCCAGCTTTAATGCGTGCTACCGATTCCCGCAAACGGTTTGCATTATTCGGCGTACTGAGTAAGTACAGCGTTTCCTGCATGGCGTTGTAATCTTCCTGAGAAATCATCACAACATTACCAGAGCGCTGGTTTGTCACTAACGTCGGTTCGTGAGTATCCAGTACAGTATCAATAACCGCCTTAAAGTTAGCCCGTGCTTCGCTAACAGTAAGAATGTTCATATTCGGTTGCTCTCCTATTTTTCAACATACCGTTCTTTAACTGTCACAGCTAAAACGGAATACAGGGATGGTACTAATGTTTGTACAATTAGGCAATGTAAATGTACCAACTTGAGTACTAAGTTTTGCAATATAAACAAATGCATTGTAAGGCGATTAAGTTGGGGCAATGTAACGACCGGCCAGATATGTGGCCGGATAAGGTGTTGCTGGCTTATACAGACGCGCGTTCTACGCCTGATCCGGTATTTCCGGCTCGGTCAGCAGTGCCAGCAGTTGCAGCGACTCCTGCCAGCCGGCATAACAAAACTCAAGCGGTATCGCCTCTGGTATGCCGCTTTGCTCAATAGTCAGCTCAGTGCCGCACAACACTGGTTTTAGCTTAATGGTTACCAGCATTTGACCGGGCAGGTTAGGGTCATCAAACTGGTCGTTATAGCGAATTAGCTCGTTTGGTTTTAACTCCAGATAAGTGCCGCCAAAGCTGTGGCTTTGGCCGGTATTAAAATTGGTAAATGACATTTTATAACCGCCGCCCACCCGCGCATCCATGCTATGCACCTTGCCGGTAAAACCATGCGGCGGGCACCATTTCGCCAGAGCATCGGCATCTAAAAAAGCGCGGTATAACCGCTCTGGTGTGGCTTTCATTACCCGGTGCAGTGTTACGGTATTACCTGACATTTTGCTTCTCCTGAGTAAAACGCATTAGTTTGACGTATCACAGCTTAGTCGAAGCGGCGGGGATGGTTTCGACAGGTGCTGCAAAAATTTGATAGCAATGTTTTTCTATGGCTGCGGTTATCGCACTAAATACCCTGCCCAAAACCCTTGCTGGCGCTGATACAACCAGCCAGAATAGCGCTAATTTGCTGTTGAGGTGGTTATGGTTAATCTGGCGTTGCTGGGCGCATTTATTCCGACGTTTTTATTTGTCTCGGTGACACCGGGTATGTGCATGACATTGGCAATGACGTTGGGCATGAGCCAGGGCGTGCGGCGTACTTTGTGGATGATGTGGGGCGAAATGCTGGGCGTGGCGCTGGTAGCAATACTGGCGGTATGCGGCGTGGCGGCGATAATGCTGCAATTTCCGGCGGTGTTTCAGTGGTTTAAAATAGCCGGCGCCTGCTATCTGGCGTATATCGGCCTGCAAATGTGGCGTGCTAAAGGCAAACTGGCCTTGCCGCAACCGGGTGAACTGCCAGCGTTAATGACGCGGCGTACCTTGTTTAGTCAGGGTTTTATTACTGCGGTGTCTAACCCCAAAGGTTGGGCTTTTCATATGGCGCTGTTGCCGCCGTTTATCGACAGCCAAATGGCATTCTGGCCACAGCTGCTGGTGTTAGTGGCGATTATTCTGCTGCTGGAATTTGGCTCTATGCTGCTGTACGCCAGCGGCGGCAAAGCGCTGGCGCTGTTTTTCGGCAAAGCCAACCGCGTACAGTATTTAAACCGCATCGGCGCCAGCCTGATGTTTGGCGTGGCGCTGTGGATGTTGTTGGGCTAGATATCTTTATATGTTGGAAAAATCAAAAAGCTTTCATAAATTTAAACATACAAAATAAACTATTATCACTATCGGCATTAAATAATATAGAAACTTTATTTTAGACGAAACTCTCGACATGTATTCCAAAGGTTTATCCATTAAATGCTCAGCTGATTTATCAAATGGTTCAGCTTGATAATTCGATTTTACTAGCGGTACCCAATGCTCGCGGACTATTTGGCAATCATTTTCAAAGAAAACGCTGTGTCCACCTGGGTATGAACGATTGATAAACTTACTATTCATTAAACCTCGAAACCCTGTTCTACCACCCATGCCTGTTCCCATCACGAAAG
This sequence comes from Rheinheimera gaetbuli, assembly GCF_054781935.1. NCBI lineage: Bacteria > Pseudomonadati > Pseudomonadota > Gammaproteobacteria > Chromatiales > Chromatiaceae > Rheinheimera > Rheinheimera gaetbuli. Next base: position 348,335 of record NZ_BAAGTL010000008.1, read on the forward strand.
CTTTGCTGAACAGTAGAGCTCCGTCTTGTCTCGCGCAGTCATTAACGAATTTAGCATTAGGTGCTTTCTTGAGAAAAGAAAAATCATAATTTTGATCTAAGACACTGCCGCTTAGTAAAACTAACTCTAAATTAGTAAGATCCGTTCTATGCGATAACATTTCGAGTGACTTAACCAAAATATAAGTACCAAAGCTATGCGAAAACAAGTGTATTCTTTTGGTTTTGTTCTCTAACAACCAGTTTTCAAATTGTTCAGAAAAATGAATTATCATTTTTTTTCTAAGAGAAGGAAAAATAAATCTAATGACAGGATACTTTTCGTATTTGTACTGTAAGTTAGAAATTTTTACATCTTTGAATTCCTCTTTAATTGACGTGTAAAGATTACTCTGCCAACTACCGTTAGTTTCAATACCATGAATGCTCAGAATAGCCAAATCAGTAGGGAAGCTTTTATATGATTCAATTGATCTGAGGCAATATGCTACTTGGTTGATGGCCTCTAATAACCAATTGAAATTGTTACCACTCGTTTCATAAAGCATAAATCCAAGCTTGTTGAAGTTACTTTCCTTCTCCTTAAACTCTTCAATTAATGCAGTAAAACCGATAACTCTATTAGGAGTGCTATTAAATTTACCAAGCGAAATTTTCTCTAACAATTTTAGACCAGCTTTAGAGTCTACTAAGTCGCCGTCTCGGTACGGTAGTGCCATGTCGAGGAAAATCGTGAAGTAATAATTTTCTGACAAATACGCCTTAGCTTTATGAACTGAACTTGCATTGTCAATCCCAACTCCAGGAAAGTTTTCTGATAGCTCTTTCGATATTCTATATCGACGATTAGGATCGTCATCAATTACTAGTATTCTAAGCATAATTATCTAGGATTTCCTTTAATTTATCTTTCCAGTCAAATCCGGCATGTTCGTAAAAAATATATCCTAGATATTGTTCACCATAAATGTCTCTGGCGACGTGATCGATGTCAGCTAGCTTTTCTAATTTTGGGTTCTCGGAAAAAGAACGATGTTGAGTCAAAAACAAAAATTTACTATCAATTTTTCTTCTATGTATTTGCCTAGCAATGTCTAGTCCACCATACATTCTTTTATCACCGCCACCCTGTCCATTAATTGTATCAAAAGTAGGAAGGCTCATGTCAAGAATTATTAAATCATAGTTTAAAGAAACTAGTGCTTTTACTCCAGAAGAATATGATCTAACAACTGAAACGGTAAAGTTAGAGAAGGTTGACAAAATAAATTCTTGGACTCTATCGCTTTTATAAGGGCCATCCTCTACCAGTAATAAATTCATTTAGACCTCGTTATCTCAAAAGTAACTATCTGCTGAAAGGTATTTTCACGCAAGTCTACTTTAAAAGTAGATTTTGGGAATGCATCCGTAATAAAACGATACATTTTATAGAGACCGGTTCCACCCTCTTTAGTCAGAAGATCTCCATTAAGCTCCGGATTGTAATTATTGACTTTGTCAATTATGCCTTTTTTTGATACTTCCATAGCAGATTTTTTTGATATAGTATTGGAAATATTCAACACTATTCTACTATCTAAATTGCTTGTTCTTATACTAACATCATGTGCCTTAGACTTGATTCCATGTTTCAAACAGTTTTGGAAAGATGTTGAAAGCGCCCTGATTAAATGAAGGGTTTTTGATTGTTCTATGTAGAATTCACTATGCTTAAATGAGCAATCAAAGCTGATAACTCTCGGACTATATAACCCGATTATATTTCTAATTGAAACCTTTATTATATCGTCGAAGCTGACTTCCCCTAAAAATCGGAAGTTAGGACGGCAAAACCAGCTCTCAATTTCGTCAATTGATTCAATGGTTTTTAATCTTGCTGATTCAATTTCTTGGTTTAGTTGATTCAGTTTAACTCCGATCGACTGCGACTTTATTATCAAGTCATCAAATATTTTATTGAAGTTAGGTTTAAGTTCGTTATTTAGTAATGATTTTATTGTATTGAAACAATGCTCAAGTTTAAGCCATATGAAGTCATTTGACTTGTAAAAAAAATCCTCTGGGCTTATGGCTGTTCTAGTATGTTCTCTATAAGCTAATATGTCATTTACACCATAATGAAGGTTAAAAGCTGAATTATTGTCATCCAATATCCTTGTTACTTTAGGCCAAGAATTCGCACGTTCGATTAAATGATCAACTTTCTCTGAAAATTCTGCAAGGACGTCGTCAAGCATATCTAGAAAGGCTGGCGTTAACGTTAACTGCAGTTGTTCGCGCCAAAACTTGTTCTTTTCATATTTTTTATTTGGTCCTAATTCGGTTACAATATTGAAACCTTCAAGAACGGATCTAATTTTATTTGGAAGCCAACCATGACGTATTTCAGAACTAAGATAACGAACTAAGCCAAAATCCTCATTGAATATAAAGTCTTGAAGCATATCCTCATATGCACGGCCATAAAAATGGACTATTGCATTATCAAGTTTTGTTGTTTTATTTTCTAAATCATCCTTAAAAAGCTCAAGCAAGTCATCTAACTCTCCGCTGTTTAATTGATCTAACATTGTAAAGTGTGATTCATATTCACCTAGCTTAGAGTTTTTAATTCCATCTACGTCAATATCTAATTTGCTGCTAGCATGTTGACGGCTTAATATATCTATGTAAAGTTGTTCATAGATTTTTAGATCCTCGCTAAGAATGTAATCTTCATTACCAACTGTTAATCTTCTAAGCTCATGAAGTATTTTTAATCTTTCAAACAATAAATCCTCATTTGTTTCAATTTTTAGAAATATGCTCATTACATCAGGCTTGCAAACTTCTTTAAGAAAGTATTCTTCAGTAATGCCGACTTTCCCCTCCTGCCAGTTTTTGGCTAATTCACTTGCTACTGCACATCCTTTTTTTGTAAGAAAATCTTCAAAAAACTCACTCATAGATTCCTTACAGTCATAGTCTTTAAACTTATAGTACAAGTTATAAATAATTACAGATTTTATGTTGTCCGTGTGGATTTCTCGGTTTCGCTCAATGATATCAACAATTTCTTTAAGTGGAAATAAGTGTTGAAAGTTATTGTTTTCTATTATTAAATCGCAAACTTTGTCTATTATTTGATAATGCTGTTCAGTTGAAAGTTTTGATTGATACCATATTCTGTAGTATTCAGCTAACAACACGTCATTGTTGTTTTTAAGCTCAGAGAGTAATTCGTCAACAGTTTCTTTGTTGGGATGAGTCGCAAAAATCTCTTCTTCCAATAGGATTCTTATTTCTCTACTTCTTGTATTGTTATAGCTTAATTTATTTTCTTTATCGGTGTCTTTTGCTCCAAGCCACGACTTTACAATATTTGTATATTTAGGTGTGATTTCATTATTGCTGCAGTATAACTCTAAGCAAGAACTTTCAAGCTGTGATTCAAACTCTTTTGGATAGGCCGAAAAAAACATTGGCTTTACAGACTTTATGAACTCATAGTTCTGATATTGGAAAGAAAGATACTCAAAAATTGACTTTTGGAAATCAAAATTATCGATAGAGTAATGAAATCCAACTAACACCATTGTAAAAGAATTTGATAATTTTTCAGGGTTTTTTTTAAGTCTTTCCACTTCAGCTTCATCATCTATATGAATTATTGACCTTGCATAAATGTCAATTATAGATAAATCTTTTTCTTCAAGTTCGAGTTTTTCTTTACATTTTTTAATAGTGTCTTCGTACTTTCCTGCTGAGTATAGTTTTATGATATCAGTTGAAGAATCAGCCGTTCTGCTTTCGGCTATGCCAGATATTAAATTACTTACATACCTCCAAGATAACTGAGAGTCTATCGTACTCAATGAATCAGACATCTCACTAATAGTATTGAGTATGTCGCTATCAATTTTCTTTGCTATTACTGAGCTAGTGATTATTTTTTTTAAAAAAAACAATCGGTCTATTGCTGTAAGTCTTTGACTAAACATTATGAAGCTGCTGAGGTCATAGTCATTCTCGATTGTGTCTGGTAGTAAAAGAATTGATATGAAGTCAGCATATCCACTATATCCGTTTTCTCTATATTCTATAAGTAAGTTTTTCAAAACTTGATTATAAAAGGATGCCGAAGAGCTAGAGGTGTATTTTCTATATATCAAAGTAGATATGTGAGATATATCCTCTTTCTCTAGATTCTTTTTATATTTATCTAGCCCATCTGTATTCTTAGACTTTACAAGTATGCTTATCTTTTTATCAACACTCCAAACGCTCTTGCCGTGCTCTATTTCAAATATTTCTAAATTTGATAATGCTTTTTCAAAGTTACCATTGAGTACTGAGTTTTCAATCTCTACTTGCTTTTTACTTGCTTTATTAAGTTGTTCTTTGTTATTCATGTAGAAATCTGTGAATGATAGTATTGTCAGTTCAGGAGGTAAGTCGCTGTGGCTTGAAGTATTTATGTAACTTTCTGAGTTGAATCCTGGGAAATTTATTGCATTATATACTGTGCTATTTTTTCTCGCTATCTGAATGAAAGTTGATTTTTCATCCTTATTTAGGCTGAATATGAATTTTGATAGCTTATTTAAGACAGAATGCCTGTTGGAGTTTGAGTTGTTGAATCCATTGGTTATTGATTTTAAGTAAGTAATGAATCTTAGTTTTCTGAAGCTTTCCAAATTGCCCGCCTGAGTAAGAGATTTAGTGATGCTTTTCTAGGTTTCGAATGTATAGCAAATGTTCTTTTATTTTGCAATTATTTGTGCTTTCGTTGAAGATGACTTTTCTAAGTTGCTCTTCTCGTAACTTTTTTGTTAAGAAATAAGTAGGCCAGCTTGCGAAAGAGTGTTGCATTAGGCGGTATTACTGTAGTGAGCTAAGTTTTAACTTTTAAATTTGTTAATGTCAGTTTTGTATTAATCCTTACTTATTAATACATGATGGCTACTATTGAACGATATTTTATGTTCCGACTAGGTTTCGCCGATTATTAAGGGTTTTAATTCTGTCAATCTGATAGTAGCAATTATTCTACTGCTCGAGTTCGGCTCTATGTTGCTGTATGCCAGCGGCGGCAAAGCGCTGGCGCTGTTTTTCGGCAAAGCCAACCGCGTACAGTATTTAAACCGCATCGGCGCCAGCCTGATGTTTGGCGTGGCGCTTTGGATGCTGTTGGGGTAAAAGCCGTTTTAACGCTGGATCACAAAATCAGCTTTGCTGCGGCGGACCTTTTTCAGGTTAACCAGCCAGTCGCCTTCTGCTTCACGGTAGCCCAGCGGTAGCAGCAATACAGATTTAAGCCCCAGTTCTGCCAGGCCCAAAATCGCGTCGACTTTTTCCGGCTCGAAGCCTTCCATTGGCGTTGCGTCTACTTGCTGCTCTGCTGCCGCCAGTAAAGCGGAGCCTAAACCGATATACGCCTGACGGGCGGCATGTTCAAAGTTTTGCTCTGCCGGGCGCTGTGGATAGTGGTTTAGCAGTTGCTGCCGGTAAGCCTCCCAACCTTCGTTTTTAAAACCGCGCTGCTCGTTAACTAAATCGAACATGCTGTTTATACGCTCGGCGGTGTAATTGTCCCAGGCTGCGAATACCAGTAAGTGCGAGCAATCTGTCACTTGTGATTGGTTCCAGGCCACCGGACGAATTTGTGCTTTCAGTTCGGGGTCAGTCACCACTAATACCTGATACGGTTGCAAGCCGCTTGAGCTGGCACTTAAGCGGATGGCTTCTAAAATAGGTTCCAGTTTGTCATCTGGCACCTTATTGTCAGCTTGTAGTTTTTTAGCAGCATAACGCCAGTTAAGTAAATCAGTAATCTGCGACATAGTTTATCCTACCTGTTTTGTACTGCTTGGTAAATAAGTGCGGTTGCAGGACATTTCAAGGCCATCAGTGCGTTATTTTTTATCTTGATCCGCCGCATTGTTAAGTGCATGAATGGCAAAACTGCCCAGCCAGTGGCCTCCTTCATAGCTGTCACCAATCAGGTTAGGATAAGAATGCGCCAGATGCTGGTCTGCTACATTACGTAAATGCGCATACTGCGGGTACTGGCCAGCCAGTGCATACAGGTTCCAGGCGCGGCTGAAGTTTAAGCCATCTAAGTGCACCAGCTTGCCATCTGTGCGGTCGCTGACTTTACCCACCGCCAGGCTGTACTGCGGGTTGGCCAGCTGTGGCATAAAACCGTTAAGCCATGGTAAGAATTGCTCTGCGGGTAAAATACGCTGCATCAGGCCGGTTTCTTCCAGGCAGGGCGAGATAAAATCGTAACCGCTGGGTTCCCAGCTAATCGGGCAGTTTTTGTCCTGCATAAAATAGTCTTTTGCCCGTTGGGTAATTAACTGCTGTAGCGCAGTGTGCTTGCGGTTTACGGCGTAATCGTAGGCGAAACTTAAACCAAAGGCAGTATTGGTGTGTTCACCTACCCGCACCGGATAAAACAACCGGGGTAAAAAGCCGAGATAGCGCTCAACAATCAGATCGGCTAATGGTTGTAAGTTGGCGGCCAGTTGCGCTGCCATAGGGTCTTGCCAGCTGTGCAGTTCATCCGACAATTTTAACAGCCAGGCCCAGCCGTAAGTGCGCTCGAACGAGGCGTTAATGTCTTTACTGAAAAACGCCACTTCCTGCGCCACCTTATCGGCCGTTAAATTGCGCTGCAGTATGGCTTTTACTGCGGCGGCTTGCTCAAGTTCAGGAAACTGGCGTAGTAAGGTCACCAGCGACCAGTAGCCATGCACCGCGCTGTGCCAGTCGAAGCAGCCGTAAAATATCGGGTGTACCACAGCGGGTTCCTGCAAGTCGGCAGCGCTACCCAGCACCCAACCGGTTTTATAGGGGTAGGGTGTTTCGACGCAGTGCAACGGCAGGCTAACCAGCTTATTGGCTTCAGTCAGGTTAAGTGCATGGCTGTTTTGTGCCATGGCTTTACCGGCCAGACCAGCGGATAACAACAGCATGCCGGATAATATGGTTTTTAGTTTCATGATGTTACTTTCTCCTCGCCGTTTTACTGCTACCCAAGCCAGCACTTAGCGTCAGTTGCAATGCCTCAGCCGGTTTCATATCAATATTACGGGTACAGCTGCGTGGCACGATAATGGTGTAGCCACCAACGTTGTAGGCCATTGGAATAAACACCGCCAGTTGCTCGTCCTGCATTAGCGACGACATGCGGTCATCAGGCTGGCCGCCTTGTTTGGTAATAATGCCAATCAATTCAATTTCAGTGCCGGGTAGCTTTACCATAACCACTGAGCCATCGGCAAAGTTTTTGCCCGACATCAGCTCGATAATATCCTGCAACATGCCGTAAATCTGGCTGGTGCCGGGTAGCTTAAGCATAATTTTGCCGGGTAGTTGCCATAGCCAGTTAAAACCCGACCAGCGCGTACTGTAACCGATAACAATACATAGCAGCATAAACGCTAATATCGCCATGCCGGGCCAATACCAGCTACCGGGCAATACCAGCTGCAGCAATGGTGCCAGGCCGGTTTCAACGGTTAGCAGTAACCAGCGCAGCAGCTCGATAGTAATGATTAGCGGCAGCACTATGGCCAGGCCGGTTAATAAACTTTTCACGACAACTTTCATATAGCCCCTTTCGGCTTAGCACGGTATTGGTCCGACAGGTGGCAGATTAAAGCAATCCGGCGCGGTTGTCAGGCCAAAGCGCTTACCTGTTTTCCAGCCGGTTGTAGTATTCCTGCTCAACGGTAGAAGCTGCCAGCAAAGCCATGTGCGTGTTAATGCAGGAGAGCATTGTGGCAAGTGCGACAGTACCCTCCTGGCTTACGCATATATCAAGATGACTATTCAGTTGCCATAACGCGCGCACCGTTACGGTCTACAACCAGCAGATAAGATGCCCCTAGCTCTGCAGTACATAAATCTATCGCTTTATCAGCAACTTTAAGGCTGTTAGCGCAGTTGTTTACTTCCAGATAAGCAGTAACTTTGCCTTTCTCGGTATTTAATACGTTGTTACCATCAACTGACACAGCATAGTTAGCATCGGCAAATAACCGAACATTGAATGTATCAGCTTTACTGTGCTGTTTTCTGGTAACAACAGACAGTGTTTTGCCGCTGGTATCTTCCCAGGCGATAACCCACAACTTTTCGCCGTTAGATAAGGTTTTAGTGGTGCGTTCTTCCTGGTTTCTACTGATGCTGTCCCTGACACCCAAATTTACAATGTTATTAATGGCCTTGTAGCTGTATTTGTAGGGCGCACCGACGTTATTTACAGGCACATCCTGTGAGACCAAATTGTCTGTATCAAACAAACCGCTGTAACCATTGTCAAATTTGCGCTTGGCAACGTGCAGATCTGCCATAGCACTCCATGAATTGATCAGCGTAATACTGGCGCTGTGGGCTAGCTTCTCATCAAGCTCATCCGAGTTTCCGCTACAACCGGTCAATGCACTGGTTATTCCGAGCATCAATACAAAACCTAATCCCTTACTATTTTTCGCCATCACGATCTCCATAAATTTAAGTAAAATCCAGCTTGGTGGTCTGCCGTTTTGCAGCACTTTCATCATTAGCAATACAGCCTTGCATGCTCATCGGTAATGAAGTTGTCGAAAAAAGGTTAACAGTGCTGTTGGTTGTATGTAAGTTGATAATTGTATGGGGTTTGTATAGAAATTGTATGAGTTACATACTCAGCTTGCTGCAAGCTATTGTGGCTCAAGCTTCGTTCTCAAACGCTGGCCGCTGTGCTAACCTGCCAGCATGTTGTTTTGCCAGAGAAAGTGCATGCCAGAGCCCGGTTTTGTTGTTATCCACGCCAATCAGCTGGAAACGCTGCGTGAGTTGTTAGTGCAGTGGTTAAGTAAGCAGCCGGTGCCTGTGTTGGGTACTGAGCAAATTCTGGTGCAAAGTAACGGTATTGCGCAGTGGCTGAAAATGGCGCTGGCCGAAACCGCCAACGGCCACCCCGGTATTGCCGCCGGTTTAAACGTTGAGCTGCCAAACCAGTTTGTCTGGCAGCTGTACCGTGCGGTGCTGGGTGACAGTATCCCGAAAAGCCTGCCGTACGACAAAATAAACCTTAGCTGGCGCTTACTGGGCCTGTTGCAGCAATTAACCGATGCCGTGTACGCCCCGCTACAACGTTACCTTAAGGATGACAGCGATGGCCGTAAAAGCTATCAGCTGGCGCTGCGCTTAGCCGATTTGTTTGACCAATATCAGGTGTACCGTGCCGACTGGCTGCAAAGCTGGCGCACAGGCAGTAACGCCTTACCCAACAGCAAAAAGCAGCAGGTGCCGGACGATCAACTGTGGCAACCGGCGCTGTGGCGCTTGCTGCAAAGCCAGCTGGCCGATGTGGTGGGCGAGCTGGCGTTTTCCAGCCGTGCCGATGTGCACAGCGAAGCACTGGCCGCGTTGCAGCAGGGCAAGTTGGCGCGGCCAGACTTACTGCCCGATCGCATCGTGGTGTTTGGCGTGTCATCTTTGCCGCAGCAAACAGTAGAATTACTGGCCGCGCTGGGCGCGCAGCGCCAGGTACTGCTGACAGTGCTTAACCCGTGCCGGCATTTTTGGGGCGATATTACCGCCGCTAAAGATGAGGTGCGGGCTGCGCAAAAACGCCATGGCCGTAAACCCGGTTTACCGGCGGTACTGGATGCCGATGCATTGCATTTACATGCGCCGGTGCTGCTGGCCAGTTTGGGTAAACAGGGCCGCGATTATATCAGCCTGCTGGATGCGTTTGACCAAAGCGGGCAGTATCGGCACTGGTTTAACGGCCGGATAGATTTGTTCTCTGAACCGGTCGAAGATATCAGCAGCCTGCCGTTACTGGCGCAGCTGCAACAGGATATTCTGGAGCTAAACCCCACGCCACAGCCTGTGCGGCAACTGACTACCCGCGATAACAGCATCAGCTTTCATCTGGCGCACAGCCGCCAGCGCGAAGTCGAAATTTTGCAGGATAACCTAATCGCCGCCTTTGCCAATGACCCAAGCTTAAAACCGCGTGACGTAATTATAATGACGCCGGATATCAGCCTGTATCAAAGCCATGTGCATGCGGTGTTTGGCCGGCTGGCAGCTGACGACGCGCGCTTTTTGCCCTATAGCCTGGCGGATCAAAGCCTGCGCGGCAGCCAGCCGTTAATGCTGGCACTGGAATACCTGCTGGATTTACCCAGCCAGCGTTTTAGCTTAACCGAAGTATGCGACTTACTGGATGTACCGGCCATACAGCGCCGCTTTGGCATCAACCCTACCGCACTGCCGCAGCTGCGGTTGTGGCTGACCGAAGCCGGCGCCCGCTGGGGCCTGGATGCGCAGCAGCGTGCCAGCCTGGATTTAGCCGCACCCGGCAGCAGCTACAGCTGGATGTTTGCTATCGAACGTATGTTGCTCGGTTTTGCCATAGGCGATGAAGCGGTATGGCAAGACTGCGCGCCCTATGCGGAGGTCGCCGGCCTGGCCGCGGCCGAACTGGGGCCGGTGTTGCAGTTTATTCAGCAGCTTAAGCGCTGGCATCTGCAATTTAGTGCGCACGGCGCCGATGGTGCTGCGCTTAGCTTAACCGACTGGCAGCAACTGCTGCTTAGTGACAATGGCCTGCTGCATAGCTTGTTCGATTTTACTGACGAGCAAGACCAACTGATTTACGCCCGGCTGACCGCCGGTTTAGCCCAGTTGGTTAGCGCGGCACACAGCGGTGACTTTAATGGTGAGGTGCCGCTGGCGGTATTGCGTGACGCCTGGCTGGAGCAAGCCGGCAGCAGTGGCTTAAGCCAGCGCTTTTTAGCCGGTAGCCTGACGTTTTCTACCTTGATGCCGATGCGGGCTATCCCCTTTAAGCGCATTTATCTGCTGGGGTTAAATGATGGCGATTACCCGCGCTCGCGCATGCGTGATGACTTTGACTTAATGGCTAATGATTATCGCCCGGGCGACCGCTCGCGCCGTGATGACGACCGCTATCTGTTTTTAGAGGCGCTGTTAAGTGCGCGTGATGCCTTGTATTTAAGCTGGGTAGGCCGTGATATCCGCAACAACAGCGAGCTGCCGCCCAGCGTGCTGTTAAGCCAGGTGATGGACTTGGTCGACACCGGCTGGCAGCATCCGTCAGGGCAAAAGCCGTCAGTGGCCTTATGCCACAGTTACCCGCTGCAACCCTTTTCACGGCAGTATTTTAACGGCAACTATGCCACCTATGCCCATGAATGGCAGGGCGCGCATCAGGCCGTGCCGGCGATAACCGGCAACAACACCACGCCGGCCGAGTTACCGTTGTTAACCGTGCGCCTGCTGGATGACTTTCTGGCCAATCCGTGCCGGCATTATTTACAGCAACGCTTTAAAACCCGGTTTTACCAAACAGAGTTAGCGGTAGAAGATGCCGAGCCCTTTGTATTAAACGCGCTTGAGCTATACCAGCTAAAACAGCAGTTGCTTGAGCAGTTGCTGGCTGAACCGGAATTGGATGTGGCTGATGCGATCGCCCAGCTGGCGCGCGAAGCCAAACTGCCACTGGCATTGTTTGGCAGCTTAAGCGGGGCGCAAATTGGCCGCGAGGCCGGGGTGGTTTTTGCCCGCTACCGCGCCAGCGGCATTGACTGGCAGCGGCGCGCCACGCCGCTTACGCTTAAGTTGCAACCGGCCGGTATTAGCCTTAACGACAGCCTGAGCAATATCTACCAAAGCCCGGCCGGGCAGCTTGCGCTATTGCAGCTTAGGCCCACCGCCATCCGCAATAAAGGCGAGTTGCGCTGGCATACCCTGCGCAGCAGCTGGTTGCAGCAACTGGCCGCCAATGCCCAGGGTGAAGCCGTCAGCACCTGGCAGTTTGGTTTGGACGATGCGGTGCAGTTGCTGCCACAGTCGCAGAGCACGGCGGCATCGCAGTTATCCGCGCTGGTAGAATACTGGCAACAAGGCTTACAACAACCGTTGCCGTTGCTGCCAAAAACCGCGCTCTGTTATGTGCAAACCGGTGATGAAGCCAAGTGTCGAGAGCTGTTCGAGGGCGGCTATAACTTTAGCGGCGAGTTGCAAAGTGCACCTGAGTTGCAGCGTTACTACCCGGATTTTGCCAGCCTGATGCAGGCCGGCTTTGCCGATTGGGCGCAAAAAGTTTATGGCCCGCTGGTGCAAATGCCAATAGCGCCACAGAATAAGGATGCCAACCCATGAGCCAGGTACAGGCGTTAGATGCGCTGCGTTTTCCGCTGCAAGGCAGCCGCTTAATTGAAGCCAGCGCCGGTACCGGTAAAACCTATACTCTGGCCGCGCTGTATTTGCGTCTGGTGTTGGGCCATGGCACTGCGCCGGGTGACAGTGCTGACGCAAAAAATGCGGCCACCGGCACTGGCTTTAGCCGGCCGCTGCTGCCGCCGGAAATCTTAGTGGTTACCTTTACCCGCGCCGCCACCGCCGAGCTTAGAGATCGGATCCGCGCCCGGCTGGTAGAAGCTGCAGCGGCCTTTCGTTTGGGTAACAGCAGCGATCACTTTTTACAGCGCTTACTGGACGATACGCCGGCGGCGCAGTTTGCTGCTTGCGCATCGCGTTTAAGCAGCGCCGCAGAATGGATGGACGAAGCGGCCATTTTTACCATTCATGGCTGGTGTCAGCGCATGCTGGCCGAGCATGCATTTGACTCCGGTATGCGCTTTGGTGAAGCCCTTAGCGATGATAACCAGCAACTGCTGCACACCCTGGCCTGCGACTACTGGCGGCGGTTTTTGTATCCGCTGGAGGATGCCGGAGTATTGCAGGCGCTGGGGGGCGTCGCCAGCTCGCCCGAGGCGTTATTAGCCGATGTGCGGCCCTGGCTAAATGCTGATGCGGCAAACTTGCACTTTAATGCCGGCGGTGTCGCGCTGCCGGCGCCATTAAGCCCGGCACAGGCGGCACTGCCGCTACTTGAATGGCAAGCCGCGTTGGACACGCATTGCCAGGCGTTACAACAAGCACTAACGGCCGACGCCCTGCACCTGCTAGACGATGCCTTTGCTAATAGCTGGTTAAACGGCAACAAATACCGCACCGCCAGTTGGGGCGCTGAGCGCCAGTGGTGGCAAAAGATGCTGGCAGAGCCGGCACGGCTAAACAGCCGCGACACCGATTTTGCTGCCATGGTGCAAAAATTCAGTGGCCAAAAGCTGGCTGGCGGCCAGAAAAAAGGCCAGCCACTGGTTAGCCACCCGTTGTTTGATTTATTTGACCAAACAGTGGCGCTGCTTGAGGCTAAACCCGAACTGACGCTGGCTGTACGCCAGCATGCCGCCTTGTGGCTGGTAGACGAATTTGCCCGGCATAAACGGGCAAGAGCGCAGCTGGATTTTAACGATCTGTTGCAGCAGCTGCACCACGCGCTTGAGGGCGAAGCCGGTAAGGTGTTAGCTGCGCGCATTCGGGCGCAATATCCGCTGGCGATGGTGGATGAGTTTCAGGATACCGATCCGCTGCAATTTGCCATTTTCCGTGCTACTTACCCCGATGTGGCCAGCAGCGACAACAGCCTGATAATGGTAGGCGACCCCAAGCAAGCCATTTACAGCTTTCGCGGCGCCGACTTACACACTTACCTAAATGCCCGCAGTTTAACCACTGGCCGCCACTACAGCCTGGGCACCAACTTTCGCTCGACAACAGCGCTGGTTGATGGCGTAAACCAGCTGTTTGTGTTGGCCGAGCAGCGCCAGGGTGCCTTTGGCTTTGGTAGTGGTGACAGCACACCTTTGCCATTTCTGCCAGTACAAGCCAAAGGCAAAGCCGAGCAGCTGCTAGTCGCTGGCAGTGCGGTGGCGGCGGTAAATTATTATCTGGCGCCACAAGAGCCGGCAGAGCTGAAAAAAGGCGCCTACCAAAGCCTGATGGCACAGGCTTGTGCCGATGAAATTGCCCGGTTGCTGCAGCAGGCACAACAAGGCCAGGCTGGTTTTGCCAGCAACGATGACATTAAGCGCCTGCAACCGGCCGATATTGCCATTTTGGTGCGCGACCGTAACGAAGCCGCGCTGGTGCGGCGCGAGCTTAGTGCGCGCAATGTGCGCTCGGTGTATTTATCTGACAACGACTCGATTTTTCAAAGTGCAGAAGCCAGCGCCGTCTTAACCTGGCTGCGCGCCTGCCAGCAGGTAGAGGATGAAAGCCTGCTGCGCGCTGCGCTGGCGCTGCCGATGTCGGCCAACACCGATGCGCAGTTGCACTATTGGCTCAGCGATGAACAGGCGTGGGAGCAGCTGACCGAGCAGGTGCGGCAGTTCCGCCAGATCTGGCGGCAAAAAGGTGTGCTGGCCATGCTAAGCAGCTGGCTGCATTACTTCAGCTTACCGGCAAAATGGCTGGCACAAGAGCAGGGCGAACGCCGCTTAACCAATGTGCTGCATTTAGCCGAATTACTGCAAAGTGAAAGCCAGCAGCGTGACGGTGAAAGCGGCTTACTGCGCTGGCTGGCCGAACAACTGCAAAGCCCGAAAAGCAGTGACGAGCAACAGCTGCGGCTGGAGAGCGATCAGCAACTGGTGCAGGTGGTGACCATCCATAAAAGTAAGGGCCTGCAATATAACCTGGTGTTTTTGCCCTTTATCTGCGGTTTTAAAAGCGTGAAAAAAGGCCAACCGCAGCGCTATTTTAACGGCACCGAAATGGTGCTGGATTTAACCCCGGACGATGCGGCGCTGGCCTGCGCCGAACGCGAACGGCTGCTGGAAGATATCCGCCTGCTGTATGTCGCGCTAACCCGGCCGGTGTATGCCTGCTATCTGGGCCTGGCGTTATTTAGCGAAGGCAACGCCAAACACAGTAAGCTGTCACAAAGTGCGCTCGGCTACTTACTCGGTATTGGCGAGCAACCCACGTTGGCCGACCTGCAACAGGCACTGGCGCAGTTGCCATGGCAGGCGCAGCCATTGCCAGCTTACAACAAATTAACCGCGCCGGCCGACACGGCACAGCTCACCAGCGCGTTAACGCTTAAGGCACCACTAAAGCGCGAACACTGGTGGATAGCCAGCTATTCAGCGCTGCGCACCGGCAGTAAAGCGGATGCAAGCGCCAGTGCGTTACTGGCCGCCGATACCGCGCTGGATGCGCTGTTGCAGGAGGAAGCCAGCGAGCTGCCGGCCTACAGCGAGCAGCTGCAATCGATACACGATTTTCCGCGTGGTGCTGTGCCCGGTACCTTCCTGCACCAGTTGCTGGAAGATGCACAGCAACAGGGCTTTGCCGACACTGATGCGGTGTTTATCAAGGCGTTACTGACGCAGCGTTTAGCCCAGCATAACTGGCTACAGTGGCAAAACGTGCTGCAAGCCTGGTTAGCGCAGATGCTGCAAGCGCCGCTGTTGGGCGCAGATCTGGCGCTGAGCGCGCTGAGTCAGGTGCGCTCAGAGCTGGAGTTCTGGCTGCAAAGCGCTAACGTCAACGTGTTAAAACTTGATGCGCTGATAACTAAAGCGATATTGCCCGGCCACCTGCGCCCGCCACTGCTGAGTGATACCTTAAACGGCATGCTCAAAGGCTTTATCGATTTAACCTTACAAGGCGCCGATGGCCGCTACTGGGTGCTGGATTACAAATCGAACTGGCTGGGGCCGGATGACAGCGCCTACAGCATAGAGGCCATGCAAAAAGCGCTGCTGGACAAGCGCTACGACGTGCAGGCCGCGCTGTATTTACTGGCCTTGCACCGGCTGTTAAAGCTGCGCCAACCCGGGTACCTGCAGGCGCCACAGCAGTATATTGGCGGCGCGCTGTACTGGTTTATCCGCGCACCACAGCAAGGCCAGCTGCAGCTGGATGCTGACATTCAACTGTTGTGGCAGTTAGATGCGCTGTTTGCCGGCGAGGAGGTGGTTAATGTCACAGTATGAGCAGGGCGATTTATTCGCCGCAGCCGCTAAGCCGGCGCAGGCCATGCTGCTGCAGGATATAACGCAGATGCAGGCGTTGCTGGCGCGCTGGACGCAGCGGCGCTGGTTACGGGCGTTAGATGCACAGTTGCCGCAAACGCTGCACCAGTTGGCTGCTGAGCCTAATGCGCTGGTATGGTTACTAACGGCTTTACTATGTCATCAATATGGCCGTGGCCACAGCTGTATTTTGCTGCAGGATTTACTGGATGACCCGGACGGCCTGCTAAGTTTGCCGCCACAAAACCAGTTTTTACAACGCTTTAGTGACCGGCCCTCGCAGCTGCTTACCGGCATGGGCATGGCCGATTATCGCCAGGCGCTGCAGGGCAGCAACTGGCTAAGTAGCGGCGCTGATCCTGCGCCTTTGGTACTAAGCGACAACCGGTTGTATTTGCGCCGGCTGTATCAGGCCGAGCAATTGGTAAAGCAGCAAATAAGCCAGCGGGTGGCCGCACTCTTGCCACTTGCCCCCGATGTGGCCGGCCAGCTGAAGCGTTTATTTCCCGCCACAGCGCAAACTGAGCCTGACTGGCAAAAACTGGCCTGCGCCATGGCGCTGCAGCGGCGCTTTGCCATTATTACCGGCGGCCCCGGCACCGGTAAAACCACTACAGTAGTAAAACTGCTGGCGCTGCTGCAATACGGTGCAGCCAACCGGCTGAATATTAAATTGGCTGCGCCGACCGGTAAGGCGGCGGTGCGCTTAACCGAGTCAATTAGCGGTGCGATCAGCCGTTTGCCGGCAGAGCTGACAGCCGCCATACCGACTGAGGTTGCCACTTTGCACCGCTTGCTCGGTGCACTGCCTAACCGGCGCAGCTTTAAGCATAACAGCGACAATCCGCTGCAGCTGGATGTCTTGGTGGTAGATGAAGCCTCGATGGTCGATTTAGAAATGATGGCGGCGCTGTTAAGTGCTCTGCCAGCGCAAGCGCAATTGGTATTGCTCGGCGATAAAGATCAGCTGTCGTCGGTAGAAGCCGGCTCGGTGCTGGGCGACTTATGCCGCGGTGCGGATTTAGGCGGCTACAGTGCCGATACGCTGGCGTTGCTCAGCCCCTACAGTGAATTACCACTGGCAACATGGCAGGGCAGCGGCACGGTGTTAAATCAGTCCACGGTAATGCTACGCCACAGCCACCGCTTTGATGCCAGCTCTGGCATTGGCCAATTGGCGGCAGCGGTAAATTGCGGCGATAGCAAAGCGCCTGCGCTATTTAGCCGGTTTGACGATATAACGCTGTTAGCCGGCACAACCCCTGCCGCGTTAAAAGCCACCGTACTGGCCGGTTATCGCCACTATTTGCAGCTGATGCAACAGCCGGCAACAGATCGCGAGCAATGGGCCGGTGCTGTGCTGGGCTGCTATAGCCAGTTTCAGCTGCTGTGCGCGCTACGCAGCGGCGACTGGGGCGTCGAGGGCTTAAACCTGCAAATTGGCCAATGGCTTAGCAGCGCCGGCTTAATTGACGCACGCCAGCACTGGTATGCCGGGCGGCCGGTGATGATGCAGCGCAATAACTACAGCTTAGGCTTAATGAACGGTGATATCGGCATAACGCTGCAAGACCCGTTAAGCGGCCAGTTGCGGGTGGTGTTTCAGCTGTCCGACGGTACGCTAAAGTGGGTACTGCCGAGTCGCTTAACCGAGGTGGATACCGCCTTTGCTATTACGGTGCATAAATCGCAGGGCTCGGAATTTACTCACTGCTGCCTGGTGTTACCGCCGGATAACAGCCCGATTTTAAGCCGCGAGCTGTTGTACACCGGCATTACCCGCGCCAAAGCGCACTTTACGTTGTTGTGTGCCAACCCGGCGCTGTTGCAACAGGCCATAGCGCGGCGGGTTAGCCGCAGCAGCGGTTTGTAGTCGTTATACTCAGAAGTGGGAATTTAGTCCTTTTTTTCTTATTCTTCAGTTTGCCAATGCATAAATGTTGGACTATATTCCCACTATATCCTTAAAAATGGGAATATAGTCCCATTATTGGCGGTTGTATGGCAAGGCGAGACTTACACAGTGTACTGTTTCCAAAGCAGCTTAAAATTCTCACTCATTTTGGTGAGGATTTGTTGCTGGCGATGAAGCGACGTGGGTTAACCAAGAAGATGCTTTGTGAGCGAACGGGTTTTGATCATAAAACGGTGAACAAGGTGTTTGCTGGTGAACCTGGAGTGGCAATTGGCACCTATTTGAAAGTCATGGCCGTTTTAGGCATGGAGGACAATTTCTCTGAAATGGCCGCGCATGATGAGCTGGGTATCAAACTGCAAAACATCAAGTTACTGGAAGGTTAAAAATGAGCCGTGAATTGGTAGAGGTGTATGCGGATTGGCATCCCATTGAGCAGCCATTATTAATTGGTCAGTTGGCTTATAGTGATTCAAGCCGTGGCGGCGTGTTTAGCTTTGCCTATGACAAGGCTTTTTTAACATCACCCTATCGTTTGCAAATTGATCCCTTGCTTAGCCTGCATACTGGTGAGTTATACAATGACGAAGCCGATAAAAATTTTCGTGCATTTTTAGATTCATCGCCTGACCGTTGGGGGCGTATTCTTATGCAGCGCAGGGCGGCGATTGAGCATCGCAAAGGTTTACGGGCCACGGCAAGGCTGACTGAACTCGACTACCTGTTGGGTGTGCACGATGCTTACCGCATGGGTGGCATCCGCTTTAAAGCTGCAGGAACAACGGATTTTTTGGATAATAATACTGAATTTGCCGCCCCTCCGATGACGTCACTATGCGAGCTCGAGTATGCCGCTATAAAAATTGAGCAGGACGACAACATTGACAGCGAAGACTATTACCGCTGGCTAAGGATGCTGATGTCACCCGGTTCTTCACTCGGCGGTGCAAGACCTAAGGCGTGTGTAACAGATACTGAGCATCAGCTGTGGATTGCCAAATTCCCTAATCAAAATGATACGGTCGATGTTGGTGCCTGGGAAATGGTTTGCTATAAGTTGGCGCTAGCAGCCGGGGTGGAGATGTTCCCCTGCGCTATACAAAGGTATTCGTCCGAGCATCATACCTTTCTCACTAAACGATTTGACCGGATGGGTGACAAACGCATTCACTTTTCGTCAGCCATGACGCAGCTGCAATACTATGACGGTGAGCGTTCAGAGGGGGCCAGTTATTTAGAAATCGCCGAGTTTCTAACTACCAGTGGTGCGCAAACAAAAGCAGATTTAGCACAATTATGGCGCCGGATTGTGTTTAATATCGCTGTGTCGAATACAGACGATCACTTAAGAAATCATGGATTTTTATTAACCAAAAAAGGCTGGAAGTTGTCACCGGCTTACGATTTAAACCCAACCAGCGGCAAGCAAGGTTTGCATTTAAACATTACTGACACTGCCAACGCCCTTGATTACAATCTGGCGTTTGCGGTGATTGATTTCTTCCGTTTAAGCCAGCAGCAAGCCAGCAGCATTTATGATGAGGTGTTGCAGGTGGTGAAAAACTGGCAACAGGTTGCCACCGGGCTTGGCATTAGTCGTAGTGAACAACTGATCAAACAACAAGCTTTTAATCTGTAACTTACTGTTGCGAAGCGGTTTGTAACTGCACTAACGCTGCTGTAAGTTCAGCGCTGTGTGGCGGGTTACAGCCGGCTTTGGCGATATTTAAACTGGCGGCTAGCATGGCGCGCTGCAGGCACAGTGTCAGTTGTGCCGTGCTGATGTCTGCTGCAGTGGGCAAACCCAGCTTTAACAACGCGGCCAGCAAGTTGGCCCAAAAGGTATCGCCGGCACCGACAGTATCAACAAAGGGCGTGGCGGCAATAACCGGCAGGCTGATGTGGTGCTGCTGCCAGTACAGGCTGGCGCCTTTTTCGCCTTCAGTCAGCGCCAGTAGGGCGTGTGGGGCACAATCACGCAGTGCGCCAAGCGCCTGAGTAAGGTTAAGCTCGGGAAACAACAGCTGTAAGTCTTCGTCGCTGGCTTTTATAAAGTGGCTTTGGGCAATCACCTGTAACAGCAAGGCGCGATAGGCAACGACATCGGTTACTGCATTAATGCGCACGTTAATATCTACCGCCAGTTGGACTTGTCTGGCCTGACACGCCGCTATCACCGCCGTTACACGCGCACCATCTTGTGGCTCTAACGCCAGTGATCCTAAATGCAGCAGTTTGCAGGCGGAGGGTAAGGCGGCAATTTGTTGCGCCGCGCTGATATCCCGGTCGGCAATACCCTGGCGATACAAGCTGTACTGCGGCTGGCGCTGCGCATTAATGCTAACCATGGCAACAGAAGTGGGCGCGCTGCTGAAAAACGCCGGGCCATAGGCGCCACCGTTGTCGGCCAGATAGTGGGCAAACTGTTGGCCGAAATGGTCTTGTGATAATGGCGATAAATAGCACACCGCGACATTTTGCCGCGCCGCCGCAATAGCAACATTAAACGGCGAGCCGCCAAGGCAGGCGCGATAAAAGCCGTCTGCGCCGGGTAGCATATCAACCACATTCTCTCCAATAACTGCAAGCATGCTGGCTTCCTTTAATGTTACATTGTTAAATACGGCGAAAAACGGTCGCCATTAATGGCAAAATCATATAACTTAATTGATTAAGAAGATAGTGAAAAACCACTGGCATGATGAGTAAATTAACCCTAAAAAGCGTGGCAAAAACCCTGGGTGTCTCCACCGCAACCATCTCAAACGCCTTTAACCGGCCGGATCAGTTGTCGGTGGCGCTGCGGCAGAAAATACTGCAGGCCTGCCATGAGCTGGGCTATTTTGGCCCTAACAAAGCGGCGCAGTCGCTGCGCAAGGGCAGCTCGGGCATCGTGGCGGTAATTTTGTCTGACTCGCTGGAATATATGGTCAGCGATCCGGTGGCCAGCCAGTTTTTGCAGGGCGTAAGCCGCGAGCTGGAGCGGCATCAGCTGCATTTGCTGCTGTTTTCCGGTCAGGCCACTAACCTGGAGGCGATCAGCGATTTTGTCGACGGTTTTATTTGCTACGGCGCACCGCGCAATACCGGTTTAATTGAGCAGCTGCGGCTGTCAAAAAAGCGCGTGTTAACAGTAGATTTTGACTTACCCGGCCGCCCTTCGGTGAACATCGACAACGAGCAGGCGGCGTTTGACAGCGCCATAGCCGTGCTGCAGCAAAACGATACCGTGGCCGTGTTGGGCCTGCGCTTAATTGATGCGGCCCGCAGCCAGCCGGTGGGTGATAAACCGATGTGGGACAACCAAAGTTCGATAGCGCACCGCCGCTTAGACGGTTACCAAAGGGCAATGCAGCAATGTGGCTTAACCCTGGCGGCCGATTATTTATGGCATATTCCCGAGAGTAACCAAACCTACGCCCGTGAAGCGGCCAAAGCGGTGCTGGCGATGAGCCCAAGGCCCACAGTGTTGCTGTGTATGAGCGACCTGATTGGCTTAAGTGCAATGCGCGAAGCCCTGCAACTGGGGTTACGTATACCAGAGGATATTCGTGTGGTCGGCTTTGATGGCATTGAGGAAACGCTGCGCTACCACCCGACATTAACCTCGGTGTGGCAGTTTAGCGACCAAAAGGGCGAGGCCGCCGTCAGGGCGTTTTTAAACCCTGACGACACCACCCTGCAGTTGCCGTATGAACTGCGCCTGGGTGAAAGCAGTTAGTTGACGCTGCGGTACAGCTTACTAAGCGCCAGGCTTTCGGCGGCCTGTCCGGCATGTTGCCAGTGCATGGTTGCTTCCAGACTGGCTAAGTCGATAACCAAAGCGGCAGTATGGCCCTGATGCTGCCACTGCAATTGATAGCTGCCGTTATGCAGTGTTTGGCTGAAATCGCCGTTAAAAGCCTGCAGGCTGCGCCGCAGGGTAATAAGCCCGCACAACGCTTGTACCACCGGTTTTTGCAGTGCGTCAGCGACTTTTTCCGCATTTAAATAAGGCCGGCCGATATCACGGCCGACGCGGCTTTGTTGTAACAACTCAACATCGTTGGGCATCGCCAGTAAGCCGGCATAATAAATCTGGCTGATGCCGGGGCAAAATAGCTGAATGGCGCGCGCCAACAAATACTGCTGGTCGTTCTGGCCCAGCGCATCATAAAAACTGCAGTTAACCTGATATAAATCGACATTGTTAGCGGCATTACCGGTGGCCAGTTTTGAACTGCCTTTGCTGTTGGCATGAATGGTTTCTACCAGGCTGTCGAGCTCTGGATCAGTCAGTAAGCCCGGCTGGCCCTGATAATCGGCGGCATCAACAATACCAATGCCATCATGGGTATCCAGCACGGTGATGCAGTTGCGTGGCGCGATATCCAGCCAGTGTTTCAGTGCATCGGCATTGCGGCTGAACAAGGTATGCAGCACCAGTGGCGGCAGGGCAAAGTCGTATACCATGTCGCAGCGTTTGGCGATGTCAATCTGGGTTTGATGATAGCCGTGAATTTCCACCAGACACAGCATGCCGCGTGCTTTGGCTTGCTCAGATAAGGCGGCAATAAATTCAAAGGTTTCCGGCAGCATAAAACAGCGGGTACCGGCTTTTTTAATGGCGTAGCCGGCGGCATCCAGGCGGATATATTTCACGCCGTTTTCGGTAAAGCGCTCCAAAATGGCCTGCAGATAGGCTTTACCGGCGGCAGAGTTAACATCAATATCAATTTGATTGGCGGTAAAGGTGGTCCAAAACGGAATTTTGCGGCCGTCTTTCAGGGCGATATCGGTAAAAAACGGTGTGGGTCTTGGCCGGTATACGGCGGCAAGTTGCTCTGCCGCGGCATCTGCAGCAAACACTTTGTCGCGGGTTAAAAACAGCGGCCAGTAGGGTGAGGCTTCACCTTTTTCCAACACATCAACAAACTGCGGTGATTGCGCCGACATATGGTTAACGATCATATCGGCCATCACCGGGTAGTCTGCCGCCAGCGCGCGGATATCGGCCCAATTACCCAGCCGGCTGTCTACTGCGGTATGGTCGGTGGGGTCAAAGCCGGCGTCTTCGCCATCTATCGGTGGATAAAACGGCAGCAAGTGCACACCATCAAACAAGCCGGCCAGCGGGCCTTGCAGCATCGTATGTAAGTCTTTGATAGTACCGCCGCTTAGCCGGTCAATGTAGGTGATTAGCTGGATCTGGTTGGCATTTTGTTGGCGGTTCATAAAAATAATCCTGAAAAATATTTGCTTCTTAAACGATTAAGATATAGCTTTAAGCCAACGGACGACTTTGTCAACCCCCGGCCAATAATAAAACCGGTCTGAATGATAAAGCGTAGCGTTCAGATAAGTTTGTTAAGCAAGGTGCGCTTACACCGGCGTTAGCAAACAACATAAACGGGGAAACACTATGCTTACTACTGATGCGAAGCGTCAGGCTGTTGGGGCAGCCGGAGCTTTAGATCGTACTCAGGGCTTGCAGCGCCAGGTGCGTTGGATGACCTACCTGATGTTTTTTGTCTTTGCCATGACCACCGATGCAGTGGGCGTGATCATCCCTGAAGCCATGGCGGAATATCAGTTAACCATGTTTCAGGCCAGTGCCTTTCATTATGTACCCATGCTGGCGATTGGTTTGGCCGGGTTATTCCTCGGCCGGCTGGCAGATAAACTGGGCCGTAAAAAGCTGATTATCGTCGGTTTAAGCCTGTACGCCGTATCCTGTTATGCCTTTATGGCTGGCAACAGCGCGCTGTTTTTTATCTTATTAATGGGCCTGTGTGGCCTGGCTATCGGCATATTTAAAACAGCGGCACTGGCGTTAATTGGTGATATTAGCCCTGACAGCCAAAGCCATACCCGCACCATGAACACGGTTGAGGGGTTCTTTGCCATTGGCGCCATAGTCGGCCCGGCATTAGTGGCCCTGATGATTGCTGCTTCTATTCACTGGACTTCGCTTTACTTACTGGCTGGCTTGCTGTGCACTTTGTTAGTGGTGATGTCGGCACGTTTGCCTTATCCGCCGTATCAGGCTGCTGCTGAGCAGGTATCGCTGCGCCGTTCTATGGCGCTATTAAAAAATCGTTACGCGCTGGGGTTTTCGCTGGCCATAGCGCTGTATGTCAGCTGTGAAGTGGCGATATTTGTCTGGTTACCTACCTTGCTGGCTGATTACGACGGCCGCTGGAGCTTACTGGCCGCCCAGGCGATTACGGTATTCTTTATTCTGCGCGCGGTAGGGCGCTTTTTGGCAACAGCCATTCTAAACCGTTTTTGCTGGAGCAGTGTGATGGCGGTATTTACGCTGTGTATTTTTGTCTGCTTTGCCGCCAGCATGCTGGGGGGTAAAGAGGTAGCAGTGTGGCTAATGCCGTTGTCCGGCCTGTTTATGTCGATGATTTACCCCACCCTTAATTCCAAAGGCATCAGCTGCTTTGCCAGGCAGCAGCATGGCGCTGTAGCTGGCTTGTTACTGGCGTTTACCGCGCTGGCGGCCGCCGTGGCACCGGCGTTAATGGCTGTGCTGGGTGATTGGGCTAACGATGTCACTGCCGGTTTTTATCTGGCAACCCTGTTTTCCGCCTTGCTTGCACTGGCAATGGTATACAACTGGCTGAAACAGCCAGCCAAAGCTAAGCTGGAGCAGATGTCTTCCAGCTAGCTTTTTTATAGCAACAAAAGCTTAAACGATTAAGTTAATAGCAGACTATCCAAAGAATAGATCGCGACTTCAACACGGGAGATAGACAATGAAACAGTATAATTTGACACCAACTTTACTCGCTTTAGCTGTCACACTGGCACTAAGCAACGGCGTAGTCATGGCGCAGCAAGTTGCAACAGACAATACCGACACCAACGACAGCCAAAGCACAGGGGCTGGTGGTCTGGGTTTTGAACGCATAGTGGTAACCGGTGCGGTGTCGCGTAATCAAACCGTAATGCAATCCAGCGTGTCGGTTAGCAGCCTGACATTGGATGATATTGCCGTGGCCACGCCGCGCAGTACCGCCGAGATTTTCCGTATGCTGCCGGGTGTGCGCAGTGAGGCCACCGGCGGTGAAGGCAATGCCAATATCGCCGTACGCGGCTTGCCGGTTGCGTCCGGCGGCGCTAAGTTTGTTACCCTGCAGGAAGATGGTTTGCCGGTGCTGCAGTTTGGCGATATCGCCTTTGGTAACGCCGATATTTTTCTGCGTGCCGATGCTAGTTTAGCGCGGCTTGACGTGATCCGCGGCGGCTCGGCCAGCACCACTGCCAGCAATTCGCCGGGTGGTATTATCAATTTTGTCAGTAAAACCGGCGAAGAAAACGGTGGCAGTATCGCCTTTACCACCGGACTGGATTACGACAGTTTCCGCACCGATTTTGATTACGGCGGCGATATTAACAGCGATATGCGCTTTCATCTGGGCGGTTTTGTGCGCCAGGGCGAAGGTGTGCGTGACCCGGGCTACCAGGGCGAGCAAGGCTTTCAGTTAAAGGGCAACCTGACCAAAGAATTTAATACCGGCTATGTGCGGTTGTACTTTAAGCATTTAAACGACAAAGCCACCAGCTATATGCCGATGCCGATGTTTGCTGATGGCCGCTCAGTGCCGGGTTATGACGCCGGCTCGGATACGCTGCAATCAGTGTATTTAACCCAAACGGTGCGCTTAAACGGCGATAACCAAATTTCCCGTGGCGATGTGCGCGATGGCATGAACCCGAAAGTAAACAGTGTCGGCGTGGAAGCGGTGTTTGACTTAGCCGAAGGCTGGACGCTGGAAAACCGCTTTCGTGTTAGCGATGTCAGCGGTAATTTTAATACCCCCTTTCCGGCAGAGGTTGGTAATGCGCAAGGTATCGCCGACAGTATCGCCGGCGCCGGTGCTAACTTAACTTATGCGGTAGGGCCGAATGCCGGTGCAGCCTACACCGCAGAAAACGCTATGCGTATTCACACCTTTGACGTTGAAATAGATGATTTTGGCTCTATCGTTAACGACTTAAAACTGTCACGCCGTTTTGGTGCTGTGGATGTGAATGTCGGCTATTACATGGCAGATCAAAGTATCAGCATGTCATGGTTATGGAATTCGTATTTAATGGCGTTAAAGGGTAATAATGCTGAGCTGCTAAATGTCACTGCCGCTGATGGTGCAGCGTTTTCCGAACAGGGCCTGACGGCTTACGGCGTGCCGTTTTGGGGCAACTGTTGTCAGCGTAACTATGACACCGACTACAGCACCAAAGCGCCGTATGCCGGCGTAAGCTGGGCCTATGGCGACTTATCGCTCGATGCCAGTATCCGCCGCGATATCGGCAGCGCCTCGGGCAGCTATGCCGGTGCGGTGCAAAGCAGCCGCGATATGAACAGCGACGGCATCATCAGCCAGGTAGAGCAAAGCGTATCCGGTATCGATTTAGCCAATGCCAGCATTGTGAACTATAGCTGGGGTTATAATTCTTACTCGGCCGGTGCTAACTATCAGTTTAATAAAGACTGGGCCATGTTTGGCCGCATCAGCAAAGGCGGCCGCGCCAATGCTGATCGCTTGTTGTTTGGCAAAGTGAATGCTGATGGCAGCGTCGCCAAAGAAGATGCAGTAGATGAAGTTACCCAGTATGAACTGGGCAGCAAAAGCCGGCATGGCAACTTAAACCTGTTTGCTACGTTGTTTTTTGCTGAAACCGAAGAGCAAAACTTTGAAGCCACCAGCCAGCGCTTTTTTGACCGCACGTACAAGGCACACGGTATTGAGCTGGAAAGCAGCTACCGCATCGGCGATTTTGATATGCGTGGCTCGGTTACCTGGACCGATGCTGAGATCAGCAAGGACGCGTTAACGCCAGATGTGGTAGGCAATACGCCAAGGCGCCAGGCGGACTTTGTTTACAACCTGCTGGCACGTTACTTTTTTGACCAAGCCCAGCTTGGCGTAAGCCTGATAGGGTCTACAGCCGCCTATGCGCAGGATAACAATGACTTGAAATTCAGCGGCTACACCCAGGTTAATGCGTTTGCCAGCTACACTCTGGCAGAAAACCTGACGTTATCGTTAAGCATAAATAACCTGTTTGACGAAATTGGCCTGACAGAAGCCGAAGAAGGCTCGGTACCGGACAACGGTATTATCCGCGCCCGCACCATTAATGGCCGTAATGCTTCGTTAGGTCTGGCATATCGCTTCTAATGAGCAAACCCTAAACTGAAAACGGCGGGCTGTGCCCGCCGTTGCTTTATTTAGTGCTCCCCCTATGTGCTAACATGCTGTAACAGCCTCAGCTAAGCGAAGTGAATAATGCAACAGCAAGCACAGCAGACTACGCAACCGATCATGCAACATGTTAATCAAGCTTTGGTAAAACAAGGCTCTTACATCAACGGCAACTGGTTATCGCACACTGATACCTTTGACGTGGTTAACCCGGCTAATCAGCAATTACTGGCTAAGGTTAGCATTGCAGGTGCCAAAGAAGCTGAACAAGCCGTGCTGGCGGCAAACAACGCCTTTGCCGGCTGGGCTGCCAAGCCCGCTGCAGAGCGCGCACAGTTACTGCAAGCCTGGTATCAGCTGATTGTGCAACATCAGCATGATTTAGCCCGTTTACTCACGTTGGAGCAAGGTAAGCCGCTTAGCGAGGCCAAAGGCGAAATTGCTTATGGCGCTTCGTACTTGCAATGGTTTGCTGAAGAAGCCAAACGTTTATATGGCGATACCATACCGGCGCCTTCCAACGATAAGCGCATTATTGTGCAGCGCCAGCCGGTCGGCGTCGTGGCGGCGATAACGCCGTGGAATTTCCCCAATGCCATGCTAGCGCGCAAAGCGGCAGCGGCGCTGGCTGCCGGCTGTACTTTTATTGTTAAACCAGCCCATCAAACGCCTTTATCTGCATTGGCGCTGGCCGAACTGGCTCACCAGGCTGGCATTCCAGCCGGAGTATTTAACGTGGTAGTGGGCACAGACGCCAAAGCCATTGGCGAAGTGTTAACCCAGCATGCCAAGGTGGCTAAATTCAGCTTTACCGGTTCCACAGCGGTGGGCAAACAACTATTAAAGCAATGCGCTGATGGCGTAAAGCGGGTAACAATGGAGCTGGGCGGTAACGCGCCTTTTATCGTGTTTGACGATGCCGATTTAGACGCTGCCGTGCAAGGCCTGATGGCCGCCAAGTTTCGCAATGCCGGTCAAACCTGTGTTTGTGCCAACCGTATTTTAGTGCAGCGCAGTGTGTATCAGGCCTTTGCGGATAAGCTGGCAATTGCCATCACGGCGCTAAAGGTCGGCGATGGCTTAATGTCTGACAGTCAAATCGGCCCGCTAATTGATGACAAGGCGCTGCACAAAGTGACCAGGCTGGTGCAAAGTGCGCTGAATGACGGTGCCCGCCTGCTATTAGGTGGCAATACCGATAGCGCGGGCAGCCAGTTTTTTCAGCCGACCTTAATCAGCGACGTAAACGCCGATATGGCGATTAGCAAAGAAGAAATCTTCGGCCCTGTGGCAGCGTTAATGGCGTTTGATACCGAGCAAGAGGCGATTGAGCAGGCCAACAATACTGACTATGGCCTGGCAGCATACTTTTACAGCCGGGATATCGGCCGGGTGTTTCGGGTAGCCCAGGTGCTGCAGTTTGGCATGGTCGGTATTAATGAAGGCATTATTTCCAACGCCGTGGCCCCTTTTGGCGGCGTGAAGCAATCCGGTTATGGCCGTGAAGGCTCTAAATACGGCCTGGATGACTACACCGATATAAAATACTTGTGTTTAGGCGGGTTATAACAGGCGCTGCAATAGGGACAGGATGCTGCTGAAACCATTGCTTTGCAAAAGCAGCAGCGCTATAAAAGAGGCTGCAAAGCCAAAGGATAAGTGCTGTGACCGCGACTGCAATCGAAAAAGACGAAATCCAGCTGGTATATATCAGCGAACGCTGTGCCGACACGGATGACGCGGCTATTCATAAGATAAAACTGCGTGCTGAGCCGAATAACCACCGGCGTAATATTACCGGCGCCTTATTGGTTACCGGGGATTATTTCTTACAGTATCTGGAAGGCGAAGCGGCAATAGTTGACGCACTTTACGCCAGCATCTGCCGCGATAAACGGCACCGCAATGTACGATTATTGTTACGCAAACCCATAGCACAACGAGATTTCTCGCGTTGGAGCCTGGGGGTAAGAAAGCTACTGGACAACGAAGAAAATCAGGACTTAATAGCCGTACTAAATATGATAGGCCAGGCCAGCAAGGTTAGCGAAAGCCAATTAGACTGGTTTAAGTTGGTGCTGAAGTAATAAAGTAAAATTCTACGATAATCCAATCTGCCACCTGTACCATCAACGTACACATCAGAAATATCCGCACTGTTCAGAGCTGTTGCCAGCCGATAATCTGGCTACACTGAAACAGAGTCTTAGGAGAAAAGCTATGGATAATGATGTAATCCTGCTTGAACAGCAGAGCTTGGAAGCCCTGCGACACAACTACCCACAATTACAACAACTTAGCGGCAGTATTATGTTTTTAGCCGAAGCTGAATCGTTAATACTAACAGCGACGGCATGGCACTTAGCTGAAGCCGATAACCTGATGCTAAAACAGTCAGGGGTAAAAACCGCTATTTTAGAATTGCTGGATACCTTGGTTGAGCAGCGTAAACTCAATCGTATCCGGCCAAACCGGGAAGGGCGTTTGCTATTTGATAATGGTCAGCTGTTAATTGAATGGATTAGCGATGGCAGTGTTTCATTCTTGGTTCACAAGCATGCATGCTGATCTGAACATAAGCATCAGTTAAGCTTTACACAGTTTGCTGCAACGCCATGCAGCTTTGTGTGTACCTTGTTTATGGCTTAGCCTACAGCCCATCGTTACGATGGGCAAAATCGCTACTGACGACTGTTGGCAGGTAGCGCTTAGCAAGAGAATCTGACGTTATTCCACGTTTTGAATTTACTTGTAGATTATGAAATTATTTTTTTATAAATCATTTATATATGATTGTTTGTGTGGGTGTTTTTGTTATTTTACCCACCGATTTACCCGCCGTTTTTCAGTTGCTTAATTTGTCGCTCAAATAACAGGAAACATCTATTGCCACTATAGATATACTAATGCGTCGTTTACGAAGTGCTGAGCAAAGTGTCGTATTTTTGCTTGGGAGTTTGTCGTATTTTTGCTAAGCTTAGGCAATGTTATACCGGAGGTGCCTTGTGCCAAAGTTAAGTTTAAAGCAACAGGTTGAGCAGCAAATTAGTCGTACTAAGCAGGATGTTTTTCTGCGCGCTGATTTTGAGCAATTGGGTGGCTATGATCAGGTAGGACGGGCACTTCGAGAGTTAGTGGCTGAGGGTAAGCTACTGAAAATTGGTTATGGTTTATATGCTAAAGCCCGGATAAGCAGCATCACGGGTAAACCTATGCTGGCATCTAATGGTGGTTTTAAGGCGGTATCTGAACAAGCCCTGGAGCGGTTAGGTGTTGCCTGGCAGCCATCAGACGAACTGGTTCGTTATAACAAAGGTGAGACCACTCAGGTTCCTGTGAATGCCAAAGTTATCGTAAAAAGCCGTTTTAATCGCAAAATATCACTACGCAATATGCAGCTTCAGGTCGAGCAGCGTTCATGATGCTGCCTGAACCAGAAACGTTTGCTGAGGTTGCAGATGCTCTTGATATTACTGATCCGGCTATCGTCGAAAAAGATTACTTCCTGATACAACTGCTTCGCTTGCTTAGTACCACCGACACCGAGGGATATCAGCTAGTATTCGCTGGTGGTACCTGTTTGGCTAAGATATATAAACATACACACCGGATGTCTGAGGACATAGATCTAAAGTTGGTGCCTGACGTTGCGACAAAGCTATTAAGTAATTCTGCGCAACGTACACTGAGAAAACGCATCCACCTTAATATCACGAATCGAATACTTGATAGTGGGCTTTTTACTCAGAGCAAGGATCCGGTTGTCCGAAATGAACGTCGTTTTTTGCAGTTGCTGCTCAATTACCCGAATGCATTTCCTTCCAGTGACGCACTACGGACGCATATTCAATTAGAACTGACCGAGTCTGAGCTATTACAGCCTGCCAGTTATCATCCGGTCAGTTCGTTTTATGCTGATGTCATAAATAAGGTGCCAGAAGTTGAACAGTTTGCTTGCGTCTCTCTTGTCTCAACCGCTGCAGAGAAACTAGTTTCGCTGCTACGCCGAACGGCAGTTGCAACCCGTTATATGGAGCGGAAGGATGACGATCAGTTAATTCGTCATGCTTACGATCTTTACCAAATTAAAACTGAGTTAGCGAATAAAGCGGAATTTAAGCAATTAATCGATGCAGTGATCGAGACAGACGTAACTCAATTTGGTGAACAACACCCGGAGTTCAAAGCCGATCCCCGCAAAGAGCTACTATTTGGCCTGGCCCAGTTAGAGGAACGCAAATATGCTGAACGTTATAAACGATTTATCGGGCCTTTGGTTTATCACCCTCAGCCTGTAGCTTGGCCTGATGCCCTCAAAATGGTTCAATTGCTAACACAGCAGCATATCGGCTGATATTGCGTGCTTGTGCCTGAGTATTGAGGGGGCTGGCTGTCATGTATACCAATCATGTTGATCCTAAATACTTCGAAAGTGTTACGTCTATCGATGCCAGATTGGCAGAAATTGAACATGAAAAACGTACCTTGTTGGCTCGTAAAGAAGCATTGCTCAAGTTAGCTCCAAACGACGATAGTGGCTCAAATTTAACCCCAAAGCAGAAGATTGCCATTTTTCGTAATCTATTCCGTGGCCGTCAGGATATTTTCGCTAATCGTTGGCAAAACCAACAAGGCCGGGCAGGTTACTCTGTCGCCTGCAACAACGAATGGATGCAAGGCATTTGCAATAAACCGCGCATAAAATGCATGGACTGCCAACACCGTCAATTCAGTGAGTTGAATGACCAGGTTATTTACCGCCATCTTGCAGGTCAACAAGTGGTTGGTTTGTATCCGTTACTCCAAGACAATACATGCTATTTGTTGGCTGTCGATTTTGATAAAGGCCATTGGCAAGACGAAGTTAAGGCAATCGCAAAAGTCTGCGTGGATTTGGAAATCCCCCACGTAATTGAAATATCCCGCTCCGGGCAGGGAGCACACCTTTGGATCTTTTTTGAAGATAGAGTACCAGCAAGTGAGGCTAGATTACTTGGGTTTGCACTGCTCGATAAAGCTATGGAAATCTTTCCTAACCTGTCATTTGATTCCTACGACAGATTATTCCCCAATCAGGATGTGTTACCCGAGGGTGGTTTTGGTAATCTAATTGCGTTACCACTGCAGCGTGAAGCCAGGCAAGCAGGTAATAGCTCATTTGTTGATATAGAGCTGAAATTGATAGCCGATCAGTGGCAGCACCTGGCGCAAATAAGACGGCTTAAACAACAAGAGTTAACCAAACTACTCAGCCAGCTATCCTCAAATACGCCACTGCAAAAAGAGCAACAAGTGCCTGATAATCGCCCGCCTTGGGAAGCTAGCGCAAAACCTGGTTCATTGCTCCTGGAAAATCCGCCAACGCAGTTGACGGTAACCTTGGCTGATCGAGTTTATTTTGAGCTGAGTACGTTACCTAATTTACTGGCGGCACGACTCAAACGCTTTGCCAGCTTCTCTAACCCAGTGTTTTTTAAAACTCAGGCACTGCGTTTTTCAACAAATGGTATCCCTAGATTTATTTCATGTGCGCGCATGGATCAAGGCTACCTATCTCTGCCAAGGGGCTGCCTGGATGAGGCGATTACTCTGCTTACTGAGAGCAAAATTGCCGTGTTAATTGATGACAAGCGTACGACAGGTGAAAAGCTGGTTGGTCTAGAACCATTGATGACACTCAGGCCAAATCAGAAAGTTGCAGTGAAGGAGATGACTAAGCACGATACGGGAACTTTGCATGCTCCCACAGCATTTGGGAAAACGGTGACGGCGATCGGCATTATCGCGAAGCGTAAGGTCAATACGTTAATTCTGGTGCATAGCCGCCAGTTACTGGAACAATGGCGGGAGCGTCTAAGCTCATTTTTACCTGAAGTCGAGATAGGTATGATCGCTGGTGGTAAAAGAAAGCCTACGGGCGTAATTGATATTGCGACCTATCAAAGCTTAATTAATCTTAAAGACAACACCGTTCTGTCACTGGTACAGGATTATGGTCATGTTATCGTGGACGAATGCCATCATGTTTCAGCCCCGCGCTTTGAAATGGTGTTAAACGAGGTTCGAGCGAAATATGTGCTGGGGCTGACGGCAACCCCAGACCGGCAAGATGGCCATCAGAAGATCATTTTTATGGCAGCAGGTCCTATCAGGCATAAAGTGAAATCCCAGACAGATGAACAATTTGAGCAGCAGGTGCAGGTGCATCAGCTGCAAGATACAAAGCAGCAGCACGCGTTACTGAGCGAAGAGCGACCAAAAGTAGCTGATGTGTATCGGCTCATTATGGAAAATGAAACGCGCACTAATCGAATTGTGGCAGATGTGGTGCAAAGCGTTACCGCAAGTAGGCATCCACTGGTGTTAACTGAGCGACGCGAACATGCGCAACAGATTAACAGGCTGCTGCAAGAGCAAGGGATTGATTCAGTCATCCTTACAGGCGCGATGAAAGCCGCTGAGCGCAAAAGCGCCAATGAGCGACTTTCTTCAGCGAAGGTTGTAGTAGCAACCGGCAAGTATGTTGGTGAGGGCTTTGACTTGCCAAGGCTAGATACCTTGTTTCTCGCTATGCCAATCGCCTGGAAGGGAGCCCTGGCGCAGTACGCCGGCAGGATCCACCGTGAAGTTGATGGTAAAACTCTGGTGACAATTCATGATTACGTTGATACTTATATTCCAATGCTGCAGCGTATGTTTGCCAAGCGAGAGAAAAGTTATAAAGCAATGGGGTATAAAGTGGCTTCTGATGCAGTCACTGGTAAGGAAAAATGAATTTATATCCAAGCTTATTCCTATTTGCTGAGGTGATTAATCTTGCTATTCACCTCACTATATGAGTAGATTGTGCAATTTATTCACCTCAATAAGCAGAAGATTAGCCTATGTGGATTTGGCAACAACCCGATTGGCCCGGCCGTCAGCAAAAGGCATCGCCAGTCTTTCGTTATGATCATGCGGCACTGACGCCTAAGTTACGTGAACTGCACTTTTTGCAGGGCGTGTTGCTGGGCAAAATGGGTGTACAGAACAACCAGCAGGCGGCACTGGATACCATGCTTGCCAACATTCTCACATCCAGTGCTATCGAAGGTGAGCGCCTTAATCATAGCGTGGTGCGTTCATCATTAGCCCGAAAGCTAGGTATTGATGAGCAACAAAGCGTTGCAACGACTACCCAGTCTGACGGCCTTGCTGCGATGGTGACCGACGCTATCGGTAATTGGCAGCAGCCAATAACGCTGGAGCGATTATTCCAGTGGCACTCCTGGCTATTTCCGACCGACAGTACATTGATGCAGAGAGTGCAGGGCGGGCAGCTTCGCGGTAACGAGCCGATGCAGGTGGTCTCCGGCCGGATAGATCGCCCTAAAGTACATTTCGAAGCACCTCCACGTGAAGTTTTGGAAGGCGAGCTTAATTGCTTTATCGACTGGTTTAACCGCTCGCGGGATGACGCCAAGTTAGACCCGCTGCTACGAGCCGGCATTGCGCATTTCTGGTTTATCACACTTCATCCACTGGAAGATGGCAATGGCCGCTTGGCCAGGCTGCTGACTGATCTGGCGCTGGCGCAAGCCGAACATCAGTCCATCCGCTTTTATGCCATGTCGGTTGCTATCCTGGAAAGGCGAAGCAGTTACTACGATATTCTTGAGCAAAGCCAAAAAGGCGATACTGATATCACTGCTTGGTTGGTTTGGTTTCTCGACACGCTAGCCGCTAGCCTAAAGCAGGTGTTGGCTGATATCGAACAAACGCTGCTAAAAACCCGCTTCTGGCAACGGGTAGATCAAACGCAATTGAATAAAGAGCAAGTGAAAGTACTAAACCGGCTGCTGGATGGCGACTTCAGCGACGGCATAAGCAATAGCCAATACGGCAAAGTGGCCAAGTTAAGCCCGGCGACGGCCAGCCGGCATTTAGCTCAGTTAGTGGAAATGGGGTGTTTGGTGAAAACTGCAGCGGGGGGGAGAAGTACCCGGTATGTCATTTTTAAACAGTAGGTTCCTGATTGAACCCACTGTTTAATGTCCGGCAACTTCATTTTATTCAACGTTTTGGATCTGCTCATTGAGTAGCGGCCTAGACCCTCACAAACTCAACAACTTATCGAAAAGAAACCGCTAAAAAATGCCTGTTTGCCCACCAAACTGCCCACCACTTGCCTATGGCTTTTACGAAATCTTAGTGGTGCTTCTTGGCTATGACTACGGAAAAACAGTGCCGTTTTTGTGCTGCTGTTAGGGCTCAAAAATAGCAGTTTTGAAAGGCTTTATCGAGTGCACTTTCAGTATCTCACTCATAAATAGATATGATAGTATCCATTTTTGGTTTTATTTCGCTATAATGGGCATAATTGTATCCATTTGGTGTTTGCAGATGAATTTTACCTTACTTGATGATACCGATGTAAGCCAAGCCTATGCGGCTTATTTACGTGAGTTACGAAAGCAGGCAAAGCTGTCACGCGCTGCGCTGGCAGAGCGAAGCTGCGTGCCTGCAGCCACCATCAAGAAGTTTGAGTTGACTGGTCAAATTTCATTTCGCCAATTGTTGTTGCTTTGGCAGACGCTTGATTCGCTAGATAGGCTCTATCAACTCACACAACCTAGCAAAGAGCGCGCTACAATGCCCTCTAGTATTGATGAGGTGCTAAAAGATGAGTTTTAAACCGATTCAGAAGCTTAATGTTACTCGTACGCTAAGCTCAGGTGAGCAGGTTGCTGTAGGGGTCTTGGCGCAGAATCGCCAAGGTGTTTTTTTCCAGTATGCAGACAGCTATTTGCAGCAGTTTGGCAATTTATCACCGTTTACCCTGCAAGCGAGCACACAAGTTCAAGTTGCACCTAAAACGCCGCATCAAGGTGTACATGGCGTATTTGGAGATTGTTTGCCCGATGGCTGGGGCATGCTGTTACAAGATCGTATTTTCCGGCAAAAGGGCATCTTGCCTAATCAATTAACTGCGATGGACCGGCTGGCTTTTGTTGGTGATAAAGGCATGGGAGCGCTGTCTTTTTCTCCGGTGTCTGAGTTTTCAACCACGACGAACACGGATATTGATCTAGCTACTTTAGGCTTAGAAGCGCAAACGCTGTTCGATGCGTCAATGTCAGATTATATAGACGACAACCACGATGAGTTAGATGGACATACTCAGCAGGTGTTGGCCGCATTAGTCGCCGGAGGTAGTTCGGGTGGGGCAAGGCCTAAGGCGCAGATTTATATGCCTGCTGGGGAAACTCAGCATTGTAGAACCTTTGCTCAGCCTGGAGATGAGGCTTGGCTGATTAAATTTACCTCGAAGAATCTCGCGCTCGGCCATGAAGAAGGTTTGTGCGAGGCGGTTTATTTACAAATGGCAGAACTTGCTAAGTGTCAACCGCCGCAATGGCAACTCATTGAAGCACCAACTACCAGCGGTGCGCCTGCCTGGTTGGCGCTTAAGCGTTTTGATTATGTCACGGAGCAGACCAATTTAAGCGGCAATCGCAGTTCAGGTCGCTTGCATATGCACAGCGCTTGCGGGCTGCTGGATGCAGACTTTAGAACGCCAAGTTTAGATTACATTGATTTGATCAAAGCCAGCCGTCAGTTGTGTAAATCTCCAGCGGCTGGGCAACTGCAATTTCGTCGAGCCATGTTTAACCTGCTGTCGTCTAACCAAGACGACCACAGTAAAAACTGGGCGTTTTTGCAAGCGGATGACGGTCAATGGGATTCTACCCCTTTTTACGATGTTACCTACAGCCCACATCCATTCAACGAACACGCCACTGCGTTCGGGGGTTATGGCAAAGCGCCACCGATTAAGGTGATGCAAAAGCTAGCGACCAGTGCTGGCTATGGGAGCTGGCATGAGGCAAAGCAAGTCATTGAAGAAGTTGCAGAAGCCATCAGCCAATTTACTCACCTTGCACGGCAGCAAGGGATCAGTAAAACAACAGTGACTGCGATTGCTAAGACATTGGATCTGCGAAAACAGGAAAATGCAGCGCTGTTTCAATAAAAGTAAAGCAAACATTTCAATTCACAACAAATAAATAGCAAGGTCATCGTGAGCGAATATCAATACTATAAATTTGAGCGTCTGGATGGGTATTTAGATGCTAAAGCACGTCAAGCACTCCGATCAATTTCAAGCCGTGCCGAGATCAGCGCTACGTCCTTTCAGGTGTATTACACCTACAGTGACCTAAAGGCGGAGCCTTTTGAGCTGATGTTAAAATACTTTGATATCGGTTTTTACTATGCCGATTGGGGCTCAATCGATGCCTACATCAAGCTACCAGCAGGAACGCTCCCTGAAGCTTTACTTGGCTTTTCAAGTGATGGGCTTCATGTTCACGAAAACGATGAGTGGCAGTTGCTGATTTTTTCCCTTGAGGAGTATGACGAGTATTTTGACGATGAGCATGCTGACGACTTTTTCCAGCATTTAGCTGGGTTACGAAGCGGGTTAATGCAAGGGGATTGGCGCCTTGTGTACTTTATGTGGCTCAAAATGTTTGATTTTAATGATGACGTTGAGCGAGTGCCGTTAATTCAATTCGATTTTGAGCACCTCAGTGAAGAGGTGCAGGCGTTTGCTGCGCTGTATGATATTCCTTTAGCCTTGGTTAAGGCTCTCGCCATGGTGCTGAACGAACAACCCAGTCACCAAGCCAAACAAACCCAATTTCAATTTGATGAATGGCTCCATAATCTCTCGCAAGTAGAGAAAGACACGCTATTACGCACGCTGTTTGAGCAAGGCCAGCTAACCCGACACCAAGCCTTAGCACTGACGCGAAAAGAACCTGCCAACACAGACGAAATCTATCAATACTGGTTAACCCCCGAAGTAATTTCCCCTTTTATCGAGCAAGCGCAAAGCCAATTGCAGCAAGAGCAAGCCGAAGCGCTCGTAAAGAAAATGGCCCTCGAAAAAGCAGAAAAAGAAAAAGAAAAAGCATTGACGGATATTTACAACCAGCGTGAGCACTACTGGCAGCAAGCACAAGAGCAAGCGGATCGAACTTGCGCCAGTGGTTACGATGCGGCATCACGCTATCTGCATCAGCTGTTTGAGGCCTATCAGTTCAAAGCGGATGAAGCGGCGTTTGAACAACGCTTTAAGCGTTTTGTTGTGGCGAATAATAGCCGTAAAGCGCTGTTAAATCGCTTGAGTGATTTGCTTTAAACGATGAGGCAATAAGTCGGCCAAATGACGTTAGCAAAAAACTGATTGAGGGTTGATTGAAAGGTTGTAAGCCCACCAAAAGGTCTACTGCGTCCGTTTAGCTCTTTAATCCTAGTGGGGCAAACTCCTAACTGAACTTAACAGATCAGTGAGGCTTATTTTGGAAAAAATAGAAACGATGAACCCAACTACCCAATCACCCACACACTCAGCACACCAGCAGCGGATTTTGAGTGTTGTTGTCGCTCACCCTCAAATGCGCATCAACAGGTGCAAGAGGAAGTAAACCTACATAGCCTAAGTCATCGCGCAAGACTAAGAGGTAGAGCTGGCGAATGGCTTCTTCTGGGGTTAGCTTGATAGGTTTGCCTCGAACAATGCAATTAACATAAGGCACAAACTTCTTGCCAGTCTGTTTCAAAGAAATTGCTGATTCTAGCTGGTCGATTTTTTCTTGTTTGAATTGCTCCAGCCTGTAAGCACTGTCTTTCATCAATTCTGTAAAAAGAGTCGTCATTCTTGGGTTCCTGTTGACACGTTCAACTGTTACTGATCTGCGTGCATGTAAACAACCAACCACGCACCATGAAGAGCTGAGATTTTTAATTATGGGGTTTATGGTACGTGTTTAAGATATCGCGTATTCAATATACTGCTATTAGCCGTTTACTCAATATTCTGAATTTGCTCTCTCATCTGCTCAATTAACACCTTAAGCTCCACCGCGGCATTGGTGATCTCGGTGCTGATGGCTTTGGACGACAGCGTATTCGCTTCGCGGTTAAATTCCTGCATCATAAAATCTAAGCGCCGGCCGCAGGCGCCGCCTTTTTTCAGCGTGTGGCGGGTTTCTTTGATGTGGGCATCGAGGCGGTCCAGCTCTTCGGCGACGTCAGATTTTGAGGCTAAAAACGCCATTTCCTGCTCTAAACGGCCTTGCTCGATATCGGCTTTAATTTCGTTTAAGCGGTTTAAAATGCGATCGCGCTGCCATTGCATGGCTTGCGGTAAATGGCCGCGAACAAACGCTACCTGCTCACCGATGGCGGTTAAGCGCTGCTGGATCATTTGCTCGATGGCTTCGCCTTCGCGGCCACGGCCGGCTAAGAAGTCTTGCAGGGCGGCGTCGAAACCGGCCAGCAGTTCGCCTTGCAGCGCGTCTAAGTCTTCCGTTGGGGTTTCCATGACACCCGGCCAGCGTAGAATGTCGGCGATATTGAGCTGCGCTTGCGGGGCTTTTTGCAATAACTGCTGCGCTTTTTGCAGCAATTGCTCGGCGAACACTTCGTTTAACGTGAGTTCACCGGCGGCCTGATTGGCGTGGTAGCGCAGGTTTACTTCTATCTTGCCGCGCTGCAGGGCGTTACGGAGTTTGTCGCGCAGCAGGCTTTCTAAGCCGCGAAACTGCTCTGGCAGGCGAAAGTAGGATTCCAGGTAACGCTGGTTTACCGAGCGGATCTCCCACTGGGCGGTGCCCCAGCTGGCTTTGGTTTCGTGACGGGCGAAGGCGGTCATGCTGTGGATCATAATTAATTCTCTGGCGACAAATAAACACCGAGTATACCGCAGGTTCGGCGAATTTGGCGAATAGATAGCCCTTGCCGGCTTTAACACTTATAATGTTGGCCATTGTTAATTTCAGGAGTGCAGCTATGCGTCCAAGTGGCAGAACCGCCAGTCAGATCCGTCCCCTTACGTTTACCCGTCAATTTACCGCTCATGCTGAAGGCTCAGTATTGGTTGAATTTGGTAATACCAAGGTAATTTGTACCGCCAGCGTAATTGAAGGTGTGCCACGCTTTATGAAAGGCCAGGGCAAGGGCTGGATAACCGCCGAATACGGCATGCTGCCACGCGCTACCCATACCCGTAATGACCGCGAAGCGGCACGCGGTAAACAAGGTGGCCGTACGATGGAAATTCAGCGCTTAATTGGCCGCGCGCTGCGCACCGCAGTAGATTTAAAACTGTTGGGTGAAAATACCATTACGATCGACTGTGACGTAATTCAGGCTGACGGTGGCACCCGCACTGCTTCTATTACCGGTGCTTGTGTGGCCTTAGTTGATGCCCTTAACCATATGCGTGCTAAAGGCATTATTAAAACCAACCCACTGAATTTTATGGTAGCCGCCGTATCGGTAGGTATTTATAAAGGCACTGCGGTGGCCGATTTAGACTACGCCGAAGATTCCAACGCCGAAACCGATATGAATATCGTCATGACCGAAACCGGCAAAGTGATTGAAATTCAGGGCACGGCCGAAGAAGCGCCGTTTAGCTTTGAAGAAATGCAGCAGATGATGGATTTAGGCAAACATGCCATCCGTGAAATTATTGACGAGCAAAAGCGCGTACTGGCTTAAGGCTTAGTTAAGGTTTTGAGGTAAAGATCAGGCTATGAAACAATTTCAAATTGATTTTATTGAGTTTGCGCTGTCGCGTCAGGTACTTAAGTTTGGCAGTTTTACGCTGAAATCCGGCCGCGCCAGCCCGTACTTTTTTAATGCCGGGCTGTTTAATACTGGCGGCGATTTAGCCAAACTGGGCCGTTTTTATGCCGCGGCACTGCAAGACAGTGGTTTGCAGTTTGATGTGCTGTTTGGCCCGGCGTATAAGGGTATTCCTATTGCTACTACAACAGCTGTAGCATTGGCGGATCATTATAACCGTGATGTGCCGTACTGTTTTAACCGTAAAGAAGCGAAAACCCATGGCGAGGGCGGCAATTTAGTCGGCTCGCCGCTAAAGGGCCGCATTATGTTGGTGGACGATGTGATTACTGCCGGCACGGCGATCCGTGAATCTATGCAGTTAATTCAGGCGCAGGGCGCAGAGCTTACCGGTGTACTGATTGCATTGGACAGGCAAGAGCGCGGCCAGGGTGAGTTGTCGGCTATTCAGGAAGTAGAGCGTGATTTTAATACTAAGGTCATCTCGATTATCAGCCTGCCGGATCTGATCAGCTATTTAGCCGATAAGCCGGAGCTGGCACAGCATCTGGAAGCGGTGAAAGCGTACCGTGCGCAGTATGGTGTTAACGCTTAAAGCACAACGATGGCCAGAGAGCGAAGTGTCAGGTGTGCTTTCGGAACAGCGGCATGGATGCCGCGCAGGCTGAGAGGGCACAGGGATGTGATCCTTGAAGCCGGTGCAGAAAGCATTTCCTGACACTTGGCTGTACTTCGAAGTTGATGCGAAGGCTGCAACACTCGCTGTTGCCACAGCACACCTGACCCTGTACCTGATATTCTAGTGGCAGGTCGAAGATACACAGTGGAGCAAGGACAAACAGATGTTAAAACCAAACGGTGTTGGTTTAGGCCGCATTATCAAAGCCGCAAAATGCTCTATGCAGGGTTTTGCCGCCAGTTGGAAGCATGAATCGGCCTTTCGTCAGGAAACTACCTTAGCCGTTATCTCGGTGCCGTTAGCGGCCTGGCTGGCGAACTCGCTGAGCCAGTTTGCGCTGTTGGTAAGTGTATGGTGTTTAGTGCTGGTGGTAGAGCTATTAAATTCGGCTATTGAATCATTAACTGACCGGGTCGGCCTGGAGCGGCATGAATTGTCGGGCCGCGCTAAAGATATGGGTTCGGCAGCGGTGTTTGTTAGCTTAGTAATAGTAGCCCTGGTATGGGGCGCGGCACTATACGAACGTTTCTTTTAAGCTGTTTCTGTCGCCGGAAAAAAATGTGGCTGATTAAGGAAGGGATTTGGTGTGCTTTCGTAGCAGCGGCATGGATGCCGCGCAGGCTGAGAGGGCACAGGGATGTGATCCTTGAAGCCGGCGAAGAAAGCATTTCCTAATCCCTGACGTTATCACCTTAGTTGCCGCTGCTACGAAAGCACACCAGCTACGCTGCTCTGTGCTTCGGTGTGGAATTCAACCAAACAGCGTTTGTTGCAGCAAAGCCCACTGATTGGCCCAATGCTGGGTTGGTAAGCGGGTAAAACCGGAGCGGACAAACTGACTGAGTTTACCCTCTACCGTGGCCAGCAGCAGGTTGGCCAGTTCGCCTTCGTCGATATTAAAGCCTTTACCTTCACGCAGCTTGCGCTCACGCAGGCATTGCTTTAACTGGGTCTCCAGCTTTTCAAATAATTGCGCTACCCGCTCTTGCAAGCGTTCCTGCTCGCCCTGCAGTGCATCACCGGTTAATATGCGGCAAATGCCCGGGTTGCGTTCGGCAAACACCAATATCAGCTGCAAAATAAGTTCGGTGCGGCTGGCAGTGTCTTTATGCTCGTCCAGAATTACGTTAATGCGCGACAACAGTGTGTCTTCAATAAACTCGATTAAACCTTCAAACATTCGTGCTTTGCTGGGAAAGTGGCGATATAGCGCGGCCTCGGATACGCCGACCTTTTCAGCCAGTGCTGCCGTGGTAATACGCTGGCCGTTATTGCTTTGCAGCATAGCGGCTAAGGCTTGCAGAATATCTTCTTTGCGGTTTGTACTGCGTGGTGCCGGCATTGCGAGTCCTGTAAAAAAGTAACTTAGAGTCTGGTGCTGGCGCCTGCAGCCGGAAATACTTATTTCGCCGCCTTCAAGGATCACATCCCTGTGCCCTCTCAGGCTCCGCGGCATCCATGCCGCTGCTGCATAAGTACACCGGCCTTCGGCGCTAGGTAAAACAGTGTGATTTTAGCTAATTAAGCTTTACCGGAATGGCCAAAGCCGCCTTCGCCGCGCGCTGTCTGCTCAAAGCTATCCACGATAGTAAATTCTGCCTGCACCACCGGCATAAATACCAGTTGGGCGATGCGATCACCCGGCTCAATGGTAAAGCTGTCGTTGCCGCGGTTCCACATTGATACCATTAACGGCCCCTGATAATCCGAGTCGATTAAGCCAACCAGGTTACCCAGCACGATACCGTGCTTATGGCCCAGGCCAGAGCGCGGTAGGATGGTTGCACACAGGTTTGCATCGCCAATAAAAATAGATAAGCCGGTTGGAATTAATACCGTTTCACCCGGCGCTAAGCTTAGCGCGGTATCTAAGCAAGCACGCAGGTCTAAACCGGCAGAGCCCGGTGTGGCATAAGCCGGTAGTGGAAACTCAGTGCCAATACGTGGGTCGAGGATTTTTAAATCAATGGCTTTTTTCATTTACGGCTTAACTCTTCTTTTAACGTGGTTATTAATTACCCGCCAGTAAGCTGGCGATGGATATGTAGCAATATGGCCCTGGCTAACGCGGCTTTGGATTGCGCCGGTAAGGCCTGCTCACCAGAGTGCCAAAGCAACGTGACAGCATTGTCATCGCTGTTAAAGCCCAGCTGTGGGTTAGATACGTCGTTTGCGCATATCAGATCCAGTTTTTTGCGTGCCAGTTTATCTTTGGCGTATTGCAGCACATTCTGGGTTTCAGCAGCAAAGCCAACGGTAAAAGGCCGGTTTTGGCTAAGTGCCGCTACGCTGGCGATAATATCCGGGTTTTGCACCAGCTTTAGCTCGAGTGCGTCATCGCCCTGTTTTTTCATTTTTTCGTTGGCGATATTGGCCACACGATAATCAGCTACTGCGGCACAGCCGATAAAAACATCGCTTTGTGTCGCTTGCGCCAGTGCTGCATCGAACATTTGCTGCGCGCTGCTGACATCAATACGCTTTACGCCGGCAGGGGTAGCTAACTGCACCGGGCCGCTGATAAGCGTTACGTCGGCGCCCATGGCAGCGGCGGCAGCGGCCAAGGCAAAACCCATCTTGCCCGAGCTGTGGTTTGAGATATAACGCACCGGATCGATGGCTTCACGGGTGGGACCGGCTGTTATTGTAATTTTAATGTTATTAAGTTGTTGTTCAGCTAGAAAATGTTCTTCTAGCGCGCTGGCCAGCTGTAATGGCTCTAACATGCGGCCTGCGCCGGTGTCGCCACAGGCCTGATCGCCAATGCCAGGGCCATAGATGTAAAAATTGTATGAACTAAGCTTGGCTAAATTCTGTTGAGTGGCTATGTTTTTATACATCTGCTGGTTCATTGCAGGGGCAATTGCAACCGGGGCGCTGGTAGCCAAAATGCAGGTAGTCAGTAAATCGTTAGCTAAACCGTGCGCGATACGTGCAATAACATCGGCGCTGGCCGGAGCAATTAAGACCATGTCGGCCCATTTTGCCAGTTCAATATGGCCCATGGCGGCTTCGGCAGCCGGATCGAGCAAACTGGTGCTAACCGGGTTGCCCGACAAGGCTTGTAAGGTAAGCGGCGTAATAAAGTGCTGGGCAGCGTCGGTTAAAATAACCCGTACATCGGCACCGCGATCTTTTAGGCGGCGTACTAAGTCAGCACTCTTATAGGCGGCAATGCCACCGCTTATACCCAGTAAAATACGTTTGTTGGCAAGCGTTTGCTGCATAACAGAGCCACCGGAAGTGGAAAAAACTGGCGCTAAGATAGCATGGAAACACAAATTCAGCATCAATTCAGGGAGTGATTGCATGAGTATTCGACACTGGCCCGCCTCTGAGCGGCCACGGGAAAAACTACTCGATAGAGGTGCCATGGCGCTTTCAGACGCCGAGTTACTGGCAATTTTTTTGCGCACCGGTATCGCCGGTACCGATGCG
This sequence comes from Rheinheimera gaetbuli, assembly GCF_054781935.1. Lineage (NCBI taxonomy): Bacteria > Pseudomonadati > Pseudomonadota > Gammaproteobacteria > Chromatiales > Chromatiaceae > Rheinheimera > Rheinheimera gaetbuli. The sequence continues at coordinate 393,100 of NZ_BAAGTL010000008.1, forward strand.
GTTACACTGGCGCGGCAGTTGTTAAATCAGTTTGGTTCATTGCGACGTTTGCTTGGCGCCAGCCAAAACGATTTTTGTTCGGCAAAAGGCTTGGGCGAGGCGAAGTTTGTGCAATTGCAGGCAGTGCTGGAGCTAAGCAAACGTTATTTGCAGCAACAAATCCAGCGCGATACCGTGTTTACCGAACCGGATGCCGTAAAGCGTTATTTGCAACACGCTATTAGTGGTGAGCAACGCGAAGTGTTTTTACTGCTGTATTTAGATAGCCAGCACCGGTTAATTAAAGCTGAGCCGCTATTTGCTGGCACAATAGATGCGTCGCCGGTGTATCCGCGTATTGTAGTTCAGCAGGCTTTAGCGCATAATGCCGCCGCTGTTATTCTGGCGCACAATCATCCATCCGGCGTGGCCGAGCCCAGCCGGGCGGATAAAGCGATTACTGAACGTTTAGTTCAGGCGCTAATGTTGGTAGATATCAAGGTATTGGATCACTTTATAGTGGGCGATGCTGATGTGATCTCCTTTGCAGAGCGTGGCTGGCTGTGAAGATCTGCATAGATCCTAGCTGGATCTTTGCGCGCGGGCGAAAGATTTCGCTTGAATAAGGCGGCTTATTCGTGTATAAATTGCGCCCTCTTGTTTTGGGGCAACCTTCTTGGCCGGAAGGGTGATGACAGCTCAAGCTGATGTAATTTTGGAGAACTATTGACATGTCTAGAGTGTGCCAAGTAACTGGTAAAGGTCCGATGGTGGGTAACCGTCGTTCACACGCCAACAATGCTACTAAGCGCCGTTTCCTGCCTAACCTGCAAACTCACCGTTTCTGGGTTGAAAGTGAAAACCGTTTTGTTACATTACGTACTTCTACCCGTGGTATGCGCATCATCGATAAGAAAGGTATCGATGCGGTATTAGCCGAAGTGCGTGCTAACGGTCACAAGGTGTAAGGAAATAAAAAATGCGCGATAAAATCCGTTTAGTCTCTTCTGCAGGCACTGGTTTCTTCTATACAACTACGAAGAACAAGCGCACCATGCCAGAAAAGATGGAAATCAAAAAGTTCGATCCTAAAGTGCGTAAGCATGTGATTTTCAAAGAAGCGAAAATCAAGTAATCGAACACAGAAACCCGGCCACCGCCGGGTTTTTGCTTTTTAACGCCTGCCTGAGTTACTATGCCGCGTCGTCTTGCTGACCGGTATTATCATGATAAAACTGTCCCGTCGTAACTGGAACAATGTGCTGATTTTCGCGGTGCTGATTTTAATGTTTGCCCTGTATGGCATACCGCAGCGTTTACAGCAATTAAATACGCCAGAGCACCGGCTGATCCCGCTTGATACTGAACTGTTAATGGTTGGCTTTGCTAACCAAAGGCTAATTAAAGCCGGGCCACAATGGCAATTACAACCGGCATTGCCGCAGGCGGTTGACGCAACAAGGCTGGCACTTGCCTGGCAACACAGTTTGCTGACGCCGGTGTCGGTCGCGCCGGATAGAAGCCGGGTGCCGTTAGCGCAGGCCAGCGTTCAGTTGGTGGGGCAAAATGCACCGCTGATTTGGTTATTGTATCCGGCTTCTGACAGCCATGACGGCCAGTTTTTATTGCAGCAAGCCGGCCAAAGCCAGTTTTATCAGTTAAGTGCTGCTCAGGCGGCGCAGCTGTTTTTAATGAATACGGCGGAGTAAGCGTGCCAGAATTACCTGAAGTAGAAGTATCGCGCCAGGGCATTAGCCCCTATCTGGAAAACCAGCAATTAGTTAAGGTGATTGCACGCCAGCGTCAGTTGCGCTGGTGGGTACCGGATGAAGTATTAGCGCAAACCAACCAACCGGTGTTGTCGGTAACCCGCCGGGCTAAGTACTTGCTTATTCAGCTGCCGCAGGGCGATATTATTCTGCATCTGGGCATGTCCGGTCATTTAAAGGTGATATCCTCTGATACCCCGCCAACCAAACATGACCATATCGATTTAGTGTTAGCCAGTGGTATGGTGCTCAGGTTAAACGACACCCGCCGCTTTGGAGCCGTGCTGTGGCAGCAAAAAGGAGAAGTGCATCCGTTGTTGGCGAGTTTAGGCCCGGAGCCACTGAGTGACCAGTTTAATCTGGCGCATTTAACTGCAGCCTTTGCCAAACGCGGTAGTGCGGCCAAGCTGGTGCTAATGGATAACCATGTGGTGGTGGGCGTGGGTAATATCTACGCCAACGAAGCGTTGTTTAAAGCGGGTATTCTGCCATCTAAGCCGGCAAAAGCGGTAACTGCACAGCAACTGGAAAAACTGCTGCCAGTAATTAAAAACACCTTAGCTGCTGCTATTAAACAAGGTGGCACCACATTAAAAGATTTTAGCCAGGCCGATGGTAAACCGGGCTATTTTGCCCAACAGTTACTGGTGTATGGTCGTGGTGGCCAGCCATGTGTCAACTGTGATGAGGTGTTAACTGAAATCCGGCTGGGGCAGCGCAGTACGGTATACTGTGCCCGTTGTCAGTATTAGGTTAAAAGCTTTTGGTTGCTGTCACACGCAACTCAACGCCACTAACGTTTTCATTGTCGGTAATGGCTTTGGTCAGATCGATATGGATCATCGTACCACGGCTGGAATGATTAGACAGTAATCTAACGCCGGCTCCCACGCCCACTAAGGTACTGCCAGCGGCGGTATTGGCATTTTGCTCGGCATTTTGCCACACCTTACCGGCGTCGATATAGCTGGCAAAGGCGACATCAAGCAGTTGCCACAGCGACCAGTCGGTATAACGGCGGTACTCTGCGGTAACTAAAGCTCTGGCTTCACCACTGCGAAAGTAGCTGGGATAGGCGCGTAACTGATCGTCCCCGCCTATGTATATTGGTTCATCGCGAAATAACTTCTGGCCTTTATCCAGCGTAAGCTTGCCTATAACACTCTGGTATTCATCTAACTGTTTTATCAGTTGCCAGTGCGAGCTAAGCAGGTATTGCGGTTGGTTAAACTGACGCTGCAACCAGCTTAGATCTGATAGCAGGTAAAGATCGGCGGCCAGCTGCCAGTTTTTTGCTGCGCTTACTTGCCAGAATAACGCATCTTCGTCTGCGCCCAAGCTTTTGCTGTATTTGCCCAGCCGGGTATTAAGTTGCCAGCCAAAATTAAAGTCTTCAGTGCGGTTGAACGAATTGATATTAAACAGTTTTTTGTAATCTGCCTGAATGGCTTCGTATTCCAGCCAGATCCTGGCTAAATTGCGGTCAGGTGGAATGCCGAAAAAGGTACTCTCAGTAGTATAAAACTTAACATTTTCAAGTTCAGCTGCAAACTTAAGCCGGTGTATGTTGTGGCTGTCAGGGTGCAAGCGGTAGCCAAACTCTGCTTTAGCGTGGTTGCGCTGACGCTGAAAGCTGTTGTATTCATCACCGGCGTCGTATTCATAGATATCTTCTGCCGTGCGGTCTATTTCGAGCCCCAGTGCCCAGGGCGATGACAAGCGATAAAACGGCCGGTTAACGCTAAGCTGATAATTATTACCATCACTGTTTTTACTATAGGCAACAGTGCTGTTCCAGAAACTGCCAAACATATTGGGTGAATAAAATATAAAACCAATGCCGGTACGTTCACTGTCGTTTTTGTATTCCAGGTTAAGTCTGTTGCCACTGCCCAGCAGATTGTCCTCTTCAACGCCGATAGCGCTTTTAGTGCGGCCACCCTCGCTGGAAAAATCAAGCGTTGGTAGTAAAGACCAGTTATCCCAGGTACTTACGTTAACAATAACACTGTTGTCGCTGGCGCAATAATGGCTAATGTTAACCTCTGCTTCGCGGATATATCTTCTGCTACGCAGTAAACGCTCTGTTTCGGCTAGCACGTCAATACGCAGCGGATCACCGGCTTTAAATAGCAAATCATCAACCAGCACCGAATCCTGTGTTACGGTGTGGGTGTAGTTAGCAAATTCATGCAGCCAAAATGATGCTTTGTCAGTTAAATCGAAGACATTGTTAGCGCTAAAGCTGATGCTACGGATAGAGATGCCATCATCGCTGGTAAGAAACTGATTTTCAGCCACAGGTTGGCAGTCAGCATAAACCCGTACGGTAAACAACAAAAACAGGCTTATACTAAACTTCATCTTCATTAACGGCTCCAGCTGCAGCTATGTTTCGAGTTTAGATCAGCTTGCTTAAAGTTGCCTTAACCCGAGCTGAGTATATTACCCGGCTGCGATATTCAGTTGAGATTAACCGCTATGCTTTATAAAATAGCAATCATTTTTTGCTTATTCAGCAATACGTTAATTACTGCTAAGGGATTTATGCTATGGAACTACCCACGCTAATTGCTACCCTGCGCAGTGCTCTGGAATCTAACACAGTACCCCAATTGCGTGAACAATTGGACGATGTGCATCCGGCCGACGTTGCCAGTGCACTGATTGAGTTTGCGCCGAATGATTTATGGACGCTGCTAACCGTATTGCCCCGGGCAGAGCAGGCCGAAGTGTTTGGTTATTTACCGGCAGAACATCAGGTTAACTTATCTATTAGTATTAGCCGGCGCAAACTGGCGCCGATTATCCGTCAGATGTCTTCAGACGAGCGCGCCGATTTATTTAACCGCTTAAGCGATGAGCAACGTGAAAGCCTGTTACCGGCCCTGGCACAGGCCGAACGTGAGGACTTACTGCGGCTAACCTCCCATGAAGAGGGAACTGCTGGCGCTATTATGACGTCTGATTACGCCATTCTGGCGCAGCAGCTCAGTGTAGGTCAGGCGCTGGATTCGTTGCGCCGCGAAGCTCCGGATAAAGAAACCATTTACTCCGCCTATGTGGTGGATGCCAGCCGTAAGCTGACCGGTGTAGTAACACTACGCGACCTTATTTTGGCGCCACTACAGATGCCAATAGAAGAGCTGATTAACCACGACCCTATTTACGCCAGCGTGGGCATGCCACAGGAAGACGTCGCTGCGCTTATCGCCAAGTACGACTTACTGGCGCTGCCCATTGTAAACAGTGAACACCAGATGGTAGGTATTGTCACCTACGATGATGCCATGGATGTTGTTGCCGCTGAAGCCACTGAAGATTTCCACAAAACGGCGACGATAGGCAAACTGGAAACCAGCGTTAAAGATGCCAGCATTGGCTTGTTGTACCGCAAACGCGTGCTATGGCTGGTTATTCTGGTATTTGGCAATATTTTTTCCGGTGCCGGCATTGCGCACTTTGAAGGCACTATTTCCAGCCATATAGCGTTGCTGTTTTTTCTGCCATTGTTAATTGGCAGCAGCGGCAATGCCGGAGCACAGTCAGGTACTCTGATGGTGCGCGCTTTGGCCACGGGGGAAATTAAGTTACGCGACTGGGGCTACTTGCTGGGCAAGGAATGTTTAGTCGCTGGCTTATTGGGCTTAACGATGGCAGCGGCGGTAGTGGGTTTAGGCTGGTGGCGCGGCGGTTATGATATTGCCGTAGTCGTGGCGGCTACTATGATGCTGGTGGTACTGGCCGGTAGCTTAATTGGCTTATCACTGCCGTTTTTACTCAGCCGCTTTAAGCTGGACCCTGCCACCGCCAGCGGCCCGCTGATTACCTCTATTGCCGACGTCGCTGGCGTAGTGTTGTATTTCTCTATTGCGACCTGGTATTTGGGGTTGTCTTAGCGCCGCATGGCAAGACCGGGGCTAAGCTGGCAAGTGGTTGGCATCAAGTATAGCTGGCGATGGTGGTTGTGCAGTGTTATTGCTGCTGATGTAAAAGTGCTGGCAGGTCTTGTTCTGGTATGGCGGGTGACCAGTAAAACCCCTGACCATCGTCACAGCCCAGCGAAATCAGTTTTTGTAACGTCGCTTCATCTTCTATGCCTTCGGCAACGGTTTTCAGCCCCAGGCTGGCTGCCATGTTTATAATGGCTTGCACCAGAGGTTCGTCGCGTGCAGATAAACACAGCGAGCTGATAAATGAGCGGTCAATTTTTAGCGTGGTGGCGTTAAAGCTGCGCAGATAGCCGAGGTTAGAATAACCGGTGCCAAAATCATCGATAGCAAAGGTTACCCCCAATTTACTTAAGCTGTTCAGTTGCTGCTGAATAAAGTCGGTGTCACCAATTAGCAAGGATTCTGTCAGCTCCAGCTCCAGCGCTGAGGCGGGCAGACGCGCCGCCAGTAAGGCCTGCTGCACCAGTAATTCTAAGTTGTCGCTTTTAAATTGCACATAAGACAAATTGACGGCGACACGCAGCGTGCTAAACCCCTGAGCTCTAAGCCGTGCACAGGCTTTGCAGGCTTCTTGCAGTACCCAATTACCCAACTCTGCAATCAGGCCGCATTGCTCGGCCAGCGGAATAAAATCGGCCGGGCTTATCATACTGCCATCATGTTGCGGCCAGCGTAGCAGCGCCTCGACAGAATGAATATGACCGCTTTGCAGCGCTACTTTGGGTTGATAGTACAGGGTAAACTCTTGTTGTCGTATGGCCTGACGTAGCCGCTGCAGCAAATTAAACTTATCAATATTGTCCTGATCCAACTTGTCGTCATAGTAACGAAAGGTGTTGCGGCCATCGCCTTTTGCTTTATACATCGCTAAGTCGGCTTTGCGGCAAAGTACATTAAACTCAGTACCATCGGTTGGCGCTACCGCTATGCCAATAGAGCCTGATACCACCACATTGGTTTGCATAACATTAAACGGTAAGGTTGCCGCTTCAATCAGGCGGGCAGCCATAGCACTGACGGGTTGCCTGTCGGCATCGCTGGGGATTAAAAACAAAAACTCGTCACCGCCAAAACGGATAACCTGCTGTGGTGGCGTCAGTTGAGCAAGCAAACGCTGCGCGAGCTCGCGCAGCAGAATATCGCCGGCCGAGTGGCCCAGGGAGTCATTTACCGGCTTAAAATTATCCAGATCAAGAAACAAAATGGCCAGTTGCTGCTTGTGCTCCCGGCAGTAGTGTAATTGCTGGTTATACAGCTGTTCACCCAGAATGCGGTTGGGTAAATCGGTTAATGGATCATGATGTGCCAGCCGTTCAATTTCCTGCCGGCTGGCTTTAACTTTGTTGTTCTCTGCCTGTAACGATTGCATTAACAGGCGCATATCCCGCACCATTAGGTAGACGCTAAAACCGGTCACCAGCAAGATAACGGCGACAAACACCAGATGCTGCCAGGTAAGTGACGGAATAACCGGCTGCAGGTAGCCTGATAGTGTGAGCCAGGTTAGCAAGGTACAAAACGACAGCACAAAAACCAGCAATGAATAAAACAAACCTACACTGCCCAGCATGGCGGCATAGACGAGTAAGCCGGGATAGCCCAGTAATGCCAGGTCGCGCAAGCCGCCCGAGTTAAAAGCCAATGCAGATAACATTAGTGCCATAGACCAGAGCAATATATAGGCAGATAACAGTGCCCGGTGTTTTAAAGCGCACAAACCTGCAATAAACAGTGCAACACAACCTAAAAAAATTAATAGTTTAGTGGTGCCGCTAGCCACCACCATGGCCAGAATAAGGCCAAATAAGGTAAAGCCGGTTATTTGCAGCAGGCGCCGCAGCCGAAAATGCGAAAATTGTTGTTGGTAATCCTGAGTGTCCAGATCGGAAAAATACTTTTCCAGCATACTGCCTGCTGCCATTGCTATACCGCTACGTCTGATTAACTGTAGCGGCAAATGTTAAAAACTCCAGTACCGTCTTAGGCTTACTAGCGGTAAATTGCCGTGAAAAAGCAAAGTGCCAATAGCAGCAGATGGGTGAGGGCAACAGTCGGTTTTAACGTCTGACGCAGATAATCGCTGGCCAGCGCCAGGCTACCACCACGGTTTTGCTGCCATTGGCTGTGCCATTGCATACCAGCATCTGCATGTTGTGCCAGCGCCTGCTCCAGCTGCAATAAACGTATGGCCGTGCGGTGCTGTACCGTGCGTAACATGGCTTCATGCAGCCAAAACAACGCAATGCTTGCCAATTGCAGGTTTAGGCTACTGCCGGTGTGTAACAGGTACAAACACGCCGTAATGGTTATTAGCTTTAGCCACAGTGCTTGAGTGTCATATTGGCTGAAACTGCGCTGCAAGCTCAGCCATTCTGCTTCGGTTTTATTGCTCATGTTTGCTTCCTTGGCGTAATGTTGTGCATGTTTATTTTTGCGCCGGTTCAATATGCAATACAAGTTCTACACCAAGTTGTTGTACCGCCAGCTCGGCTTCATCTGCCAGTTGGTGTGCCTGCTGCACGCTCCACAGGGCAGGCACCTGCATCTTGGCCTCGGCAAATTTGAGTGTGGCAGCCGCGCGGGTGCGCAGATCAGTAAACTGTACTGCGTCACTGCTAAAGTTGTTCAGAGTTTGCTCTATCTGCGCCAGGGTCGAGTCAGGCAAGGCTTTATCCATTAGCCCGTTTACTGCGCGATACAATATACCGGCGCCTTCGTGCAGGATATGCATAGCCACGGCAATGGCAACGACAGGGTCTAACCAGCTGTAACCGCTGTAAGCTGCCAATGCTACGCCCATTACCACGCCGAATGTGGTCCAGACGTCAGTGAGCAAGTGTTTGCCATCGCCCTCCAGCGCCGGAGAACTGTGTTGTTTGGCACCGCGCAGCAGTAGCAGAGCTATCGCCAGATTAATCACACTGGCGAACACGGTCAGTGCGGTACCCATACCCAGCGTAGCAATAGGTTGTGGGTTAATTAAGCGCTCTGTTGCAGTGATAAAAATAGCAATGGCAGCGATAAAAATCAGCCCACCCTCAAAGGCGGCGGATAAATACTCGGCCTTGCTATGTCCATAAGGATGGCCGTCGTCAGCTGGGCGGCGAGCCAGGCTAACCATCAACAGCGCAAAGCCGGCACCGGCAACGTTGACCAGCGATTCTATAGCATCAGACAAAAAGCCGACAGAACCCGTCAGATACCAGGCCAGGGTTTTTAGCGCCATAGTGGCAAAAGCTGCCACTAAAGACAGCAACAATAATTGTCGCGGCCGCAGCGATAACATGGTATTTCCCGTAACCTCAGCAAGTTATAGCAGTGTAGAGTAGCCTGCGGTTAAAGTCATCTGTGACCTGACAAACAACGAAGTACTTTGGTAGCACAGCGCATACTGTGACGAATCAACGTTGTTTGTCACAATTATGTCATTTAACCTGATTAGACTGCCGCAGATGTTATCTGCAAACTTGGGCTTACTATGCTGTCAAAGTTAAAAATTTCCAGCCGGGTGTTATTACTGGGCGTGTTGCCATTATTTATCTTGTTGCTGGTGATACTGGCTGCGTTTTGGTCGGCACAGCAAAAAGATAAGCTGTTTAATCAGCTGTATGATAACCACTTGGCCATCTTGTCGGATGTTATGGCGGTGCAGCAAGTTTTGCAGCAAAGTGCACTGCAGGATATTCGTAAATACCGTACCGGCTGGGCCTCTGCCGAGGCTACTGAGCAAGCAATAAAACAGCATATACTGCAAGCGCAGCAGCATTGGCAGGCTTTTGGCAAAAGCCGGCCGGTGCAAGACAGTGCTGAGTTTTATGCCGAGCTGGACCAGAGTTTTGATAAGGCGATAAAGCACTATCAGGAGTGGATAAGTTATGCCGGCAGCGACGCTTTGTTAGTGCGTATTCTGAATGAATCAACCGTTAATAACGAAATTGAATTGCGCATTACCGGCTTTACCAAGCTGGCAGAGGCATTTATTCAGCAACAAATTGCTGCTGCCGCTACGGTAAGAGATTCTGCCGAGCACTTTACCACTCAGTTAATACAGGCTTATATCTCTGGTGCAGGCCTACTAGTGCTGTTGATTAGCGGCTTAATTTGGGCGGTGCAGCGCTCGGTATGCCGGCCACTGTGGGCGCTGCGCGATATGTTGAAGCTGGTGCAGCAAAGCTCAGATTTAACCTTAAGAGCCAATGATCTTGGTGCAGATGAAGTGGCCGATGCCGCAAGGGCGCTGAATCAGATGATCAATCATTTTGAACAATTAGTAGTAAAACTGGGCCACAGTTCAACGGTATTGGGTGAGAAGGCGGCATTGGTGTTTCAAAGCAGCGATAACGTTAGCCAAAGTGCCGGGCGTCAGGCCGGGCAGGCCAGCCAGTTAGCTACTGCTGTTGAGCAAATGAGCGTCAGTGTGCAGGACGTTGCTGTGAATGCAAGAGGTGCGGCTGATGCTGCGCAACAAGCAAAGTCGCTATGTGCGTCAGGGCAGGGTGTCGCCACTGCAAGTGCTGCCGGAATCACTGAATTGGCGCGACAGCTTGAGCATAGTGCGCAGGTGGTACGCCAGCTGCAGCAAGAGTCGGGCCAGATCTCCGGTGTGGTAGACGTGATACGTAAGATTTCAGAGCAAACTAATTTACTGGCGCTAAATGCTGCTATTGAGGCTGCGCGTGCCGGTGAGGCCGGGCGGGGTTTTTCGGTAGTGGCAGACGAGGTACGCACGCTGTCGGCCAATACCCAGCAAGCGACAGAGTCAATAAACAACATGGTTAGTCAGTTACAGCAGCAGGCCGCCAGTGCAGTAGAAGCAATGCAGCGGGCTTACAAGGATGCGGATAGCAACGTGCAATTAGCGCAAGACGCAGGTGCTCGTTTTACCGCGCTGGCAGGCGCAGTGGAAAAAATTACTGATGCCAATTTAACCATTTGCTCGGCAACGGAGCAGCAGCAGGTTGTTTCGGCAGACATCGCACAAAATATTCATCTGCTAAACGGCGATATAGTGCAGCTAAGTGATGGTGCAGCCCGTGCTGCTGATGCCAGTGAGCAGTTAAACCAACTGGCAACGCAATTAACAGAAGATTGGCAAGTGTTCACTACCGGAGTCCGTTAAACTTAAGTTGCTATGCAGGCTCAATAAACCGCCTAAATCTGGCTGCCGGTTTGCCTCAGGCTGGCAGCATAAATCAGCCCCTGGCTTACCAATTCAGAAAACACAATTGCTGCTGCACAACGCGTTGGTGATGGAATAAACACCAGCCGACACGCGAATACAGTATAACTCCGCTACAACTATAGGTGTTTAGCCGTCTTTTGCACGTTGCATGCGCAAATAAAAGGCTTTACACTTGCCGCGCAACCAAGGGGTGCAATAGCTGAGATGCCGTAAGGCGAACCCTTATAACCTGATCCGGATTATACCGGCGGAGGGATGGTGCTAACTCCTCAAGCTGGTGTGATCTCTGTAGTTACTGGAGATTCATACAAAAATGCGTTTTTTCCCGTCTTTAGTTGCTGTTGCAGTATGTAGCAGTTTTTCTGTGCTGGCTTTGGAAGCTGAAACTGTTGTTGAACGCATCAGCGTGCAGGGCGATTTTCGCCAGCAGTCGGTACAACAGGTTGCCGGCAGCGTGGCTATTATCAGTGAGCAGGACGCCAAGCGCACTTCTGCGCAACATTTAGATGATGTGCTACAGCAGCTCGCTGGTGTTAATTTTAGCGCCGGTGCATCGCGCGGCCGCTATATTCAAATCCGTGGTATTGGTGAGCGCAGCGAATTTGTCGATACCATTAACCCGTCGGTGGGTATTTTAATAGATGGTATTGATTACTCCGGCCTGGGCATAAGCGGCATTAGCGATTTAGCGCAGCTTGAGGTATTTCGCGGCCCACAAGCTAACCGCTTTGGTGCCAATGCCTTAGCTGGCATGCTAAATTTAACCACTAAAGGCCCAACACCTACACCCGAAGCCCGCATTAGCGGCACCCTGGCCAATTATGACAGTTACCAGCTAGCCGGCCAGTTTAGTAATGCTATTAGCGATCAGTTGGCTTACAGCATGGCGCTTGAGCATCAGCGTTCAGACGGCTTTATCGAAAATGCCTTTTTAAACCGTGATGACACTAACAATATCGACGAATTTACCGGCCGGTTTAAACTGCAGTACCAACCATCAGCAGCCTTATCTTTGCAACTGATCAGCCATTTTGTTGAGCAAAAAAATGGTTATGATGCCTTTTCGCTGGACCGCAACCGCACCACGTTATCGGACCAACCCGGTCAGGATAACATACAAAGCAAAGCAGTTGCGTTAGCGGCAGACTACAGCGATTTGCCGTTTGCTACGGTATCAGCACAGCTGAGCTGGCTGGCGGCTGATAGCGACTATGGTTTTGATGAAGACTGGAGTTATGTTGGCATTCACCCGGATGAATATTCTACTACCGACCGCTATCTGCGTGAGCGTGACCAGCTAACGCTGGACTACCGCTTTACGTCTACGCCAGAGGGTAAGCTGGGTAACAGCGACTGGGTATTGGGGTTGTATGCTGCCAATAAAGGCTTTGAGTTAACCCGTCAGTTCTGGAATTGGGATCTATGGCAGGCCGATAGCTTTGCCAGTAGCTTAAATCGTGTTAACGCCGCCGTTTACGGCGAGCTGACTACACCGCTAAATGACAGTTGGAGCCTGGTGTCTGGCCTGCGTCTGGAGCGCTATGATGATGAATACACCGACAGCAGCGGCAATAGCATTAAAAACCACGACACGATGTGGGGCGCGAATGTCAGCCTGAATTATCAGGTTAATTCGCAGGCACTGGTATACCTGCTGGCTGCCCGCGGTTACAAAGCCGGTGGCGTTAATGGTGATGCACTGGCCAAAGCTGCCGATGGCAACTTAAGCGAATTAAACAGCAAGGCCAGCTTTAAGCCAGAAACCCTGTATAACGCCGAATTTGGTGTGAAGGGCAGTGCGTTGGATCAAAGCATAACTGCGCGGGTGGCGGCATTTTATATGTGGCGTGACGATATGCAGGTAAAAGGCTGGCTAAACCCGGATAGCGGCCCGCAATTTGCTGGTTTTATCGATAACGCCGGCAGTGGTCGCAACTATGGTATTGAAATGGAAAACCGCCTGCAACTGCACCCGCAACTGGCTGTGTTTTTATCTGCCAGCTGGATCAAAACCAAACTGGGTAACTATATTACCCTCGATGGTGACAACTTCAGTGGCCGCGAGCAGGCGCAAGCGCCACGTTTCCAGTACAGTGTGGCCGCCGACTGGTATATCACAGACAGCCTGACATTTAATGTAAGCCTGCAGGGTAAAGATGAATTTTATTTTTCTGATGGCCACAACGCCAGATCTCAGCGCTACGAGCTACTGGGTGCCCGTCTTAACTATCAGTTGAGCAACTGGGAATTTGCGCTGTGGACCCGCAATGCGTTGGATCAGGACATTGGCGTGCGTGGTTTTTACTTTGGTAACGACCCACGCGATGGCTACGAGCCGCATGTTTACCAGCAGTTTGCCGAGCCGCGCCGGGTAGGTATTAGCGCCAGTTATCAGTTCTGATGCCAATAATCATTTTTGGAGACTAAGTAATGCAACTATCGGTTGAAATAAGCAAATATCCGTTGGCAGATGATTATATTACGCCAATTAAAGGCTTTATTGAGCAATTAAACACATACCCGGAGATTACCGTACTAACTAATACCATGAGCACCCAGGTTTTTGGTGATTATGACAGCGTAATGCAGGCATTGCAGGCTTGCATTAAATGGTCGTTTGAGCAATTCGGTAAGGTCGTATTTGTGGTGAAGTTTATTCACGGTGACTTACGACCATGAATGAGCTGATAAGCCAGGCAATGGCGCAGTGGCAGTTGATGCATAGCATAGAACTGGCTGCCACCTTACTGGCGCTGGCTTATGTGATATTGGCCTTGAAGCAAAGCCTGTGGTGCTGGCCGGCTGCATTGTTGAGTACCGTATTGTTTACCCACGTAATGTGGCAATCTGCACTGCTGTCAGATGCGTTACTACAGCTATATTACGCCGCTATGGCATTGTATGGCTGGTGGCGTTGGCAGCAGTTGCGCCAGCGTTCACCTGAAGCACGTGGCCCGGTATACGAGTGGCCCTGGCAGCGTCATGCCGTGTTAATTTCAGTTAGCGCCATAGCCGGCCTGGTGTTGGGCAGCTTTATGGCCAACTATACTCAGGCCGACTTTGCTTATCTGGATGCGCAAACTACGGTGTTTAGCGTAATGGCTACCTGGCTGGTAGCGCGCAAGCTGGTGTCAAACTGGTTGTATTGGGTGGTGATAGATGCAGTATCAATTTACGTTTACGCAGAAAAACACCTGTATTTCCTCACTGGCTTGTTTATGCTGTATACCGTTATTGCTATAGCAGGGTACTTTATTTGGCGCAGTCATTATCAACAGCAACCCTCAGTGAGATTGAGCGTGTAACGCGGCTTTGCCAGCGGCTGGAGTTTTTTGTTAGCCAGCCACCAATCGCCGTGCGGGCCTTATCACAGGGTGACAGTAATCAGAGTTATTACGTACGAACCAGCAAAGGGGACTACGTGCTGCGCTGTTATCCGGCAGAGTCGGCTGTGTGTCGCCAGCAGGAACTGCGTTGTCAACACGCTGCTGCTGCCCGGGGCCTGGCGCCGGCGCCACTGTGCCTGAATAATCATTATCAGATTATGCTTAGCGACTACATCGCAGACTCTGAAGCTTACCGTTATGACCAGCTTGGTATATCACCGCTATTGCAGGTGCTGGTGCCGTTTCATTTGTTGCAGGTGCAAACCCCGGTGCTGGATTACAGGGCTTATCTTTTACAGTTACAGCAAGCAGTAACCGATTTACCGCCGGCAGCGATGGGGCTAATGGCATTTTTGCAGCAAGCTGCTGCTCAGCTTAGCAACTGCGTTGCGGATGAAGTCTTGTGTCATTTGGATTTGCATCAGGGCAATTTACTCTGGGCCAACAATTCATTGTGGTTGCTGGATTTCGAATACAGCCAACGTGCTGACAGTAGCTTGGATCTGGCAGCGTTGTGTTTACATTTTGAGTTGGATAAACAACAGCAATACGCCTTGTTGCAGCAATATGTTAGTTTGCGACAAAAGCCTGAATTGCTGTTGCAATTAACCGAAAAACTGAAGCCAGCAAAAGCATTGTATGCCGGCTTTTGCTGGTTATGGTATTTGGCACTGCCAGGCTGTCAAGTGAAGGCCGGGCAGTGGCAATTACAATTGCAGCAGTTGCAGCGCCAGTTATAGCCCGCCGAGGCGTTCTGCCAGGGTTTTATAGCGCTTTACGTCCTCTTCATTAAACATTGGTTTGCCATCGCTGTCTTTTTCGACAGGTACCAACAGGTTTTCTCTTGCCAGCCGTTCAACCCTTATTGCCTGAACGCCAAGAAATTCTGCTACCTGATCGACGGTCATTAACGCCATTTTCGTTTTCCTTGTATGTAGTTAGCCTTTCAGTAATAGCGCATTTTAGTCATTTTGTGAATAGTCTCAAGGTCAGCTGTTGTGGTTTTACTGCGTTGTTACATAAACCGTTACACTTTTTCAAACTGTGTTTGATAGTGTCGTCAGTAATAGCATGCTAACGTTACGATTTTTATATACTATTTAAGTGTTTGATCAGGAGAGATATTAATGAAACCGGTTGCCTACTCTGCAATATGTGCAACATTATTTGCTGCGCATTTTGCTATTGCCACTGACATGTCGCCACCTGTTGCGGTGCAGCAGCCTTATACCGTAACCTCACCAAACGGTGACCGGCAAGATCCCTACTACTGGTTGCGTGATGACAGTCGCACCTCACCGACGGTGCTAGATTATCTGCACCGTGAAAATGATTACGCTAACCACTATGCCAGCGCCTATCAACCGTTAACCGATAAGCTGACAGCGGAAATTATTGGCCGCATCAAACAGGATGATAGCTCAGTGCCTTATACCAAAGGCGACTACAGCTACTACCGCCGTTATGAAACCGGCAAGGAATACCCGATTTATCTGCGCAAGGCGTTAAAAGACGGTACTGAGCAGGTCATGCTGGATGTAAATGAGCTTGCCAAAGGTAAAAGCTATTATGCGGTATCGAACTGGCAGGTTAGCCCGGATCAAAACTATATTGCTTACATGGAGGATGACAGCGGTCGCCGACAGTACACATTAAAAGTGCGGGATCTGCGGACCGGTAAGGATTTACCTGATGTGTTAACGGGGTTATCGTCAAGCCTGGCTTGGGCTAAGGACAGCAAAACCCTATATCTGGTAAAAAACGACCCGGTAACTTTGCTAAGTACACAAGTGTTGCAGCACATGCTGGGACAAGACCCAGCCAAAGCTAAGTTAGTCTATGAAGAAACCGACAACAGTTTTTATATGGGCGTGGGTAACACCACTGACGATAATTATGTCTTGATCTACACCAGCAGTACCGTATCCAGTGAGATACAGGTAATGGATGCCAGTAAACCTGGCAGTGCTTTTAAAAGCCTGGCGCCGCGTGAGCGCAACGTAAAGTACAGCGCTGAGCATTTAAATGGCCGCTGGATTATTCAAACCGACTGGCAAGCGCCAAACTACCGCATTATGACTGTTGCTGCTGATAACATTGGCGACCGTAACCAATGGCAACCGCTAATCGC
This sequence comes from Rheinheimera gaetbuli, assembly GCF_054781935.1. Taxonomy (NCBI): domain Bacteria; kingdom Pseudomonadati; phylum Pseudomonadota; class Gammaproteobacteria; order Chromatiales; family Chromatiaceae; genus Rheinheimera; species Rheinheimera gaetbuli. The sequence continues at coordinate 409,500 of NZ_BAAGTL010000008.1, forward strand.
TCATAACGAAAAGGTGTTCATTCAGGATTTTACCGCTTTTGACAACTACCTTGCCATTAATGAGCGTAGCGACGGTTTACGCCGCATTAAAGTGATGCCATGGAATGCACCGGATAAAGCATTCTATGTTGCCTCAGACGAAGCGGCTTATGTTGCCGGCTTTGAAGTTAATCCGCAGCAAAATACTGACGTGTTGCGGTATACCTATACCTCGCTAACCACACCGGCCAGTGTATTTGCACTGAATATGCAAAGCGGTGAAAAGCAGCTGTTAAAGCAAACCGAAGTACCGGGTGGCTTTGACAAAAACAACTATGCTACTGACCGGGTATGGGCCACAGCACGTGATGGCGTAAAAGTGCCGGTGTCTCTATTGTATAAGAAAGACTTCAAACGCGATGGTACGGCACCGTTGTATCAGTATGCCTATGGCTCTTATGGTAGTTCATCTGATCCGCGTTTTCGCGATACGGTATTGTCGCTGGTAGACCGGGGCTTTGTCTATGCGATTGCCCATATTCGCGGCGGCCAGGAAATGGGCCGGCACTGGTATGAAGATGGCAAACTGCTGAACAAAATTAACACCTTTAACGACTACATCGACGTCACTGACTATCTGGTTGCCAACAACTATGTTGCGAAAGACAAAGTATTTGGTATGGGCGGCAGTGCCGGCGGTTTGCTAATGGGCGCAGTAGCCAATATGGCACCACAAAAATACCGTGGATTAGTAGCGCACGTACCTTTTGTTGATGTGGTTACTACTATGCTCGATGAAACTATTCCGCTGACCACCAATGAGTTTGACGAATGGGGCAACCCGAAACAAAAAGCTTACTACGATTATATGCTGTCGTACTCACCCTATGATCAGGTAAGTAAGCAGGCATATCCGGCTATGTTGGTCACCACAGGTTTGCATGACTCTCAAGTTCAGTATTTTGAGCCGGCAAAATGGGTAGCAAAGTTACGCACTCATAAAACGGATACTAAGCCGTTGTTGTTTAAAACCACGATGGAAGCCGGTCACGGCGGTAAATCTGGCCGTTTTGCCCGCCAGGCACAAATTGCTGAAGAATATGCTTTTATCCTTAATCTTCTGGGGATAAACCAGTAAGGTTACAGCAGCATATCAACCGGGCTTAGGCCCGGTTTTTTTATCTAAAACTGTCCCTTATGAAAGATAAATTGCAGTCAAATGCAAATAAGATCAATTATCATTTGCAACTAAATCTGAGTTAGCGTAAAGTGCAGTCCGCTTGTTAATAAGAATTATTATCATTAGGAGCTGCAATGTCTGTTTCAGTTAAGTCTGCCGCATTGGCTGGCGCCATGCTGGTTACCAGTTTCAGTGCGTTGGCACATGTGCCTTATTTAAACCCGACCAGTTTTGAACCGGTTAGAGGTGGTTGGGTAAGCCTGGATGCGGCTTTTGCCGACCAATTTTTTCTGCCCGAAGCGGTGTTTGACAATAGCAACTTTGTTGTTCTGACACCGTCCGGGCAAACACAAGCGCCACTTAGTGTGCACTATGCTACCACCCGCACAACCGCCGAGCATAAAGTAGATGCCGACGGCACTTACCGTTTTAGCACCGGCTTGCGCTATGGCGCGGTGTTTCACACCTACGAGCTAAATGGCGAGCGCAAAAACAGCCGCGACCCCGCCTTTGTGTTGCCAGCAGGGGCTAAATCTATCGCCCATTTTCAGGCCGTTACCCGTGCAGAAACCTATGTCAGTAAAGGCGCACCGAATCATGCAGCGGTAAAAGCGACCGGCGATGCGTTAGAGCTGGAGTTCTTAAGCCATCCAAATGACCTTTATACCGACAGCACAGTGCGCGCCCGTGTGCTGTACAACGGCAAGCCATTGCCGCAGCAAAATGTTAATGCCTATCTGGTGGCCAAGGGCGCCAATGATGAACAGGCAACCTATCAGCTAACCAGCGACAGCGCCGGGGTTATCAGTTTTGTGCCACAACAACAAGGCAGTTACCTGCTTGTTAGCCGTTACCGCACGGCTGCGCCCACTACCGCTAAAGTACCAACCTATAGCTACACCTACAGCGTTGTGCTGGAAGTGACTGAGTAACGGAGATGATATGAACAAGCCGCATTTATTCACCGCCCTGTTTTTAGCTTTAAGCAGTGCTTATCTGGCCGGTTGCAGCAGTACTGTTGCCAAAGTAGAGCTGACAACAGCACAGCAACAGCAGCTGGCCAGTGAGCGGGCCGGCCATTTACGCCAAACCCATGTGCGTTTTAATGCGTTAGATAAAGATGAAGACGGTTATATCAGTCGTGCGGAGTTTAGCCGCTCTGGTGATTTGGCGTTTGAGCGTATGGACACCAATAAAGATGGCGTGTTGTCTGGCGCCGATCCCAAACCGGCGCCGCGCGGTGAAGATACCCGAGCTGAGCAAACCAGAGCAGAGCAAAGCCAGCAACAAGCTCCGCGCGCACAGCAACCACGGCGTGAGCGCCTGCTGCAAATGCCGACCACGCATTCTGTAGAGGGTATGCTGGCAATGTACGACAGCAATAATGATGGCAGGGTAAGCCGCGCTGAATATGAGCAAGGCCGTGCCGCCCAGTTTGCCGGTGTCGATACTAACCGCGATGGTGCACTGAGCTATGACGAATATGTCAGTGAATTTGCTGATCGGCTGGACCAGCAGATTGCCCGCACTGTGACTGAGCGCACCGCGCTCAGTAAATAAACGCCGCAGGAGAGTATTATTATGCAGTACACCTTATTGGCGCTGGCAATTAGCCATGCCATTGCTTTACCCTTACTTGCACAAACGGCTGCGCCTGAGCTGGATACCGTATCGGTAACCGCGCAAGCACCGCAAACAGCCAACAGCAAACAATCTCAGCAACTTGGCGCCACTGAGTTACAGCAACAACAAGCGCAAAACATTGCCGATGTGGTACGTTTTGTACCGGGCGTTGCCACCACCGATATGGGCCGTTTTGGTAGCAACGGCTTTAATATCCGCGGCCTGGACGGAGACCGGGTGGCGATCACAGTTGACGGTTTATCGCTTGGCGAAACGCTGGACCCGCCAACCTTTGTTGCCTACGAATTTTTTCGCTCTGCCCGCGGTGGCGTCGATATTGATGCTCTAAAACAGGTTGAAATTATCAAAGGTGCTGATGCCATTGCGGCTGGCAGTGGTGCTTTGGCCGGTGCTGTACTATTTGTTACCAAAGATCCGGCTGATTATTTGCAGTCACAAGGTGATGACAGCCACCTGGGGTTAAAAGCCGGTTTTAGCGGCTTGAATGATGAAACCTCGTTCAGTACCACTCTGGCAAACCGCAGCGGTAAGCTGGAATCCTTGTTGGTGTATACTCGCCGGGATGGGGCAGAGAACAAAACCTCCCGCTCCGGTGAAAATATCAGCGGTGCCGGTCGAACTGTTGCTGACCCACTGGATTACAGCAGTGACAATATTCTGGCCAAGTTGCAATACCAGTTAACTGACACTCAGCGGCTGGGCTGGATTGGCGAATATTTCACACAGCATAGCGAGTTGGATAACCAGTCCAGGCTGGATAATGTTTATTTATCGCGCCGTGGCGATGATGATATCGAGCGCAAGCGCTTTGGGCTGCAGTATGAATGGCTGGCAGCACAGACTTTTGCTGACAGCGTCAATGCTACCCTCGATTACCAGTCCAACTACAACAATGGTTTAACCACTATGTTGACCACTGGCTGCAGCGGTGCAATCAATGGCGGCGTATCACCCTGCCTGCGCAGTGAAGATCGTGACTTTAAACAACAGCAGCTTAAACTGGCGGTAGCGCTGGACAAAGAACTGTTTGGAAACAGCCTGCACCAGCAATGGCTTTATGGTGGCTCAATTGAGCAGCGTAAAGTGGAATATTCGGCTATCGACCGGCGCTATATCGGCCAAACCGGCGAGCTGGCCAGCCCACCGGTAATCGACCCTGACCAGGTGCCGCAAACCGATGTAACAGCTGTTAGCCTTTATGGCCGCGACATCATTAAGCTGGCGCCGCGCTGGACATTGAGCCTGGGCGGACGTTTTGATGCACTAAAATACCGCCCGCAGTTTGACGAGCAGTTCAGCGACAACACACAAACTATTGCTGATGTTGATTTTTCGGCCTTTACCTGGCAAAGCAATCTGACGTATCAGTTGGACACGGCACAGCAAGTTTGGCTGCAAGCCGGGCGCGGCTTTCGCGCTCCGACGGTAGCCGAAATGTACGCACCAACGTCTCTTGTTAGCCTTACTGAAAAAGCCTCAGGGCAACTGGTTGAAGGCTTACTGGGAAGTATAGCTAACCCCGATTTAAAAGCCGAACGTAGCCTGAATCTGGAGGCGGGTTACCGTTATCAAACCGATAGCCTATTGTTGGCGGTGTCAGTGTTTAACGATCGTTACAGTGACATGATAGATACCGTAGTGCTGCTGCAAAACCCGGATACAGTATACGAGAGCTGCTTCCGTGGTGTTTGTACTGAATCACTGGGTAATCAATACACCACTATGGCTAATACCGGTAAAGCCGACGTAGAGGGTGTAGAACTGGAAGCAGGTTGGCGTATCAGTGGCGCGCTCAGCTCACGGCTGGCACTATCGTATAACGATGGCGAAACGGCTGGCGGCCAGCCTCTGCGCAGTGTTAACCCGGCGTCAGCGGTATTTGGCCTGCGCTATGATGCCGCCAATTGGGATCTGACGGCAAATATTAGCTACAGTGCAGCGAAGAAAGCCAAAGACGCTTACAGCGCTGATAGCAGTGATGCTGCAACTTACCCGTATCTAACCGACAGCTACACCATAGTCGACTTAATGGCCAACTACGATATTAGCCCGCAATGGCGCTTAAGTGCCGGTATTTACAACCTGTTTGACGAAGAGTATTACCAGTGGCAGCGGGTAAGGTTTGTCACTAATTGGGTGGGCAGTGGTGCGCGTGGTGGCGTGCTGCCAGGTGGTGACGGTTTACAGCGTTACAGCGAACCGGGCCGTTACGCTAAACTGGCCATCAGCTACAGCTTTTAATGTTCTCTCCCACCGCTATGCAACCGCTGGTGCAAAGCCTTCCCCCTGCTGCTAAAGCAGGGGGCTTTTTGTTGACACTGGGCACGGTATTAACCGCACATATGTTACCGCTGTTTTGGTATCTGGCCGCGAACAGCAGTGCGCCAGCAACCCAGCCGCCAGTGTTAACCGGCGTATTTGTGCAACAGCCTGCCTCGCAAGCTGCTTCAGCGCCGCTACAGCACAAGCGGCAACCAGAACTCATGTCAGAACCAGACCACAAGCCAGAACGTAAACCCGGATCTGTCAGCGCGCCGGCAAAGGCCGCTGCGGTTAAACACGCCAACGCAATATCAGTTAAACCTGATAAGGCTGCAGGCAAACCGAGCCTGCCGGCTACAGCTAGCGCACGCCAGCCGGAGCCTGTTTCGTCAGTTGACACGGCGACTGTTGCCGACAATGCGGCAACGAAACATAGCTCAGCGGCGAAAGCCGCGCCGGTATCAGCACCATTGTTAAATGCAACGGCGCACGACAATGCGCCACCGCTCTATCCGCAGTTATCCCGCAAATTGCGCGAACAGGGCACCGTAGTGCTGGAACTAACTGTGCTGGCCAGCGGCAAAGTAGCAGACGTCACTGTGCAACAAAGCAGTGGTTACCCCAGGTTAGATAAAGCTGCGTTGTTGGCGGTACAGCGTTGGCGTTATCAACCGGCTCAGCGTGGCGCTGAAGCCATAGATTACCGTTACCGCCAGCGGGTGGAATTTTCCTTAACCGAAGGAGTTAATTAAGGATGCAACTAACAGATAATCCCTACGGCATATCGGCGTTATGGGCACAAAGTGATTGGGTTATTAAAGGTGTGGCAATGTTATTGCTACTCATGTCCGTTGCCAGTTGGAGCGTCATTATCTGGCGCAGCCTACAGCTATGGCGTTTGCGCCCGGCCAATAACGCCTCGCGCGATTTTTGGCATGCACAAAGTTTTGCCGAAGGTTTGCAGTTGCTGCAGCCTGGCAGCAGTGCCAGCCCATATCGCATGCTGGCCGAAGAAGGTCAGGCGGCGGTAGATCACCACCGTCTGCATAAAGCCGATTTACATGGCCAACTTAGTTTAAATGACTGGCTTAGTGCCTGCCTGCGCAATGCAATTGACGACAATGTACAGCAATTACAACGTGGCTTGCCGGTGCTTGCATCCGTAGGTTCAACCGCGCCCTTTATCGGCCTGTTTGGCACGGTGTGGGGCATTTATCATGCGCTGGTCAGCATTGGTGTATCTGGTCAGGCCGGTATTGATAAGGTAGCAGGCCCGGTCGGCGAAGCGCTGATTATGACTGCCGTTGGCCTGGCAGTCGCCATACCTGCGGTGCTGGGCTATAACGCTTTGCAGCGGGCGAATAAAGCCGTAATCACCCGACTTAGCCGCTTTGCCCATCAGTTACATGCCTATTTTCTTACCGGTGCGGCACCCAAAGCCAATCTGAGTTTGCTAAATGTTAAACAGGAGAGTGCGTAAATGGCGTTTTCTATTGATTCGCCGGATGATGACATCATCAGTGAAATTAATATGACACCGCTGGTGGATGTAATGCTGGTGCTGCTGATTATTTTTATGATCACCATGCCGGTATTAACCCAATCAGTGTTGGTGCAGCTACCGCAAGCCAGTGCTGAACCAGTTGCAACGCAACCCGACAGCATTGCCATCAGCGTGCTACGCGATGGCAGTGTACAGTGGAACAGTGAAGTAGTAACGGCAGCACAACTGCAACAACGGCTTACGCAAGTCGCCGCACAGCCGCAGCAGCCACCGCTGCAACTAATGGCCGATAAAGCGGTGGAATACCAGCATGTGCTAACAGTGATGGCGCTGGCACAGCAGCTGGGCATTAGCCAGCTGGGGTTTGTTACTGAACCGATTAGCCTTATCTAACTGTGCCTCTATGAGCCGAAATGTTGCTGCCTGAGTTGTACCAGGGCCGCTGCGTAATCTTGCTGCCACTGCTGTAGCTCACCTGCACTGGCGTTGTCGGCTAGCAATTGTTGTTTCAGGCTGGCGTATTGTTGTTGTAGCAGCGCGCGTTGTTGCAGGTACAGCTGGCGCTGCTGCAGTTGGCTGGCTTGGTTTGCTTCGTGTTGTGCCACTTGCTCAGCGTCGGCGCCAAAGTAGCGTTGACGTAGCTGTGCTTGCCAGCGCAGGCGTTCGTCGCCGGGTAGATCGGTCAGCATATCCAGAGCCTGTTGATACAACAGATCGGCGCTGAATAACGGCTGCAACTCTGGTGGCAGCTGCTGTTGCTGGGCAAACAGCGCTTCCAGCCGTTGCGCAGCGTCTAACTGATCACGCTGTGCCAGCAATTGGCCATAGGCAAAGCGCTGAGCTGCCCATTGCTCTTCCCGGCCAAACAGGCTGTCGTAATCATCGGCAAACAAGCGCTGACGAAGCTTTTTTACTTCATCATACTGGGTCGGTTTATCCAGGCTGTTGTCCATCACCAGCTCACCCAGCAACTGCTGATAGTCGTGATATTGCGCTAGCAACTGTTGTAGCCAGGCTGCCTGTTCTGCACTCAGTTGATGTTGATATTGAGCCAGTGTCTGCTGGCATTGCTCAGGCCCGACTTTTTGGCAATTTGCCCAGAACTGATGCAGCCACTGCTGCAGATTTTGCTCTTTGGTGTGTGTTTGCATCTGTTGCAGCGCCGCCCGGATTTCAGCCTTTAGGCGCTGTTGTATGCCAGTAACACGCTCGTCAGCTTGCTCCGCTGCAGGGTGTAGGGAAGGTATTTTGCCTGCCATCGTTGTATCAGATCCGCTGTTTATGGCCGGACTCTGGCTTAAGGGCAGAGCAACACCAATGTCATTTTGCGTGCTGCTGTCAGCATATAGCCATAGCAGTGTTGAACCAAGTGCCGTTATGGCAATCAGAGCAAGCCATTTTTTCATCATCATGTCCTGGTTGCAGGCCGTTGGTTGATAGCGTGTTTTGCACAAGGTTTAGTCAAAACGGAACTCACCCAGTACGGCAAAATGATCCGACAGATCCCACTTGCGCCACAGCGCATCACTAGTGCTGCGCAGTACCCGTACATCATTACCGGCCTGACGGGGCTGACGATGCGCAGTGCTATATACCAGATAATCCAGATATTCCACCGTGTCGTAACTGGCGGCGTAGTGGTTTACCCGTGGGTCAAAAGTCGAGGCGCTATAGCCACTTATCGCAGGCACAACAGCGCTAAGGTTGCTTTGCATCTGGCTGTAGTCGTCGGCAAAGCGCAGTTTATTAACATTGAAGTCGCCACCATAAATTACTGCATCGGTGGACGGAATAAGCTCGGCGGCGACATGCTGTTGCATTAGCTTAAACTGGCTTTGGCGCATCTGTCTGGCGGCGTCGGTATCAAAAGACGCGGCGTGGGTATTCACCAAATGATAGCCCTGACCGTTTTTAATTACTTCCGCATAAATGTAGCCTTTGTCGGCAAAACAGTCGGTGCCGGTACAATCGGGGTATACCACATAATCGACCTGGCCCAGGGGGTAGCGGCTAACAATCACCACACCACCGTTGTAAACGTTAATACCCGATAACGGTGCGCGCAAAATTTGTGTCTGGTAGGGATACTCGTTTGCCAGCTCGCGCAGCATGGCTGGGCTGTCAGATGAAAAGGCTTCTTGTAAAAACAGTACGTCATAGCCTTTTACGGCAGCGGGCAGTTCTGTCAGGCGCGCGCCGATATCACTGGCAACCAACGGCAGGGCATAGATGTTGTAGGTGAGTATTTTCAGCGTGTTTGCACCTGCTAGTGGTTCCTGCGGCGGCAGGTTGCTAATGGTGTAGTAAAAGTCATCATAGCCGCCGGTAAATTGTGCCGCGAAAGCCTGAGTGCTGGGCCGGTTCTGATAAGGTGCCTGATAGCGATGTATATTGCGGTCCGTAAACCAGGGGGCCTGATTGTTTGTGGTGGTGATACTGTGGCGTATGCTGCTGCCAACCCAATTACCTGTCATTTGCTGGCGAGCAATAACAGTAGAGCTGCCAGCGGTGATCTGGGTATCAAATTGATAGGTTTTACCTCTTTTAACACCGACATTACGGTTAAATGCCAGAACCCTGGCCGTGGCATAAGGGGCAATTTCTGTTGCTTCCTGTCGCCACTGGCTACCGGCTGTTAACCGGCTACTACCCGTTTGTGCCACGTTAATTTGCACAGTTTCAGGCGTAGAATTTGTGATAAATACATAGCTGTCAGCATAAGCCACGCCCGATAGGCTCAGGCTGATAAACAATAAACCGTGCAGCCAATTTTTTAACGGTAAAGTCGATAGTAAGTGCATAGGGATCTCTCTGGTTTTCTAGTCGTGCAGTAAGCCAATAGGCAACGCCAAATACCTTAGAATAGAAAAATGCACTTTAGGTAACACTTTGGTGAATAATTAGTGAATTTTTGCTGAGGGGTAGTCGTGTATTAACTAAAAAAATTGTAATACAACTTGCTAGCTTAGTAGCTCTGTAACTGTTTGGTAATTGCCGGTAAATGTGGTTGCAGGCTACGGTTGACAATATGGCACATGGCAAAGTCGGCAACTTTTTGCCAAATAATATGTTGCGTATCAGCCTGTTGGGTTAAAAACTGCTCTGCTGTGCGGCTGTCTTCCAGAACTATGTCTACCCGGCCTTGCAGCATTAGCCCAAAGGCTTGGGCATCACTATTTACCAGCACTCTTACGCCGGCAAACTCTTGCTGTTCGGCCATTTTAAAGCCGCGGATATGGCTTATCAGCAACTCATTGCGTTGTTGCCAGTTCATTAACCTGGTACTGCTCAGGCTGTAGGCATTTAGCTGCAGTGTATCCAAAATTACCGGTACTACCAGCAGCTCAGCATAGGCTTCATCTAACTGACAGATGCGAAATAAGTCTGCATCAATTTCGCCATCTTTTAACAGCCGCAAACGCCGCTTAGACGGCAGTGGAATAAACTCGGGTTCAAAGCCCAGCTCAGAATAAATTTGAGTAAGGTGCAGCTGCAGTTTTTGCCTGATGGTGGAATCACCCAGCGGCATACCAATACGCACCGGTTGTGCAGCTACAACACTAAAAGCCAACAGATTTAATAGCAAGGCACCAATTTTCACAAGGCTATCTCATTAGTATGGTCTTGTGAGTATAGCTAACTGTGATGCCAAAATAAAAAATCCCCGGTCTGGCCGGGGATATTTATGAATAACTTAATATTAATACTTAGCGGCCACCCCTTCTGCTGGCAGGGCGTTTAAAATAAACTCGCGTAAATCGTCGTTGGACTTTTTCAAATCTTCATAACGCAGGTACATCATATGGCCGCTGCGGTAGCCTTTAAAACTAAGGCGGTGTTTCATTTTGCCGCTTGGGTCCAGCTGCCACATATTGTATTTGCCATCAAAGTAGTTAGTGGCGCCATCATAATAGCCTGACTGGGTTAGCACTTTTAAGTAGGGGTTTTGTGCCATCGCCTGGCGCAGGTTTTCACCGGTGTTGTCATCACTTCTGTCCCACGGGTGTACCGGGCCAAACATATTGTATTTAATATCAGTTTTGTAGTTCAGCTCGTTTCGCAGGTAGTAGTTAATGGCCGGCGTGAACGAGTGTAACCAGGACGTCAGCTCGGCGTTGTAATCCGGTCGGTCGCCAGCATCGCGTTTATCAATACCTAAATAACGAGAGTCTAAACGGCCGACGGTCTGGCCGCGGTCACGCAGCAGTTCTTTCCAGTAGTAATTGGTAGGAATATCCAGATTATTTTGTAATACCGCCTGCAGCGACAAGCCGGAATAGCGGGCAACTTGCTGTGCTACACCCTGTTTTTCCTCGTCGCTTATGGCATTGCCCTTGGCTAACGCCGGTAGGTACTGGTTTAAGGTGAATTGCTCAACCTCTGGCAGAATGTCGTACAGATCTTTTTGCTGTAGTTCATTGCTCAGCTTGTTGTGGTACCAGGCTGTAGCGGCGAAGTAGGGTAAGCGGTTAGCAGCTTTTACCGGGCCTGCGCGGTCTATGCCCAAATCAGTGGGTGATACCAGCACTACACCGTTTAAGTACATCCACTGCTGGTTTTGCAGTGCCAGTGCCAGGCCAGATACACGCGTTGTGCCGTAGCTTTCACCGATTAAAAACTTCGGGGACTGCCAACGTTCATTGCGGCTAACAAAGGTATTAATCCAATCAGCCAGATACTTCACATCGGCGTTGACGCCAAAAAACATTTTTTGCTGCTGATCTTTGCTTGGCATTTTACCGTCTTTACCTGGCAAGACACGTGAGTAACCGGTGTTAACCGGATTAACGAACACGATGTCAGCGACATCCAATACCGAATAAGGGTTGGTTTTTACGCCATAAGGCTGTAACGGGTAGCCTTCGTCATCGACATTCAGCACTTTAGGGCCAGTGTAGGCTACATGCATCCATACCGAGGCCGAGCCCGGTCCGCCGTTAAACGAAATAAGCAACGGGCGCTTACTGCGATCTTTAATCTCGCTACGCTGGTAGTAAGTATAAAACAAGGTAGCGGTAGGGTTGCCCTCGTCGTCCCATACAGGCTGGGTGCCGGTTGTGGCGCTGTAACTAAAGCGTTTACCGTTCACCTCAGTTTTATGCTCAGTAATCACGCTGGTGTCAATTTCAATCTGTCGCTCTGTCGCCGGTAAAACAGTACTGCACAGTAACAACAGTAGTGCTAAAGGTGTGGTCAGTTTCATTTATCCCCTCGGGTTATCAGGTACTTTTATTGTTAACGCCTTCTTGTTTACCGTAAAACCTGAGTAAATACAAAAGGCATGCGGCCAATAGCCATAAATACGCCGTCACATACGTTCGCGAAAGCGGGAAGAGAAACAAGTTAATAATACGAATTGTTATTAGTTTTATATTGTTGAATTTAAACATATTTTTGGCTTCGCGTGCTTTTTGATCTACACTAGTTACCATGTTTTTTGTCGAAAAATAAGGTTCACGCAATGAAAGGCAACCCGCAGGTGCTGTCAAAATTAAACGAGGTGCTGACAGCCGAATTAACCTCGATTAATCAATATTTTTTGCATGCCCGCATCTACAAAAACTGGGGCTTAAAAGCGCTGAATGATGTGTGCTACAAGAAGTCGATTAAAGATATGAAGCAGGCTGATGAACTGATAGAGCGCATTTTAATGCTTGAGGGCCTGCCGAATTTGCAGGCGCTGGGCAAATTACGCATTGGTGAAGATACACCGGAAATGCTGCAATGCGATATGGACTTCCAGATAGAGCAGCTGCCGCTGCTACGTGTCACCATAGCCCTGTGTGAAGCTGAGCAGGACTACGTTAGCCGGGATATACTGACTGAAATTTTGGAATATGAAGAAGAACACCTGGACTGGTTAGAAACACAGCAGCATCAAATTAGTGCTATGGGGCTGCCTAATTACCTGCAGGCGCAGCTGGGGGGCGAATAAATGAAAGGTAATAAAACGGTAATCGATGCGCTAAATGTGTTGCTGGCAAACGAGCTGGCAGCAATGGATCAGTATTTTATCCACTCGCGCATGTACCATGACTGGGGCCTGCATAAGTTGTTTGAACGCATTGACCATGAATTTGACGACGAAAAAGGCCATGCTTCAAAACTGATTGAACGCATTATCTTCTTAGAAGGTGTGCCTGATATGACCAAGCGTGATGCCATTCACATTGGCCATGATGTACCTGCCATGCTGCAAAACGACTTAAACGTGGAATACACGGTACAAAAGCTGTTAAAGCAAACCATGGCATTGTGTGAGCAACAGCAAGACTACGTTACCCGCGCTATGTTGCAGCAATTGTTAGATGACACCGAGGTTGACCACGCCCATTGGCTTGAGCAACAACTTAACCTGATTAAGTTATTGGGACTGCCAAACTATTTGCAATCGCAAATGTAAGCTCCCGGCTAAACAACATAGGGGCAAACAGCGGTTTGCCCCTATTAATATTGCCGCAGTAGCTAGTGCGGAAATTGCGCCAGACTATGGCGCAGTTTGGCATGTAGAGCGGCTATTTCAGTTTGCCCTTGTGGTTGATCGTGATACAACCGGATTAACGCCCGCAGTGGAATATACAAATTATCCAGACACACCGCTCTGACATCGGCGTGGCGCTGCGCATCGGCGGCAACGTCGGCAAGGGTGAAGAGCGCATAACGCAGACACCACTCCTGCAGCAGCATATTGCGTTCTGCAGCCAGTAAGCTGGCCAGCCTGCAGCTAGAACAGCAATAATCGGCTACCAAGCGGACATAATCTGCAGGCAGCGTAGCCTGCTGCTTTACCAATCGGCTTAACCGGCTAAAGTCCTGCCAGCTACTGCATTGTATCGATAGCATAATTTCTCCTGCCTGACCCCAGTGTTAATGCAGCCAGCTTTGCGCAGCACCAGTGTGTGACACCGTTACAGTGTCTGCGCTTTGTAGCTGCTGACACTGCTGGTTAAAGCGGTAAAATTCGCGGCGGATATGACAGCTTTCGCGCAGCACAGCAATGCTGGCTGGGTGTGAGCTGGGTAGTTGCTGCAGTAAGCGTTGTAACTGGCTTAATGTTCGGCGCAACACGCTACGGCAGCGGCGCCAGCGTTGTTGTCTGGCGTAGGTCTCAGCCAGATTTTGCACACTTACCGAAAAGCAAATCACCAGCTGTACTACGCTATCCTGCCATTGTTGCTGAGACAAATGCTGATTATTTTCAATATAATACGGCCAGGCGCCAGCCATCAGTCCTGCTGCATGTTGATACAGCCCGGCTGCCAGTGCAAAGTGATCATGGGCAAAGGCACTGTTGGCCTGGTTAATAACGTGTTTCCACTGCGCTATAGGGTCCATCTACGGCTCCTTCTAAAAGATACTGCGCAAAATATGGCTTGTTTTTTAAATTAATGCAAATGATAATAATTATCAATTGATATTTATTGCCGGAGTTTACTATGCCATTCAGTTTGCCAGTTTTACCCTACCGCTATGACGCACTTGAGCCACATCTGGATGCGTTAACTATGCAAATTCACCATAGCCGGCATCATCAGGCTTATGTAAATGGTTTAAATGCTGCTGTCGCTGGTACGGTTTACGCGAATTGGCCGCTGGAGCGTTTATTGCAACAAATATTGCTGCTGCCAGAAGCAATACAACCGGCTGTGCGCAACCACGGCGGAGGCCATGCTAACCACAGCTTATTTTGGCAGCTTATGTCGCCACAGGGCGGCGGCGAGCCAAGTGGCGAGTTGGCTGGCGCAATAGTGCAGCACTTTGGCAGCTATACTGAATTCAAGCAGCGTTTTACTGCGGCGGCATTAAGCCGGTTTGGCAGTGGCTGGGCCTGGCTGGTAAAGCGGCCTGATGCTAGCTTGATGGTAACTAGTAGCGCTAATCAGGACAGTCCGCTGATGGATGGCTTTACGCCAATATTAGGTCTGGATGTGTGGGAACACGCTTACTACCTGCAATATCAGAATAAACGGCCCGACTATGTTGGTGCGTTTTTTAACGTGATTAACTGGCATTACGTTGCCCAGCTGTATCAGGAGGCACCATGAAACCGGAAACGACACTGCCGGTTTTCGCTTTAAACGGCCGCAGAATGGTTGGCTGGCTGATTGTGTTGGCTGGTAGCGGTTACGGTTTAATGCAGCTGCTAGTGTTGCTGCAACAACATAGCCCGGTGCGATATGCTTTTTATGCTGGTATGGTCGCGGCGGGGGCAACGGCTTTGGGAGCCCTGCCTGCATTATTTATGCGCCATTTATCGCAAAAATTGCACGATGTGATGTTGGGTTTTGGTGCAGGTGTGATGTTGGCTGCCGGTATGTTTTCGTTAATTGTGCCCGCCCTGGCATTGTTAACCGAAAGTGGCGCTTCGCCCTGGTTTAGCTCGGGTAGTGTGGCACTGGCTATTTTGCTGGGCGGTGCCTTTATGTTGCTGCTGGAGCGGTTGGTACCGCATCAGCATTTTATTAAAGACGAAGACAGAATGCGCAGTAAAACGCTGCGCCGCAGCTGGCTATTTGTATTTGCCATAGCGCTGCACAATATACCGGAAGGTTTAGCAATCGGTGCCTCTTTCGCCGCCGGCGACACCGCAGCCGCCAGTGCATTGGCTACTGGTATAGCGGTGCAGGATATGCCTGAAGGCCTGGTGGTGGCAATGGCTCTGCTAGCGGTGGGGTACAGCCGGGCTGTGGCGGTTGCTATAGCGGTGTTGTCCGGCTTAACCGAGCCGGTAATGGCCATTATTGGTGCGGCGGTGCTTGGCGAGTCCAGCCTGTTACTGCCGTGGGGCCTGGCATTGGCTGCCGGCGCTATGTTGTTTGTGATAAGCCATGAAATGATCCCGGAGTCTCACCGTCAGGGGCATGAATTGGCCGCCACGACAGGATTAATGCTAGGGTTTGTATTGATGATGCTTTTGGATACGGCTCTGGGTTGATATTCACCGGGGCAGCGACACATTTTATTACAATCCAGTTATCAGCCGTGCTGGCGGCTAGCCATGGTTTTTATTACATTGGCCTTCACATAACGTAACATTTTGTCCAATCGTGGTGAACCAATGAAAAAACTATTTGTTATCAGCGCTGTTGCGTTGGCGGTGCTTACCGGCTGTGCTGGCGAGCGAAATATCAGTGCTGACACAGCAGCGGTACAGCAACAATTGCAGGGCCAGGTGTTAGCCAGTCCGAATGATAACCGCGCTTACAAAACTATGGTGTTACCCAACAAGCTGGAAGTGATGTTGGTGTCTGATCCGGCCGCAGAAAAATCTGCCGCGGCACTTAGCGTAGGCGTGGGTTTGCTGCAAGATCCGATGAGCCAACAAGGTATGGCGCATTATTTAGAGCATATGCTGTTTTTAGGCACCGAGCGTTACCCTGACACTAATGAATACAGCGCTTTTATGACAGCAAACGGCGGTGCACAAAACGCCTATACCTGGCTGGACATCACCAACTATATGTTCAAGGTAAATAACGGTGCGTACGATGAAGCACTAGACCGGTTTTCTGACTTTTTTAAAGCACCTAAGCTGTATCCGGAATACACCGATAAAGAAAAAAACGCCGTTAATGCTGAATGGTCAATGCGCCGTGAAATGGATTTTTTTGGTCAATACAAACTAGCGCGTAATATGATGGGCAGCCACCCGGCAAACCGGTTTTTAATTGGCAATCTGGAAACTTTAGGCGACAAAGAAGGCAGCCAGCTGCACAGTGAAACGGTAGCATTTTATAACCGCTATTACTCTGCCAATATTATGAAAGCCGTGCTGCTTAGCAACTTGCCACTTGCCGAGATGGAGCTGCTGGCGGTTAAACACTTTGCCAGCATTGAAAACAAAAACATTGATAAACCGGCTGTTAAAGATAGCGTAGATTTTAGCCAGCTAGGTGGCAAGCGTATCCATTACGTGCCAAATCAGGATGTTAAGCAGTTAAAGCTGGATTTTACCATCAGTAACAACAGCGACCAGTTTGCCGTTAAACCAAACGAATTTATTACCTATCTGCTGGGTTCAGAAATGCCTGGCACGCCGGCATACCAGCTAAAAGCCATGGGGTTGATCTCAAAATTAAACGCCAGCGCTACGCCTGATTTATACGGTAACTATGGCTCACTGAGCATTGACATCGATTTGACTGACGCCGGTATGCAAGCGCGTGAAGGTATCGTTGCAACCGTTATGCAGTACATTGATCTGGTTAAACAGCAAGGCGTTGATAGCAAGTATTTTAGCGAGATACAAACCAGCCTGAACAACCAGTTCCGCTTCCTGGAAAAAGGTGACGAATTTGGTTACGTGGCTAATCTGGCTGATGCGATGCAAAAAGTCCCAGCACGCAATGCTATTAATGCGCCATTTTACTACCAGCGCTTTGATGCTGCAGAAATAAAAGAGGTGCTGGCGCAACTGACAGCGCAGCGCTTACGGGTGTGGTATATCAGCAAGCAGGAACCGCACGATAGCAGCCTGCATTTTTATGATGGTAAGTACAAAATTGCTGATATCAGCCAAGAGGAACAACAAAGCTGGCAAAAAACACCGCAGCTGGCGCTGAGTTTGCCTTCAGTTAACCGTATGCTGCCGGAAAACTTTGCCTTAAAAGTGCCACAGGCACAAGACAAACCTGAATTAG
The DNA here is from genome assembly GCF_054781935.1 of Rheinheimera gaetbuli. Lineage (NCBI taxonomy): Bacteria > Pseudomonadati > Pseudomonadota > Gammaproteobacteria > Chromatiales > Chromatiaceae > Rheinheimera > Rheinheimera gaetbuli. The sequence continues at coordinate 426,709 of NZ_BAAGTL010000008.1, forward strand.
TGGTGCAGCAACATAATATCAGTGCCTGGTTATATCCCAGCCAGCAGTTTGCCAGCCAGCCACGAGGTGTCGTAGAGATTTTTATTAACAGCAAGGCTCCACAGCAACAGATTAAAGCCAAGGTCGCGCTGGCGTTATGGCGTGACTTATACGACTTACAGCAAAGTGCGTTGGCGACCGAGGCTGATATAGCTGGTATGCAGCTACGTCTTAATGATGGCAATGGCCTGGCGTTAAGTGTTGCTGGTTTTACCGACAAACAGCCACAGTTATTGCAGCAGGCTCTGGCGGGTTTAAACATTAATACCGATGAGCAAGGCTTTGCTCAGGCAAAAGATCGCTTTATTCGTGGTGTACAAAACCAGAGCAAGCAGTTTCCGTTTCAGCAGGCGTTTTTAGCTTACAACAGCCTGGTGCGTTCGGGTAGCTATGAAGCTGATGCCCTTGTAGCTGCAGCGCAAAGTTTGACGCTGGCCGAGTTCAACAGTATAGCGGCAGAGTTGTTAGCCAATAATCAGTTGCGAATCTTTGCTTTTGGAAATTACGATAAAACCGCGGTGGAGCAAGTCGTTAATACCGTTGCTGCGGCACTGCCGAAACAACGTAGCCAGCAGCCTTACAGCCGTACGGCATTTTGGCAGCCGACACCCGGCCAGACGCTGGTAGTGCAAAAAGACATTGATGTTGCCGATGTCGCTCTGGTTGATGTACACGTGCATGCAGAAGCCAGTTATACCCAGCTGGCGCGTGCTACTGTGCTGCGTAGCCACTTTAGCAATATCGCTTTTGATAAACTGCGTACGGAAGAACAACTAGCCTATGCGGTAGGCGGCACCTCAATGCAGCTGGACGATTATGTTGGTTTTGCTATGTATATTCAAACGCCGGTCAAAAGTGTTGCTGATATTCAGGCACGCTTTGACAGCTTTAAGCGGCAATATGCTGTAGAGCTGGATAAGCTCAGCGAAGAGGATTTTGGCCAATTAAAAGCCAGTGCCTTAATCACTTTAAAAGAGCCGGCAAAAAATTTACGTGATGAAGTTGGGCCGTTGATTACCGACTGGTACCGTGAGCGCTTTAGTTTTGACAGTAAGCAGCAACTGATTGCCGCGGTAGAGCAGGTGACATTGGCTGATGTTAAAGCCTTTTACCGCGAAACCATGCTAAACGATAATGCCGCGCGTATTTCAGTGCAAATGCGAGGCACCAAGTTTAACGACCAGCCGTTTGCCGACTTACCCGGCCAAACTAAGGTAACGGATGTCGCTGCTTTTCATCGTCAGATGAAACGCCAGTAACTAAAAACCTTCACTCGTGTACAAAACGCAGCTTAGGCTGCGTTTTTTATTCTATGCATCTTCTGATTTGTAAACCGCTGCTATAGTTATCTGAGCGGCTATCGCAATCGCACGCCACCCCGCCTACAACAATGATAAATACAGGTTTTGCGTTGATGGTATTGAGCTTAAAAAGATATTTTTCAGTAGCGCGGCAACCTTCAATTCGAAGCGTCGTACATTTTCTCATTCTTGGCGTGAGTTATGCCGTATCGGGCTATGTTGGTATTGAACTGGCAAATTTATCTTATGGTATCAGCCTGATATGGCCACCAATTGGCATTGCTATAGCGTTGCTTTTGCGTTGGGGGTTAACACTGTGGCCTGCTATAGCATTGGGTGGTTTTACGTTGCAGTTGCTGGTGTCAGATTTTTCTTTAATAAGTTCAGCGATACTGGCAATGAGCAGCGCGCTGATTATTACTGCACACTGCTATGCTTTGACGCGGATGCAATTTGACCGGCGTTTAGAGCAGGTTCGTGACATGCTTATTTTCGTCGCAGTAGGCATTGTATTGTGCTCGATGGTACTGGCATTGTGGGGCGTTTCATTTTTAGTCTTCATCGGTATTGTGCCCCTGGCAGATATAGTCACCGCCTGGTGGAGTTGGTTTTTGGGCGATGTGACCGGAGTGCTTATATTTGGTATTGCGTTGCTGGTTCACAATACGAAAAAACTAGCTGCGCTGTTGCGACCTGAAAACTTGTTGGCTTTTGTATTGTTACTGCTTATTGGTGCTGAGGTATTGGTGCTGAATAAAACCGGCATAGCCATAACGATGACGCTAATGCCTATGGTCTGTTTACTGTGGATTGCGATGCGCACCAACCTTGTTGCAACTTCTTGGGTTGTAGTGAGTTTTTCTGCTGTTGCGGTATACAGTGTATATAACGCCTCAGGTATTTTCGCCAATGTTGGCAATCCGACTTTGGGTACCTGGTTTTACATAACCAGTATGGGGTTGGCATCGTTAATTATTTCTGTTAGTGCCGTACAAAGCAGGTTAAAAGCAGAATTGATGCAATTTGCTATATCCGCTACCCGCACCGGTATATGGGATCTCCGGCTGGGCGACGACGTGTTATACGTTAATGCACATCTGATGCAGAACCTGGGCTATGAGGCTAAAGAGCAGCGTAATCCAGTGAGCTACATCAAAAGTTTACTGCATCCTGAGGATGTAACAGTTTTGATGATGGCCGAGCAGCGGTATCTTAAAGGTGAAACCGAATATCTAAAACTGGTGGTTAGGATGCGACACCAATCAGGTGCCTGGCGTGATATGCAAATTGAAGGCGCCGCTACCGAAAAAAACCTATCGGGTAAAGCCGTTCGCCTTGGTGGTACGCTGATTGATATTACTGAGAACAGGCGGCTACAGCAAAAACTACATGCCATGGCAATGAGTGATGAACTTACCGGTATTGCTAATCGCCGGGCCTTCATGCAGCAACTTGAACAACGCTGGCAGTATTTTCTGCGTGATGCCAGGCAAAACTGTTGTGTAATGTTGTTAGATTTGGATTTGTTCAAACAAGTTAATGATCAATACGGCCATGATATTGGCGATAAGGTGTTGCAAAGGTTTGCTGTGGAAATAAGCTCCCACTTACGCGTGACAGACATTTTTGCCCGCTTAGGTGGCGAAGAGTTCGTCATGCTGGTCAACGTCAGCTCACAAAGCGATTGCTTTAACCTGGCTGAAAAGTTACGGCTTGTGGTTGCTGATTGCCAGTTTGAATTTTCTGGTTGTGAACCTTTCAGCATTAGTGTCAGCGTCGGTGTCGCCGGGTTTAGTGCCGGGCAAGAACAGGCAAAAGACGTACTAAAATATGCCGACAATGCGCTGTATCAGGCAAAATCAGCCGGTAGAAACCGGGTTGTGCTTTGGTACGATCAGGCAAACTCTGTATCTGCTTAAAAACGTAAAAATAGTTCGAGTAATCACTTTAAACAGCCGGTATCGGTTTTGCATGTTGCCGATTGTGGCGCTGGCATTGTGTTTAAACATGTCGCTTCGCTCACAGTTGTCAGTTTATTCGGTAATTAAAACAGTTGCGGCTGTTTAGCGGCTGCCTGCCAGTTGTTGCGTATAAAATCACCAGTTGTAATTGGCGTCTACTGGTCTATCTTGTTGGTGGAGTTGTAACCAGTCACACGGACGAGACGCAAAAATAATAACGATAATCTCAGCAAGAACCTTGATTCAGCAGAGAAAAGACGAGGACAACCCAATGAAAAAATTTACCCTGCTGCTATTAGCCGGCTTGCTTAGCGCTTCGGCGCAAGCAGCGGTTGGTGGCTACCCGGTAGTGTTAGTACATGGCTTTCAACCCGATAATCTGTCCAGCCGGCCCACCGGCAGTCAGGTTAGCAACAATGGCGCAGCCTACTGGGCCGAGTATTGGCGCGACCGCGCTGATGTACGTATTGATTGGCCATCGCAAGAGCGCGTCGCCGGTAAAATTGCTACTGACTATGTCTGGCCAAAGTTACAACAAATGTCGCGCAGCGGCACCTGCAACAATGGCTGTATTTTTGTATCGCACTCTACCGGTGATTTAATTACCCGTTACATTATAGATAACCAGGCATTATGGCTGCAAAATGCTGGCCTGCGCCCGCTGAACATTGTCGCCAGCTTTGATTTTGCCGGTGCTGGTGGTGGCGTAGAGCTGGCTGATCTGGCAGTAAATGCTGCCGCTGGTTCAGGCCTGATTGACGGCGCACTGCGTTTAGCATTGTCGTTGTGGTTAGGGCAAATACCGTCACCATCTAACATCGGTGTGCTAAACGACTTAAGGGTCAATACCGCCCGCCAGTTAGCGGCGTTTCCGGATGAGCGGGTGCCCCGTTTACGCTTTGTTGGCGCTGGCTCTGATTTTCTGGGCGCTACCGGTTTGTTTTTGCCTGGTGAAGATGACGGCGTAGTAGCCAGCCACTCCAGCTGTGGTGCGGCCAGTGCTGCCAGTTTTAACAGTTGTTCGCGTAGTGTTGCTTTTGACGGCAAGCTCGCCTCGGTAAGTGGCCCATCAAGCTTTATGCCTTATCACTACCCGCTGCTGATGAGTGAAGGCTACAGCCATAGTGATGTGATTGCCAACCGTGCTGAAGATGAAATTACCGCCGCAAACAGTAGTGCGAATTATCTTAACGGTGAGCGGTTGCAGTTTAATACCTATGATGAAACGCGCGGCTGGTGGATTTTCAGCTCACGCTATCGTGTGGTGCGAAACTCCAACAATACCAGCATGTCGGCGCTGGTGTATCAGGCAGCGAATTAGCCCAGATGAAAAAAGTGTTGTTAATATTAGGCCTGTCAGCTCTGCTGGCAGGCTTAGGGTTATTCTGGCGTGATGATCCCGAAATGGTAACATTGTCACAACCTGAATCATCAGGCAAATTGGCGTCGCTTAGCAAAGAAACGGCTGTAGCTAAGCCAAGAGCTGAGCCACAACAGCTCAGTGTCACGGAAAAAATCCCTGAACCGGTTACTGAGAGTTTTAAGTTATTGGCCAGCGCTTATGCTGCCGAGCTTGAACTGCCGGCCTATTCGCGGCCACTTAGCCGTGATGACGGGCATTTGTTAAATCCTAACCGCTATATTCCGCAAAGTGTGCCGCTGCAAGGCGGTGCCAGTGCCGCTATAGTGCTGCCGAAATACCGCTTTAGTTACCCCGAGTCTGTGCCTGTAACGTTGGAAATAAGCGGCTTACAGGTATTTGATGTCAGCGTGCAACTAATAGATGAAAGCAATGCTGACAGTGCAGCAAGTGCTGAGATGCGCGGCACGCCAGAGCGTTACAGTGCCACACTCGAACCAGAACAAGATTGGAATGGCGCCTTCGAAGTGCAGGTTAGTTTTAACGCTAATGGCGCAGCTCAGGTGCTGAAAACCGGTATTGAATACCATAACCCCGTAGCCACCATTACTGGTGTCGGAGAGTTACGCGGCCTCGGTAGTGATATGCAGATCCCGGTACAACTTGAGGTAAAACAAGCAGGTTTTTATCGCCTGCGCGCCAATTTATTTACCGAACAGCGCGAGCCACTGGCACTGTTAACCGCAACTGAAAAACTGGGCAGCGGCAAGCAGGAAATTACCCTGCGCGCTTACAAAGCCGTGCTGCGCAATTACAGTGGGCCTTATATTTTAGGCAGCTTTATACTGGAAAAACGCCCGGCGGTACCGGGAGAGCAAACCCAATATGGCGACAGTGAAAAAGCCGAATACCTGTTAGACAGTTTCTCGCTTAATCAGCTAAACGATGAGCCCTGGCAACCCGATGAGCAAGAGCGACAACGGCTGCAGTTTTTGCAGCAGATGGCAGGACAGCAATAAATCAGATTAAGGCCGGTGTTTGTTTAGCTTGCGCTGCAAGGTGCGCCGGTGCATGCCCAAAAGCTCCGCAGTGCGGCTGATATTGCCATCCTGTTCGGCAAGTACCCGGTTAATATGTTCCCATTCTAATTGATCTGGCGATAACATCGCTGGTGTGTCTTGAGTAGTGGGTTCATTGGCCTGATGTTCGCCACGCAGAGCTTGCTCCAGCTGGAGTAAATCGACTGGTTTGGTAAGGTAGTCATCGGCGCCCAGCTTTACCGCTTGCACTGCATTGGCAATACTGGCGTAACCCGTTAGCAGCACAATACGGCAAGCAGGCAGCGCGCGGCGTAGTGGTGCGACGAAGCTTAAGCCGGACTGGCTGGCAAAGCGCAGGTCCAGCAGATACGTATCAGCTTGCAACGCAATTAGCTGTGCTGCACTAACCGCATCAGAAATCGCAGTAACGTCAAAGCCGCGCTGGCTAAAACGGCGCGATAACGCATTTAGCAGCGCGACATCATCATCGACGATAGCCAGCTTCACGCGCCGGGCTCCGTATGTTGGCGTGGCATAGTAATTAGCGTTAGGGTGCCGTTGCCGGCATTTTGCCGGCGCACACTGCCGCCTAAGCGCTCAATCGACATGTTAGCCAGAAATTGGCCTATGCCTAAGCCTTGCTCGCTTTGCTGCGGCAATTTACCCAGCTCAGCCAGCCGGCTGTCAGATAAGCCCTCGCCAAAATCCCGTACCTGCAAGGTTAAGCCCGCGGTGCTAAGATCAAGCTGCAGTTCGAGTTGGTTACTGTTATTTGCCAAACTGGCATCAGCAGCGTTATCGAGGATATTTAACAGGGCGGCACTAAAGCCCTGGCTATCAGAGAGGTTAAAATCTGCTGCTTGCACGGCATGCTTTATGTTGAGGCTGATATCCGGCCGGCTATTCAGCCAGCGCGTTACTGCCTGCTCAGTTTGCTGACACAACGGCGCTGTGGCGCTATTGTCACGCAAGCTGCCGGCATCGCTGCGCAGTTGCTGCACAATCTGCTGGCAGCGTTGCAGCTGCTGTTTTAAATCCTGTACAGAAGGTTGATCGGTTGTCAGTTCATCAGCCAACAGCTGCATGGTTTGGATTGGGCTGGCTAAGTCATGCGCGGCGTTAGCGGCAAAGGTGGCCAGTGCCAGCATTTGCTCGTTGCGCACTTGCTGTTGTTGTAATTCGCTGATTTTTTTCGATTTAACCCGGTTCAAATTGGCCTGGGCGCTGATAAACCAGCTGATTAGCAAGGCCGAGATAGCAAAGGCCCACCACATTTGCTGCATATGCTGGCTAAAGCCGCCTGCTGTACTGTGCTGCGCATGCATCGAGTGGCCAGCGTGCTGCTCCGTTTGTGCCAGCAAGCTATCAATATCCGGGATCTGTAAATCGCCGACCTGCAACAGCAGGCTATAGCCAACAATTGCCAGCAGGGCAATAAAATAACAGCTGCGCCCGGGTAGCATAACCGCTGCCACGGCTACCGGCAGTAACAGCATGGCGACTAAGCCATTACTGACACCACCGCTTAACGCTAGCAAACAGCTAAGCAACAGTACATCGAGTGTGCAACACAACAGGTAAATGGCGTTAAGTGGCACCCGGCTGGCCGCCAACCAGTAAGGCAGTAAATTGGTGCAGATATGGGTTAGCAGCAACAGGCCCAGCAGCGGCCAGGAACTGACCTGATAATGCAGTAACCAGCCTGCAAGCAGGGCAAATGCTGCAAAGCCAATAAGCCCCCAGCGAAATTGCACAAAGTGCTTAAGTTGATGTTGCGCCGAAAGTTCAGTGGCAATAATAAGTTGTGTGGCCATAGCGAAGCACTACCCTGCTACAGAAAAAATACGGCTGCCAGGCAGCCGTTTGCAAAATGTCAGAAGAGACTAAACCATTGCAGCGGTAATGTCATTCTGAGTGTGTTTAGTGTAACGCCGACAGCGGCTTATGTCGCTGTGGCAAATTGTCGCAGCTGTTCATCTGTTTTTAATCTAAGCGCGGCATTGTGTTCATGTTTGGCAGGGGTTGCTGTTCAGGTTTAGACATTACAGTTGTAAGCAGTTAACAACCATGCGTATCTAAACTTATATGGAATACCCAATATGCTGAAAAAGACCTTAGTTACTGTATCAATGCTGTTTTGTGTTACTGCGGGCAGCAATGCATTTGCGACTCAGCTAGTAAACAACAATATTACTGAAGCCGACGTAAAAGCTGCGCAACAAGCCTGGGGCCAAGCGTTAATCAATATTAGTGCGGCTTATAACGAGGGTGGCCAGGTACAGGCAGAAAAAGTGGCACGTCAGGTGTTGGATGCAGCCTACGGTTACAACTTAGGCGCGGTGTTGTTTAAGCCTACGTTGGCTAATGGCAAACAAACCTTCCGTACCGACTACGATGGCGCCTTGTCGTATTTTGTCGGCGGTAATAAAACCTACGCCAATGACAGCGGCTTTGCCTTAAAGGGTTGGCACGGTTATGACTTTAGCAATGCCGGTGTATACATTAACGGCGATGTAGCCCTGACGATGGGGCACGTTATGTTGACGGACAAAGCCGGTAACGTCACCACTGTCGATAAAACCTGGGGCTTTAAAAAAGACGAGCAGGGCGCATTGCGTATTGTGTTGCACCACTCATCTTTGCCTTACAGCCAATAAAGAACCAAGCAAGATTTACACTGAATGCCCATCCCAACCTTGGCTGGTAACACCCTATCGTTACCAGCCCTTTTTATGGCGCTTGCAGGCAGTAACCTAACCCACGGCGTGTGTGTAGCAGTTTGACCTCAAAGGGGTCGTCGATTTTTTTTCTCAATCTTGCCATATACACATCGACAATGTTGGTAAGTGGGTCCTCGTTCATCCCCCATACATTGGTAAGAATACGCTCTCGGCTGTATACCTTGCCGCTGTTGTGCATTAACAGCTCCAGTATGCCCAGTTCTTTGGCGGTAAGCGTCAGCTTAGTGTCGGCGCGGTGCACCGTCATGCTGTCCAGATCAAGTTGTAAATCAGCTACCTGAAGTTGTCTGGCGGGTATAGCTGACACGCTTCTTTTGCCTAAGGCTTCGATACGGGCCAGTAGCTCTTCAAAATGAAAAGGTTTTCCAAGGTAATCATCGGCGCCGGCGCGCAATCCCTTTACTCGCTCGTCTACCTCAGATAATGCAGACAAAATCAGAATACGGCTATTTACCTTTTGACTGCGTAGCTGCTGGCATAAAGTTAAACCGTCTGTTTGCGGTAACATCCGGTCTAATACGATCACATCAGGTTCAAACTGACTGACAATGTCAAAAATACCGGCACCAGAGGGTTGCAACAAGGTTAGATAGCCTTCCGCTTTTAAGCCTCTGGATAAAAAGCTACCAACTTTGTCATCGTCTTCAATGATCAGTATTTTCATCTTCGGTTCCACTAAAGTGAGGTAAGCATATCGTGACGGTGCAACCTGCCGAGCCATTGGCCGTGAGGCAAATAGTGCCGTCGTGCGCTTCAACTATCGCTCTGGCGATACACAAGCCGACACCCAGGCCGTCCGGGCGTGCCAGACGCGCTGCCGTACCGCGATAATGGCGTTGAAACAATTGTGGTATATCTTCCGGTTGCAGGCCTATACCCTGATCAGTCAGGTGTAGCTGCAACTCGTTCTGATCTGCAGTGATAGTCAGTTTAAGGCATTTTTGCTGGCGGGAATAATGTTGGGCATTGTCGGTAATAATACGTAGCACAACGGCAAATTTGTCTTGGTCTATCAATAGCCAATGTTCAGACGGAAAGGCTGCCACCGGGCTAATTTGCAACGTAAAGTCCTTAACCAGGCAATGTTGAATGGTATCAATAGCTACTTGGCTAAAATCTGTTAACGCTATCGGTTTCAGACTGATTTGTAACAAACGATCTTCGCCACGGGCCAGAAACAACAAATCATCAATACGCCGGTTAAGTTGGTTACTGGCTGCCAAAATGCGCATAAAAGCGTCTTTGTATTCAGTAATGTCTTTGTCTTTGCCGCGCAGGCTTATTTCGGCCTCGCCCTGAATACTGGTTGCCGGAGTTCGCAACTCATGGCTGATGTCGGTTAGCAGCTGCTTTTGGCGTTGTTCGGCCTGATGCAACTGGGTTAGTGCATTTTGTAGTTCGCTGGTACGGGCCTGCACCCGTTGCTCAATGGCTTGCTGGTTTTTCTTTTCCTGCTCAGCGTAGGCAAAAATATAGCCAGACATTAAATTAAACTGGCGGGCCAGTTCGGCAAATTCTGCAGAGCCTTGCTCGGCAATACGGTGCGCAAAATTACCTTGTTGCAGCTGTTTGGTGCCGCTTAATAAATGTTGCAATGGGCCGCTTAACGCCCGCGACAGGTAAATGGCCAGCCATAGTGTCAGTATGACGGCAACAATACTAATTAGCACAATAGCCCATTTCACCAACAGCAGGGCATTTAGGGCATCTTGTTCTGTCAGTTTAGCGCGCTGTTTCTGTTGCATAATCGCTTGTTGCAACAATTCGGCTAAGTCGGTGTCCTGAAAGGTATCAAACAGGGCAATTAAAATGCGCCAACGTTCGGCATCATCACGGTAAAGCGCGATCTCCTGGGTTTTCAGCGCTCGCTCCAGTGTTTGCAAATTGCTTTGTAACAGCGAAATCACTTTTACTTGTGCCATGGTGTGTTGTAAGTCTGCTTCGCTGGTACTGAAAAGCTGGTCGCGGATCGCCAGCTGATCAAGACTTTTTAACTGCTGCTGCATGCGGGACGACAAGGTATCGCGAAAATCGGTATTGGCATTCTCGGTAAGCAGATATTCTGCCAACCAGACTTTAAGCCGCTGCTTGTCGGCACGCAGGGCAAAAAACTCAGCCAGCATTTGGTTAGCTATACGGTTACGTTCGGTATGAAACTCCGAGTTTTGGTGGGCCCAAAAGCTAATGCCAGACTGCAGCAGTACCACAGCCAATAAAATGCACAGCGAGACAACTAGTTTACGTTGGTACATAGACCAGACTTATTGTTAACGACATAATAGCGCAGTATATGTGGTAACAAGCGCTGAAGCATGAAAATAACGTTAACATTAGTTTCAGCGTCGTCGAAAACGCATGGCAAAACCCATCCCGGCCATTAGCCGCAGAGCAGTACAGTGTTGTTGGGATCAGTCAGCCTGACTAAGTTAAGTGTAATGCTAGCAGAGGTTTGCGTCGCGGTGGCAAATTGTCGCAGTAGCTACAGAATTAAGCGTGCTTTACCAAACAGCATGCCAGACCTATAGTGTGGCAGCGCAGCCTAATACCTCATTTCAATTCTTCAAACGTTGAAAATATACCCTGTTGGAGTATACTTTGATTTATAAAACCAAGGTGTTTGCAACTTTAACGAAGAAAGAGCCGTTATCTGACGCTGATCTTATCAAAGCCTGTAAGGAATTGAACGAAGGGCTGTTTGATGCAGATTTAAGCGGCAATGTTTATAAAAAGCGCATTGCATGCGGTAACAAAGGTAAAAGTGGCGGCTATCGTACTATCGTTGGAGCTGTTGTCGGCAGTAAGTATTTTTTCCTCTACGCTTTTGCCAAAAGCGATAGGGCTAATATCAACGCCAAGGAGAAATTAGCGTTGAAAGAATTAGCAAAAGAATTTTTGGCATTTAGCGAGGATGAGATTAACCAACTAGTCAAAGATGGTGAACTCGTTGAGGTAGGTAATGTATGACTGATATTTTAAAAGCCGTGCATAACACAGCAAAAGGCTTACATAAGTCAGGGGTTATCGACAAGACTACCATGCGCAAATTTGACGCGCTGTGTTTAACCAGTGTGCATGAATTTACACCAGAGCAAGTGCGTACTTTGAGGCTTAAATATAACCTTTCACAACCTGTGTTTGCTCGCTACTTTAATGTGAGTGACAAACTAGTAAAAAAATGGGAACAAGGTGAGAGTAAACCTAAAGGCGCCGCTTTAAAAATGCTATCTCTGGCAGAAAAGAAAGGCCTTGAGGCAATAGCATGAGTTGCTGCTGAAGTAAGCCTTCATTCATACAGCAGAAACTGCAGACTTTCATCAGTTCATCTAACGTGATAGTGTAATATCCAGCACGTAACTCCACCCCAATGCAGCGGTAATATCATCCTGAGTGTGTCAAATGCAACGTCAACAGCCGCTTGCGTTGCTGTGGCAAATCGTCGCAGCGGTTTTTTGGTTTAAAGTCCACCGCTTGCAGCAAATTATCTACACCATAAAAATGCTTGATTTACATTCAAATGGCGGCCTAGACTCGAGCTAATTTTGCGACATGCAGGGTTTGCAACACCGCAACTAGCGGGTTCTGATCCTTTTGAATAAGCTACTAGTTAAGTTTTAAGGTGAAGTGCGGAAATTTCGATGCTGTATATATTAGGCGGTCTACCCGCTACAGGAAAAACTGAAATCTCGAAGTATCTTGCCGCTTCTTTGAATGCAGCTTATATTCGCATTGATACCATTGAGCAACGGTTAAGAGAGCAAGGTTTTAGGAACCTCTATGATGAGGGCTACCAAATAGCTTTTTTACTTGCTTTGGATAACCTCAAAAATGGTATTTCTGTCGTCGCTGATTCGACAAATCCAGTGAAAGAATCAAGGGATGCTTGGGTAAATGTAGCTAAGCAGGCTCAAAGCTCATTCACAGAAATAGAGATCATTTGCTCAGATAAACAAGAACACAAAAAGCGCGTCGAAACGCGGAATACTGATATTCCAAACCTTTTGCTGCCAGATTGGGAAAGCGTAACCTCAAGGGAATATCAAAAATGGCTATCGCCAGATATCGTCTTAGATACCGCAAGGAAAACTCCTGAGCAAAGTAAACATGAGCTTATCCAAATACTGCGTAGTGGCTATAAAACATAACAAGGCGTCATAAATAAAACCACTCGCGGGCCACAGCGCTCACGTTTTTCTATGCGTTTGGTATTGCAGTGGCACACTATACGGGAGCCATGTAGTGGCTGTTGTCGCACATTTACGTTGGCAGCCTGCGCTAGCGTCGCAGCCGCATGGCAAAACCCAAGCCCGCCATTAGCAGCACTAACAGCATAATACCAACCACCACCATATCGCGCCCCTCACGGCCTAGCAGTGGTTGCAACAGGCCCCATTTATGCACAAACGAAAAGCTGTAGCGCTCAACACGGCTGGCCTGGCTTTGCTGCTCAATTAACTGGCCGCTTACGGCATCGACAAATAGCCGGCCGCCGGGGTAGTCAAACTGCCATACCGGCAGGCGCTTATTGCGAAAATCGTAGTCCGGGCCAAAACGGCTGATTAGCGTTTGATTACTAAGCTGCTCTGCTGGCAGGCCGGTAAACTTTTCAGCCAGTAGATGAGCATAGCGCCTGTCGTCCAGCGCCGGGGCGTTATGAGTCAGGGCTAAAAACCGGGCGCCTTGCTCGCTTTGCTGGCCGTTAAAACGGCTGTGTCGATCAGCCTGTTGTTGGGAGTTAAATTCAGATAGTCGCCAATACCAGTGGCCGGCAGCGGCCTGAACTAAACTGGCGCTGTTATACAACACCCGGCTATCCAGCTGTTGTTGCAGGTTAAGCGTGGCCGGCAGCGGCTGGCTGGCCGGCAGGGTTAAACCGCTGTTGGCCGTAGCCAGTTGTTTATAAGTAAAGTGATAGATGCCGCTTAGCAGATACAACAGCACCGGCAGCGCCAGCAGCCAGGACAGCGCATAATGCCAGCGGCGCAGGCCACGGCGGCGGGCGCCAAAAGGCAGTTTCAGCAACAGCCAGACGCCGCTTAGCACCAGTAGCAGCGCACTGCCAAGCAGTATGGTCATAATGATAATTTTCAACGTGGGTGTGCTATCCAGCCACTGCCAGCTGTGCAGCTGACGAAATACCGCCTGTACTGTGGTTTTATATGGGTTGGTAATGCCGGCCATGCTCAGGCTCTCGGTGTGAATGTATAAGCTAAGGCCGTTTTGGTAATCCACCTGGTACACCGGCAGCAGGCGGTTAACTGACGGGTAGGCATTGTTATACGCTGTTAGCAGCGCAATGGCGCTAACCTCTGTATCCGGCAGGCCACTGTAGTGACTGCTTAGCCAAACTGCGACATCTTTATCGTCTGGCGCGTCGCTGCCATCCAGTGTCAGATAGCGGCGCGGCGAACTGAGATCGGCGGTTAACTGGATCAGCGCTGTATCACGATAGGGCACCAGCTTTACCAGCGCTTGCGATGGCAGCGCGGCGTTATTCAACTGCTGCATAGCCCGCTGTAACGTGGTGCCGTCAAGCTGCAGCGCCGGTGGGCGCATGGTTACCGCTTGCGGCCCGGTCCAACTCATTATTGGGTGGGTTATACCGGTCAGAGCAAAAATCAGCAGGGTGGCGCCACCAAGCCATAACAGCAGGCGGTGCCATTTTACCAGGGTAAAGGTTTTCATAGTTGCCCCTTAAAAGCTGACTGTGGCACTGACAAATACACTGCGCGGCATACCCGGCCGGTATTCGACGGCGCTGGAACCGACCTGATTACTGGTATAGGTCGAGTAGGTTTTATCGCTAATGTTCATCAAACGTGCGGCAAAACTTAAGCGGTCGTTCAGTTGATACCGAGCGCGCAGGTGCCATAAGTCATGGCCGGGGTAGGTATTAGTATTGGTTTCGTCGGTAAAATAGCGGCCGACCTTTTGCCATTCCAGCTCCAGCCAGAGGCCATCCAGGTACTGTGGCTGGTAGCTCAGGCTGCTTTGCCACAGCTCTTTTGGCGCCTTGCCGACATCAAAACCGGCAAAGTTGCGGGTTTCTGACAGCGGCGGTACACAAGCCGGTGGAAAACAGCTAAACAGATACTGAAAGTTTTTATACTTTTGCCGGGTATAAGTCCCGCTGGTCTGCCACTGTAATTCATCACTCAGTGCCAGTTGCAGTGTCATTTCAACACCACGGTGGCTGGTTTCACCGGCATTGGTCACTTTGCGCGTATTGCCGTCGATGTAGGTCACCACATCATCTTTTATGGTCAGATCGTACCAGCTTGCATCAAGCCTGAGCCGCCCGAACTGGCTACGCCAGCCCAGTTCGTGGTTTACCGCTGTTACCGGCTCAAGTTCAGTGGTGTCACTGCTGCTGCCGGGGCGGAATACCTGGCCAACAGACGGCACCCTGAATGCATGGCGCCGGTTAGCATATAGCTGCTGGTTGTCGGTAAATTTCCACACGATACCGGCTTTGGGGCTAAGCTGGCGGTAGCTTACCTTTTGCGACTCTGGCCGTAACCAGCTGCTGCGGCCTACTTGTTGTGGCACATCCTCTGGCAGCAAGTCGGTGTAATCCACGCTGAAATAGTCATAGCGCGCGCCCAGGCTGATAATCAGTTGCTGGGTGGCAAACCACTGCAGCTGGGCATAGGGTGAAAGCACCGTCTGGTCGGCGTCATAGTGGTAGTTGGTGCGCCCGGTCAGGGCGTAATCGGTGTAAATATCGCCGTCGCGGTTTACGCTAATTTGTTGCTCAGCAAAGTTGGCCGGGGTGTAGTCAATATCCAGCCCGGCTGTCCAGTTAAACTGGCTGCTTAGTTGCTGGCTGTACTGCGCCAGTAAACCATAGGATTTAAACCGGGTTTGCTGCAGTACCGGGTCGTAGCTTAGCATCCAGCTTGGCATCAGATCGGAGCGGTTATCACGAAAAAACGGCGTTAGCATCAACTCACTGGTGTCTGACAGCTGATGACGCAACTCGGCCGACAACCGCAGTGCCTGCACATCGCGTGCGCCCATTTCGCCATGATAGTAATTACGCTGTGGGTTTTGTGTGAAGTCAGCAAACGACAAGCCTGATGTGCCGCTTTGCTCTACCTTGCCAAAGCTCAGCAGGGTTTTAAGGCGGGTGTGCTCACCCAGTTCACTATCAAGGCGCAGGTTAGTGGAAAAACGCTGGTAATCGGCCTGTTCGCGCGCGCCATCACTTTGCGTGCTGTTAAGCTGCCAGAAGGCACTGTGCTTGTCGGCCACAGGCCCGCTGACACTGAGCAAACCACGTTGCCAGCCGTCGCTGCCAAGTTCTGCCTGTAGCCGGCCGCCAAACTGCGGTGCAGGCTCAGGCGTTAAAATATTAAAAATGCCGCCTATGGCATCGCTGCCGTACAGCGCCGAGCCCGGGCCTTTGGTCACCTCTACCCGGCCGGCGTTGGGGATATCAATTTCATACAGGCCATTATGATTAAAAAAGCCGGTTGGCCGCGTTGGCAGGCCGTCTTCTAAAAACAGATAAACACCGCCGGTTGTAATAGGCTGGCGTATGGCGGTCATATGGCCTTCACCGCCTAAATCATTAACATGCACTCCGGAAACGCGGTTTAACAGCTCTGCCGGGTGGCCGGGGCTGACGTTTTGAATAGTGGCTTCATCCAGCACCGACACGGCTTCGGCCAGATTAGCCAACGCCTGCGCCTGACGGCTGCTGGTGACCACCATTACTTCAATATCACTTGCTGTGGTTGCTTCTGCGGTGACAGTGGCAGGGGTAATAAGTACAGGCAGGCCAAGCACAGCCAGTGTGAGTGTATTTAATTTCATGCGCGCAACTTTGTTAGTTAATTGATTTTACTCAACTAAGGTAACAAATGCCGGCGCAGCAGTGGATGCGACATATTGTCGCAGTAGTGTTGAGTTAGCTGCTGGCAGTGACTGTCCGCATGTTTTTGTTATGTTATAACAAAATACTTATTGCAAATGATAGTGGTTAGCATTAGCATCTTGTGTGATATGTTGAAGGAGCCAAGCTATGCAAGCTGATATTCACCCACAGTACCGTAAAGTGTTGTTTCATGATGTGTCTGTTGATGCCTGGTTTTTGGTAGGCTCTACCATTAAAACCGAACGTACTAAAACTTGGCAGGACGGACAAACCTATCCTTATGTAGTATTAGATGTGTCCAGTGCCTCCCACCCGTTTTATACCGGCAAACAAAAACAGGTTAGCACTGATGGCCGGATGGCCAGCTTTGGTAAAAAGTTTGGTCGCTTTGTCAACAAAGGGGCTGACGAATGAAAGTGCTGTCGTCATTAAAGTCGGCGAAAAACCGCCATCCGGATTGCCAGATCGTCAAGCGGCGCGGCAAGCTGTATGTAATTTGTAAAACCAACCCGCGTTTTAAAGCGCGCCAGCGCTAGTTGTTGACAGAAGTATCAGCCAGATGGCTGATACTTCTGCGATGTTACTGCCGCAATGCTTTACCTGCTAGCGCAAATTCACTGTTCTCAGCCCACTGTGGCCATTGTGCAGAGTTCGCCAGTTGCTCAATCACCAGATAATGCAGCTGGGTATCTTGCAATATGGCACTCATTTCCCAATCGGGGCTAAAGGTATCGTCCGGGGTGTGGTAACGTCCCTGAGTGGTACTGAGCGCCGCTTCGCCGACAGTAGTCCCGCCAATAATGGCATCGGTACCCGGCCCCATAAACAAACCCGGAACACCCACCTGAGCAAAGGCAAATTGATCAGAACGGTAAAAGAAGCCTTTTTCTACATCCGGATTCCCGGCAACAGTACGTTGTTGCTTAGCAGCTTTTTGACGCACCACATCATCAAGCTCTGACTGACCCAAGCCAATAATCCAGACATCTTTAGTAGCGGCAACCGGCAGCAGCGCATCAATATTAATGTTCGCCACAGTTTGCTGCAGCGGCACTATAGGATTAGCCGCATAGTATTTGGTGCCCAGTAAGCCAGACTCTTCTAAGGTCACCACTAAAAACAGCACTGAACGCTCAAAACCGCCTTGCTGCTGCGCTTTCTCAGCAATGGCCAATAAGGCAGCGATACCGCCCGCATTATCAATAGCACCGTTGTATATATCAGTACCGCCCTGTGCATTGGTTACCGCACCCAGATGATCCCAGTGCGCGGTGACAACAATCCATTCATCCGGTTTGCTGTTACCTTTGATGCTGGCCACCACGTTATCTGAGGTGCCTGTAACAACCTCGGTAGTTACACTGGCGCTGAACTTAATTTCAGGCAGCGAGCTAGCGCTAAAGCCATTTTGGTGAGCTTGTTGTTTTAACTGGTAAAAATCCTGACCGGCCTTGGCAAAGAGCGCTTCAGCCCCGGCTGTTGATAGCCAGCCAACGATAGGGGTTTTCGGATTGGCGTTATCGGCCAGATCGAACTGTGCGCGCTGACCAAAACTGGTTTGCACCACATTAAATCCATAACCGGCCGCTGCAGTATCGTGTACGATCAGGCAAGCAGCTGCTTGCTGGCGGGCACATTCTTCATACTTATAAGTCCAGCGGCCATAGTAGGTCATCTCCGGGCCTTTAAACTGACCGGGGTCTTTACTGGCAAACCCCGGATCATTCACCAGCACCACTACAGTTTTGCCACGTGCATCAATATTGGCGTAGTCATTCCAGTTACACTCAGGCGCCACCACGCCGTAGCCGGCGAAGACGACTTCTGTATTATTGATGGCGACCTCGGCTTGCCCGGTGCGCGAACTTAACACGATATCTTCACCCACCGCTGGCTGCCATTGCTGTTCACCTTGAGTGAACAAGGCTTGTGGCGTACCCTGGGTGGTCATTTGCATAAATGGCACTGCCTGGGTGTAACTGCCAGCATTTGCAGGCTGTAAACCCAGCTGGCTGAAGGTGTTGCTAAGATATTCTACGGTTTTGGTTTCACCGATAGCGCCTGGTTGGCGGCCCATAAACTCATCACTTGCCAGAGTTTGAATATGTGGAACTAACGCCTTGGCGCTAAATTCTGGCAGGGTACTGTCAGAGGTTTGTGGTTCAGTGTTGTCACTGCAACCGCTTAGCAGCAAGTAGCTTAAGCAGACACTGAGTAAAACAGTGTGTTTCATACGTTTTCCTTATTGTTATTGTGAGCAAAAATAAAAGCTTTACCGGCAGGGCTGCCCAGAACTTCATCACTGTGCATCACGGTTTCACCGGCAATAACGGTGGCGATGGGCCAGCCGGTTACGGTTTTGCCATCATAGGGCGTCCACTGTACTTTGCTGGCAATCCAGTTGTTGCTGATAGTGCGTTTGGCGTTTAAATCAACCAGGGTTAAATCTGCATCGTAACCCACGGCCAACCTGCCTTTCCCCTTAAGACCAAAAATGCGGGCCGGATTACTGCAGGTTAAATCGACCAGCCGCTGCAAGCTTAACCGGCCGGCAGCAACGTGGTCTAACATGGTTGGCAGTAAGGTTTGTACCCCGGTCATGCCGCTGGGTGAGCTGGGGTAAGGTTTGGCTTTTTCTTCCAGCGTGTGCGGCGCATGGTCGCTGCCAATAATATCGACAGTGCCGTCTTTAATGCCTTGCCACAGCGCCCGCTGATGCTGTTTGTCACGCACCGGCGGGTTCATTTGTGCCAGGCTGCCAAGGCGTTCGTAGCAGTCAGGTGCATGCATGGTTAAATGATGCGGCGTCACTTCAACCGTTACCCGGTGTTTAAAGGCAGCCAAATAAGCTATTTCTTCTGCCGTAGAAATATGCAGCAGGTGCAAAGGGCGGCCGGTTTGCTCTGCCAACGCAACAATACGTTGGGTTGCCAGCAGCGCACTTTGCGCATCCCGCCAGATAGGGTGGTTACGCACATCCTTGGCGGTCAGTGGCTGGCGCTCACGTAAACGGGCTTCATCTTCAGCATGAATGGCTACCCGGCGTGCGCCGTTTTGCAGAATTTGCCGCAGTAAATCGTCTTGTTCGGCCAGTAAATCGCCAAAAGAGCTGCCCATAAATACTTTGATACCGGCGCAGCCGGGCAGCATTTCCAGCTTTGCCAGATGTGCCAGGTTGGCCGCGCTGCCACCAATGTAAAAGGCATAGTTGCAGAAGCTGCTGGCAGCGGCGATGGTCAGCTTGGCCTGCAAATCATCGCCGGTTAATGTTAGCGGGTTGGTATTAGGCATTTCAAAGAAGCCGGTTACGCCGCCCAGTACTGCACCCTTGCTGCCATGATAAATATCTTCTTTATGGGTAAGGCCGGGTTCACGAAAATGCACCTGGGTATCTATAACGCCGGGCAGCAGATGCAGGCCTCTGGCGTCGAGTGTTTTATCGGCTTGCCAGCCGCTGCAACCTATGGCGGCAATTTTGCCATTTAGCAGGGCGATATCTGCCTGCACAATGCCCGCTGGTGTTACCAGGCTGGCATGACGAATAAGGGTATGGGCGTGCTTACGCTGGATCTGCAGCAAAAATTCAGTGTTATCCATTGGTATTGGCCTTAAAGGCGACGCTGGCGACGGCATCGTGCGGGTGCAGGCTTTCATGGTGGGCAACATCAAGGCTAAAAGCGGCGTAATGCGGGCTTAGCGCTGCATGTAAGCGCCTGGCGGCGTCTTCAACAAACATCAGGTTGGCGCCATTTAAGCGGGCAAATTCCTGTTCGTCAGCGCGTTTAACCGCCGTTTGCAGCGGTGTGGCCAGAGCCTGCTCGGCGCGCTCGATCAAGGGCAAAATGCCGAAATCCTGCTGTGCCGGGCTAAGAGTAACGCTAAGCCGTGCCGTGCTGCGCTGGCTGTGTGGTGTTGCCAGGCTGGCGTGTTGCAGCAACCACCGGCTGACTTGCCCGGTATCGACAGCGGGTTGTAAGGCAAACTGCTTTGAAAACTGCTCACTAAGCAGCTGCCGGCTTAAGGTGGCCGAGCAGGGGCAGGTAGAGGAGTAGCCAATATCGAGGCTCAGTGCTGCGCTCAGTTTGTCGCCGTTTAAGCAAGCATCCAGTGTCAACGGATAAGCTTTAAAACCAGCCAGCCCTTCGGTTTTCAATGCCGGGCGGCGTAATAAAAGCTGGCTGCTTAAGCGCAAGGCCGCAGTGCTGCTGCCACATTCCTGCTGGCTGTATAACAGCGTATTAAGCAAACTATGTATAGTGGCAGGGCTAACCGACTCTGCTTGTGCCCATTGGTACAGGTGTTGGTAAAGTCTGGACATATGAATGCCCTTTCGATCTGATCTTGGCAGGTTAACGCTGATGTCTGCTTTTACCGCCAGAGGCTGCTGCGGTAAATCAGCCAGTGTCAGGATTAAATCTATCTGTTGCATTCCCACTTTATCCAGCGCTATGGCAAAGGCCGGGCTGGCCGCATGGGCGGTATCTGCTGGCGCAGAACAAGGCATTGGAGGCTTCCTTAAATCAGATTTCGGTTGAATCACAGCAGTGTTTACAAAGGCCGTGCAGTTCAATATGCAGATCTTTGGTTTGAAAAGCCGCCCCGGGGGGCTGCAACATGGGCCTTGCTATGCTGACCGGTAGCTGATGCTTTTCTATCTGCTGGCAGCTGTCACAAATCAGAATCTGCCAAAAACAGTGCTGTTGGCCATCGATATATAAAAATTTGTTAATAGTGCGCAGATGCAGCACGCACTGCATTTGCAACAAAAAATCCAGTGCCCGGTAAGCCGCCATCGGGTGCAGGTTAACAGCATATTCCTGCGCCATAGCGGCGATCACCTCGTAGGCCGACATGGCGGTATTTTTTCCCTGCAATAACGCCATCACCTGCTTGCGGTTTTTTGTCATCGATGGTCGCCGTTGTAAAGCGGACTGGGCTACACAGTAATGCGTCTTCATCTGTTGGTTACATCGGGTCCAGCGTCAGCAGCACCCGGGGCGTGTCAGATGCCGGGGAGCGGTGCACTATGGCATTTTGTTCATTGCCCTCCCAGCCGGAGCCTTTGAGTAACGTCACAGAAAATGTCCTGGCTTGTGCCGGCTTGCCATCTGTATCCAGCCACTCAGTGCCGGGGCCAAGGTAAGTGGCTACCAGGCGGCATACCAGATGATCGGTATGAAACTTCGGGCACATGGGTTTGCTCAGGGTTTCCAGCCGCAGGCCCAGCTGTTGGCAGTCCATTAAGCAGCTGAACATTTGGCACAATAAGGCGATATCAGCCAAAAAGGCGTCTTTACCCGGCGCATCGGGCAGGGCAAAGCCAATATCGTTTTGCACGGTATCAGCGCTGACAATACGCTTTAGCGGCATGGCTAAGCTAAGCGTCCGGCAATAATCTGCGATGGCCGCATCGTGGCTACGCTGCCAACTGACTAAATTGACCTCGTCAGCAAAAATACCGGTCAGTATCTGCTGGTTGGCGTTAACCAGCTGGCGGGTTTGTGGTTTAAATTCAGTAAATGACAAGGCACTCATGCTGCTTGCTCCTGCACAAACTGGCTAGGGAAATGTCGCCATTGCTGCTCACCTTGTGCTAGCTCGTCCTCTGTCAGCAGGCAGGCTTCGAGCTGGGCCAGCATGGCGGTTTTATCCAGTTGCTGGCCAATAAACACCAGCTCCTGACGCCTGTCGCCAAAGGGCTCGGCCCAGCTTTGCATAATGGCCTCTTGCAGTTCTGGCTCTTGTGGCCAGTCTGCAGCGGGTACGGCCTGCCAAAATAAACCGGCCATATTGTAGCGGGCCATGCCGCCGGCCTGATGCCACAGCCAGGCGTATTCGGGCGTACTGGCCAGCCAGAAATAACCTTTAGAGCGCAGCAGGCGGCCGGTGGGCCAGTCCTGATGTAAAAAGGCATGAAAACGCGCCGGGTGAAACGGCTTGCGGGCGCTAAAAGCAAAGCTGCTGATACCGTATTCCTCTGTTTCGGGCTTATGCTCACCGCGTAGCTCAGCCAGCCAGCCGGGCGCTTGTTGCGCCTGCTCAAAGTTAAATAAGCCGGTATTCAGTATTTGGCTTAACTCAACTTTGCCGTTGTCAGCATGAATAATACGGGCGCTGCTGTTTAAGCTACGTAAAATGGCGCTAAGACGTTGTAACTTCTCTGCGCTGACCAAATCGGCTTTGCTAACTACCAATACATCGCAAAACTCCACTTGTTCAATCAACAAATCAGCAACGCTGCGCTCGTCGTCATCGCCCAGGCTTTCGCCACGTTTACTTAAATCCTGCGCGGCTTCAAAGTCCGCAAGAAAATTTACCGCATCCACTACCGTTACCAGCGTATCTAATCTGGCAATATCAGCCAGGCTTTGGCCGTCTTCTTGCTCAAAAGTAAAGGTTTCCGCAATCGGCAGCGGCTCGGAAATGCCGGTTGATTCAATCAGCAAATAATCAAAACGGCCGGCTTTGGCCAGTTTGCCTACTTCCAGCAGTAAATCTTCGCGCAAGGTGCAGCAAATGCAACCGTTGCTCATTTCTACCAGTTTTTCTTCGGCGCGGTTCAGGCTTACCTCTTTATTAAGCTGGGTAGCGTCGATATTGACGTCACTCATATCGTTCACAATAACCGCCACGCGCAAACCGTCGCGGTTATGCAGTACGTGGTTAAGCAGGGTGGTTTTACCGGCGCCTAAAAAGCCGGATAACACTGTTACCGGTAAGCGTTTGTCTGATGCAATGTTAGTTGGCAGCATGTTGGGGCCCTTGCAGCTTATGCAGTAGTTTACGGTTGTACAAATGGGCGCTGATAAGCAGCACGCCGCCGCTTAGTGATAGCGCGGTTTCGGCTTCATGTGGTGCAAACAGTGCTGCCACCAACACTAAAAAACCGGCTAATCCCAGCGCAAAAGGGGCTTTACGCTGGTGTACACACCAGCCGCCCGGCAAGCTCCAGGCCAGTAACACACTGATAGGTAACAGCATCAGATAATGAAACCATTCTGAACTGAATATGCCCAGCAACAGGCCGGAGCTACCCAATGCCAGCAGTATTGGCGTGGCCAGGCAATGCACTACACATAAACCGGACAGGGCAGCGGCAATGATATCTTTCATAAAACCTCACAGAGTGTTGTGTAGCAGGGTTATTTGCTGTTTGGCGCTGTAACGTACCGGCATTATCTCTCGGCAAGCATTGCAGTGTCGGCACAAAATGTTATAACATAACAATATTCGAAATATGTTATAACGTAACACTTGAGTCGTCAAATGCGTCTGCAAGGGTGTTTCAGTTTAATCGCAGCATGGAGTAATAATGTTTAAACCGACTCTGTTAACCGCGGCAGTTTTTGCTGCTTTAACATCAACGGCTTATGCCGACAGCATTAAAGGTACCGTTACAGACGCTGCTGGTAAGCCGGTAGCGAATGCCCGCGTGCAGCTAATGGGTACTAACGGCGAAACTCGCACTGATGACAGCGGCCGTTTTGTGTTGGCCACGGTAAATGCAGGTGAAGCCGAGCTGCATATAGAAGCCGCTCGTTTTGCTCACCGTAATGTGCATTTAGACGTACCTGCCGCCGGGCTGGAAAACCTTAGCGTGGTGCTGCTCTCTACCACCATTGAAACTATTGACGTTAAAGCCAGCCCCTTTCATGCCTCGGCGACCGAATCTGCACTACCGGTAAACGTATTAGCCGGTGATGCACTGAAAATGCGCCAGGCGGCCACGCTTGGTGACACGCTGAAAAATGAAGTCGGCGTGCACTCAAACTTCCATGGTGGCGTGGCAAGCAGCCCGATTATCCGTGGCTTAGATGGCCCGCGCGTACTGATCACACAAAATGGCCTGGATGCCGGTGATGCCTCACGCGTTGGCCCGGATCACAGCGTGTCGGCAGAAGCCAGCACTGCCACCCAAATTGAAGTGTTGCGTGGCCCGGCAACGTTATTTTACGGCAGCGGCGCTATTGGCGGTGTTGTTAACGTGGTGGATGAACGTATTCCTACCGATAACAGCACCCGTGCTGAATGGCTGTTACAACGTGAGTCAGTTAACAATGAGAAATTGGCTGCGGGCTCTTTAGTCACCGGTACCGGCAATATTGCCCTGTATGCTGATGGTTTCTGGCGTGACAATGACAGTTATAGCATACCCGGCTTCGCCGAAGCTGCGCCGGATGCCGATGCGGTAAAAGGCAAGGTAGATAATACTGCCGCTAAGGCGAAAGGCTTTACCTTAGGCAGCAGCTATTTGCTGGACAACGGCTATGTCGGTTTATCTTACGGCCGTTTAGACCGTGAATATGGCATTCCCGGCCACTCGCATGGCGGGCATGAAGCACATGATGCTCATGCTGATGACGCTGAAGAACATGCTGACGAAGACGTGTTTGCCGATCTTACCCAGCATCGGGTGCAGCTACTGAGTGAGCTGAGTTTTGCAACAGGGCTGATCCGGGCGGTAAATACCCGGTTCGCGTTTACCGACTATGAGCATGCCGAGATTGAAGCGGGCATAGTGGGTACGACATTCAGCAATCAAAGCTCAGAAGCGCGCGTTGAAGTATTGCACCGGACATATCAGGGATGGCGCGGTGGCTTAAGCCTGCACTACAAGCACAGTGATTTTGATGCCATAGGCGAGGAAGCCTTTACTCCACCTTCAGAGACACAAATGTTAGCGCTTGGCTGGATGGAAGAGCGCCACTTTGGCCCCTGGCTGGTGCAACTGGGCGCCCGTATCGAGCGGGTAACCATTGATGCCTCTGATGTGCTGCTACCTGATATCGGCGCGCATGGCGACGAGGGGCATGAAGGCCATGACCATGAGCATGACCACGGCCATGATGCAGAGGTTATCCGCGTATTTGATGTCAGCCAGAAGTTCACGCCTTACAGCGTATCTGCCGGTGCTGTGTGGGATTTTGCCGAAGGTTATAACCTGGGGTTGTCAATGTCTCGTTCACAGCGTGCGCCCTCTGCATCTGAGTTACTGTCATTTGGCCCGCATATTGGCACAGCTGCCTATGAAGTTGGGGCGCTGTTTGTGCTGCACGATGATGAGTTTGTGTTAAATACCCAACCGATAGAACTGGAAGTGGCAAATAACCTGGATATTACGCTGCGTAAATTCAGCGGTAATACCGGTTTTGTCTTAAACGCCTTCTATAACCAGGTAGATAACTACTACTACCAGCAAAACACCGGGTTGTTTGCCGGAGATGGCCATGATCATGGCGGCGAGCATGACCACGGGGCCGAGCATGATCACAGCGGTGAATTACCGGTCTATCTGTTTACTGCTGCTGATGTCACGCTGCACGGTTTTGAAGCGCAATATGTCTGGCAGATTAATGATCCGTTCAAATTAACCCTGCAGGGCGATTATATCCGTGCCCGCTTAAATGGCGGTGGTGACTTACCCCGTACGCCGCCACTGCGTTTTTCTGCAGAGCTAGCCTATGAGCAGGATGCAATAAGTGCGGATTTACGCGCCACCCGCTACATGAAGCAAGACAAAACTGCAGCGCTGGAAACCACTACCGACGGCTATACCCTGCTTGATGCCAGCATCAGCTACCGCTTTAACCTGGGCTCTTCGCAGCTTACTGCCTACCTTAAAGGGCAGAATCTGACAGATGAAGAAGTCAGAGTTCACACCTCATTTTTAAAAGACAAAACACCACTGCCGGGGCGTTCGTTGGCACTGGGTGTGCGTGGCAGCTTCTGATTTTTTGCCGCAGGTACTCTGGTTCCTGGCCTGCGGCAGCTTTTTATTTTATACGGAGATTTTATGTTACAACCCCAACTAAAACCAAAATTAACGCTTGTTGCGTTGTTAATCGCCTCGTCAATGTTAACCGCCTGTGGCGATAGCACCACCAACATCGTGGAAAAAGACCCGATAGCGGTGGATGATGACCACGATCATGGCGATGATCATGACCACGACCACGATGAAATCAGCACGGCCGGCCGGTTGGTGATTTCAGCGAAAGATTCTAATTTAGTTTCGGTTTATGAACTGGAAGATGGCAGCCTGCTGGATACCTTTGCGGTGGCCGATACGCCATCGGCGTTAGCGGCCTCACCGGCTAAGCGCTACGCTTTAGTGGTTCAGCGTACTACCGACAGGGTAGAATTTATTGATGGTGGCTTGTTTCAGGAAGATCATGTTGATCACCTGCATCCCTACCAGCAAGCGCCGGCGCTGACCAATTTTGTACTAAGCGACAGCCGGCCAACGCATATTACCAGTACCGACAGCCAACTGGCGGTGTTTTTTGACGGTGATGCTGCAAGCTCTACCCCTGCGGCGGTAGCAATGATTACCGAGGCGGATATTACTACCGATAGCAATGGCTACCCGGTGCTTAACTACAGCATTAATATGCATGGTGCGGCCCAGGCGCGCGGCGAGTACTTAGTGTCAACCGTTCGTGATGCCAATAGCGCCTCTACCTTGCCGGATAAAGTGGCTGTTTATCATGCCCATGGTGATCACTTTGATGAAGAGCTGGTATTTGACGAGCTGTGCCCTGGCTTGCATGGCAGCGCCCAGAACGAACATTTTATCGCCTTTGGTTGTACCGATGGCGTCTTGTTAATTGAACAGGACGGCGCTAATTTTACTGCTGCCAAATTGGCTAACACCGACGATTTTACCGGCACTATGCGAATCGGTACTCTGGTAGGCGCAGAACACGCTGAGCATTTTGTTGGCTTTGCAGGTAGCGGTATGTTTGCTATTCACGCTCATGACGGCGAAATGGAGCTAATAGACTGGCAGCCGGCAGCTGGTGCTGCAGTGACAGGTTATGGCTTTGCTGATGATGGTGAAAAGTTTGTCTTGTTGGATAATCAGGGTTACTTAACCATTCTTAATTATCATGGCCATGAGCATGAGGGCACAGCTGAGCCAGCGTTTGAGTTTGCCGCCAAAGTGCAGCTTACCACCGCAGATGTTAGCACTATGCCAAGCGGCAGCCGCTTTGAGCTGGCGATATCAGCCAGTGACGACAAGGTGTATGTACTTAATCCGATCGACCGTAGTTTAGTAACAGTAGATCTGGCGGATGCCGAAGTGGTAGCAACTAAGCAGTTGAACTTTATGCCACACAAACTGGTGTGGTTAGGTATTGCAGAGCCGGCAGAAGCACACGATCACTAAATCTTGCAAAGCTAGTTGTTTACCCAAAGGCCGTTAATTGCAGTTAACGGCTTTTTTATTAGATTAAGCGCAATCTCGTTGAGAATTATTCGTATTTATGCTTATATGGCGTATCTTTTTGACTTTTAAATATCCGTCAGGAGTCTGGCTATGAAATCAGGTAAGGCGATAGGCTTAGTGGGCGCAGCGCTAGTGGCTGCAATGGGCAATATAGCGGCAGCGCACGCTAGCGAGGTTAATGTTTATTCTGCCCGGCAGGAGGAACTGATAAAACCTCTGTTGGATAAATTTAGTGCCAGCACAGGCATTAAAGTGAATTTGATTACCGGCAAGCCGGATGAGCTGATTAGCCGCATGGTGAGCGAGGGGCGCAATAGTCCGGCTGACATATTAATTAGTACGGATGTAGGCCGTTTATACCGCGCTAAACAGCAAGGTGTGCTGCAAGCGATAACGTCTGACGTGTTAACTAACACTATTCCGACAGAAATGCGAGACCCGGCCGGTTTATGGTTTGGTTTAACGATGCGGGCAAGACCAATCCTGTATGTACCTGGCAAGGTAAAACCCGAGCAACTGTCTACCTATGAAGATTTAGCCAGCCCAAAATGGCGGGGCCGCATTTGTATCCGTTCATCAGACAACATCTATAACCAATCGATGACGGCCAGTATTATTGCCCATGATGGTGCAGCAAAAGCTGAAAGTTGGGCCAAAGGCCTGGTGGCTAACTTTGCTATGCCACCCAAGGGCGGTGATCGCGACCAGATTAAAGCGGCTGCAGCAGGTGTTTGTGATATTGCTATCGCCAATACTTACTACTTAGGCGGTATGCTGGCTGATCCGAAAGAGAAAGCGGCAGCAGAAAAAGTGCAGGTATTTTGGCCCAATCAAGACGGTCGCGGTGCACATATTAATATTTCCGGCGCCGGTGTAGCCAAATATGCGCCAAATAAAACGCAAGCGATTAAGCTGCTGGAATATATGACCACCGCAGATGCGCAGCAATGGTATGCTGAAACTAACCACGAATACCCGGTACGGTCAGGCGTAAAAGCCAGCGTTATTTTACAAGGTTTTGGTGAATTTAAGGCAGACCAGTTACAATTGGACAAATTAGGCGAACTAAACGCGGAAGCTATTCGGGTAATGGACCGCGCTGGCTGGAAGTAATGTTTGAAATCAATTAGTTGTACTGAGTTGTGCGCCAGATGAAGTCAGGTTGGACCGATATCTGGCGCTGGAGTGTTTTGTTACCTGCCGCCGTGCTGGCGTTGCCGGTGCTGATTATTTTTGCCAGCCTGCTATCGCCACAAACCGAGATCTGGTTGCATTTGCGCCAGACCGTATTGGCCGACTATGTCACTAATTCACTGCTATTAGCCTTCGGTACCGGTTTTGGTGCATTATTAGTGGGTACAGGTACCGCCTGGTTGGTTACCCAGTATCAGTTTGTTGGCCGGCGTTATGTCGAATGGCTATTACTGTTACCGCTGGCGATGCCCGCCTATATTATTGCCTACACCTATACCGGTATGCTGGATTTTGCCGGCCCGCTGCAAAGCCTGCTACGCGAGCTTACCGGCTGGCGTTACGGCGACTACTGGTTTCCACAGATCCGCTCTTTGACTGGCGCCATTTTGATGCTGACGCTGGTACTCTATCCCTATGTATATATGTTAGCGCGTACGGCATTTCGTGAGCAGTCTTTATCGTTGCTGGAGGCCAGCCGCACGCTGGGCTTAACGCCGCGGCAGCATTTTTGGAAGGTTGCATTACCCCTTGCCAGGCCAGCCATTATTACTGGCACAGCGTTGGCGATGATGGAAGCTTTTGCCGATTACGGTACGGTGCAGTACTTTGGCATTCCCACTTTTACTACCGGTATTTTTCGTACCTGGTTTGGTATGGGCAGCCAGGCCGCCGCCGCGCAACTGGCTGCGCTGTTAACCGGTTTTGTGCTGTTGCTGCTGCTTTTAGAACAGTGGTCGCGGCGTAAAATCCGTTATTATTATCAGGGCCAGCGCTCACACAATGTTGTTATGCGATCGCTAAGCATGCCGAAGCAATGGTTATTACTTTTGCTGTGCTTGTTGCCGTTGCTGTTTGGCTTTTTGATCCCCGCCGCACAATTGCTTAGCTGGGCGTTAAGTAATTACAAGGTGACATTAAATGCTCAGTTTGCCACTCTGGTATGGAACAGTTTTAAACTGGCGGCTATGGCAGCATTGATATCGGTGCTATTAGCATTGTTATTTGCCTACGGTAAACGCTTACGCCACGATGTTTTGGTGCGGGCGCCGGTGCGGCTGGCGGCGTTGGGTTATGCTGTGCCGGGTACTGTCATCGCCATTGGCGTCATGTTGCCGCTGGCCTGGCTGGATGGCCAGATTGATCTTGCTGCCGAGCGCTGGTTTGGCGTTCGTACCGGGCTTATTTTCTCCGGTAGTTTATTTGCATTATTAATGGCTTACAGTGTTCGGTTTCTGGCGGTATCGTTGCACAGTGTTGAGGCTGGGCTGGCGCGGATAAAGCCCAGTATGGATAATGCCGCCCGTTCGCTGGGTTATACGCCGTCACAGGTGCTGCGCAAAGTGCATGTGCCGCTGCTGCGAGGTAGTGTGCTTACGGCGTTACTACTGGTCTTTGTCGATGTATTAAAAGAGCTACCAGCCACGTTATTACTAAGGCCGTTTAACTTTAATACGCTGGCCGTGCGTACTTACGAGCTGGCATCTGACGAGCGGCTGGCCGATGCAGCCTTGCCGGCACTGGCCATAGTGTTGGTGAGTTTATTGCCGGTAATACTGCTGGCGCGTTCGGTTGAATCACGTGTAAAAGGACCTTCCTGATGCTGGAATTACAACAGGTAGCGGTGGCTTATGCTGGCCATATCGTGGTGAAAGACATCAGTTTGTCATTAGCGCAGGGCCAGATTGGCTGTTTAGTCGGTCCGTCGGGCTGCGGTAAAACCACGTTGCTACGAGCTATTGCTGGTTTTGAAGCGGTAGCGCAGGGTAGCATCAGTTTGCAGCAACAATTAGTCAGTAGCTGCACAGTACAACAAGTACCGGAGCTGCGCCATGTAGGCATGGTATTTCAGGATTTCGCCTTATTTCCACATCTGACAGTGGCAGACAATATTGCTTTTGGTCTGCGCGGGTTAACTAAAGCCAGTAAGTTAGTTAAAGTGAGACAGTTATTGCAGCTGGTGGGCTTGCCGGATTTAGGTCAGCGTTATATTCATCAGTTATCTGGCGGCCAGCAACAGCGGGTCGCGCTGGCGCGTGCTTTGGCCCCCGAGCCTAAGGTATTGTTACTTGATGAGCCTTTTTCCAGCCTGGACACTGAACTGCGCGAGGGCTTAGCGCGTGAGATCCGCCAGATATTGCAGCAGTTGCATATTACCGCGGTGCTGGTTACCCACGACCAAAACGAAGCCTTTGCTATGGCCGATATGATCGGCGTTATGCAGCATGGTCGGTTGCAACAATGGGCTACGCCTTATGAGCTATACCATAAACCGGCAAACCGTTTTGTTGCCGACTTTATTGGCCGTGGCGTATTGTTACCAGGCAAGGTGCTGGAGGGGCAGCAGGTAGCAACAAATCTGGGTATTTTTCAGCAACGTTACAGTGCAGATTTAACGGTAGGTGACAGTGTTGATGTGTTGATCCGGCCGGATGATATCGTGCATGACGACAACAGCGGTGTTACCGCCCAAGTGGTCGACAAAGCTTTTCGTGGCTCACATATTTTGTATCAGCTGCAACTGCAAACCGGTGAGCAGGTGCATTGTCTGGCACTTAGCCACCATAACCATGCTATCGGCGAGCAAATTGGCATCCGGCTTGATTTAGACCACTTAGTGTTATTCCCGCGCTTTTAATTTGCTGCTGGCAACAAGGTATCAAGGATTTGCTGATATTGACCGGACTGACGTAACTCACTCAGGCCGGTATTAAACTGCTGCATAAGATATTCAGAGCGCGGGTCTTGTTTTGATAGCAATAGGTACATCGGCCGTTGTTCCAGCGCCGGTGTCAGCCAGTCCAGTTGTTCAACATACTGCGGCAACTTATTTTCCAGCAGATACAGGCCATTTAGTTTATCGGCCGGTACTAAATCTACCCGGCCTTTGGCCAGCATAAAAAACGCTTGTTCATCGGTGGCTACCTGCACCAGATTAGGCTGGCTTTGCATTAAGCCCTGCGGTTGCAAATAGCCTTGTATCAACGCCAATCGCAAGCCTTGCGCTGCTAAATCGGTATAGTCGTGATACGCAATGGCTTTGTGCTTACGTTTAAAAAACACAATCTGGTTGGCGTACAACGGCTGCGAGTAGTAAAAGTGCTGTGCCCGCTCATCGTCATACCAGGCTGCAACCAGACCAATATAATCAGCTTGCTGGCTTTGGCGTAATGCACGGGCAAAGGGCATAAACTCTAGTTTTATATCAATGCCCTGCAGTAAAAATGCCTGACGCACCACCTCGCTAACTGCACCTTGCTGCGGTAAATCTGCGGCATAATGTGGGTAATAGTTACTGCTGGCCAGCAGCAATGTCTCGCTATGCAATGGTAAAGGGCGGAGCAGGCTAACACCCAGCAACATAAGTGCTAAAACTACCTTCATCTGATCTCCACTGGCTAATTTGTCCCGCTAAGTGTGGCACAAGGTTATGGAGTTGCTAACTGTAATTAACATAAATATGAAAAAGGCGACTCGCTGTGTCGCCTTTTTTATTGCATGTGATATTCGGCTAGCGTTGCCTGCCGAATTAGTCTTTAGCGTCGCCGGACGGCAAACTTGCGCTGGCGTCAGCGTCTTGCTGTGGGCTGGCCAGAGTGGCTTGATCCGGCGTTAACGGCATAGCACGCGATTGCTGGTTAATCTGATAGATTTGCTCGGTATTAGATAAATCCTGAGCGTTTTTAATATTGGCAATGGTTTCACGCTCTGATAAGAAGCTTTGAATATCATCCAGTATCGCCTGCATCTCCTGCGGGTTGTCGTGCATTTCCAGAATATGCCGCGGATGCTCGACATTCTTGGCACCACTGTCGGCAAAGGTGCTGCTCATAATACGCGAGCTGATGATCCAGGGCGTAAGTGAGGAGCGCATCACATAGTTCTCTGACGAGGTTGAATCATAAATGCCTTTACCTGTAGTCAGTTTACTTTGGGTGTAGGTGCCTTCACATTTTAAAAACACCAGTAAGGAGTCAAAGTTAAGTTCTGCCCAGAAGGTATGGCTGTAGTTTTGCAACAAGCGGCCAAAGCTGTGGCAAATTAACCAGCTGAGCACCAGGCTGATAATAAACTGGCTTTCATTAAACAGCGTTACCACAAACTGCGATACCGCCGCATCAGAAGGCCTGTTTATGGCGGTAAAATCACGCACGATATCCAGCACTAATTGGGCCTCGCTAAGCAGATAAAACAAAATAAAGGGCCCGATTAACAGCAGCAGCTGCGCTGTAATAGTGGCCCACAGCCGCAATTGCTTAAACAGCGCTGTCTGCTGCAGCGGCGCATAAGCGGGTTGGGTTTCTATCATGACTTCGCCGCTAAAGTTACCTTTACTTTCTGATTGTTCATTCAGGTTTGGGTTAAGCTCGCGGTATACCCTGTTAGGTATTTCTTTGTAGCGCCGGTTAGCCATCACAATGTTGTCGATATTAACAAACAACTCACGAGGGTGAATATTCTCTTGCCAGTTGGCGCGATATTCCGACACTTTAGTTTGTGCCTGCACCTGCGCAGTACGCTGTTTTAACAGCAGAAAAATCAGTACGCCACTTAACGCGGTAAACAGCAGTACCAGCAGCAGTTGCGGCATAACAGCAAAGGTTTGCAATTCACTGCTTTGCATATCGACGACAAAAAGTGCGATATCGCGCTGCTGTAACAGATAATTAATCAACAACCCCAGCACGACGGGTGCCAGAATGGCAAAAGCCATAATTTTTGCCAGTTGCAGATTGCCCTGAGTTTCTATGCGGCGCTCGGCCTGGCGGTATACGGTGCTTGCATTACGCCAGCTTATTACCAGGTACACCATCAGCAAAAAAGAGAAAAACGGCAGTAAAATATCGCCGGTGTTGCCGGCCAGGCCTGTAAGACAAACAAAGGCCGTTAACGCATAGGCCACCAAAGCCACTACAGTCGCGATAAGGGCACCGGCAAAACGCTGCGCCAGATTGCGCAGCGGG
This sequence comes from Rheinheimera gaetbuli, assembly GCF_054781935.1. Classification (NCBI taxonomy): domain Bacteria; kingdom Pseudomonadati; phylum Pseudomonadota; class Gammaproteobacteria; order Chromatiales; family Chromatiaceae; genus Rheinheimera; species Rheinheimera gaetbuli. The sequence goes on from NZ_BAAGTL010000008.1 coordinate 460,412, forward strand.
TAGGGCAAAAAAATAAGCTTGGGTACCAAGGTATGCACCAGACGCGAGATAAAACCGACCGGTTCAACAAAGGTTTTGTTTTTGCGGCCCATTAGCATTTCTTCTAAGTCGGTACTTTTATAATGCGGTTGTTCAAATTTGGCGGTTTCGCGCTCAGATTTGCTGTAGTTTTCCGCCAGAGATGTAGGTACGCTGCGACCAACAAAAAAACGCAGCATCTGAAAAATACCGCCGCCCAGCGCCCGCAACCCGCCGGCCAGTAAGGCAAAACCAACGGCGGCATAAATCCAGGCCAGGGTTTTATCCTGCTGTACCAGGCTAACCACTTGTAGCAAAGGGTAAATGCCTAACAGGCTAACCAGCAAGCCACGTATAGCGCGCAGCAAGCCTTCAACTTTAAACGGGTTACGGATCCCTAGCGAGTCACTGCCATAATCATAAGCCATGATTACTTCCTTTTAAAAATCAGGTTGTTGTAAATGCAGCTATCTTGCCTGAGTGTAAGCGTTTTGCAATGCTTAGCCGGATAGTTTTAGCGGAAAATGTGGCAGTTGGCGAATATATTATTATCAAAAAAGGCGCCCAATACCTGCAGCGCCTGCCAGGAAAACCGTTAATACATCATTGCTGCAAAAAAGCTGCGATCTGCGCTGCCACAGCACTGATACCCAGCACACCATCTAAGTGGCCAAAGCTGCCGGGTATTTCAGCATACTGTGGTGCATGGCCTGCGGCTGTCATTGCTGCGGCACTGTGTTGACTTAAGGCTGGTGGCAGCAGTAAATCGCCGCTGGCCGGTAAAAATAGTGTTTTGGCTTTAACCCGGCTTAGTGCTTGCTGCCAGTTGTCGCCCATACCAGCGCGCCACAACTGCGAAGCGCGCACTAAATACAAAATATGGTTAGCGTCTTGTTTTTCGGCGCGCACCCGGGCCTGAGCCTGCAGTTGCTGCCAGGCCTGTGGCAAAGCCGTTATATGCTGATGGAGGTCACCATCCTGGCTGATGGCGGTATAACGCGGGTTAAAGCCATCCGGGTGTAACGCATCTTGTGTAATATACGCCAGCGCTGTGCTTAAGCCTTGCCATGGTTGGCCTTTGTTGTAGTAGTTACCATTATTCCAGGCCGGGTCGTGCAAAATAGGGTACGCCCAGCGTTGCAGTTTAATTGCACCGTAAATATCCATATAGGCACTGCCAATCACCGGTATTAAGCGCTGCACCTTGTCCGGATAGCGCACCGCCCATTCTATCGCCTGAAACGAGCCCATTGACGGGCCAATCACGGCGTGTAGTGTATTGATACCCAGGCTGTCGAGCAGTGCTTTTTGTACTTCGACAAAGTCGCCTATCGTTACCACCGGAAAGCTCAAACCATAAGGTTTTCCGCTGGCGGGGTTAACTGTTGCCGGGCCAGTGGTAATAACGTTTTTATCAAACACGTTGGCGTTGACCAGGGTGTCGCTACTTATTACATAGTACTTATTGGTATCTATAGCTTTACCCGGGCCAATAATGGCATCCCAATAGCCGGGGGCGGCGTCATCTTCCTTATATTTACCGGCAGCGTGGCTGGTGCCGGAAAAAAAGTGGGTAATTAAAATGGCATTAGATTTATTGGCATTCAAGCGGCCGTAGGCCTCCCAACCGACCTGCAACGGTGCAATTGTCTGGGCGTTTTCGGTGGTAAAACTCTCCAGCGCAAAGCGCTGTTTTTGCACCAGTAAAGGCTCGGCAAAGGCACTAAGACAGAAAAATAATATTAAACCGCTAATAACGCGCATTACGACTCCTTAAAACCACTGAAATAACAAGATAGCCAGCGCAGTGCCCACTACCGGCACCACTACACTAACCACTGCCACCGGCCAGTAGGCGTTTTGGTGTGTTTCGCCACAAATAGCACGGATTGTGGTGACGACATAACCATTATGTGGCAGGGAATCGAGCGCACCGGAAGATATGGCCACGACGCGATGAAGCTGCTCGGCGTCGACGCCGCGATCCAGATAATGTGGTGCAATCTCGGGCAGCGCAATAACCTGACCGCCGGACGCTGAACCGGTTAAACCGGCAATAGCACTAACGGCCACGGCAGCGCCCAGTAACTCAGGCCCGGGCAGATGCGTCATATAATGTACTACGCTGGCAAAAGCCGGGGTTAGTTTTGCCACCGAGCCAAAACCGACCACCGCAGCAGTATTACCTATAGCCAACAATGCACCCAGTACTCCTTCATTGGTGGCCACCGCGGGGTTATGTAAAAAACGGAAATTCAGAATATACAGACTCACTACACCGCCTGACAGGGCGACAATAAGAGCCGCTTGCTGCAGACTGTCATGCAGTAAAAATGACAACAGCAGCACCACACCCAACGGAATAACACCCATTAGCGGATGCGGCAGAGCGCGGTCTGTTATTTCAGGATCACTGCTACGCTGTATAAAGTGCTCGCCGCTGGCCACAGCGCGTTTTAGCATCCACATCAGTGCGGCATAACCGGATACCGCCATAAACATGGCCACCACAATACTGACTTGCCAGCCAGCGTAAGGGGTAGTGCCTAAATACGGAATTGGGATCCAGTTTTGTATTTCCGGTGAGCCGGCTGAGGTCATGGTAAAGGTAACTGAGCCCAGCGCCAGGGCGGCAGGAATAAAGCGCCTGGGCAAATTGGCACCTTTAAATAAGCTTACCGCCATGGGGTAGGCAGAAAATGCCACCACAAATACACTAACACCGCCATAGGTTAACACTGCACAGGCCAATACCACCGCCAGTACCGCTTTACCCTGACCGAGTTTTTTCACAATCGCCAGCGCTACTGCATCAGCAGCGCCGGTATGTTCCATCAATTTGCCAAACAAAGAGCCGAGTAAGAACATTAAAAACCAGGCGGCAACAAAACCGGAAAAACCAGACATATAGCCGTGGACAAAGTCGAGTTTATCGCTCAGTTGCCAAAACGGTATGCCGTTGGTTACGGCTACCAGCAAAGCGCATAGCGGTGCGGTAATAAACAGGTTGAAACCGCGCATCGTCAGTACGATTAGCAGGCCAAGCCCGGCAAGTAATCCCAGAAGACTCAACATCTTGTTATCCTTATTCTCATTTTCGTTTAGTCTGATACAGGACGGCGGCTATCACCATAGTACTAAGGTACAGGTTAAAATTTCTGCGTTTAAGCCTACAGTAAGACTACCGCAATAATGACAAGATGATGTCAAATCAACAGCAGGAGAGCCATAATGGCCAATAAGAATAATAGTGATGCACAGCACACGTTTAGCCGCACCTTACTGAAACCCAGCCTTTTAGCGTTAGCCATTAGCAGCAGTTTTGCCGGTGTGGCACTGGCGCAGGAAACAGCAAAAGCTGCCGATGATGAAGTAAAGCTCGAGCGCATTGAAGTTACCGCCCGTCGCACTATCGAAAATTTACAGGAAGTGCCGGTGGCGGTAACGTCCATTGGCGCTGCTGATATTGCTGAACGCGGTATCTCAACGGTGGTAGAAATTCAGCAGTTCTCACCCAACACGACATTGCAACAAAGCCGTGGCACCAACTCCACCTTAACTGCTTTTATTCGTGGCGTAGGCCAGGAAGACCCGTTATGGGGTTATGAGCCTGGCGTGGGCATTTATGTAGACGATGTTTATGTTGCCCGGCCACAAGGCGCTGTGTTAGATATTCTTAATGTTGAACGCATAGAAGTACTGCGCGGCCCACAAGGCACACTGTATGGTAAAAATACCATCGGCGGAGCAGTTAAATACGTTACTAAAGAAATGAGCGGTGATACAGAATTTGCCGTCAACCTGACAGCGGGCTCGTATAAGCAGGGCGATGTAAAACTGACCGGCCAAATACCGCTAATCGACAATAAGCTGTATTTAGGGTTTGGTTACGCTAATTTACAACGCGATGGCTATGGCAATTTCCTCACATCTGCGCTGCCGAATCAGGACGGCGAAAACTACAACAAAGACTTGCAGGCATACCGTTTAACGTTGGAATACCGGCCAAGCGACGCCGTGTTTATACGGTTGAATTACGATAAAACCGAAGATGACTCTAATGCCAAGGGCGGTTACCGTCTATTACCCAGCTTACTGACCAATGCGCCGGTACCCAACAGTGTATACGACTCGTACACTAGCATGCCTACCTGGAATACCGTAGATACCGAGGGGCTTGGCCTGACAATTAACTGGGATATCAACGACAACTGGACCTTAAAGTCGATCACCTCTCAGCGTGAAAGCTATTCGAAAACCAACATCGATTTTGACAACACCTCACTGCCGATCTTTGACGTACCAGCTATTTATGATGATGAGCAGTTTACGCAGGAATTCCAACTTAACTACCAGACTGACGGCTTTAAAATGGTGTCTGGCGCGTACTACTACACTGCCGATTCCTGTGGTGTTTTCGACGCCATCCTGGGTGTGCTGGGTCAATCATTAGGTGCGGCTGGGTTAACACGTGAAGTCGGCGGCTGTAGCAACGGCGACAGCACAGCGTTGTATGCGCAGGGAACTTATGATTTCGACGAAAAATGGTCATTAACTGCCGGTTTACGCTACACCAAAGATGACAAAGATGCAGTTGTACGCAACGGCCTTATTTTTGCCAATGTGTATCCAGAATCGGGTTGGTTGCCAGGCTATGTTCGCCCAGACGGTTTAACCACTCCGGTAGTGTTGGATGACAGCGAAAGCTGGTCTAAAGTGACACCGAAGATTGGTGTTGAGTACCAGCACAGTAACGACATGATGCTGTTTGCCAGTTATAGCCAGGGTTTTAAATCTGGTACTTTTAACCCCCGTGCTACCGTTGCTGAACCTGCAGCTGATCCGGAAGATGTTGATTCATTTGAAGTGGGTATTAAAAGCGACTGGAATGACACACTGCGCATCAATGCCACCTTGTTTATGTTGGATCATAAAGATCGACAGTACATTTCTGTGATCCCGGACGAAGATGATGCCTCAGCATTAAATCAACGCTTAGGTAATGTTGGCCGCTCTGAAGCCACCGGTGTTGAAGTAGAAGTCACCTGGCGTGCCAGCCGTGAGCTGGAAATTTACGGCAACCTGGGTTTAATTGACGCCAGTTTTGAAGAAGCGGTTTCTTTTGTTCCAGGCACTGGTCCGGTTGATATTTCAGATCGTTTTTCGGTGACTAATACACCGGAAACCACTATGAATGTTGGCTTTAGCTATAATCTGATGACCGACGTTGGTGATGTGATATTCAACGGTAATTATAACTACCGCAGCGACTATGCTGTGGTTGAACTGGACAACCTGCTTACGCAAGACAGTTACGGTTTGCTGAACCTGGGTGTTACCTGGCTGAGTAATGATGGCCACTGGAGCATAGCGCTGCATGGTAAAAACCTGACCGACGAAGAATATCTGGTGGGTAACTATGCGTTTATTGCACCGGATCCGGCTAAACCTGGCCAATATATCCCTGGCCTGGGGGGAGACAATACGCTGATTGGCTACTATGGCGCACCGCGTACGGTTAGCCTGAGTGTAGGTTACCGTTTCTGATTAATAAAACACTTGCCGGGGCGTAAGCCCCGGTACATTATGGGCCAAAAGGCTCAGAACCGGATTTATGATAGTTTTAATTGCTGACGACCACCCGCTGTTTCGGGTTGCTTTATCGCAGGCCTGCGCCAATATTCTTGGCAGTGATGCCGTATTGCTGCAAGCGCAGAATATGCAGCAGCTGTGGCCGCTACTCAGAGCGCATCCGGATACCAGTTTTATCTTCCTTGATTTACGTATGCCAGGTTCAGACGGCTTTACCGGTTTAACCGCGTTGCGTACCGAATATCCTGATGTACCGGTAATAATGGTATCGGCGGAAGAAGATCCGGTGATCATTAAACAAGCGTTGACCTTAGGCGCTGCGGCTTATATTCCTAAGTCTGCTCCTCTGGAGCTGTTGTCCGAAGCGATAGCGGCTGTACTAAATGGTGACAGCTGGTTACCCGCCGAGTTAATGCAAGATGTACACAATGCCAAACCCCTGATAGATGATGACTTTGCCAGCCGGCTGGAACAACTGACACCGCAGCAATTCCGCGTGCTAAAGATGATTGCCGATGGCCTGTTAAACAAACAAATTGCCTTTGAGATGAACGTACAGGAAACTACCATTAAGCAGCATGTGTCAGCGATACTGCGTAAACTGAACGTCAATAATCGTACGCTGGCTGGCATACTGTTTGAAAAACTGAAACTAGCAGATCCGCACTAAAGCACCCTTAGCGTAGTAAGCGGCTGAACAGCTTTTTCAGCGCTGCTGCTTTTAACGGTTTCAGTAAAAAGTAATAACCGGCATTTAGCGCCGCTTCGCGGATCTGCTCATTGTGATCGGCGGAGTGAATAATAACCGGGGCTGTGACCGCAAAATGTTCTGCCAGTTGCCGGGCAACGTCAACGCCGGTGGCGCCGTTGTCCAGGTGATAGTCAAATAACAATAAGTCTGGCTTAAGGCCTTGTTGCAGTGCCTGTAAAGCCTCTGCCGGTTGGCCAACGGCCACAACATTAATCTCCCAGCTACGCAGCAACTCGGCCACCGCGGCGCGCAGTTGCGGTTCGTTATCCAGCAGTAATACTTGCTTTGCCGCAAAACTGGCATTAATGGCGCCCGGTACCGGTTGCTGCGCAATGGATACCGGTAGCTGCGCCACTGGCAGGGTAATGCTGAAACAACTGCCTTCGCCGGCGACTGAATGCACGGCGAGGCGGTGCTGCAAAATATCGTTAATGCGTTTGGCAATGGCCAGACCAAGGCCAAGGCCTTTTTGGTCTGGCTGTGAGCCTTGTTGAAACTCTTCAAAAATACGTTGCTGGTCTTGCGCGGCAATACCTACACCGGTATCGATAACGCAAATTTGCAGCGTTGTAACGCGACGCTTTACGGCCAACACCACTTTACCTTTTTCGGTATAGCGGATGGCATTGGCCAGTAGGTTCTGTATCACGCGTTTAAGTAACTTACGGTCGGTCATTACGGCCAGCTTTACCGGCAGATAGCGGAATGTCAGACCTTTTTCTTCGGCTAAGGCTGCAGCATCTTTGGCAATATCATCCAGCACCAGGCCTAAACTGACTGCTTGCGGCTGTGCACTGATAACGCCTGAATCCAGTTTGGTCAGCTCCAGTATGGCGCCCAGTAGTTCCTCAGCAGAGTTTAATGAGTTAATCAGGTTTTGGCTGAGTTGTTTCAGCTCAGGCGTAGTTTGTTTGTCGCGTAGTAAGCTGGCAAACAGCGCTGAGGCGTTAAACGGCTGCATCAAATCGTGGCTGGCCGCAGCGAAAAATCGGGTTTTAGCCTGAGTGTTTTCTTCTATTTTTTGTTGCGCCAATTGCAGTTGCTGGTTTAATTGCTGTAGGGCCGCGGTGCGTTCGGCTACGCGCTGCTCTAACTGTTGCTGGGTGTCGACAAAGGCGCTGACATCGGTATAAGTAGTCACAAAGCCGCCGCCCGGTAGTGGGTTGCCCTGCATTTCCAGCACACGACCATCCTGCTGGCGGCGCTGAAATTTATAGGCGCTGCCCTGACGCAGGTAGCTCAGGCGTTTGCCTATTTCGGCTTCGATGTTTTCGCTGTCTATCAAACCGCGCTCAAGGTTAAAACGGATTACATCAGCGACCGGACGGCCCACCTCGACCAATGCCGGTGGATAACTAAACATATCAATATAGCGCTGGTTCCAGGCAATCAGCCGTAAGTCAGCATCAACTACGCTGATACCCTGACTGATATTGTCGATGGTGGCGCGCAGCAGCGCCTGATTAAATTGAAATACCTGGCTGGCCTCATCGACAAAACGGGCAACAGACTCCAGTGGCAAAGTGGCGTGCCGGCTGCTGGCATCCATTATAAGCCGCATCGACGCGCCACCGACTACAGCGGCCAGGCTGCGCTCTGCCGCCTGCAATAAGTTAGCCGGTGCCAGTTGTTGCAATTCATGCGGCTCTTTCAGGTTACGTTGTAATAAACGGCTGGCTTCTTTTTCGCCAGCAAAGCGTTTTACCAGCAAATAGCAGTCTTGCACGCTTAGGTTCAATGGCCTGGCGTTGTGTTGTGTTAGTTGGGTACGCAAAAAGCGGCCGCTTTCCAGCCACTCACCTACCCGGGTGCTGCTAAAGCGGCTAACCAGCAATACCAGGGCACAGTTAATGCTGAGGCTAAGTAACACGCCCAGTGTAATGGTATCCAGCCCGGTTTGTAGCCAATGCTGTAAAGACGGTAGTGGCAGACTGATTAAACCGGCACGGTTTAGCTCGGGCAGTAAAATCACATAGGCCCAGATCAGCGCGCCGCCGGTTAAACCGGCAATAGCGCCCTGGCGGTTAATATCACGGCTAAGCAAACCGAGGATCAGTGCCGGTGCCAGTTGAGCCACCAGGGCAAAAGCCATCAACCCCAGCTGTGCTAAGCCGGTGTCGGTGCCAATCCAGCGATAGTACACATAACCCAGTGCCATCACGATAAGCATGGTAATACGGCGCAAAGTTGCCACTTTCACCTTATTGGCGGCCTGCATCTGGCTGGCCGGTGCGCGGTAAATCAGTGGGGCCAGTAATTCGTTGGTGATCATAATGCCCAGTACCACAGTGGCGACCACTACCATGCTGGTAGCCGCGGAAAAACCGCCCAGATAGGCCAGCAAGGCCATATCAGTGCGCTGTGCAGCCAGCGGGATTTGCAATACTACTAAGTCGATATTGGCATCGCCGCCCAATAACATTACCCCGGCCAACGCCAAAGGCAGGGTAAACATGCCCATTAGCAACAAGTACAGGGGGAAAATCCAGCGGGCGCTGCGTAAATGGCCCAAATGCTGGTTTTCAACAAAGGTAACGTGAAACTGGCGCGGTAAACACAAGGTGGCAGCAAAACCCAATAACACATGCAACCAGTAGGTGTGCGCCGGCAGTGCGCCCTGTTGTAGTTGTTGTACCGCCGGATGGTTAGCGGCCAGGGTGAAAATCTGGCCTATGCCGTCATACAGGCCCCAAAACACAAAGGCGCTGATAGCCAGTAAGGCCAGCAGTTTTACCAAAGATTCAAAGGCGATTGCGGTCATCAGACCGGGGTTAGGCTGGTGCGCTTTCGCGCTTTTGCTGACAAACAACAGCGCAAATACCGCCATCCATAACGTCACGTACAGGCCGGTATCGGTATACCAGTATTTGTCGGGGGCACTGCTTACCAGTGTATTAATGCTGGTAGACACTGCATGCAGTTGCAAGGCAATGTAGGGGATAACCGACATCAGCAGAATAAGCGTAGTGATCACCGCCAGCGTGCGCGAGTGGCCAAAGCGGGTAGCGATAAAGTCGGCAATTGAGGTAATACGATAGCGGCGGCAGGCAATAGCAATGCGGGCAATAAGCTTAAAGCCAAACCAGAACAACAAAAACGAGCCGATATAGGTAGGCGGCATCCACCAGCCATTCACTGCCGCCTGGGCGGTAACGCCGTAAAAAGCCCAGGAGGTGCAGTAAATTGACAGCGCAAAACTAAACACCCAGGGTGCCAGCGGATGCTTACTGTTAATACGTTTGCCAAAATGCCCGACACTAAACAGAATTAACAGGTAAACCAGGGAGAGCGCCGCTATGGTACCCAGGCCAATGCTGCTGCCGCTTAACATCATAAGTTCAGGCGCTGTCATCTGAAATTTGTGTAAGCTGATTGTGCCTGAGTTTTTGCCAGGCGGCTAGCGGGCTGTCCAGCCACCATCCAGCACCAGCGTTTGCGCGGTAATGTGGCGCGCACCGTCGCTGCATAAAAAACCAGCGGTAGCCGCAATTTCGTCAACACCAATAAAGGCTTTTTGTGGCATAGGTGCCAGCATAATTTGTTCTATTACCTGTTGTTCCGTCAGATTATGCTCTTTAGCCTGGGCGGTAATTTGCTGTTCTACCAAAGGGGTTTTTACATAGGCCGGGCAAATGGTATTAATGGTGATATTTTTATCGGCATTTTCCAGCGCCACGACTTTACTAAACCCGAGTAATCCGTGCTTGGCGGCAACATAGGCCGATTTAAACGGCGAGGCTACCAGTGCATGAATTGAGCCTATATTAATAATGCGGCCAAAATTGCGCGCCCGCATGCCCGGCAACATAGCACGGCTAAGCATAGCCGGGCCGGTTAGCATTACATTGATTAACTGCTGCCATTTTTCTGGCGGGAAATCTTCCAGCCGTGCCACATGCTGAGTACCGGCGTTATTTACCAGCACATCAGCCGGATACAGCGCAGCACAGTTGGCTACCGATGTTGCGTCAGTAACATCCAGCACTATACCCGCGGCGTTAAAGCCCTGTTGTTGCAGTTGCGCTACTTTGTCGTCAATGGCGCCCTGCTGTAAATCGGCAATCACCACGCTGTGGCCTTGAGCGGCAAAGTGGCTGGCAATGGCAAAACCTATGCCGCCGGTACCGCCGGTAACAATAATCTGCATAGTCGTGATCCTGTTATTTACCCTGATAAGTAGCATGCTAGAGGGCGTTAGCATGATCAGCAACGCTACTTTAGTGCTATAGCAGGGCGCAATATAGCGCTGGGCTAAAATTATAAATTGGCAAAAACAGACAGATTATTGTGTAGTAGTCTCAAAATGCATTGTATAGCTTTGTGTGGCTTACTGCTTATGATAAATTCAGCCACAGTTAATTTATTTAGTGTCGGCTGCAGCGCGATTTGGCCAGAAAATAACTGCTCATTCAGCTATCTACATGGCTAAGTTGGGTTAAGTGGCTTAAAAATGTCTATTTTCTTCGCAGAATACACGGCAGCCTTGGCGCATAACACTTTGATTTTGAGGAATAGCGATGTCAGGTTCTGATAATACGCCGTTGGCAGAGAACGCCAAACGCGGCTGGTTTACCCGTTTTCTTGACACGGTAGAATGGTTGGGTAATTTGCTACCCCATCCGGTAACCTTGTTTGCCATGTTTGCTCTGGCAGTGGTGCTGGGTAGCGGGATTGCCGCTTACTTTGATGTCAGTGCGATAGACCCGAGGCCGGAAGGCACTGCCGGGCGCGCCGCAGATGGCGTGATCCGCGTAGTTAATTTAGTCAGTGTTGATGGCTTGCAGCGCATAGTGTCAAACCTGGTAACTAACTTCACCAACTTTCCGCCACTTGGCGTGGTGCTGGTGGCGCTACTTGGTGTAAGTATTGCCGAGCATTCTGGTCTAATTTCAGCCGCTATGCGTGGCCTGGTAATGGGCGCCTCAAAGCGCATGGTTACCGTGACTATAGTATTTGCCGGTATTATCTCTAACACGGCCTCTGAACTGGGGTATGTGGTGTTGATCCCCATGGCCGCGGTGATTTTCCACTCACTGGGCCGTCATCCGCTGGCGGGTTTAGCGGCCGCTTTCGCCGGTGTGTCTGGTGGTTATAGTGCTAACTTGTTTATCGGTACCGTTGATCCCTTGCTGGCTGGCTTTACCCAATCTGCAGCTAACCTTATTGATCCGAATTATACCGTCGGGCCTGAAGCAAATTGGTTCTTTATGATTGTCAGTACGTTTTTTATTGCCGGTTTAGGGGCTTTTGTTACCGAGAAAATAGTAGAGCCTAAATTGGGAAAATACGATGTCAGTGAGGCGGCAATTGATTTAGGTAAGCCCGAACTGGAAAAGCTGAGCACAGAAGAAAAACGCGGTTTAAAAGCTGCAGGGCTAGCATTTCTGGCGCTGGGCATTTTGTTGGCGCTTAGCGTGGTGCCGCAGTGGGGGCCATTACGCCACCCGGAAACGGGCTTAGTGGCAGGTTCGCCATTTTTGAAAGGCATAGTGGTGTTTATTTTTATCACCTTTGCTATTCCGGGGTATATCTACGGTCGCGTTGTCGGTACGATGAAAACTGACCGCGATGTCATCAATGCCATGGCTAAAAGCATCAGCTCTATGGGCTTGTACATTGTTTTGGTATTCTTTGCTGCCCAGTTTGTTGCCTTTTTCGGTTGGTCTAATTTAGGTTCAATTCTGGCAGTCAACGGCGCAACGTTATTGCAGGACATTGGTTTAACCGGGCCGGGTTTATTCTTCTTCTTTATCGGTATGTGTGCTTTGGTCAATTTGTCTCTTGGTTCTGCTTCGGCACAGTGGGCCATTTTCGCGCCTATTTTTGTGCCTATGCTGATGATTGTGGGCTATTCACCTGAGGTAATACAGGCAGCTTACCGGATAGGCGATTCTGTCACCAACCTTATTACGCCGATGATGAGTTACTTTGGTTTAATCCTGGCGGTAGCAGCGCGTTATAAGAAAGACCTGGGCATCGGTACCCTTATTGCCACAATGTTGCCATATACCCTGGTGTTCTTTATTGGTTGGACCTTGTTGTTCTATGTTTGGGTGTTTGTGCTGGGCTTGCCGGTAGGGCCAGGCTCTCCAACCTATTATCAGTTTGGTGGTTAAGAAGAGATACCCTTATAGTCGGAATCGGTGTGCTTTAAGTCAACCGTTGCAGGCCAGGATGGCCGAATCGAGCCCCCAGGGAAGGGTTTACGGCGTGTTGACGTGAGCATACCGGTTCCTGCGATGTGAACTGTGGATACCGATACTACTCACTGATGGCGGTAGACTCACGTACCACCAGTTCAGGGATAAACACTGGCTGTTTGTCTGATAAGGTCTTGTTGGCGTTAGGCTTGGTATGGCGGAACAGTAATTCTGCCGCTTGTTGCGCTATGGTCACGTTCGGCTGATGTGCTGTAGTCAGTGGTGGCCAGGTCTGGCGCGAAAACGGGCTGTTTTCAAAACCGGCAATCGCCAACTGCTGCGGAATAGCAATATTCATCAAACGGGCGGCAAATAAGGCACCGGCAGCAATTTCATCGTTACAGGCAAAAATAGCGGTTGGCTTTTTGCTCAGCTGCATTAGCTGTTCTGCACCTTTGACGCCAGATTCAAATGAATAGCTGCCCGGTACAATAAACTTAGGGTTGGCTGCAATACCCCGCTTGGCCAACGCGGCCTGATAGCCTGCTAAACGCTCACCGCTGGAGCTGTGCTCTTCGTCACCACATAAAAAAGCGATCTCGGTATGACCAAGTTCCAGCAGGTGGTTGGTAATTTTAAAGGCGGCGGTAAAGTCATCTACCAACACGCAGTTGCTTAATTTGGGCGAGGGTGTTGACCCCGAAATAATACGGATAAACGGCAAACCAATTTTCTCCAGCGCTTGGGCAATGTGCGGCATTTCAGAAAACGGCGGTGTTAATACCAGCCCGGCCAGCCGTGAATGCTGCACCAGATCCAACACTTCTTGCACTATACCCGGCGATTTAGCATTGGTCGGGTGAATAATCAGCTCGTAGCCGTGCTTACGGCAGGCGTCCAGCATGCCACGCTGCATGTCTATCACATAATAGGCATTGGGGTTGTCGTAGATATAACCAATGCTGAACGAGCGGCTGCTGGCCAGATTGCGTGCGGCTGCATTGGGTTGATATTGCAGCTCATTAATCGCCGCTATCACTTTATCAAAGGTGTCCTTACGCACAGAGGGCTCATTGTTCATTACCCTGGATACGGTTTTTATTGACACGCCGGCCTGGCGGGCAACGTCATTAATGGTTACTTTCATTTACAGATCCTGGCTCTTATTAGAGATTATGACAGCGCTGGTCATTTATTAGATCAATTTAAACTAATGGATACCTCTTTTTTGACAAAACGGCAAATATTTATTGCTTATTTTTACTACGACTTTTGGCGCATAAGGACGTGATGGGCCGTTTATATATGTAACTTACTGTATATTATATCTAAAATATAAAATGACTTATTGTCTTATTTGCTGGAGCTGAGCCAGTAGCAATGAGCTGCGTAGTTAGTGTAGTTGCTTGAATACGCCAATGTCGTTTAAAAAATCGTCGAAATCGGTTTGCAAAGGTAAAATTTTTTGTGTATTTTAAAATCCAATGACAGCGTTGTCATGGTTTGACTTGGAAGTAAAACAGCAAATACGCAGAACAGGAACGGGAGAGTTATATGCAGCACAATAAAATAAATAAATGTGCATTAGCAGTTAAGCTAAGTTTGTTAGTGGGAAGCGCCGCATTAAGTATGCCTTCTCTTGCTGCAGACGAAGCTGCAAAAGAACAACAGGTAGAAGTGATTCAGGTGCGTGGGATCCAGCGCTCGTTAAGTGAGTCGATGAATACAAAACGCTTTTCCGATAGCGTTGTCGATGCGGTGTCAGCAGAAGATATTGGTCAACTGCCTGATCCTGATGTTGGACAGGCGCTCGCTCGGGTGCCGGGCGTCACAGTTAGCCGGGCTTTCGGTCAGGGCAGCTCAGTAACTATTAGGGGTACGGATCCGTTAATGACGTTGACGACGCTAAATGGCCAAAATGTTGCTTCAACCGGCTGGTACGATCAAATGAATATCGACCGCTCATTTAACTATGCCTTGTTACCACCAGAACTGATCGGTGGAATGAACGTGTATAAGTCGACACAGGCAAATTTAGTTGAAGGTGGTATCGGTGGTACCGTTATCGTTAAAACGCGCAAGCCATTGGATATGTCGGCTAACTCTGGCGTTGTCTCGCTAAAAGGCGAATATGGCAGTATTAATGAGAATGTCGCGCCTGAGGTCTCAGGTTTATACAGTTGGAAAAATGCAGACGAGACGTTTGGTGTTTTGGTATCCGGTGCCTTTGTTGACCGGGAGTATCTGCGCCGCGGAACTGAGGCAGATTTAGACTGGGGTGGTCGCTCTTCCATTCAACCATCCAGCTTTTTGCAAGAGCAAACCCGTGAAGCGTTGGATCTAACATTGCAATATCGCCCCAATGATAAGCTTGAGCTTGGTGCGCATATCATGACGTTGGAGCTTGGCGCAGACAGTCTTGGTGCTAACATGTACATTAATACTGATACTGACTGGGGCGATGGCCCATCTAATTGTCAACAATTTAATGCCGCCGGTGTATGTGTGATCAGTGACACGCCGGAAAGCCGTGCTTCGAAAGTGTTTTTTCAAAACTGGGCTCGTTTAGGAAAGATGACTTCAGATACTTTCGAATTAAATGCTAAATATGTGGGCGATGGTTATACCTTAACTGCTATTGCAGGTACTACCGAAGCCAAGGGCGGCACTGAAATGACAGCCAACTTCGGCTATGGCTGGTGGGGTGACAATTTTAATCAGGTGCAGTGGGCAGGTAAAGTTGATGCTACCGGCAAGCAGATCGAGATAAATGGCCGTGACATGAGCTTTGGCATTGATCAGCTGGATACCGAAGTTGGAACCTCACAATGGACCGGGACAAAAGGCCCTAACTCGGATAAAGAAGATTACCTGCAGCTTGATTTGGCATTCGATTTAGATCACAGCGTTTTGAATAAGTTTGAAACAGGTATGCGCTATACTAGCCATACTTTTGAGCGCAAAGAATACCGGGCTATTTACGATCAAACGAAAACAAATTCATTTAAATCTGCCGACTTATATAAAGGTACTATGGATTTGGGCTATGCCGGTTATACTATCCCCAAAGGTGATGTCAATGCAATGATCAGTGCCACCAACTCGTTGGTAAGTAAGTTTGGTTACAGCCGGCCCGGCTATGGCAAAATTGAAGAAGACAATTTCTCACTGTACGGTATGTTTTCTTTTGCCGGTGACGGATTCCGCGGTAATTTTGGTGCACGTTATATCAGCACAGATGTAACGTCATCTGGCCATGTTATTGATGGTGTGTCTTCTGATGATCTGGGTGTGAATGCGGGGTGGAGTGCAAATATTCAGCAAGTAGAAGGCAGTTATAACGACATTTTGCCTAGTTTCAACATCCTGTTTGATTTGTCATCTGAGGTTATTTTACGCTTTTCAGCGGGCCAGGCTATCACACGCCCAACCTACGATACATTGTTTACCGCCAGCATCTCTGGTTACCCGGATGACCGGCGTGGAAATGAACAAATTACCTTTGGTAACCCAAATCTTAAGCCGATGAAGTCCTCGCAGGCGGATTTAAGTCTGGAGTATTATTACGGCGCAAGTAACTTGTTGTCTGCTACCTTGTTTGTTAAAGACATCAGCAACTTTATCGTTGCCAATACCTTGTTTGATCAGCAGGTTGGCGCGATAAACAACGATCTGGAAGTGCCTGCCGATAACTGGACTGTCAACAATTACGTTAATGCTGGTGGCGGCACCATTGAAGGTATTGAATTGCAGCTGAACCATAATTTTGATAATGGTTTTGGTATCGCGACCAACTATACTTTTGCCGAAGCTAAAGCGCCGGGAGAGGTGTACACGGATCGTCTTTCTATATTTACCGAGTCATCCAAGCACAGTGGTAACTTAGTTGGTTACTGGGAAAATGTGGATTATTCAGCACGTATAGCCTACAACTGGCGTTCGAAGTATATGATACGCGAGTATGGTAAGTACTATGGCAACCGGATGCATGATGACTACGGTTCACTGGATTTGACACTTGGTTGGAATGTCACTGACTCTGCCAGAGTTCGTTTAGAAGTAGTGAATCTGTTAGCTGAGGATGATGTTCAGTACGGTGCTGCCGGTGTCAATTCTGATGTTAAGCCTGCGCTTAAAGATGGTTTCCCTGCCTGGTCATTTAAAGGTGAAACAACTTATAAACTGGGGTTAAACTACACTTTCTAAGTTGCAGTTAAACAAAAAACCAGCTTCGGCTGGTTTTTTTCTGGCTGTGCGGTTTCTTCTTTGACAGGTGTTATATTGCTGGTCAAGTAAACTGGGTATTGCAGGTGATTTTTGATGAAAATAAAAAAGATCGCAATTGTTGGCGCAGGCACGGCCGGTTGGCTGGCAGCCAATCATTTGGGGTATGAACTGCGTGCCGACCCCGATGTTCAAATTGTGGTAATAGAGTCTGCCGATGTGCCGACAATCGGAGTGGGCGAAGGTACCGTACCTTATATTATGAAAGGGTTGGAGCGTTTTGGCATCAATGAAGCGGAATTATTGCTGCAATGCGACACCACTTTTAAGCAAGGCATCAAGTTTGTCAATTGGTTAGACAAAGAGACTCATGGCGATAATCATTTTTATCATCCGTTTGACAGTCCTTATCCGGCTGGTTTCGATATTACATCTTATTGGCTAACCAGGCAGGAGCAGATTCCCTTTGATGATGTTGGGATTCAGGCTAGATTTGCTGAGCTTGGTTTGGCACCAAAAACGCGTCGGTCTGCTAACTATCAGGCGCCGCTGGCTTATGCTTATCATTTTAATGCGCTAAAATTTGCAGCCCTATTAGCTAAAAATGCCCGACAACGTTATGGAGTTCAGCATCAGGTTGCTACAGTAACTGGCGCCAAACTTGATGACCAAGGCTTGATTCGTTGTTTGACAACCCGCGATGGCACTGAGCTTACCTTTGACTTTTATGTGGATTGCAGTGGTTTTTCATCAGTGCTAATTGATAAAACCTTGCAGGTGCCTTTTATCAGCAAAGCTGATCAGTTACTCACCGATCGTGTCTTGGTACAACAGGTACCACTTGAGGCTGATGCAGCATTGCCACCTTATACCACGGCTACGGCACATAGTGCTGGCTGGATTTGGGATATTCCGCTGACAACCCGGCGCGGCACAGGTTTTGTTTATTCCAGTAAACATTTATCAGATGATGACGCGCGCCGGCAATTTGCGGCTTATCTTGGCGTCGATAACACTAGCTTTGCGCCCAGACAAATTTCTATGCCAATTGGCTATCGCTCAACGTTTTGGCAAGGAAATTGTGTGGCTTTAGGGTTGGCACAAGGCTTTGTCGAGCCGCTGGAAGCGACTTCAATTCTGGTAACGGATTTTGCAGCAGAAATGCTGGCGCGGCATTTTCCCCGACGGTATGACGATATTGCCGTTTGCCAGCCATACTTCAATAAGGTGCTGCGTTATGTATGGGATGGAGTTATTGATTTTATCAAACTGCATTATTTTTTGTCAGATCGGCAAGACTCCGCTTTTTGGCAAGAAAACAGAGACGAATCAAAGCTGTCGGAGCAATTAAAAAACCGTTTGGCAATGTTTAGGCTGCGCCCACCGCAACAAAGCGACTTTTTTAGCCGGTTTGATTTGTTTAATGAAAAGAACTTTTTGTATGTCTTGTACGGCATGAAATTTAAAACCAATATACAGCCGCTGACAGCAGATGAAATCAAACAGAGTGAAACGCTGTTGCTTAGCAATCAAAAGTTAGTGCAGGATTCCGGCCGCGATTTTATATTACATCGAACTTGGCTAAAAGATTTACAGCAAGCCGCCGGGTTGCAGGCGGTCATCTGCGCAAAATAGCCTTGCCTATACCTGAATAATTCAAATCTCCGCATTACAAGATGGTGTTGACACTGAGTTTACAGCTGTCCATGGCTGCTTTGGCTTTATTCCTGACCTGTAACCGATAAGGGGGTTGCACTGGTGCTGTTAACTGCTCCGCGAGCCGACTGGGCTGCCGCAGTGCGATAGCTCACCAGTTTTGCACCCCAGCGCCTTAGGTACTCAAAGCCGAGTAAACAAATACCTACCGCTAATGTGGATAACATTATGCCGATGAAGCCTAAGCTGGCGCGCTCGGAATGCATGGTCCAGAAAAACTGAAGCACACATAAAAACGCCACGACTAACAAAGTGGGTTTACGGCCAATCAGCGCGACGATAAATACCCCCAGCGGCGCACCAAGTGCTACCACCGGCGCTGCCGCCAGCCAGTTTTCAAATACGCCAGGCTGCATACCTGTAGTGAGGTTTTTTACGATAACGCCCAGCACTGAGGTGAACGCCATAATGATTACTGAGGTAGGGATGGCGATTTTTAAATCGGTACGGCACAACAACACTAATGCGGTATACAGCACCATATCTATGCCAACGCCGGTAACCGAAGCCACCGCAGCACCTGCCAGTAAACCAATCCAGCAGCCGACTTTAAAATCCCATTTCTCGTTAAATTCTGTCATGCCGTTGTGGCCGGCAATCTCGTTAACCCGGTACAGATGCAAAATGCCGAAACTGGCCCACACCACAGCAAACACCAGCTTGATCCACAAACCAGGAATATAAGGGGCTATTAACCAGATCCCCAGTGGCGTGCCAATTAAGCTGCCAAGCATAGCGCCTTTAAGCATGGCCCAGGCAATGGGTTGGCGCCGCGCCAGAATAAAAATACTGGCGCTGGTCATGCCAATGGCTTGCACGGCAAAGCTGAAATCGCGCCCCAGGGTGGCAGGTAACTCAAACAGCAACACTAAAACAGGAAAGCCAACGGTACCGCCACCCATAGGTGTAGAGCCGGCGGCATAACTGCCTATGGCCATTGCCACAGCTATTGGCCAATGTGCTTTCGCCTCTGGCCAGTAGCCCAAGCCGATAACTAAATATAGCCAAACAGCATAAAAACCGACCAGCCAGAGCAACCACACCCACAAATGTTGTTTCAATTGTTGCTGCATTTGCTGCTCCTGACGGCTATCTGCTGCTGTTATAACGGTGTTTTGCTAACTATACCAGTCGAGCAAGATTGTAGCCTAAACTCGGCATACTGCTAGCCAGATGACAGCGATGTCAATAGCGACATGCTGGTTTGGTTGTCTCAGTGGCCATTATATAACTTAGCGCAATTTTGCCATGGTTCAGCTGTTGATCCGGCGCGCAACTTAGCGCATGATAAGGCCGCGCAGCTGATGGCAGCAGGGTTTACCTGCCTGGCATAATGCACACTGCCAGCAGCACTATTATTATCCAAGAACAGAATGAAAGAGCAGTTTATGACTTCTACCCCTAAAGTTGTGCCGTTAAATAAAGATCAGCACGCCAAAACCAAGATTAATAATAACAATGCCTTTGCCCATATTAGCAATGAGCATATGTTGCCTGTAGTAGTGCACGAATTTGTGGTTGCCGGTGCCGAGTTTCCGGTAGTGTTTATTAAAAATCAGGACGTACTGCAGCCTGTCGCATTGTTGGGGCTAAACGCGCGGCAAAACCTGTTTATCAAAGAAGAACAATGGCAGGCACACTATGTACCACGTGCTGTGCGCAATTATCCGCTGGTATTGGTAAAAGATAATACGCCTGAGGGTGAGCGTCTGATGGTTGCACTGGACGAAGCGTCAAGCCGCGTTGGCCAGGACGACGGTAATGCGTTGTTTAACGATGATGGCAGTGAAAGTGAATTTCTGACCTTCCGTAAACAGCAAATGGCAGAATATCTCGACATGGGTATGGTTACCCGCAACTTTATCGACAAATTACAAAGCCTGGATTTGATTAAAGAGCAGGTGTTAACGCTGACGATTAAAGGTGAAGAGCGTCGTATCACGGGTATTTATCTGGTTGATGAAGCTAAACTGGCCGAGCTGTCGGATGAGCAGTTCCTTGAACTGCGTAAAAACGGCTTTTTAACCGCTATTTATGCTCAGCTGATGTCGTTGCAGCATACACAAAAGTTGATAAAGAAAATTGCTGAGGCCAGCTAAATAATGTTGTGGCGCATTGCCTGATTCTGCTTACTGCGATAAAAAAACCCGGTTTTGCCGGGTTTTTTACGTGTTAGTTAGCAGTGTTGACCTCTGCCCGGGTGGTGTTGAGAGCAACCTCGCGGCTTGTTACGTTACCTGCTCTGCTGCGCAGCAGTACAGACTGGGTGGGTAAAATACTCTGGCCTGTGTAGTCTTGCCAGTTAACGCCATTATCGAGGCTGTATTCGACTGTTAACCCAGGCAACGCCGTATTGACGGCTAATGTGTTTTGCTGCCAGCGAGCTCCCGGTGGCGGCAAATAGAAGGCGCTGCCAAGTTGTGCCAGCCGGGGTAATTCGTGCTGCACCACTCTGTTTGAAAAGCCGCGCCAGTCGGTCAGCCTGGTTTTGTGATCATTATGTTTCTCCCAGCCTGCTTTGTGCCAGGCGCGTTCTGCCAGCGCCAATAAACGCGGGTAGATCATCTGCTCTAGTTGTTCGGCCGTGCGAATGGTTTCAGTCCAAACCTGGCCCTGAATACCCACTACATTTTGCGGTTTTTGCAAGGCGGGGAGCGCGCGGCCAAGTAGTTTTTCCAAGTCAGTTATTTTGCTGCCATCACGGGTGGTCGTAGCGTTAGCATACAAATTGTCGGGCATAAAACCAAATACAGTGTCGATACCGGTATAGCGGGTGGCCCAGTAGTAACCGCGTTCTTGTGGGTGAGCCTCATGTGGATGATCAAAATACAGGTGCGTACCCGGTGACAAAATTACCTGATAGCCATTATTAGCCAGCCGGTAAGCGCGGTCAGCAACACCCCATTCCCAGATGTTGTCCCAGGCGTTGGCTAAAATGCGCGGGTTGTCTAATTGAGTGCGTTCAAAGGTATTTAGCTTGTCGTACATTAAACCATCTTCCCAACCAGCCAGGGCCAAACCCCTGCTGGCAGTCAGTTCGGCCAGCTTACGGACGAAATACGGTTTAAGATCGGCAACACCACTTACGCCATTGCCTGGCTGATTAAACAGCTGTTGGCATGCGGTCGACTGTTGCCAGGCGCCATCGGCAACCTCGTCGCCACCCATATGAAAAATACGCAATGTCTGGCCGGCCTGACGATACATTTGTTGCAGCTCGTAGACTACTTTGTCGACAAAGACATAGGTTGACGGTAAGCAAACATTGGCAGCGTTGTCGGTATAGTTTTGTACGCTAATATACTCTGAACTATCGCCAGGTTCGGCTAGCAAAAAGGCGCGGGCAGCGTCGGTTTGTCCCTGTGCCATCAGACGGTTATAGCGCGCGTTCATCGCAACTATTGCCGCTCTGGCATGGCCTGGCAGGTCAATTTCCGGGATCACTTCTATATGGCGTTCACCAGCGTAGCGCAAAATGTCGATAAAATCGGCCGTGCTGTAATAGCCATTACCCGAACCTTGTTTGTGAGGGCCGGTGCCAAGCTGTGTGAGCAGGCATTGCTGCTCTGTCAGGTCGAAGCAACGAACGGCGCCAACATTGGTGAGCTCTGGCAAGCCGGGGATCTCCAGCCGCCAACCTTCATCCTCAGTCAGGTGTAAATGTAATTTATTTAGCTTATAGCGCGCCATGTTATCAATCAGGCGCAGTGTAACGTCCTTGCCATGAAAATTACGCCCCATGTCATAATGCATACCGCGCCATGCTGCACGCGGCTGATCGGTCACACTACCCTCTGGTAGCACCCAGCTCGCATCCTGCCGGTGTAGTAACGCCAGTAGGGTTTGCACGGCATAAAATACTCCGGCATTGTCTTTACCGTTCAAGCGAATGTGGTTTGCAGACAGGTTAAGCTGATAACCCTCTGCTGCCAGCGGCAATGTTGGTGTTAGGGCCAGTTCAATAACAGGCTGCTTATTGTCCGCGCTGGTGCTGAGATCAAGTCCAAGTTGCAACAGCTGTTGTTGCAGGTACTTGGCTTCCTGGCTGGCTGCACCGGAAAACACCAGTTGCCAGCGGTTGTTCAGTTCGATGCGTCTTTTACCGAAACTAGCTTGCTGCGGTGTCGGGATAATACGAAGTGCGCTATTGTTTAGCGCTTTATCAGTGGCGTTGAGACTAAGGTTGTTTGCATAGCGGCGTTGCGGCGTAACCAGGTTTACCTTGTCCGGGCTACCGAAATTACGTTGCAGTTGTGCGTCGGTAGTCAGCGGCCGGACAAACTGCTGTAAATCTTCAGTATCTGTATTGGCGAACACTTCGGGTTGCAGGTTTGTGCTGACAATAAAAGCGCGCGGCATAAAATCAGAGTAACTGACCAGCCAGGGTGCAGATTCAAACCCAAGCCTTAGTTGCTGCCCCGGTGCCAGGCCAGCAAAATCTTTCGTAGCACTAAGTCGGTGTAAATCACCTTGCACATGCTCAATGCGCACGCCGTGCTGATCTGTGGTGTCGATGCGACGGATCAGATGAAAGTAAATCTGCCAGTCGTGGTTGCCAGCTGGTAGGCCGACAGCAGATTGGTTGTGTAGCTCTATGGCAGCCTGAAAACGGCTGGGCGTGCTCAGCTGATTGGTATCAACAGCAAAATGCAAAGTGGTATGTCTGGCAAAATCGGCCAGTTGTTGTTGGGTCAAGTTTGTTGCCTTAGCCGGCAGGCTGCACAGCACTAGCAGTATGATCAATATTCGCATTGGTTTCCCCCGTTGCTACCGACAGACTACTACCTGTGCCGGAGACAATTTAATTTAGTTGTTAGTTAAGTAAGTGATTGTTTAATAATGTTTTTATCTCTTATTGGTTGCAGATTAGCAAAACTTAAACAGAAAAACTAAGCTGCATTTTTACACAAAGGACTTGTTATTTGTCAGAATTATTATATGCTGATTTTAAAAAATGACAACGCTGTCAATTTTACCGCAAGAAACACTTCGGTACAAGAAAGCAGCAGCCTGCTGGTCAGGCTTTACACAGCAAATGCAATAAGGTGGACAGGATGAATGCAGCACTAATGGCCGATGCGCCTTTGTATCTGGGCATAGATGGCGGTGGTAGTAAATGCCGCGCCATTATAGTGTCGTCAGAGCATAAAGTGCTGGGGGAAGGGTTGTCCGGGCCGGCCAATCCGTTGCGTGGTATGAAAATAGCTACAGACTCTATTTTGGCGGCCACTCAGCAAGCACTGAGTTGCGCAGGGTTGGCGTTTGCCGATATGTCGCGTCTTATTGCTGGTGCGGGTTTGGCAGGTGTCAACGTACCGCAGTATTTTCAGTTGTTGTCTGATTGGCAGCACCCATTTAAAGTGTTGTATCTGACCACAGACTTGCATATTGCCTGCATGGGGGCGCATCAGGGCCAGGATGGGGCCGTGATAATTGTAGGTACCGGTTCCTGTGGTTTGGCTGCAGTAAATGGCGAACTGACAGAGGTGGGCGGTCATGGTTTTCCTTACGGCGATAACGGCAGTGGCGCCTGGTTCGGTATGCAACTGGTGCATAAGGTACTGCTAAGTCTGGATCAACTGGCACCGGCAACAGCAATGAGCAGGTTGCTGCTGCAGGAGCTGGCGGTAAGTGACAGCCTTGGTATCGTGTCGCATTTTATGCATGCCACACCCACTACCTATGCTAAATATGCTCCGCTGGTATTTAGTGCTGCAGAGCAAGGCGACGTTGTTGCGCAACAACTGGTGGTGCAGGGGGCTGATTTTATAGCTGCCATTGCCAGGCGTTTACTTAGCCAGCAGCCGCCGAGGCTGTCATTTATTGGTGGTCTGGCTTATAAGTTATTGCCATATTTACCGCTGGAAGTTCAACAACAGGTTACCCCAGCACAACAAACACCGGAACTCGGGGCGGTTTGGTTTGCCCGTCAACATAGCCAGTCATCTTCAATCAGTGTCGCATAATAGGTAAAGACGTAATGAACAATAGCATTATGGCTGCAGAAGCCAGAGAAACCCCGCAACGCATAGCTGAGCAACTGGCCGCTAACGCAGCGACGGTGCAGCAAGTGGTGCAGCAAATCCGCAGCAGGGCACCTAAGTTTGTTTATATGGTTGGCCGCGGCTCGTCAGACCATGCCGGTGTGTTTGCAAAATATTTAATTGAAATTGAAATAGGTTTGCCGGTTGCAGCGGCGGCACCATCTATTGCCAGCGTGTATAACAAATCGTTGCAGTTGGCTGATGCGTTGGTGCTGGTGATTTCTCAGTCTGGCCGCAGCCCGGATATTTTGGCGCAGGTTGACATGGCTAAGCGCAGCGGTGCCATGGTGGTTGCGCTGGTTAATGATACCACGTCACCGCTGGCCGAACAGGCGCACTTTGTGCTGCCGCTGCATGTCGGCGCTGAAAAAGCGGTGGCAGCAACAAAAAGTTATCTGGCGACGTTAAGTGCTATTTTACAGCTGGTTTCTGCCTGGGCTGGCAATGCCGCATTGCAACAGGCAGTGTTAAATCTGCCACAGCATTTGCAAGCAGCTATTGATGCACCACAACAGCTAAACAGCACTGCGCTGGAGAAAGTAGCTCACCTGGTGGTATTGGGGCGTGGTTTGGGCTACGCCATCTCGCGCGAAATTGCATTAAAATTGAAAGAAGTGTGCGGCATTCACGCCGAAGCGTTTTCAAGTGCTGAGTTTTTGCACGGTCCGGTTACGTTAGTTAAAAACCAGTTCGCTATTGTTGATGTTAGTGTGGAAGACGAAAGTATCAACGCCCATCGCAATCAGGTTGATGATGTCAGAAGTCGCGGTGCTGCTATTGTGCAGCTGCATCATAAGGGGCTGACAGCACATCCGCGCGTGTTACCATTGTTAATTTTGCAGCGTTTCTACCTTGATGTTGAAGTGGTTGCCCGCAGCCGGGGCATTAATCCCGATGCACCACCCGGGCTGAATAAAGTGACAAAAACAGTATAAGCGGATGGTACTACTATAAATGCAGCAGCTAAATGTAAGCCGCCTGTTTGATGGCGAAAAATGGTTCGACAATGTCAGCGTGGTTTTTGAGCGCGGCGTTGTTAAGGCAATTACGCCCGCCAGCGGGCCGGTAATGCAGGGCATGCTGGTGCCTGGTTTTATTGATGTGCAGGTTAATGGCGGCGGCGGTGCCTTATTTAACAGCGCACCAACGCCGCAGACACTGCACACCATGATACAAGCGCACTGCCGCTTTGGCACTACAGCCATGTTGCCGACAGTAATTACCGATGCAATAGAGGTGATGCAAAACGCTGCCGATGCGATTGCGCAAGCAATTTCGGCTAAGCAGCCCGGTATTGTCGGCGTGCATTTTGAAGGCCCGCATTTATCTGTACCTAAAAAAGGCGTGCATCCGCAGCAGTATATTCGCCAGCTTAGTGCGCCCGAGCTTGCGTTATACGGCCGTAATGATTTAGGTGTAAAACTGCTTACGGTGGCACCGGAAAACGTTAGTCCGGCACAAATACGTCAGTTGGTAGAGTTAAATGTGATTGTCTGCCTGGGGCACTCCAACGCCGATTCAGCGACTGTGCAGGCGGCGCTTGACGCCGGTGCCACCGGTTTTACCCATTTATATAATGCGATGTCGCCACTGACCTCGCGTGAACCGGGAATGGTCGGTGTGGCACTGGCCGATCCACACAGTTGGTGTGGTGTTATTTTTGATGGTCATCATATGCATCCGCTGGCCGCCAAAGTGGCGTTGGCGGCCAAGCCTCAAGGTAAGCTGCTAATTGTTACTGATGCCATGTCGCCAGTAGGCACCGATGCCACGGAATTTGATTTGTTTGACGGCAAAGTAATGCGCGATGGCAATAAACTTACCGATGCGCAAGGCCGCCTGGCTGGGTCGGTGTTAGACATGGCAGCTGCGGTGCGCTATGCCATTGAGTCCCTGGACGTTGCGCCTGATGAAGCATTAAGGATGGCTTCGTTGTATCCGGCGCAATTTCTTCATACCGGCCATTTGGGCAAGATAGCCGCCGGTTATCAAGCTGACATGGTATTGCTGGATAACAACTGGCAGGCACTACAGGCCTGGATAGGCGGACAACAGTGTTATAGCACCAGATAACAAAAAATTATCACAATAAATAGAACGGGGAAGGAACATGGAAATGGCTGCTGAACAAACGAAAAGCCGCAACAGCATAATGCCGATGGTAATAGTGGCAATGTTGTTTTTTGTGCTGGGTTTTGCCACCTGGCTAAATGGCTCGCTAATGCCCTATTTGCAGCAAATGCTGCAGTTAACGCCGTTGCAGGCGTCATTGATTATATTTTCGTTTTATATAGCCGTTACTTTTACCGCGTTGCCATCAGCCTGGCTTATCCGCAAAGTTGGCTATAAAAATGGCATGGCGCTGGGCATGGCAACCATGATGCTGGCCGGTTTGCTGTATATTCCAGCGGCACAAACGCAAACCTTTGCGCTGTTTTTGCTGGCACAGTTGGTTATTGGTACTGGCCAGACACTACTGCAAACTGCAGTTAACCCGTATGTGGTTAAAATTGGCCCGGAAGAAACGGCGGCAGTGCGCATTAGTATTATGGGCATTTTAAATAAAACTGCCGGCGTGGTGGCGCCAATAGTGTTTACCGCATTAATGGCAGGCAGCTTTGCTGCTAAGTCAGATGTGGCGCTAACTGCAGAGCAAATTGACACGATGGCGGCAGGTCTGGTTCTGCCTTACCTTGGGCTGGCTGCATTTTTGGGCCTGCTGGCACTGGCCGTAAAATATTCACCACTGCCTGAGCTGGAGAAAGACACTGACAACAGTGGTAACCGTGGCCAGTTAAAAGCTGCACTGGCAAGGCCCAGTTTGGCACTGGGCGTTGTGGCATTGTTTGTTTATGTCGCGGTAGAGGTTATCGCTGGCGATACCATTGGTTTGTTTGCGTTATCGCTTGGGGTAGAGCGATACACCGTGATGACGTCCTACACTATGGCCTGTATGGTGCTGGGCTATATTCTCGGTATAGTACTTATTCCGCGGGTATTGTCACAGCAACGTGCGCTGGCGGTTTCTGCGGTGTTGGGTTTAGTGTTAACACTGGCAATAGTGCTGGGTGACACCAGCTCTTATACCATCGCCAACACCCTACTGGTACCTTTTGGCGGCACGGCCTTGCCTGATACCTTGCTGTTTATTGCAGTACTGGGTTTAGCCAACGCTATTGTCTGGCCGGCGGTATGGCCGCTGGCGCTGTCGGGTCTTGGCAGCCTTACCAGTATTGGTTCAGCACTATTAATAATGGGCATTGCCGGTGGGGCATTCGGGCCGTTATTCTGGGGCCTTGCCAGTGGCACAGGTTTAGGCCAGCAAGGCGCTTACCTTGTAATGCTGCCGTGCTACCTGTTTATTCTGTTTTATGCCGTTAAAGGCCATAAGCTAACTAGCTGGAAATAATGACTGGCGGCCGGTTTTATGCGCTGGACGCATTGCGCGGGCTGGCGATAGCGCTGATGATCCTGGTAAATACACCAGGATCATGGCAGCACGTTTATCAGCCGTTGCTACATGCGCAGTGGGATGGATTTACCTTTGCCGATATTGTGTTTCCGGCGTTTTTGTTTGTTGTTGGCGCCGCCATGTTTTACTCGCTGCGCAGTGCTAAGCCCAATGCCGCAGCCTTCAGTCGCATTGCCAAACGCAGTGCATTGCTTGTTGTCATTGGCATACTGCTAAACTGGTTTCCATTTACGGCAAACCTGGCCGAGCTGCGGCTGCCCGGTGTACTGCAGCGTATAGGCTTGTGTTACGGCATAGCCGCTGTACTGGTACTTTTAATAAAGCGGCATTATCTGCCCTGGTTGGCATTACTAATGTTAGTGCTGTATTGGCTGTTGCTGCAGCTTGGCTCCGTGCAGCCCTTCAGCCTGGAGCACAATCTGGTGCGGCAGCTGGATCTATACCTGCTGGGGGCTAATCATCTGTATCAGGGGTTTGGCGTGGCCTTTGACCCCGAAGGTCTGCTTAGCACTTTACCTGCTGTTACTTCCGTACTACTGGGGTATTACACTGCGCAGCAACTAAGTGAACTCGATGCCCGCGCGGGCGTAAGCTGGCTGTCAGGCGCAGGCTTGGTATTGATAGTGGCGGCGGCATTATGCGACCTGTTCTGGCCGGTAAATAAAGCGTTGTGGAGTGGCAGTTACGTGCTGCTAGCAGGCGGATTATTGTTATGGCTGCTGACTGCTTTGCTGTGGCTAAGCGAGGTGAAGAACCAGCGGTTCATACTGCAACCCTTGGTAACCTACGGCACTAACCCACTGTTTATTTACATTTTATCCTGGCTGTGGGCTGTTATCTTGGGTTTGGTCCCCGTTGGCGACAGCAACCTGTATCAGGCAGGTTTTGCGCTACTAGCGCAGTATTTGCCAGCCAAGCTAGCGTCTTTACTGTTTGCCTTGCTGCATGTGGTGCTGTTTTGGTGGCTATCGCGCGTTCTGTATCAGCGCAATATTATTATCCGCCTGTAGCAAAGGCGGATAATGACATCATATTAATGCTTAAAAGCGGTATTCCCAGGTGACAGCCAGGCTACCGCGTTTAATTTTTAATTCAGGTTGTGGTGATTTATCAAATACCCGACCTTCGATACTCAGCAGGCCGTTAAACAGTGGTTGGCGATATTCGAGCCGCAGTTGCCAGTTGTGTAAGTTGGCGCCAGCCTGAAAAAAGCGGCCGCGCGATAGGGTCGCCGCCCAACTGTAACCGTCAAAGGTTTGATAGCGGTAACCGGCAGATAACACCTGCGCATCGGCACCATAACCACTGCCAATTATCCGGCCATAACGCCGGTATCCCTGTGGATACAGTTCGCTTTCATAAGCGCAGTTACCGGCTTGCGGTCTGCCATCGCAGCGAATATAGCTGTCAGACCATTCCAGGCTTAGCGTATGTACTGCTGTTTCGGTGCCGAAATAACTACGGACACCGTACAGCTGTAACGGTTTAGCAAGCTTGCCGCCACTGTTGTCATCAGCCAGTTCGCCATACAGGCTCAGCGGCCATCCGGCTAGCCGGGTGTGAAAAGTTAAATCAAACGCCGCCATATTATCGGCGTTGTCGTCGCCGTCACTTCGTAACAACAGCATGTCTGCAAAAGCATCCGGGCCATTTTCTAGTGTATCGCCGCCCCATTGGCTAACGCGGGAAATCCCTAACTCTAGTTGTGGCAGCGGTCTGGCGCTAAAGCGTGCTCCAAAGTGTTTGATCTGGCGCGGGCTACTCTTATGCTCGCCCTGGCCCAGATAGCTGGTAAAACTCCATGGGCCGAGCCAGCTAAACAAGCCCACCTCACTGGCTTGCCAGCTATGCCGGCTTAAACGTACGGACGGAATCGGCCTGGCATTATTGCTGAGCAGCAGGCTGGTCTGCTGGCCAGGGCCCCACCAGACAGCTAGCTGATCTACTGCCAGTACCCAGTTTCCTGCAATCAGAGCCAGATAACTACCGTCATAGGTCATGCTCTGTTCGGTGTTGTCTTGTTCCGTATTACGATAATTTAATTGGGTTTTCGCTGCCCAGTTATCACCCAGGTACTCTTTAAATACACTAACGCTGCTTTGCTCAAAATAACTCTCGCCAAAGCTTTGATATAAGGACGGATCTGAACTGGCTTTTAGCTTAACACCGGCAATATAGCTATGCTGGCTGGCATGCAGCGCAGCACGCACATGCGCTAATGCAAAACGTAACTCCGGTATGCTTTGCTCATCAATCTGCGCTAAATCAGCAGCGATATTGTTCCACATTAACGGATAGGTATTAACCGGGCCGCTAATCAGGCCGGCCTGAGATAAGGTTTGCAGCGACTGACGCAGATAGTTATCTGAGGTGTCTACCCAGGGGGCAGCCAACAGTGGTGCGCTGCTGCATAGTAACGCCAATACAGATAAGTTTAATCTCATAGTTTTAATTTGGCTTTCAGCGCAAGTTCGACATGAGCTGGTACAAAGCTTGATACATCGCCACCATGACGACATACCTCTTTAACCAGCGTTGACGAGATAAAAGTATTTTTCTCTGACGGCGTCATAAACACGCTGTCCAATGTTGGGTTTAATTGCCGGTTCATACTGGCCAGTTGAAACTCGTATTCAAAATCGGCCACCGCACGCACACCCCGAATTAGCACTGCCGCAGCTTGCTCTTTAGCAAATTGCGCTAATAAACCGGAAAAGCCAATTACGCTGACATTTTTTATGTCGCTAAAAGCCTGTTGTGCCAGCGCCACCCGTTCAGCTAATGAAAACAGTGGCTGTTTGCTCGGGTTTGCAGCTACACCAACAATGACACTGTCAAACATGCGGGCGGCGCGTTGTACCAAATCAGCATGGCCATTGGTTAAAGGATCAAAAGTGCCGGGGTAAATAGCTATTATTTTCATTGTGTTATTGGCTTTCCTTGGCAAGGCTAACTATGGTTTTTCCCTGCGACTAGAGTTTTTAGTCAATTTGGCGTTACTATAGCAAATTAATTTAGCCAACCATAAGCCTGTTTCGCAGATGGAAAAGAAGCTCAGAACAAAAGATAAAATTCTGCAAGCCAGCATAGAACTGTTTAATCAGATCGGTGAGCGTCAGGTTACCACCAATCATATTGCGGCACATCTGGGTATTAGTCCGGGTAATCTGTACTACCATTTTCGTAATAAAGAAGACATCGTACGGCAAATTTTTAAGGAATATGCCAAGTTGCTTGATACCCGCATTAAACCACCGTCGGATCAGGCGGAAGCGCTCGACGCTTTGGCCTGCTATCTGGATGCAGTGTTTGAACTGATGTGGCGTTTTCATTTTTTTTACGCCAATTTACCGGATATCTTGTCACGCGACCCGGGGTTACAGCAAGATTATCTGCTGGTGCAACAAGGCGTGTTGGCGCGGGTAACCGCTGTACTCAAAGCACTGAAAGCCTCTGGCGTGATCCACATTGACGATGAGGATATAACCGATTTAGCGCACACCATAAAATTGGTTGTTACCTTTTGGATTAGCTATCTGAAAACGCAAGCACCGCAGCAGCAAATTGATAAAGCCAGTGTGTATCAGGGGGTGCTGCAAGTATTATTACTGTTTAAGCCTTATGCCACCGAGCAAGCCAAGCCCAGGATTGCCCGTTTACAACAGCACTACGAAGCGCTGGCATATTAGTGTCAACCTGGTTACTGCTGTAGGCTAAACTTGACAGCAGCAGGTCCAAGCAGTGCGTTATTCTGCGTAAAAGCGCTGCACGGCGTTGGTATAAGCTTTACAATGGCGCCGTTTTTCTGAACCCTCACCCCCGCAACAGGAGGCTTTATGCGCAATGGCGCTTTTCTGCAACATCTACAACAACAACTAGACGATGTGAAAGCAGAAGGTTTATACAAAGCAGAACGCATCATTACGTCACAGCAAAGCGCTGATGTGACTGTTAATGGCACTCAGGTACTGAATTTTTGTGCCAACAACTACTTAGGCCTGGCCAACCACCCCGATTTAATCGCCGCGGCGCAGCAGGGTTTAGCCAGCCATGGCTTTGGCGTGGCGTCGGTGCGCTTTATTTGCGGCACCCAGGACATTCATAAAACGCTGGAGCAAAATATCAGCGCGTTTTTAGGCACTGAAGACACCATTTTGTATTCCTCTTGTTTTGATGCTAACGGCGGCCTGTTCGAAACTATTTTAGGCAGCGATGATGCGGTGATCTCTGATGCGTTAAACCATGCCTCTATTATTGACGGTGTGCGCTTGTGTAAAGCCAAACGTTACCGCTACGCCAACAACGATATGGCTGAGCTTGAAGCTCAGCTAAAACAAGCTGACGCGGATGGTGCACGCTTTAAGCTGATTGCGACCGATGGCGTGTTCTCAATGGATGGCGTAATTGCCGACCTGAAATCAATTTGCGATCTGGCAGACAAGTATGGCGCTATGGTGATGGTTGATGACAGCCATGCGGTGGGCTTTGTTGGCCCAAATGGCCGCGGTACTCACGAATATTGCGATGTTATGAACCGCGTTGACATTGTTACCGGCACCTTGGGCAAAGCCCTGGGTGGCGCTTCTGGCGGTTACACTTCGGGTAAAAAAGAAGTGATCGAATGGCTGCGTCAGCGCTCCCGGCCATATTTATTTTCTAACTCGCTGGCGCCGTCTATTGTTACCGCTTCGATTAAAGTGTTGGACATGCTGGCGCAAGGCGGCGCGCTGCGGGCTAAGCTTTGGGACAACGCCAATTACTTCCGCGAAAAAATGTCGTCGGCAGGCTTTACTCTTGCCGGTAAAGACCATGCCATTATTCCTGTGATGCTGGGCGATGCCAAAGTCGCTGCAGAAATGGCCAAACGCATGCTGGCTGAAGGCATTTACGTGGTGGGCTTTTCGTTCCCGGTGGTGCCAAAAGGTCAGGCGCGCATCCGTACACAAATTTCAGCAGCACATACAACAGAGCAACTGGATAAAGCGATAGATGCCTTTATCCGCATTGGTAAAGACATGGGCGTGATCGCATAAGGGCGGGGCGTGAAAATGAAAGCATTAGCAAAGTTAAAAGCTGAACCGGGTATCTGGCAAACTGAGGTAGACAAGCCAATAGTGGGCCCGAATGATGTGTTAATCCGCATTAAAAAAACCGC
This sequence comes from Rheinheimera gaetbuli, assembly GCF_054781935.1. Lineage (NCBI taxonomy): Bacteria > Pseudomonadati > Pseudomonadota > Gammaproteobacteria > Chromatiales > Chromatiaceae > Rheinheimera > Rheinheimera gaetbuli. Next base: position 493,524 of record NZ_BAAGTL010000008.1, read on the forward strand.
CATTTGTGGCACTGACGTACACATTTATAAATGGGATGAGTGGGCGCAAAACACTATCCCTCATGGCATGGTGGTAGGTCATGAATATGTCGGTGTTATAGAAGGCATGGGCTCAGAAGTGCGCGGCTTTAACATTGGTGACCGTGTATCCGGCGAAGGCCATATTACCTGCGGCCACTGTCGCAACTGCCGCGCTGGCCGGGTGCATTTGTGCCGTAACACCACGGGTGTAGGGGTTAACCGTGCCGGATCGTTTGCAGAATATCTGGTTATTCCGGCGTATAACGCTTTTAAACTGGCGGATAATATTCCGGATAATATTGCGGCTATTTTTGACCCGTTTGGCAATGCGGTGCATACCGCCTTGTCGTTTGATTTAGTGGGTGAGGACGTGCTTATCACCGGTGCGGGCCCTATTGGCATTATGGCGGCAGCGGTGGCACGCCACGTGGGTGCCCGCCATGTTGTAATAACCGATGTTAATCCGTACCGGCTGGAGTTGGCACTGAAAATGGGCGCTACCCGTGCAGTGGATGTCAGCAAGCAAAATTTGCAAGACGTGATGGCAGAGTTGGGTATGACAGAGGGCTTTGATGTCGGCCTGGAGATGTCTGGTGTACCGGCGGCATTTCGCAGCATGCTGGATACGATGAACCACGGCGGAAAAATTGCCATGCTGGGTATTCCGCCGTCAGACATGGCGGTAGACTGGAATAAAGTGATATTTAAAGGCTTGGTTATCAAAGGCATTTACGGCCGCGAAATGTTTGACACCTGGTACAAGATGGCAAGCTTAATTCAGTCAGGGCTGGATCTTACGCCAATGGTAACGCACGAGTTACCTATGGAACGCTTCCAGGAAGGTTTTGACATTATGTGCTCGGGCCAATCGGGTAAAGTGGTACTTAATTGGTCTTGATATTCTGACGTTAGTTAGACATCACAGAAAAAAGGTGAACCCGGGTTCGCCTTTTTTCCGTCTGCTTTTTTTACAGTAATCGTTTTATAACTAATCATGTGACAACAGAAAGTTGAAAGCAACTGAATAATAGCGGTTTATATGTTTGGTTTGCTTTATGCATATTTTTTTAGGTGGTTGCTAAATGCTTTAATAACAAAACAGATGCACACCACCTGGCTCTCACGTTACTGCGCAAACAATAAGCTTAGCCCTAGATAAGCTGACCTATACTAAACAGGTTGTCGACAATGCTAATAAGCAGGAACTTAGGTGTGTTCACAATCAGATTTATCCAGATTAGCTTCAATCAGCGGCGATGTTGGCTGCTCTTTGTAATATTGATCGCAGGTATTTCAGACCGTGCTGCTGCAGCAACACAGCAGTCTCCCACTTTAACCTTTGCTAATGCCAGCCTGCTTGTCGTGATATCACTGACAGTATGCGCTACTTTGCTGGCGTTACTGGCGGTAATAATTGTTAAATTTCGTCGTACCGCGACGGCACTGCGCGCCGTTATCGATCAACATGCTTTGACCGAGCAGCAGTTAATGCAGCGGAACCAGGAGTTGTTGCAGATGGCAACTACCGATCTGCTGACCGGCTTATCCAATCGCCGTGCCATTTTACAACGGGCACAGACTGAAATTCGTCGTGCCAGCCGTTACCATAAAGATCTGGCCGTACTGATGCTAGACATAGACCATTTTAAACAAATAAACGACCAGTTCGGCCATGCTGCGGGTGATAAAGTGCTGATTGAATTCGCCGCCTTGTGCCAGCAAAGTATCCGCGACACTGATTTAGCCGGCCGCTACGGCGGCGAGGAGTTTTTTATTCTGTTGCCGGAAATCGATTTAAAAACAGCTATTTTGTCGGCTGATCGTATCCGGATAAAAGTAGCAGAGCATAGGTTTGTACTAAACGATGGCAGCAGTTTAACGGTTAGCTGTAGCATCGGTATTGCTATGTACCTGCCCGAGCAGGACGATTTAGATAAACTGTTGCTGCGCGCCGACCAGGCGCTATACCAGGCTAAACGTCAGGGGCGTAATCGTTGCTGCGTTCAACATGATAGTTATGCTGACAATTAAAAAACCTTCTCCCTGTCATATTACTGCAATAAAAGTGCAGCAAACTATAGCCAACTAAAGATCGGACAACCGAGGAATGATGATGAAACTAAATACTCTTAATGCTGTGCTGTTAGCTGTTGGTGTGCTGAGCGCCTCAGCTCAGGCACAAAGCAGCCGTGACACAATTCAAATTGCTGGTTCATCAACTGTGCTGCCATTTTCATCTGTAGTTGCTGAAGAGTTTGGCAATAACTTTGCTCAGTTCCGCACCCCGGTAGTGGGCTCTGGTGGTTCTTCAGGTGGTTTACGCCAATTTTGTCAAGGCGTAGGGGCTAACACTATCGATGTCGCTAATTCATCGCGTAAAATCCGGCCAAATGAAGTCGAAGCCTGTAAAGCTAATGGCGTAAAAGAAATCATTGAAGTAAAAATTGGTTACGACGGCATAGTGTTTGCCTCGCGTACCGATGCGGCCGTATTCAAATTGGAACCTATACATGTATTTTTAGCCCAGGCGGCCCAGGTTCCACAAAACGGTGCCATGGTAAATAACCCATACACACGCTGGAACCAGATTGACAAAAATTTACCAGATCAGGAAATATTGCTGGCGATTCCAGGCTCAAACCACGGTACCCGCGAAGTCTATGAAGAAAAAGCCGTAATTATTGGCTGTAAAACGCTGGCTGAAGTTAAAGCCATGGATAAAGATGCAGCACACAAATTCTGTACCGCTATGCGCACCGACGGCCGTGTGGTAGAAATTGCCGGTGACTACACCGAAACGCTGGCACGGTTACAGGCACAAAAAGATGCTATTGGTGTGTTTGGTTTAAGTTTTTACGAATCCAACCGTGACCGTATTAAAGTTGCCACTATGTCAGGTGTGGAACCCACTCAGGATACCATTATCTCTGGCGAATATCCGGTATCACGTCCGCTGTTTATCTACGTTAAAGGTGCGCATATCGGCGTTATTCCTGGTCTACAGGAATATGCCCTGTTCCATGTTAGCGAAGGTATGTCAGGTTTTGGTAGTGTATTAGAAAGTGCCGGCTTAATTCCGCTGGCAGATGACGAACGCGCAGAAATAACACAGAGCATCCGATTGAAAAAGTCGCTATAATCTGTGTGCTGTGAACAAGGGAACCTGCAAAGGTTCTCTTTTTTTGCATTGCATTTGTCATAAAAGTGAAATAAAACCAGCTTACACTGCGCACTGAACTTTGCTTGGGCGTTAAAGCTGTTTACGGAGCAACCATGAGTAACCTTTCGTTGATTGTAGTGCTGCTGATGTTGTTGGCATTGGGCTACCAATTAGGTATGACCCGCAGCCGGAAAGTGGCTACAGTTAACTCAGATTTGCGTATGCACTCCAGGCCACACCATTACGGGATGATGGTCGGATTATGGGCTGTATTGCCGGCGTTTTTTATTCTATTGTTGTGGTTGTGGCTGTCACCTGCGGTGATAAACTCCATGTTGCTGTCGCAGTTACCGGCAGAGGTTGCCAGCCAAAGCAGTGAAGAGCTCAACGTCGTGTCGCAGCGCATCAATAATTTAGCCAACAACTTTGGCGTTGTTGCTGACGCAGAGCAGTGGGAGCTCAGCGCGGCAGAGCATTTAAAGCAGCTCAAAGCGAACAGTGCTATCGTACTGACAGCACTAATGGCGGTTATCGCTGCAGTTGGTATGCTGTTTAGTTTATTAAAAATCACACCAATGCTAAAGGCGCGACATCAGGTCGAGCGTGTGGTCAAAGCTTTATTGGTATTGTGTTCAACGGTTGCCATCCTGACAACCATCGGTATTGTGTTATCGATGCTAGGTGAAACTCTAAAGTTCTTCAGTTTTATTCCACCAGGCGATTTTTTCTTTGGCACTACCTGGAACCCACGTTTTTCTACAGTAGGGGTAGGTGAGCAAGGTAGCTTCGGTTTAGTACCATTGTTGGCCGGCACCGGTCTTATTGCCGGCATTGCTATGCTGGTGGCTATACCACTGGGTTTAATGGTGGCCGTTTATCTGGCCGAATATGCGCCTGTTAAGTTGCGCAATACCGCCAAACCGGTTATCGAAGTGTTGGCCGGTATTCCGACCATTGTTTACGGTTTCTTTGCGCTGGTGACAGTGGGGCCTTTCTTGCGGGATGTCGGCGCAGCTGTCGGCTTAGATATCAACGCAACCTCTGCGCTGACAGCGGGTGTGGTGATGGGCATTATGATTATCCCGTTTATTTCGTCTTTATCGGATGACATTATCACTCAGGTGCCAAAGTCGATGCGTGATGGCTCTTTAGGGCTGGGCGCGACTAAATCTGAAACCATTGTGAAAGTGGTATTACCGGCGGCATTGCCGGGTATTGTCGGTGCAATTTTACTTGCGGTCAGCCGTGCCATCGGTGAAACCATGATAGTGGTACTAGCCGCGGGTAACAGCCCTGCGTTGACGGCTAACCCGTTTGAAGCAGTGTCTACCGTGACGGTGACCATAGTTAATCAATTAACCGGCGACAATGACTTCTCCAGCCCGCAATCTCTGGTTGCCTTTGCGCTGGGGTTAACCCTGTTTGTTATTACTCTGCTACTGAACGTAGTAGCCTTGGTAATAGTGCGTAAATATCGCGAGCAATACGAGTAAGCTATGACCATTATTGCAGAAAATCCAATTAAAACTGTGGTGCAGCCAAGCCAGGTACAGCAGAAGGTCATTGCTTCACTGAAGCAACGTCATCGCAAAGAGGCAAGGTTTCGTCGCACTGGTTTATTAGCCGTGTTAATTAGCTTGGGCTTAGTAGCTATTCTGTTTATTAACATCTTCGCTAAAGGCATGCCGGCGTTCTGGCAATCTGCTATTACGCTGGATATCTATTTTGACCCTAAGATCATTAAGATCCCGGAAAAGCCGCAGCAACAAGTTGATGAGACTGAAAATGATTTTCGGCAGCGTTATCTGGCGTGGCAAACTGAGGTGGGCTTTGTTAATTTTAACCGGCTTATTACTGACAGCTTGCAGAAAATTCTGCCTGATGCCAGCAAGCACCGCCGTGACTTAGGCAGAGTGGTAACCTCAGGCGAGCGTTTTGCGCTACGTGACATGGTGGTAGCTGATCCTTCTATCATCGGTCAAACCCGCACCTTAAATTTACTTACTGATGCGAATATCGATGTCTGGTTAAAAGGCAACATTGACCGTAGCCTGCCTGATGAGCAACAACAGCTCAGTGCAAAGATGCGCGAATGGGTTGATAAGCTGGCTGCTGATGGCGTTATTCAGAACCGCTTTAGTTTTGCATTGTTTATGAACCCCGATTCACGCAGTTCGCTGGCCTCGGCTGGGTTAGCCGGTGCTTTTATGGGCTCATTTTATATGATGCTGGTGGTGATTTTGCTGGCGGTACCAATGGGAGTGGCAGCAGCCATTTATTTAGAAGAGTTTGCTCCACGTAATAAACTTACTGATCTGGTAGAAGTTAATATCAATAACCTTGCGGCGGTGCCTTCTATCGTGTTTGGTTTATTGGGGGCGTCGGTGTTAATAGGTTGGTTTAACCTGCCAATGTCGGCACCGATAGTCGGTGGCTTGGTGTTATCGCTGATGACGTTGCCAACGGTGATCATTGCCACCCGCTCTACCCTAAAAGCCATACCCCCATCAATCCGCCAGGCAGCATTGGGCCTTGGTGCGTCAAAGATGCAGGCAATATTTCACCACGTACTGCCGCTGGCGATACCCGGTATTTTAACCGGTGCTATTCTGGGTGTAGCACAGGCGCTGGGGGAAACAGCCCCGTTGCTGCTTATCGGCATGAAGTCGTTTGTGGCCTCCATTCCGACATCACCGTTTGAACAAGCCAGTGCCTTGCCCGTACAAATTTATTTGTGGCAGGGAAATGAGTTGCGCAATTTCTTTGAAGCCCGCACCTCTGCAGCCATTATCGTGCTGCTGATGATGATGCTAAGCTTAAATGGTTTAGCCATCTGGTTGCGTAAAAAATATGAAAAACGCTGGTAAGCGCAGTAGCACATAGCCTGCTGCAAGGTGTAGTAACAGTTTTAGTTTTTAGCTAACGGATAAACGCATGACAAACACAGTTCCGGTAAAAATCAGCGCCAAAGATGTCAAAGTATTCTATGGCGAAAATGAAGCGCTGCATGGCATCAGTATGGACGTGTATCAGAATGAAGTGATTTCTTTTATTGGCCCGTCTGGTTGTGGTAAATCAACGTTTTTACGTTGCATGAACCGCATGAACGATACAATAGAGCATTGCCGGGTAACCGGCAGCATTACGCTCGACGGCCGTGACATTCATGAACCGGCGTTAGATGTAGTACAACTGCGGGCTCAGGTGGGTATGGTGTTTCAAAAACCAAACCCGTTTCCAAAGTCGATATACGAAAACATAGCCTATGGCCCGCGTTTACATGGTCTGGCAGAGCGTAAAGCTGATTTGGATGATATTGTTGAATCCAGCTTGCGCCGCGCAGGTCTTTGGAGTGAAGTTAAAGACCGGCTGGATCAACCCGGCACCGGTTTATCTGGCGGCCAACAGCAGCGGCTGTGTATCGCACGCAGTATAGCGGTAAGCCCGGAAGTGATCCTGATGGATGAACCTTGTTCCGCACTGGATCCTATAGCCACCTCAATTATTGAAGAGCTGATTGACGAGCTGAAGCAAAATTTTACTATTGTTATCGTTACACACAATATGCAGCAGGCGGCGCGGGTATCTGATCGTACGGCGTTTTTCCATTTGGGTAATCTGATAGAGATTGGTAATACTAATGATGTATTTACCAACCCGCAGCAAAAACGTACCGAAGATTATATTACCGGCCGTTACGGTTAATCGATCCCAGTGCGTCCGGTACATTTTTCAGGAGACTGGCATTATGCCAAATAGTAAGATTGGTGGTCACTATTCACAGGCTTATGATGAGGAGCTGCAGCAAGCGGTAGAACGCTTTTTGCAGATGGCTAAGTTAACAGCACAGCAATTACGCGATGCAATGGCAGCTTTTACCACCGCAGATCTGGCATTGGCCAAGCAGGTAAAGCAATCTGACCGTCAGGTGAATAGCTTTGAAGTCGATATAGACGAGCATTGTTTGGATATACTGGCACGGCGTCAGCCAGCTGCCACTGATCTACGACTGGTACTGGCGATTTTAAAGAGTGTTAACGATGTAGAGCGTATCGGCGACATGGCTAAGCGTATCGCAAAAGCGCTGATCAGAGAATTACCAAATAGCCGGCCATCAGAGGCGCAGCTAAACACCCTGAATCTGATGGGAGAGGAAGTACTGCAAATGTTTGAACGTGCAGTAGTCGCCTTTGAACAGATGGATGCCAAAGCAGCCCTCACGGTACTACGTGATGAGAAAGCTATCGACAGTACGTATGATGATATTTTGCAAAACAGCCTGGCGACAATGATGCAGGATGTACAACAAATTGCTGTTAGCTTACAGGTATCTCAGGTAGCTAAATCCTTGGAGCGGGTGGGCGATCATAGCCGTAATATCTGCGAGCAGGCAATTTTTCTAAGCAGAGGTAGCCATGTTGCCCATCTTAGCGATGCGGAATTACAGCAGATAGTGGATAAAACGCGTGAATAATGGCTAAAATTTCACTAGCACAATAAAAGGAGCGAAAGCTCCTTTTTTATTGGTTGTTTTTCGGCAAAGTGCTGGCTATCTGATTAATTTGATAAATACTATTTGCAACAGTGGTCAGGTAATTCTTGTTCTGTGTCATAAAAAAAACATGCTATGGACATGAAACTGACATCTTGTCATTTAAGTGTCATAAAATGGTCATATCATGACTGGCGTCAGAGACACTGGTGCTGTTACAGGCCTCAGCAAAATTGGTTATTAATTCGGATGCAAAATATGAAGAACACAACAGTAATATTAGCAATGGCGATAGTAGCGGCAGTACCAGTACAGGCTGATCCTGTAACAGTATACGGCCAGGTTAATGTGTCAGCACAATCTAGTGATGAAGGTGAAGGTCGCTTTTCTGAGCTCAAAAGCAATAGTTCTCGCTTTGGCTTAAAAGGCGACTACGAGCTGGAAGGTGGATTGAAACTGGTGTATCAGCTGGAGTGGGGCGTAGATTTAGCTGATGTTGGTAATGGCGACAACATTACCTCTCGTAATCAGTATGTTGGTCTGGCAGGTAGCTTTGGTGAAATCCGCCTGGGTCGGCATGACACTGCACTGAAAGATGCTCAGGGCAAGATTGATTTGTTTAACGACTACGAGGCTGACGTAAAAAATCTGTGGAAAGGCGAAGTGCGCGCCAGTGACTCTATCACCTATTATAGCCCAGCGTTTAATGGCTTTGGCGTGCAGCTGACCTACGTGATGGAAGACGCAGCTGATGCAGAAGACGCGTTTTCGGCAGCGCTGTATTACGGTGATGAAAACCTGAAAAGCAGCAATTTTTATGCGGCAGTGTCTGTAGATTCAGACGTTGCCGGCTATGATGCGATGCGGGTGCAGGCTCAGGGTAAAGTCGCCGGAGTTAAATTAGGTGCCATATTTCATAGCCAGGAAAACATTGTCAGTGGCCTGGAGCAGGATGGCTGGCTGCTAAGTGCAGCCTATCCGCTGGGCAAAACTGAACTGAAAGCTCAGTATCAAACGCTGGAAGATGATGACGCTATAAGTGTGGGGCTTGATTATAAGGCCGGCAAAAATACCACCTTGTATGGCTGGTACAGCAGCTTTAACTTAGACACGCCCAAGCCTGATCGCGATTATCTGGCGCTGGGTATTAAACATAAGTTTTAACTCTCCTGTAGTAATAAAAAATGCCTGCAAATTTGCAGGCATTTTTGTGTTTATTATCTATTGCTTAAAACTTATACGAGAAGCTTGCACTGTAACTTTGGCCTTCAACCCGCTTTTGCAACACTTCGCCTTGTTGCAAAATTTCTACGTCTTCGTCCAGCAGGTTTTTCAGGCCCAGCTTCAGCGTCATACTTTCCATTGGTGAATAGCTGTAGGTGAAGTCGAGCGAGTTAAACGGCTGCTCAAAGGCGTCGTCTTTGTCGTTGACACCGGCAAAGGCAATACGCTTACCAAACACGTTGAAGGTTAACGTAGCGTTATGCTTGTCGTTGTCCGAGTCAAAGCCCAGCTGCAGGTTAGCCACGTACTTAGAGTGGCCGCTTAAGCTGCGCTCTAAGTTAGTCAGGTTAGCCCCCGGGAAGCGTTGAATACTGATTTCAGACTCGCTGACCGTCAGGTTACCCGCCAGAAAGAAATTGTCAGCCCGTTTGCCAAAGTCACCGCCAAACATATCCAGCTGTTGCAAAAACTCCGCTTCAGCACCATACACTTTGCCACTTTCGGCATTGCGGAATGACATTAACAAGTTACCGTCAGAGCCGGATAACTCTATGGCTTCAATCGGGTTTTCTAAATCTTTATAGAACAAACCTACACTGTAGTTACTGTTATCGTAATACCATTCTAAGCGCACATCGGCACTGCTGATATCAGTGCTTTTTAAGCCGGCAAAGCCCGTGACCTTAAAGTCGGTTAGCGGGTCAACGTACAGTACCGGGGTAACTTCACGTAAATCTGGCCGTACTACGGTTTTGCTGTAACCAAAGCGGGCTTGCAAGTCATCATTAACAAACCAGGTTAATGACAATGCCGGGTAAAAACCGTCTTCCAGCAGCACTGAGTCGGTTACTTCACCACTAACATTGCCGTCTGCGCCCAAAGGTAGCGAAACTTGTTTAAAGTCTTCATAGCGCACACCCAGATTTAAGCGGAATTTATAGTCGTAGTTTAGTTCTAACGCAGCGTACCCGGCATCAATCATTTGTGCAGCCAGATAATCATCAGCCTGAGTAGTCACGTTAGATATTTTAAAGCGGTTGTCCGGGTTTAAAATATTGCTGTCAGAGAAAATCTCGGAAAAGCTGCCGGATAACTGCTGCAGGCTGTAACCTACGGTATCAAAGTTAAAGCGGTCGGTATTGGCATCACGGCTACGCTCAAAGTAGCTGTAGCCACCGCTGAACGTCATTTCAGCCTTACCCAGCGTAAGTGGCAGTTTGGCATTCCAGCTTAAGTTTTCAGTTTTATCTTTCATATCACTGAAACTGTAGTTCACCGCATTCTGGTTGCGGCGCAGGAAGGAAAACACTGAGCCGTCGGCCTGGGTTTCGTTCAGGTAACGGTATTCTACTTCGCCCGGTGCATAGCGGCGTGCTTTGGCGTCGGTATATTGCCAGTCAACTGCTAAATCCATCAGGTACGGAAAGTTATGTTTGCCGCGCAACTGGTTGCTTAACATGCTGCGCTCTTCGTACAAAATACTGGTATCGGTATTAAAACGGTTAGTTTCGTTAATAGTTTCGATACTGTCGCCGTTTTTAATCTTAATTTCGTCTTTGGTATCGCGCAGGTAAATGGTTGAGGTTTCCAGCCGGTGATCAACACCCAGCTCTAAACCAAAGTTCAGCATGCCAGAAAGCTTAACCTGGTGCTCGGTACCTTTAATATCGTCGTAACGGTTTAGCGGAGTTAATGAATCGCCGGATACGGAGTAGTATCGCTCCTGCTCGTCAATATTCTGCGTTGAACGGTCATAGCTTAAACCAGTCATCACGCCAAATACCACGTTTTTGGCAATATCAAAGCGCGAGCCAAAAGAGACGCTGCCATCAAAATCGGGTTTTACCGAGGTGCGGCTGACATCTATATCGCGGTTAAAGGCAGTACCTAATTCACGCACTATGGTTTCTGCCTGAGCTAAATTAGGGCCAGTAATACCGCCTAAGGCTTCGGCAATGTTAATCGGCGTTAATACGCCGTACTGTGCTTGTGCGGCAGCTAATTGTGCCGAAATAGCACGGCTGCCGTCGTCTTTACCGCGCCAGTCGTCACCGCCGCCGGCATATTCAAAGCCGTCGTCACTGTTCAGGCTGTTGTAACCGGTGCCGACCGACAGGTTAAAGGTGGTTTGCAGCGGAATAGCCGCAGTGCGGATATTAACATTACCACCACCAAAAGCGGCTGGTAGCTCTGGCGAGTAGGCCTTTTGCACCACTAAACTTTCAATAATACCAGCGGGAAACATATCCAGCGGGATAACATTACGGGTAGGGTCCGGGCTGGGCACCATGGCACCATTTAGCAAGGTACTGGAGTAGCGCTCACCCAAACCGCGTACATAAATAAACTTGTCTTTAACCAGGGTTAAACCGGTAACGCGGCGCAGTGCAGTAGCGGCATTGCTATCGCCAGCGCGGGAAATTTGCTCCATGCCCAGCAATTCGGCTACATAAGGTTGCTCGCGGCGTTCTGCTGCGGCAGAGGCAGCGGAGCTCATCAGACGGCCCGATACAGAAATGCGTTCTACTTCTTCTTCATTTTGGGCCGGTTGCGGCTGCGTTTCTTGCGCTACTGCGCCCAGTGACGCCAGCGCGGTTGCCGTGCTAAGTGCCAGCAACACACTGCGGCCTACACGACTGAAATTAAACTTTTGCATGCTGCTCATCTGAACTTTGTCCTATCAGCTTTTACTGTTATATCTGCGTTGCATTGACTGATTTTTTTGCCGGTTCAATGCTGTGAAATAAAAAAACACTGCCAGGTAAAACCCGGCAGTGTTTGTTGCTGTTAGTCGTCTAAACCAACAGCCCAGCCTGCAGTCCAGTCATTGCCAGGTTTTACTGCACCAACAAAGTCAACGGCGTCGAAGAAGCTATCTGCCGTCATATCTTTTGGCGTGGTTGCATCGATAGTGAAGATGCCATCCAGCACTGACGCCTGATTAGCTGCTACGCTGTTGCCAGCCTGGCCCATGAACCACTGCTCGGTAGTGGTGCCGTTGCCCAGGTCGCCTTTAAATGGCTCTGCACAGGCGATTACAGAGTTTGTCATGGTTAATGAGCCTGCTGCCGCCAGTGCTTTGGTTTCTGCAGAGTCAAATTCCAGACACTCACCCATTCCCTCTGGGCCAGTGATAACAAAGTTAGCCAGTTGCGCGTTAGTACCGGCACGCAGTAATACACCTTCAGAATCGTCATCACCATCGAAGGTGTTGCCGATAATGGTCATGTTGGCAATAGTCGGGTTAGAGATTGGCAGGGCGCCGAAGTTACCTGATTGGTTATCCGCTTCAATACCACGGTTTGCTTTGGCGCCATCAGCAGCATGTTTTACCAGTACAAATTGCAGCTTACCGTTCCAGCCGTCTGCCCAGTCTACTGAGTCATCACCGTTTGCGGTCAATACTACGTTTTTACAGCTGACGCTGCCGCCAAACATTTCAATACCGTCATCAACGTTCTGGTGAACCTGGATGTTTGCACACTTAGTACCTGAACCAACACCTGCGAAAGTAATACCGTTTAATTCGTTATCCGGGATAACTTCAAAACCAGCGTGTTTTACAACCACATAATTCAGCGTACCGCTGCTATCAGCCGGGTTATTACCGCCGTAGTTACCGGCATCGCCTTCAGCCGATACCTGACAGTTAGCCAGATCTGCCTGGTCGCATTTGTTGCTAGGTGCTTTACCCAGTAATACTAAACCACCCCACTGACCAGCAGCGGTTGGTGAACCAATCACATCCTGTACAGAGGTCATCACGATTGGGTTAGCAGCAGTACCGTTAGCTTCAATTTTTGAGCCACGAGTAACCACCAGGAAGTCAGCACCGGATTTACCATAAATACGCACGCCAGGCTGTACCGTTAAGGTCGCTGCAGTAGTGTTGTCGATACCCACACGTACGCGGCCACTTAATACATAATCTGCACCGGCAACCAAGGTGATGTTATCAGTGATATCGCCGGTTAACTGACAGTTTAATTTACCGCTTAAGCTATTTACTTCAGTTGTGCCAGACGGACAGGCAGCTAAATCGTCTTCCGGGTGAATGCCGACTGTCCAACCTACTGTCCAGTCCGTGGTACCATCAAAAGCACCAATGTAATCTACTGTGTCGAACCATGGGTCGACGTTGTTAGCAACATTGTAACCATTGCCCAGTGCTGGTGAGTTTGGTGCTGGGATATAGCCACCTAATAAGGCATCAGTAATCATGTTGCCTGGCTGCTGCATAAACCACGCTTGCGCATCCAGAGTTACGTTGCCATTGCCATCGACTGAATTTTTAGTTGGCTCTGCACAATCGATAATAGAATTGCGAAACACAATTTCACCATTACCGGCATTGGCAACAGATTCATCTGAGTTAATTTCAAAACACTCACCCATGCCTGACGGGCCGGTGATAACAAAGTTGTATAGTTCTGCGGCCGTACCGGCGCGCAATAACACACCTTCTGAGTCGTCTTCGCCGTCAAAGTTATTACCGACAATAGTCATGTTGGCAATTTGCGGTTTAGATACCGGCTCAGCAGTAAAGTTACCAGACTGGTTATCAGCCTCGATGCCGCGGTTGGCTTTAGTATCGTTCGGGTTATGACGCACTAATACGTGCTGCATACGGCCAGTCCAGCCATCAGCCCAGTCTAGTGAGTCATCACGGTTGCCAGTTAACACAACATATTTGGCATCAACAGTACCACCGAAAAACTCAACACCGTCATCCAGGTTGTTATGTACCTGAATATATTCCACAGTAGTGCCGCGACCGACACCGGCAAAGGTAATACCGTTCAGCTCGTTATCTGGAATAACCTCAAAACCAGCGTAACGTACCTGCACATATTTCAGCGCACCGCTGCTATCTTCTGGGTCAGCGCCGCCGTATGGACCGGCTTCGCCTTCGGCTTCAACCTGACAGCTTGCCAAATTAGCTTGATCACATTTGTTAGTAGGTGCCTTACCCAGTAATACCAGGCCACCCCATTCAGCAGCAGATTCTTCATCTGATAAGCCCAACATATCGTTAACTGACGTCATGATGATTGGATCAGCTGCAGTACCGATTGCCTGAATTTTTGAACCACGGGCAACAACCAGATAGTCGGCACCGCTCTTACCAAAAACGGTTGTGCCCGGCTCGATGGTCAGTGTTGCACTGTTAGCATTGTCGTTACCTACGGTGACCTTGCCGCTTAATGACCAGGCAATGTCTTTGGTTAAACGGACATCACTGGTGATAGTGCCGGTAATTTCACACACTGTTTTGCTAACGCCAGCCAGGCTATTTCCCTGCGTAGCAAAAGCCGGACAGGCACTGGTTGGTGGTGGCGTCGGGTTGCCGCCGCCATTATTGCCACCATTGTCGTTGCCACCAGCGTTAACGACTAAGTCGCCACCGCAGCCAGCCAGCATAAGGGCTGTTGCCACTGCGCTCAGTTTTATCAGTTTACCTAAAGCCATTACCATCTCTCCGTTGTGTTATTGTCGGTGGTGCTAAAAAGTTGCTTGCACCCTACAACGGGGACGTGACGATTTTATTACAACTATATGGCTGCAGCATGACAGTGGGCTAAGGCCTTATTAACACTAAGGCTTGGCTTTACACTGTCAAAAAAAATTCATCTTAGTGTCACGCCGTAGCGGAACTGCTGATGTTTAATTTTTGTTTGCTATGTTTATTAGTTGTTTTTTGTCCGGTATTTAGCATTGAGCTGGTGTAGATGTGTGGCTTTCATAAAAATGTCATAATGTGAAGTGATACTAGGCAGAGTAAACAATTAACCGGTACGGCCTGAGGCCGCTATTTTTTACGTGGTGAGAACAATGGCAAGAAAGATCCTGGTAGTGGAAGATGAAGCGCCAATCCGTGACATGTTGTGCTTTGTGCTGGAACAAAATGGTTATCAGGCGGTGACGGCTGAGGATTTTGAATCGGCAGTAAACGCCCTGGTAGAACCCTATCCGGATTTAGTGTTGCTGGACTGGATGTTACCTGGAGGCAGTGGCATTCAGATAGCGAAAAAAATGAAGCAGCACGATCTGACGCGTAATATCCCGATTATTATGATCACCGCCCGCGGTGAAGAAGAAGACAAAGTGCGCGGCCTGGAAGTGGGCGCCGACGATTATGTAACCAAGCCGTTTTCACCAAAAGAACTGATGGCGCGTATTAAAGCGGTGATCCGCCGTGTGGCACCGACCAGCCTGGATGAAGTGATCGAAGTGCAGGGCTTAAAGCTTGACCCGGTATCGCATCGGGTAATGGCATCGGATCAGGCGCTGGATATGGGGCCAACTGAGTTTCGCCTGCTGCATTTCTTTATGACGCACCCTGAGCGGGTTTACAGCCGTGAACAACTGCTGGATCATGTATGGGGTACCAACGTTTATGTGGAAGATCGCACGGTAGATGTGCATATTCGCCGTTTACGTAAAGCGATTTCTCTGGCCGGCCATGATAGATTAGTGCAAACCGTACGGGGCTCCGGTTACCGTTTTTCTGCCAAATAAAGGGTTAACGCCACCGCTATGCGCCAACTGTTATCAAAAAGGATGGTTTACACCAAACTATTCCTTTTTTTCTGTTTTATTGCTCTGGTTGGCTTGGTTTCCAACAGCCTGTTGCTGGCACTGCTAATCTTTACCGTTGCCTTGTTATTGTGGCACTACCACCATTTGTTTTTAATGGACAAATGGCTGTGGCGCGATCGTAAGCTGTCGCCACCAATTAGTGAGGGCATTTGGGGTCATTTATTTGAAGGCATTTACTATCTGCAGCGGCGTGACCGGCGTAAACGCCGTGAGCTGCGCAACGTAGTACGCCGCTTTCGCGACGGAGCCGAAGCTCTGCCAGAAGCCGTAGTGGTGCTGCGCAATGATTGGAGCATTATCTGGAGTAATAAACTGGCGCAAATTCTGGTTGGCTTGCATTGGCCGGCTGATGAGGGCCAGCGGCTGGATAACCTGATCCGCCATCCGGAATTTTTGCAGTACATTAAAGCCGCTAAGTTTGACCAACCGCTGGTGCTGGCTTCGCCGGTCAATGACCAGTTAACGCTGGAGTTTAATATTATGCCGTACGGTATTGAGCAGTATCTGCTGATCGTACGCGATATTACTCAGCTAAAGCAGCTGGAGCAAATCCGTAAAGATTTTGTCGCCAATGTGTCGCATGAACTGCGCACTCCGCTGACTGTGCTGCAGGGCTACCTGGAAGTGATGGATGATGAACATCTGCCTGACAGAGCTATGTGGAAAAAAGCCCACAACGTGATGCTTGACCAAACTAAGCGTATGGATGCTTTGGTGCAGCAGCTGTTAACCTTGTCACGTATTGAAGCCTCGGCCCGTGTACAGTTTGACGACGAAGTAGACGTACCTGTGATGCTGGCTCAGCTGGAGCAGGAAGCGCAAACGGTTAACCGCGACAAACAACATAACCTGGTGTTTGATATAGATCCTTCATTGAAAGTCACTGGGGTTACCGAAGAGCTGCGTAGTGCGTTTTCTAATTTGGTGATAAATGCCATTAAATACACGCAAAACGGCGGTGATATCCATATCAGCTGGCAGCGTCAGCATTTAAAAGCGGTGTTTGCTGTAAATGACAACGGCCCGGGCATAGCGCCGCAGCACGTTAAACGCCTAACCGAACGTTTTTACCGCGTAGATGAAGCCCGCGCTCGCAATACCGGCGGCACTGGCCTGGGTCTGGCGATAGTAAAACACGTGTTGTCACGCCACAACAGCCGGCTAATGATCTTTAGCGAGCCGGGTAAAGGCAGTAGTTTTTCATTTAGTTTGCCGCCTGAGCTGGTTTTTGGACACAGCAGAAAAGAAAAGAAAAAACATTAAGCAATGCTTCACTATTATTTTTCAACCGGCGTTATAGGTATTGTGATTAAAAAGTGTACCCCTTCATCAACATCTTCTTTTAAAACAATATGCCCTTTTAAAGCTTGAGTTATCATATTGTAGAGAATATAGGTGCCCAGTCCACTGCCGCCGTTATGCCGGTTAGTTGTCACAAAAGGATCAAAGATTTTTGTTTTAACCTTAGGGTCAATGCCTTTGCCATTGTCATAATAATCAATATTAAGTGAGCTGCCATTTAACACCGCTTTTACCAGTATTTTGCCATCATTTTTGTCTGCAAAACCATGGATTAACGAGTTCATTAATAGATTGGTAAATATCTGAGAAAAATAGCCGGGATAGCTGTCTAATTTCAGAGCTTCAGATATGTCTAATTCAACTCGGTGCTGGGTATTTTTAAAATGAGGACGTAGCGACAGGATAATTTGCTCAACATAGTCTTTGAGCATAAATACCCGGGTTTCTTCGCTGCTCTGGTCTACCGCAACCATTTTAAAGCTGGTTATTTGTTCTGCAGCTCTATCTAAGTTGCGGCTAATAATGTCGGCACTTTCATGCATTTCTCGGTAAAAGTTTTGCAAACTTTGCTTACTGAGAGTGCCTTTTTGAAATTCGGCTTGAGATTGTTGCAGCACATAGTGCAGGTGAGAGCTTGCCGTAACGGCAACGCCAACCGGTGTATTAATCTCATGGGCCACACCAGCTACTAAACTGCCTAAGGAAGCCAGTTTTTCCTGCTCTATTAGCTTCATCTGTGTGGTTTTTAAATTGTTTATACTTTCAGTTAGCTGCAAGGTGCGCTCATAAACGCGCTGTTCTAATTCCAGGTTAAGTTTTACTACCTTTTCTTCATTTTCTTTTCTTTGCCGGTTGTATGCAGTAATAACATCAAGCATGGTATTAAAGGCGTCTACCAGCTCACCTAATTCTGCAGCAAATTTATCTTTGACACGTTGGCTATAGTCCTGGTTTGCTGTCACAACAGTAATCACTTTTCTAAGCTGATAGATTGGGCTTAGCAGACTGTTACTTAATTGCCGCGCTAACCAAAACGTAATTAATAGCGCCAGCAGAATAGCCGCTCCTGCAATGGTTGCGGCATTACGCACTTCATCTTTGATGCGATGTAAACTGACCTTCATAAAAAGTGACCCCAGTGTTTGCTCCTGTAACTGCACGGGGATGCTGAAATGTAAAAATTTATCTGTTATGTAAGTGTTTTGGGTGTTGCCTGTTGGTTGTGCCAAATTTTCATCAGACACACTACCATATTCAGCAAAAGTAGTTAGTTTGTCTTCAGATAAGCGAAATAGTATCGCGCGTTGTACATCTGGCGATGCCGAAAGTGTTGCCAGAATATCGTTCGCGCTTTGAGGCTGCTCAAACAGCAAAGATGCGGTAGACATTTCTGCCAGAATTCGTGCTTGTGTATGACTTGAGATGATAAGTTGTTGTTGATAACTGTTTTGCATCAACCAATACAATGGTACCAGGCCAATAAGCATCGCCAGGCCAGCTACAGCAATCAATCCTGCAAAGATCTTTTGTCGTAATGTGCCTCTCATTACGGTTCCTCACCCGTTGGCTTTGTGATTCGCAGTAGCGCGGTATTTATGGGGAGCTGAAACCTTGTTTGTGCTGCTTTATTGTAATAAATGAAAATACGTCCAGACTCAAGACGAAGGTCAAACAAGGCAGATTTTACCGCCGTAACTTCAGGCGAACTCACTGCCAATATGTTTGAATAGTCCTTTGTTGGTGGTAATTCGGCAACGGAATCTGAGGTAAGATAGATAAGATTGCAAGTGCTTAATTCTGTTTTTGTGGTAACGGCAAAAGTTTCAACTTTGCGCTCGCCTAATGTGCGCTGTTTAAAGGCATCAGAGAAATGAACTTGCAATTCAGCGGCCGCATCGCCCAGCAAACAGATTTTTAATGGCTGTTGCTGATGTTGTGCAGGCCAGCTAATAAACTTAGCAATATTGAACAGGTAAGCAGCTTGTAAAAGCGCATAATCTTTTTGGTTTTTAACGGATTTTTGTTCGGCAGCCAGTGCAGCGAAGCTAAACGTTGCTGTCAGCAAAGTTATGAAAATAACAATGTGTAATACTTTCAACACAGTTGCCTGATGTTTATATATGCGAAAGTATTAGCGTCTTTAATTACATTTGTAAAGTGCTGAGATGAGTGCTTGAGTATTTTTCAATTTGCCTGCTACAGTAAATGGTATAAGTTAAATTCCTGCTTATGCCAGATAGGTAAAGGAGCATGCAATAATGCGAAGAGCTTGCGTGTCGCTGGCTGTGCTTGTTTCACTGCACGTTACGGCGGTTGATGATCAAGTTTCATTGTTTGATCTTGAGCTTGAGCAGTTAATGCAAATTGAAGTCACGGTACAGCGCAGGTTAGAGAATATTCTTCATGTACCTATTGCGACAACGGTTTTATCTGCAAAACAGCTGTCAATACTCAGTGTTGTTGGCGATGACATGCGTCTTTTTGCTTCACGGATGCCGAGCTTTCAGGCTGAATCGTCATTTGGCCGTACTTTTCCACGTTTTTATATTCGCGGTATAGGTAATACGAGTTTCGATATATACGCCTCTCAACCGGTCTCACTTTTGTATGATGATGTCCTAATGGAAAGTCCGATACTCAAAGGCTTCCCCATCTTTGATCTTGCTCAGTTGGAAATGGCCCGCGGGCCTCAAGGAACACTATTTGGTCGCAATACCCCAGCTGGCATTATTAATCTTACTTCGGTAAAGCCGGGACGGTCATTTGGCGGATATGCCCGGTTGGGGCTTGGCAGTTACCAAAGTCGGAATTTTGAAGCCGCTGTAAGCGGGCCTCTGGGGCAAAATTGGTCCGGTCGTGTGTCTGTGACACAGCAGCAGCGTAATGATTGGGTAAAAAACGAATATACAGGTCCCGAATCGGGGTTTGATGGCTTTCGTGATTCCGCTTTCCGTTTACAGCTCAGGTATCAAGGTCTGGAGGATTTTGACGCATTATTTAAGTTGCATGGCCGTGACCTCGATGGTTCAGCCAGATTATTTCGCGCCAACATTATTGAGCGCGGCAGCAACGATTTTGTAGAGGGCTTCCAACCTGACCGTGCAGCTCAGGATGGTCGAAATCAGCAGGATTTATCTCATCTTGGTGCAAGCATTCACCTAAAATGGGTTATGCCGCACTTTGATTTCTATGCTATTACGGCGTTTGAAACGGCGGATGTATTTAGTCGTGGTGACATAGACGGCGGTTTTGGTACCAATTCGGCGCAGCCCTCAGGGCCCGGGTTTATTCCATTTGATTCTGAAACGGCAGCAGGCCTGCCAAGACATGGACAAATTACTCAGGAATTGCGACTGGCATCAAACAGTCAGGGGGGGCTGGATTGGCAAGCGGGTTTGCTTTGGTTTGACGAGGGGCAGAAGGTTGAAAACTTTAATTACAGCTCAATTTCAGGCGGGGAGCAAAACGGTTATGCAGTAATACGGCAAGATAATCAGGCCATAGCCGTGTTTGCGTCAGCTGGCTATTCACTAAGTGACGATTGGCAATTACGTGCTGGATTAAGGGAAACCATAGATCGAAAACGTTTTACTGCAGAGCGCAGCCAAACCCCGTTCGGTGGCGCAAACTTAGCGCCAATAAAAAATAGCAGCGATGTAAGTCATTTAAGTTGGGATATAACGTCGTCCTGGCAACTTAATCAGCATTACAACACTTTTATAAGGCTTGCCGAAGGGTTTCGAGCGCCAAGTTTCCAGGGGCGGGTAATGTTTAGCAATAACATATCCTATGCCAAGTCAGAAACTGTATTATCTCTTGAGGCGGGGCTAAAAGCTGAATCCGCCGACAAGCGCTTGCGGTATGGTGTTACGTTATATAATTATCGCTTTGATTCCCCTCAGTTGACTGCTGTTGGTGGCTCAGGCAATACCTCGGAATTGCTCAATGCGGCTCGGGCAGATGGCAGTGGTGTAGAGGCGGATTTCGACACGAAATTAGGTCGGTATTGGAGCCTTTCAGGTAGTGTAAGTTACAATCACACCGCAATTAATGATTCTGAGCTAAAGGTGCGTATCTGTGGCGCTCCTTGTACCGTTGTTGATCCTATTACCCTGGTCAATGGTGTACCGCTGGCTCACATAGATGGTAACCCATTGCCTTATGCTCCGCGTTGGACCATGCAGTTTAATGTGCACTACGAACGGCCTTACAAGACCGGGCAGATTTATATGCACAGCGATTGGACCTGGCGTAGTGCAATGAATTTCTTTCTCTACGAATCCCGTGAATTTCGCGCTGATCCTCTGCTTGAAGGCGGTATCGCTGTCGGCTACACATGGCAAAATGGTCGCTATGATGTGTCATTTTTTGCCCGAAATCTCACTGATAAAACAGCCTTAGTCGGTGGTATTGATTTTAATAACCTGACTGGCATAGTGAATGACCCTAGGATAATAGGGATTGAGTTAAAAACAGCATTTTAAGCTACCATCGCTGTTTCGTAAGGGTTAGCGTGTAGCAGTTAAGCTAAAACACACATCTAAGTAGTCGCAGATAAAACAAAACTGGCGGTAGTCTGCAGCGCTCAACACCTGGGCGGGTTTCAGGTGTTGAGCGCTGATACGGCCTGTTACTGTGTCCTGAATTTATACTACCGCCAGTTTCATAGAACCTTGCTGTAATAGTTTATTTATTTGCTCATCAATATAGGTGTACCACTGCGGTGCCCTGGCGTCGTTAATCAGTGTTGACTGGGCTTGTTTTATGATAAGGCTGCACAGGTTTTGCATACCGGCAATTGCCACCGAGCGGCGGTCGGTATTTTGCGTGACTTCATTTTGGGCGTTATATTGATGAGTGTGTAGTAAGAGCAACAAGTCTGCATTAAAATCAAAAACATTCAGTTTTAATAAAGCTCTGCAATTAAGTAGTATAGCCGGGTTAAAAGTTAGCCCCTTTGCTTGCTTTTGGGGGGATCAGATAGCTATTTAGGATGTAGAGGCACAATGGACAAGCAACTACGGCAAGAGTGGTGGGTATCCTTACTGGGTTGGAGTGGGGTGATCCTATTCTTAAGCTTGATAGACACACTGCATGATCTGTGGGTGCCTGATAGCGATAAACTGAATAATCACCCGCTATGGGCATTGCAAGAGTGGGGCCTGTGGTTGTTGTTTACGCCACTGTTGTTCCGGCTGTTAAGCCGGGCTGAGGCTAAACAGCAGTTAACCAAGCGCCGTTATCTGCAAATTTGTACACTGATATTTATCAATGCCATGTTATGTCAGGCACTATTTGATTTGGCTGTACTTAACGACAGTATTGCCTACAGCCTGTTGTATTTTGCCCCTGTGCACCCTGTGGTTATCTTTATCAATGTGTTTATATGGCAGCGATATCTGGCTTTGCCACAAGCACAGCCGGAAGAGGCCGTCAGCACCGCTGGCCACATGCTGACTATCGAACAACCCGAGGGCGCTATACGGCTAAGCTTCGACGATATTATTCAGGTTAACTCGGCCAGTAATTATGTTGAAGTTTGCACAGCTGAGCGTAGCTGGCTTAAACGTGGCACGCTAAAAGATATCGAAACTCAGCTACCGCAGCAGATGTTTATTCGCACCCACCGCGCCCATCTGGTCAATATTCAGCATATCGCCCGCGTAAAGTTAAAATCTTCCGGCAGTGGCTATGTCGAGCTTAAAAGTGGCCGGGTGGTTGCGCTCAGTAAAGCGCATAAGCAGGCGGTCAGGGCTCGCCTGCAAAACGCCGCATAAATAGCGGCTATGCTAGCCCTGATCCGTTTATCCCTTAGCCTGCTAATGGTTGTACAGAAGCAAGTCCATTCGTCCCTAAGCTTTACCATTCAACACTTTTGCCTTGAGTAGCCAACTGCTATTTGCGCAAATAGCGCTGTCAAATGGGAAACAGCAGAGAGTTTATGTTACGTTGTGAACGGGTAATCCCGGTTATGGTTGTTTGCCTGATGGCTGCGTTGCAGCAGGTCAGTGCTGAAACCATAACCCACTATAGCCAGACTGAGCTGGCACACATGTCTGGCCAGTCGGCACTGGATATTGTTAAGCAGGTTGCCGGCTTCCGGTTTGTTGACTCAAACAGTCAGCGCGGTCTTAGCAATGCCAGCGGCAATGTGCTGATTAATGGCTTACCCGTGCTTAATAAATCGCAATCTCTGGCAGATATGCTGGCCGGGCTGTCTGTCAGTCAACTTGGCGCCATGGAGGTGTATCTGGCGGGGCACCCGTTTGCCGCGGCCAGCCAACATACTCAGGTGATCAATCTGCTTCGGCATACTGCGCAGCCCCAAATCAGCTGGCGCATAGCAGCAGGATCTGCTTTGGCTATGCAGCAACCGCAAGCGTTATCGCTACAAAGCAGCGCTGTCTGGCTCGGCTGGGATCATCAACTGCACGTCAGTCGCGAAAAAGATTTGCTGCAAAGTCACAGCAGCTTTTTCCAGACCGGTGCGGATAGTAGCCCAGACCTTAACGGTAGTGAGGATTACAGCGATGCGACAAAAGACAGCAATCTTGCCATAACCTCTGGCAAGACACTGGGCAATAGTTACTTGCAGCTTAATAGCCAATGGCAGCAACAAGGCTATCAGGAGCGCTACCGGCGCAGATGGCTGCAAGATGCTGCCGTTGCAGCGACAGAAGCTATCAATAGCCAGAATAATCAGCAGCAGTTTGAGTTGGGCCTGGACTGGCAACAACAGGCAAATGACGACTACGATGGCTGGTTATGGCAAATTAGCGGGCTATACCGCCGGCAGCGCTCAGACTATGACTCGCAGACAGATACCGCAGAACAAGATAACAACAACATTGGGCTGTTTAGCCAGCGCAAAACACTCACTGAACAAGTGATCAAGTTCAGTAGCCAGCAAGCCACGCTGTGGTGGCAGCCTGAGCTGGGGCTCGAGCTTAGCCAAAACCGGTTGAATGCCAATACGCTGATGCACGGGGGGCTAACAACCACAGTACAGGAAAACCGGGCCGAGCCTTACATAGCCAGCAAAATACAGCTAAATGCACAGTGGCAATGGTATGCAAAATTAACCGGTGAATACGCCACGCTGCAAACTGAGACTCAGTACTACTACCAAACCCAAAATCGCTATCTAAAGCCGTTAATTAAATTAAGTCACCAGCGCGAAAGTGGCTTGCAATCAACCTTCACGCTACAGCGTAAGGTTGAACAGCTGGACTTTGCCGATTTTATTCCGGGGCTGGATAACGACTTTGGCCGCGAGCAAGCCGGTAATGCGCGGTTAAAACCGCAGCAAAGACTGGAGCTGAGCTACGAGTTAAATTATGGTGTTAGCGATTATTGGGCACTAAATACAGCGCTGTTCTGGCATAAAATCAATGATATTCATGAGTTTGTACAATTTGATGCCGACAGCTGGGGGCTAGCCAATGCTAGCCAGGCAAGTTACAGCGGAGTCGATATAAAGCTTAACCTGGCCAGCCATTGGTTGGTGCAGGGCAGTGAAATAACCCTGAATTACAGCTTTCGCGAAGCCCGTTATGCCGACCCATTAACCGGCAACCGGGCTATTTCCTGGCTAACACCGCACAGTGGCGACATTGAACTGAGAAAACACGCAGACTGGTATAGCTGGGGCTTGACGATCGATTTTGCCAATGTAGAGACGGCGTTTTACCCCGACGAGGTTTACCGCCAGAAAAACAAAGCGACTAGCGATATCTACGCCGAGTTCAGTTTGCGCCATGGTTTGACACTGGAGGTAACATTAAAAAACCTGTTTGGCGCCGACTATAAGTATCAGCGCGATGTTTTTATGCCGGATCGCAGCCATGCTGTGGCGTATCGCTATTACAGCCTGGAGCGCAGTGATCCCAGCCTGCTGATCGCACTTAGTGGTAATTTTTAGCCGTTACCCGGGCCGTGATGGCACCGCTTTAGTTACTGTGTTTACGAAAGCAATCATTGTGATGGTCATTCACCATACCGCAGGCCTGCATATGGGCGTAAATAATGGTTGAGCCAACAAACTTAAAGCCACGTTTTTTTAAGTCTTTACTAAAGGCGTCAGACTCGGGGCTGGTGGCGCGGTAATCTTCAGGCCCGGCAATGCTGTTTTGCTGCGGTTTGCCGCCGACAAACTGCCATTGATAAGCGCTGAAGCTGCCAAACTCGGCTTGTATCTCTAAAAACCGGGCGGCGTTGTTAATCGCTGCCGCCACTTTTAAGCGGTTACGGATAATGCCGGGGTTTTGTAGTAACTCTGCCGCTTTGGCCTCATTAAAAGCCGCCACTTTCACCGGATCAAAGTTAGCAAAGGCCGCGCGATAGCTGTCGCGTTTTTTCAGCACGGTGTACCAACTCAGCCCAGCCTGAGCGGCTTCTAAGGTTATAAATTCAAACAGCTTGTTATCGTCATACACCGGCACGCCCCATTCGGTATCGTGGTAGGCAACATAATCTCGCTTGCTTAAATCGACCCAGTGGCAGCGGCAGGGTGTATTCATCTGTTTAGCCTTTTTGCTTAAGTGCTGGTGGCTGTGCCAGATAATCCAATGCCAGGCCAGTTAATGCCCGCACACCGTTAACTAAGGCATCTTCGTTAACATCAAACATTGGTGAGTGGTTTGGCGGTACTTCGCTTAGCGGTTTGCCCTCGGGCGAGATGCCTAAAAAGAAAAACACGCCCGGAATTTGCTGCTGATAAAATGAGAAATCTTCGGCGCCGGTGATCGGCTTTATTGGCGCCACGCCTTTGCTACCAGCCGCCCACTGCAGGCTTGGCATGGCCCAGTCGGTTAATGCCGGGTCGTTCCAGGTAACGGCGGCAAAGTTGTGTACATGAAAATGTGCTTCAGCGCCGCTGGCTTTGGCAATATGCTCGCTGGTATGCGCCATACGTGCGATTAAGTCTTCACGCATCTCGCTGTCAAAGGTACGAATGGTGCCTTCCAGCTTTACGTCGTCGGGAATAATGTTCCAGCGGATACCGCCGTGCACCTGACCAAAGGACACCACGGCTGGCGCTTTGGTGACATCAATCTGCCGCGCCGGGATCAGGTTAATGGCATTGATCAGCTGGCCGGTCACGTTAATCGGGTCGATACCGCGCCAGGGGCTGGAGCCATGTACTTGTTTGCCTTTAACGGTAATCTGAAAGCTGTCAGCCGCGGCCATTATACCTTCGGTTTTTACCTGCAGCTGGCCGGGTTCGCCGGGCCAAACATGCAGACCAAAAATCGCCGACGGGCTGGGGTTGGCAAATAAACCTTCGGCCAGCATCATCTTGGCACCGCCATCCTCACCGGCTGGCGGGCCTTCCTCGGCTGGCTGAAACACAAACATTATCGTGCCGGCAATGTCAGCCTTTTGTTTGGCTAACACTTCAGCCGCCCCCATTAGCATCGCCACATGCGCATCGTGGCCGCAGGCATGCATGACGCCGGTTTGCTGGCCGTTAAATTCGCTAACTACTTTGGACGCAAACGGCAAACCGGTTTGCTCGGTGACCGGCAGTGCATCCATATCGGCACGCAGTGCTACCACCGGGCCATCTTTGGCGCCCTTTAAAATACCCACCACGCCGGTGTGGGCAATGCCGGTGCGTACTTCCAAACCGAGTTTTTCTAAATGCGCGGCCACTTTAGCGGCAGTGCGTACCTCGCGGTTTGACAGTTCCGGATGCTGGTGTATGTCGCGCCGCCAGCTAATCACTTTGGGCATTACCTGCTCAATCTGCTTGCTTAGCTCTGGCCGCAGTTCGGCTGCAATATCAGGGGCGTATAACAGAGGTAGTAATGCCAAACTTAGTAGTGACCGGCGCATAAAGTCTCCAAAACGGTATAGTGAACTACTACCATAAGCGCCACTGATGAAAATGGCAATTGCTGCTGGCAAATTGCCGTCAGCTTAGGTAATGTCGGACCAGTTGCTAACGCTGAGGCTAAACATACCCTAATGCAGTTACATATTCTCAAGGGTTATATACAGAACATTTATCTGGTGCAGGATGCGGCCGGCTTATTGCTGCTGGATGGCTGTAGCCGGGCGGATATTGCAACAGTGTGTGATTATATTCAGCAACAATTAGCTTTGCCGTTAAGTACGCTAAAACTGATAGTAGTAACCCATATGCACCCTGACCACGCCGGCGGTGCGCATAAACTGCGGCGTTTAACCGGCGCCCGTATTGGCTGCCACCCCAAAGCACGGCGCTGGTATGGCGGCCTGCTTGGCCGCACCGCGCATTTAATAGATGTTAGCTTAACCTGGTGGGTGGCTAACCGTTTAGGTAAACCTAAACGGCATATCTGGTACAACCCGATTTTAAAGCCGGACTTGTTGCTGTTGGACGAGCAGCCGCTGCCTGATTTCCCCGACTGGCAGGTGCTTTACACGCCGGGTCACACTGACCATGACTTGTCTTTGCTGCATATGCCAACTAAGCAGCTGTATATCGCTGATTTAATCGTGTCGGTAAAAAAGCGGCTGGTACCGCCATATCCGGTGTGTCATCCGAATCAATATAAGCAGTCGTTGCAGCGGGTTAGTAGCCTGGCGCCCAGTCAGCTGTATTTTGCCCATCTGCCACCACGGGCAGGCGGGAGTATTAACTTTGCTGACATTCTCTTGCAAGCACCAACCTTGCCAAAAAACCACTGGCACTCGATGAAAAACCGCATTATTCATACACTGGGCTGGCAACCTAATTCGCACTAAGGCTATAGCTCAGCGGCTGGCTTAGCAGTTAGGTCAGTGAGTTGTTCTCGCGCTCGCCGGCGTTGGTGTCTATGGCTAGGCTCATCGCGATTTAGCACAGCGTTATAATAATCGACAGCGTGACAATACATCCAAAAGCGTCGCCACCTTGATCCGGCGTGCCTAGGGCATAATTCAGTCCGGCCATAACCGAGCGTTTGCCGTGGCTGGCATCCAGCAATTCTTTACGAATCAGAATACAAAATAATGTCATCACGCTGCAATGACTCAGAAGTAACATTAAAATAAGTGTTAATTGATAGAATACGTTTTTAAAACGTTTCTTTATGTAATTTATTGTTATATTTTATTTTTATTATGTGGTTCATGTTTGGTTTGTGTTCTTATTGCAGGCGGTGGCAATAAATTACTGTATGAAATAACAAGGAAGATTTTAATATGCGAATAGTTGCAATGAGTCTGTTATCGGTTTTACTAAGTGCCTGTGGTGGTGAATCTAAAAATGATGTAAGTATTCCACCTCAACCTCCAGCATTAAATGATACCTTGCCTCCAGTGATTACGCTTCTTGGTCAATCCAGTATTTTTCATGAGCAAGGCATAGAATATTCTGATCTTGGAGCAAGAGCTATAGATCAGGTTGATGGTAGTGTGGCAGTTTCAATAACCGGAGCAGTAGATGTTAATATAGCAGGAACTTATGAACTGCAATTCAAGGCGCAAGATAGTGCTGGAAATGTTTCCACATCGATTAGAGAAGTTCAGGTTGTAGCACCCGGAATTGACGCTTTTGTCAGTAATGCAGCTATTCAGCAAGCTTTGCCATCTAGTTACATTAACTCTGTAGAGACGCTTATCAAAGCGCATGATGAGGTAATTGCCGGTGATTATTCTGCAGCAAGAGAACGTATTGATGCCATTTTTGCAGCGCAACCATTTTCTGATGATGTTTGGAAAAATGGTGTATCAGTAAAAGGATTAAATGCTGGGCATCCCGTGGCTTATTATGGTCTTAGAATGCTCGATGAGATCACAAAAGTTGGCGAGGTCACTACCCAAAATACACTTCAGCTAACAGCTATCATTGCTTCATGTGCAACCATCGAACGTCTAACTTGGCCAGATTTATCTCCAGAAACAGTTGATGTAACCATTGATCCGGCCATCATGAATAATAATTACCACCTTTTGTATGAATCTACAGATCTTTTTCGGCGTTGGATAAAAGCCATTACTCGCGGTAGTGAACTAAAACTTGTGGTACATGAATTAAATCAATGCACCAGTGTGAGCTCTGTGCGTGAGGGAAATGTCGTTGTCGCCTATCCAGACTCCGAGCAGATGGTGATGGATGTACCTGAAGAGATAAAGAATAAAACCGACATGTGGTGGGTAATTGCCCCATCAGCAGTGCCCGGTGATGGTTCTGGCTTTAACCTACATTTTATTACTGGAGGAATGGGATTAATCGATGATAAACCACTTTTGTTATCTGATGATGCTTGGTTTACCCGAAAGCCAGAACATATGGGCTCTGGTATATATTTACAAGTAGAGAGACGTAGCTATCAGCCTCAGTGGTTTCAACATGAATTTATGCATCACCTTTACCGGGCATGGCCAGAATTTCGATTAGAGGCGGGTGATCATCAATGGTTTGATCGTTCAACGTGGCCTGATGATTTTGTTGGTAAATGGGAGCCAGATTATTATGCCGAATCTATAAAGAAACGTTTACTTAATGCATCACCGACATTAGCTAGCGGCTTAGACAGAACAGATTAAAGTCCGGCTTTAACATAACGCCGTAAGTATCCGGTAATCTATCACTGTTCTAATTAAACCAATGCCGGGTGCGGTTGGCA
This sequence comes from Rheinheimera gaetbuli, assembly GCF_054781935.1. Taxonomy (NCBI): domain Bacteria; kingdom Pseudomonadati; phylum Pseudomonadota; class Gammaproteobacteria; order Chromatiales; family Chromatiaceae; genus Rheinheimera; species Rheinheimera gaetbuli. The sequence continues at coordinate 522,919 of NZ_BAAGTL010000008.1, forward strand.
AAGTATACCAGCGATAGCATTACCGGCACTTCTACCAGCACACCTACCACGGTGGCGAGCGCCGCGCCGCTGTTTAAACCAAATAGAGCGATGGCGACAGCCACTGCCAGTTCAAAAAAGTTTGAGGTGCTGATCATGCACGCCGGGGCTGCGATGTTATGCGGCAAGCGCATTTTTTTCGCTACAGCATAGGTAATGGCAAAAATGCCGTAGGTTTGAATGAGCAGTGGTATGGCAATCAGCAGAATAATCAGCGGCTTGGCTACTATGGTTTGTGCCTGAAAGCCAAATAGCAGCACGACTGTGGTCAACAGGCCAATCATTGACCAGGGTTTGGCATGGGCTAAAAAAGTGGTTATGCGCTGTGCGCTGCCGCCGTTGTTCAGTTTTTTCCGTGTAAGCACACCGGCAATCAGCGGCAGTAACACGTAAAGCACGACAGACAGCAACAGCGTTTGCCACGGAATGGCAATATCACTGACACCCAGTAGCAGGGCAGCCAGCGGCGCAAAGGCAAAAATCATAATAATGTCGTTTACCGACACCTGCACTAGCGTGTAATTGGCATCGCCTTTGGTCAGCTGGCTCCAGACAAATACCATAGCGGTGCAGGGCGCTACGCCGAGTAAAATCATACCTGCGATATATTCATTCGCGCTTTTCGGATCTACTATGCCTGCAAAAAACACTTTAAAAAACAACCAGCCGAGCGCAGCCATGGTAAAGGGTTTTACCAGCCAGTTCATTACCAGCGTCAGCACCAGGCCTTTGGGCTTTTTACCGACATCTTTAATGGCCGCAAAATCAATTTGCACCATCATCGGGTAGATCATCAGCCAAATCAGCAGCGCTACCGCCAGGTTAATCTGGCCGTATTCCAGCGCAGCAATAGCCTGAAATAGCGTAGGGAAAATATTGCCCAGCAGCACACCGGCAGCAATACACAGTGCCACCCAAACTGATAAATACCGTTCAAAAATACCCATGTTAAGTTCCTGGGAAGCAACCCTATTCAATTGCTTTTAAAAGCTAAATAATGACTTTAGTCTGCAGTTACAGCGTTAAACTTTGCGGCTGGCCAGTTTCTTATAGACCGTATCTTTGTCGCGCTTGCCAACGGCTAAAACATACACCACTACTTCATGATCTATCACTTCATAAGCCAGCCGGTAACCGGCTGTACGTAGTTTGATCTTGTAGACATTGTCATAACCATGCAGCCGGGCTGAGGGGACATGGGGGTTTTCTAAGCGCTCAGCAAGCTTTTTTTTGAACTGCGCTTTAATCGGCAGTGCCAGTTTTTGCCACTCTTTTAGTGCCAGCGGTAAAAACTTTAGCTTATAGCTCATCCAGGCTGACTTCCACTGCGTCAGCTAACCCAGCGCGCCGGCTTTCAACCACTTGCGCCAGCTCATAATCGTCCAGTCTTTCCATTAACCATTCATAAGTTTCAGCTGGCACCAGATAAGCCGTTGGCTTGTTGTGGTTAAGAATAGCCACTGCAGCACCATTGGCTTCGTTAAGTAATGCTGTTGGGTTCTTTTTTAATTCTGAAATACTGGCCGAGCACTGCGCCAACACCTGTCGCATAAAGACCTCATATTAAGCGCTTAATTGTGGTCTTATTTTAGACCGATATATTGCTAAGCGCCAGCTTCAATTTACCCACTAACGTGCCTGCGCTAACCCACACTGTTTAGCCATATTGGTACAGCGGCTCTGCTACCACATTAAGCGTGGCAGCTTTATGCAGATCATATTTTTGCTGACGGCTTAGCCAAAACTGTGCACTGATGCCAGTACCCAGTTCCAGCTTTTCGCCAGTTGAATTGGCCCGGCAGGGCGCCGGGCCGGGTTTGCTTAACGTAAGATCAACAGGCTGCACTTGGCTTTACTAATCATCGCTGTGGTGGTGCTGCCAACAATAAACTGGCGGATGCGCGAGTGGCCGTAAGCGCCCATGACCAACAAATCAATATTGTGATCTTGCTGATATTGGTGCAACACTGTTTCCGGCTCGCCGCCAACAATCGCCACAGTGGTGTCAAAACCGGCACTACGTAAAATGGTGGCGGCACTGGCCATTTGTGCTTCCGTGGCGGCGGTGGTTGCACCGGCCATCACCAGATGCACTGGCAAGCCTTTACCCAGCGGGCTGGCAGAAAGCATTTCCAGACCTTTGAGTGCTGTGGCGCTGCCATCAAAGGCCAGCATGATGCTTTTGGGCTCAGTGTAGCTTTGTTGGGTAAGCAATATTGGCTTGTGCAATGTGCGTATAACCCGCTCGACATGCAGGCCAATATGGCCGTGTGCATCGGCGCTGCTCAGGCCGCGCTTACCCAGTACCAGCAAGCGGGTTTCCTCTGCCAGCTCGGCTAAGGTTTCTACCAACTGGCCATGGCGCAGGCGCTCGTCTACCGCTTTTACGCCGGCAGCTTCGGCACGGGCTTTGGCGGCATCCAGCATAATGCGGCCGCGTTGTAGCTCCAGCTTGCTATGTTGTTCGTCCAGCTCAGCCAGCTGGGCTAACAGCGCTTCCTGGCTGCCCAGGCCAATGCTGCCGCTTAAATCGGTAGTGGCCGGTTTGGCAGATTTATCCAGTACATGAATAACCGACATGGCCACATCAAGTTTTTTTGCTGCCCAGGCCGCATAGTCGCATACCGCTTGGGCATAGGGTGAGGCGTCAATACACGCCAGTACTTTTTTGCTCATGCTGGTTCTCCTAGTGGCCCATCAGTTTTTCAACGGCGTCTGGCTGGTTATGTACGGCAAACTTATCTACTAAGGTGGCGCTGGCTTCGTTTAAGCCAATAAGCTCAACCTCTGTGCCTTCGCGGCGGAATTTAATTACCACCTTATCTAGTGAGCTAATGGCCGTAATATCCCAAAAATGCGCTTTGCTGACATCAATAATGACTTTTTCTACTGCGTCTTTAAAATCGAAGGCGCCGATAAACTGCTCACTGGAGCTGAAAAACACCTGGCCGACCACGTTGTAAGTACGCTCGTGGCCATCTTTGGATAAGCTGGAGCCGATATACAAAATCTGGCCAACTTTATTGGCAAAAAACAGTGCGCTAAGCAGCACGCCAACCAATACGCCGTAAGCCAGGTTATGGGTAAATACCACCACGATAACAGTCGCAATCATTACCACTGAGGAGCTTTTCGGATTTTTGCCAAGATCTTTTACCGATGACCAGCTAAAGGTACCAATAGATACCATGATCATCACCGCGACTAATGCGGCCATTGGGATCATGCCTACCCAGCTGTCGAGAAACACCACCATTACCAGTAACAACGAACCGGCTAACAAGGCAGACAGCCGCGTACGGCCGCCAGATTTCACGTTAATAATCGACTGACCAATCATGGCGCAACCGGCCATACCGCCAATTAAACCTGAGCCAATATTGGCCACACCCTGGCCAACGCATTCACGGTTTTTATTGCTTGAGGTATCGGTTAAATCATCGACGATAGTGGCAGTCATTAATGACTCTAAAATACCCACCACGGCCAGTGCTAACGCATACGGGAAGATAATTTGCAGGGTTTCAAGGTTCAGTGGCACGTCTGGCCAGAGGAAAATCGGCAGGCTGTCCGGCAGCTCGCCCATATCGGCTACGGTGCGGATATCCAGCTTGAAATACACGGCGATAGCGGTTAACACCACAATACAGACCAGCGGCGAGGGGATTTTTTTCGTCACATACGGAAACAAATAAATAATCGCCAGTCCAAGCGCTGTCATGCCGTACACGGTAACGCTGCCGTAAGTGCCGCTAAGCTCGGGCAACTGCGCCATAAAAATCAAAATAGCTAAGGCATTTACAAAGCCGGTAACCACAGAGCGCGAGACAAAGCGCATTAAATCGCCCAGTTTAAACAGGCCAAAGATAATTTGAATTACACCGGTGAGTAAGGTTGCAGCTAACAAATATTCCAGGCCATGCTGTTTTACCAGCGTAATCATCAACAGCGCCATAGCACCGGTGGCAGCCGAGATCATCCCCGGGCGGGCACCGGTAAAAGCGATAATGACACAGATAGCAAAAGAGGCGTACAAGCCAACTTTGGGGTCAACCCCGGCGATAATCGAAAATGCTATGGCTTCAGGAATCAGGGCAAGTGCCACAACGATGGCTGACAACACATCTCCACGAACGTTAGACAGCCAGTTTTGTTTAATTGATGTAGTTAGCATTGGTTGAAATATCGTCAGCTAAAAAGGGGGCGCGCAGTATACCGATATCAGCCAGTGATTGCCAGGCGATGGGCAATTAGGCCGGCACTGCATCAATCAAGCCGGGGCAGTCGAAAACAAAGGCGATCTTTTTCAGCGCTTTTTGCTCTAGTAGTAAATCGGCAGCCAGCAGGCTTTGCTGCACTAACCACTCTGCCGGTAGCTGCAGTTGCAGATATTGATGGCTGCCACTTGCTGTTAACTCAGGTAGCAAATCATCCCGCCGTTTTTGGTTTAACAGCACCGCTAAGCGCAGTAACACCAGCAAATAAATAACCTGAGGCAGCTGATACAAACTAAACGCTGGGATCTCGTCAGCGCGGATTTTACGGCGGTGAAACCTAACTAGCATAGCAATAAGCTGTTGTTGTTCCTGGTTAAAACCGGGCAGGTTGGCATTGTGCAAAATGTAGGCTGAGTGCTTTTGCACGCCAGACGAGTTTATATGCAAGCCTACCTCATATAATGTCGCGGCCCAGCCCAATAACATAGCGTCTTCATCGGTCAGCTGCCACGCATTGCGTACCTGGCTAAATAAAGTGAGTGCCGTATGGCTAACGCGCTCGGCCTGAGCCATATCTACATCGTAGCGCCGTTGCAGGCTGGCGACGCTGTGCTCGCGAATATCAAGATGCTGCAGTCGGTCGCTCATTTCGTACAGCACACCTTCACGCAAGGCGGCGTCGATATAAATCATCTGCTCTATCTGCAGTAAATTAAAGGCGGCAATTAAAATCGCCAGCCCTGAGCAAATCAGCAATTTACGGTCGTCTGTTAAACCGGGTAACTCCAGCTGATAGCTGTTTTCCTGCGTGACCAGATGTTCTTTTAATGCCAACAGATGTGGCAGTTCCAGTGCGTTAGTGCTAAGGCCTAAGCCAACAATAATATCGCGAATAGTTTTAACGGTACCGGATGTGCCAACCGCTTGCTGCCAGCTTGCGGCTTTAAAGCTGCTGACAATTGGCTCCAGTTCTTGTTCGGCTTGTAAAATAGCACGGCTAAAGCGTTTTTCACTGATGCGACCCTGCGGGAAATGCTGCAGAGCATAGCTGACACAACCCATATTGCGGCTGCTTAACCTCAGCGGATGCAGGCCTTCACCAATGGCAAACTCGGTGCTACCGCCACCAATATCCATTACCAACCGGCGGCCAGAAAAGTGTTCAAAGTGCGCCACACCCTGATAAATAAAACGCGCTTCTTCCTGGCCTGAGATCACCTCTATCGGGAACGGGAACACGGTTTTAGCCCGGCGTAAAAAAGTGGCGGCATTGCGCGCGCGGCGCAGGGTATAGGTAGCGATAACCCGCACCGATTGCGGTGCAAATGGCTTTAACGTATCAGCAAACTGCGCCAGCACGCTAAGACCGCGTTCAATGGCTTCTTCGCTTAATACCAGTTGCTCATTTAAGCCTTCGGCTAATTGTACTTTTTGTTTTTCACGATGCAGCAGCTGAATATCACCATCTACCACCCTGGCTATTACCATATGAAACGAGTTTGAGCCAAGGTCAACAGCGGCCATATAGGCCTGTGCTGGCGTAGTTAGTTGTTCTGCTGCATCATTCATTCTTCTGTGCTGTCAATCCGCTGGGCGCCTGGTGTAATTTTGGCAAAGTAGTCATATATTTGCTGCTGCGAGCGAATGCTGCGCTTATTGCCGCGTTTAACATAAGCATTGCTTTGTTTGGCGTCAATAATACGGGCCTTTACGTTGTCGCGCCACTGAATATCTAAAGTGTCTAGTATTTGCTGTTTTAGCCGTACGGCGTATATAGGTACGCCAACCTCAACCCGTTGGTCAATATTGCGTGTCATCCAGTCGGCCGATGACAGATAGACATCGGTTTCACCACCATTGTGAAATACATATACCCGGGCGTGCTCCAAAAAGCGGTCTAATACCGAGATAATTTTAATATTCTGGCTTTTGCCACTCAGGCCTGGCATCAGTGAGCACATACCACGCACGATAATGCGAATCTTTACCCCGGCCTGGCTGGCGCGGTACAGCATATCAACAATTTGCTGGTCTACCAGGTTGTTCACTTTAAGGAAGATTTCAGCCTTGCGCCCGCTAACGGCGAAATCTATCTCGCGTTGAATCAGTGCCAACAGCCGCGGCCGGCTCCAGGTGGGTGAGACAATTAAGTGGTTAAACTGATAGGGCCTGTAGCTGTATTCGATAAACTCAAATACCTGATCAATTTCAGCGGTAATTTCCGGGTGGCAGGTAAACAAGCTCATATCGGTGTAGATACGTGCGGTTTTCTCGTTAAAGTTACCGGTGCCGATATGGCCGTAATGCATCAATTTGCCTTTTTCCATCCGGCTGATAAGGCAGAGCTTAGAGTGAATTTTCAGCGTGGTTAAACCAAATACCACCTGAATACCGGCTTCGGTCATTTTACGCGCCCAGTTGATATTGTTTTCTTCGTCAAAGCGCGCTTTTAGCTCTACTACCACGGTAACTTTTTTGCCGTTGCGCACGGCATCAAGCAGTGAATGAATCACCCGCGAGTGCTTAGCCACCCGGTACATCGTCATTTTAATATGGCTAACTTTCGGGTCGAATGAGGCCTGGCGCACCCACTCGGTAAAATAACCAAAGTTATGGTAGGGGTAATACAATAAGATATCGCCTGCGCGAATGGCGTCAAAGCTGGTGGCGTATTGCTCAAATTCCGGGCTTTTCAGCGGCGGCATGGCCGGAAACTCAAGGCTTTGGTGGCCTATATTAGGAAAGCCGATAAAGTCTTTAAAGTTGCGATAACGGCTACCCGGAATTAACGAGTCAACTGAGCTGGTACCCAGTTGCTTGCTCAGCACTTTTAGCATTTGCTCTGGCATAGCCGCGTCGTACACCAAGCGCACCGGCTCCGATTTTAGGCGCTGGCGAATGCCTTTAGACATCTTATCTATCAGGCTTTGGTCCAGGGTGTCGCTGATATTGTACTCGGCATCACGGGTAAGCTTTAACGAATAGGCCTGAATATGGTCAAACTCAAAAAAGCCGGCAAATAAGTCGGCAATACAGTGCACTATGACGTCGTCTAAAAGCAGGATCTGGCGGCGGTAGTGGCCGTTTTTCTTACGGGTGTTTAAGTGCAGCGGCAGTTCAATAAAGCGCGACAGCTCGTTGGTGGGCACTTGCACTATGGCATATTGTGGTTTGCCGCTGCCGGTCATTTCTACCATTAGGTAGGTAGTGTTGTCTTCCAGTGCTTTGGGCAAGCTGACTTCCTCACCGGATAAAATCATCGGTGAGATATGTTTAATCACTTCATCGCGAAAATACCCTTTAACCCAACCGGATTGCAGCTCGCTCAGCTTAAAGTTATCAATGAGTTCGATATTATGTTTACGCAGCTCTAACTGAATATCCAGGTAAATGGCATTGAAGCGCTGCCCCAGCTGGAGTACTTGTTGCTGAATTTCCTGCAGTAAATCTTCGGCGTCTTCCTGCTCGCTGGATTGGTATTTTTTCAGCAGGATACGGCGCTTTACGTCAGCCACCCGCACACGGAAAAACTCATCCATATTGTTTGAGTAAATACCCAGAAAACGCAGGCGCTCTATCGGCGGATTACGCTCGTCGGCTGCCTCTTGTAACACCCGGCCGTTAAAAGCCAGCCAGCTTAGCTCGCGGGGGTAACTTGGGTATTCATTAACTGTGGTGACATCGCGCAAATCCATAATCCAGCTCCCTGACTACTACTGGCTATAACTCTATGGCATTTTTATGACAGCAAGATGAATGCTGCCAGCAGGTGGCAGCACTTTACGCTTAGATACTGGTTTCAACGTCGACCACTATATCGGTTGCTATGGCCTCCAATGCTTTTACGACTTCATCACGGCTCAAGCCTGCCGGCAATTCTACTGTTGCTATCGCATTAAACAGCGGTACGCCCCAGTTTGGCGCGCTTTGTTTGCTGCTTTCAAAGTGAATAATATTGGTGCCTTTATGCTTAATAACCGACGATAACTCACGCACTATACCTGGCCTGTCGTTACCGGTAATGACAAACTTAAGCTGCTGCTGCGGATTCAGCTCAGCAGGCAGGCCATGCTGTACACGAATATCCAGCTCGGTAATAGATTCCAGTGCAGCGGTTAAACCGGGCAAATCCTGCTCGGCCACTTCTACCTGTAAAATACCGGCAAAATAGCCGGCCAAATGGCTTAAATTACTCGCCATCCAATTGCCGTTGTGGCTACTTATAACAGTAGCTAACTGCTCAACTAAGCCAGCTTTGTCCCGGCCAATTAACGTAAGTACTAACTGCTTCATTTATTATCTTCCTTAGTGCAACACTTAAAACCAGCCTTCAGCGCGATGGGTAATGTGAGTTGATGGTATTAACAGCAGAGTGTAGTCCTGACTGTAACATTTTTAAATCAGTAAGCTACATTATTTGTAAATTTAATGCGGGTATCAGCCAGTTTTTCGTTTTGCTACATCACCGTACAAGAGTCAGACAGAAAAAATTTGGCAGGCGAATGTTAACTGTCAGTAGTACAGCGCTACTGTTTTTGCCTATACTGCTGATATTAGCATTACTGCAGCTGTATGCAGTGAGTAACTGCCTTCGGAGAGCCTCGTGGATAAACTTAATTTAACTAAACATATTTCCAGCTCCTTCAATGACGAAATTGAAGAAGTGCGTAACCATGTGATGGCAATGGGGGGGCTGATTGAGCAGCAGTTGAATAATGCGCTTGGTGCTATTGCCAGTGCCGACGCTGAACTGGCACAGTTGGTTATCGACACAGATTTAAAAGTCAACGACTGGGAACTACAAATTGATAAAGAATGCACCGGCATTATTATCAGGCGCCAGCCAGCAGCCAGTGATTTACGTCTGATTATGGCCATTATGAAAACCATTGCTGATTTAGAGCGCATAGGTGACGAAACCCGGCGTATTGCCAGGGTGGCACTGGAATCGTTTAACAGCGAACAGCAAGACCTGTTGGTTAATCTGGATAATCTGGGCCGCCACGTGGGACAGATGCTGCATGATGTGTTGGATGCTTTTGCCCGCATGGATGTCGAAACCGCAGTGGCAGTGCACCAGGAAGATAAAAAAGTAGACCGCGAATACGAGGCCATTACCCGCCAACTGATGACCTATATGATTGAAGATCCGCGTTCAATACCGAAAATTATGAATGTACTGTGGTCAGCCCGTTCGCTGGAACGCATTGGTGACCGCTGCAAAAATCTGGCTGAATACATTATCTTTTTTGTCAAAGGCAAGGTGGTGCGCCACAGCAGTGCAGAAAAACTGGAGCAGGAAGCGCGTAGCTAATTTTACATTGCCTTTGCTGTATATCTTTTACGCCCTGCTTAGACCTCTGTGCAGGGCGTTTTCATTGTGCGTTCATTTTTCGTTTTTCTTGCGCTTTGAATGCCGTTACAATGCGCGCCGACTATCGTCAAACCAACTTACGAGGCCAGGCTATGCCAGCTAGTACTTTTTTGTCCGTGTTTGCCAAATCACCTATTAAGCCGATAGAAGAGCATATCCGCAAGGTGCATCAGGCAAGTGAACTGTTACTCCCCTTTTTTGATGCTGTGTATCAGCAAGACTGGGCAACGGCAGCGGATGTACGTAAACATATCGTGGCGTTGGAAAAGGAAGCCGACAAACTTAAGCGCGAAATTCGTATTAACCTGCCACGCGGCCTGTTTTTACCCGTTGATCGCACCGATATCCTGGAATTGGTGTCGCAGCAGGATAAAATTGCCAATAAAACCAAAGATATAACTGGAAGGGTGTTAGGCCGTGAGTTATTGATCCCTGCAAGTTTGCAGGTGGGCTTTAAAGCCTATTTACAGCGTTGTATTGATGCCACGGCTTTGGCAAGTGAAGTTATTAACGAGCTGGATGAATTATTGGAAACCGGCTTTCGTGGTCGTGAAGTAGATCTGGTCATTAAGATGGTCGAGCAACTCGATACCATTGAAGGCGACACCGACGATATGCAGATCAAACTGCGCAAAGCGTTGCGTTTAGCTGAGCAGGAACTGAACCCTATCGACGTGATGTTTTTGTACCGCACACTGGAATGGGTAGGTGACCTGGCCGATGTCGCACTTAAGGTTGGTTCTCGTCTCGAAATTATGCTTGCCCGTTAATTTTAAAAGGTTTTCCTGATGGATATTTTGCAGTCATACGGTTTAATTCTGGTTATTATTGCCGCCGTATTCGGTTTTATGATGGCTTATGGCGTTGGTGCAAACGATGTCGCCAATGCTATGGGTACCTCAGTTGGCTCTAAAGCCCTGACCATTAAACAAGCCATTTTTATTGCCGCTATTTTTGAATTTGCCGGTGCTTATTTAGCCGGCGGCTCGGTTACCTCGACTATCCGCGGTGGTATTACTGATGCCAGTTTCTTTGTTGATGCACCTGAACTGATGGTGTACGGCATGATTGCTGCGTTATTAGCGGCCGCAACCTGGTTAATTGTTGCGTCTTATTTTGGCTGGCCGGTGTCTACCACCCACTCTATAGTAGGTGCCATTATAGGGTTTGCTGCGGTGGGCGTAGGTATGGACGCCGTGCACTGGGATAAAGTGGGTGGCATTGTCGGTAGCTGGGTTGTTACGCCAATGCTGGCTGGCGTGCTGGCCTACATGTTTTTTATGAGTGCACAGCGGTTGATTTTTGATACCGATAATCCGCTGGCTAATGCAAAAAAGTATGTGCCATTTTACATGGCCTTTGCTGCCTTTGTTATGACGCTGGTTACTGTGCAAAAAGGCCTAAAGCACATTGGCTTGCATATTAGTACAGCTGAGGGCTATTACATTTCGATTGCGTTTGCGGTTGTAATTGGTTTTATTGGTAAAGTTGTAATCAGCCGGTTAAAGTTTGACCCCGCAGCTGACAAAAAAATGCAGTTTAATAACGTTGAACGTATCTTCGGTGTGTTAATGATCACTACCGCTTGCTGTATGGCTTTTGCCCATGGTTCTAACGATGTAGCGAATGCTATTGGCCCTTTGGCTGCGGTAGTCAGTGTTGTGACCTCTGGTGGCGAAATTACCAGCAAGGCGACATTGGCCTGGTGGATACTACCACTGGGTGGTATTGGCATTGTGATTGGCCTGGCAACACTGGGCGCGCGGGTAATTAAAACCGTTGGTACCGCCATCACCCATTTAACGCCAAGCCGTGGTTTTGCCGCCGAGCTATCGGCAGCTTCAACCGTGGTTATTGCCTCTGGTGCCGGCTTGCCTATCTCTACCACGCAAACGCTGGTCGGCGCGGTATTGGGTGTCGGTTTAGCTCGTGGTATTGCCGCGCTAAACTTAGGCGTAGTGCGTAATATATTCATCTCGTGGATTATTACACTGCCAGTAGGTGCTGGCCTGGCAATAATATTCTTTTATATTCTCAAAGCCATATTCAGCGCCTGATACAGAGCTTAGCTGTACAAAAAAGCCCTCTTTAACGAGGGCTTTTTTGTACAGTCAGGTACGACTTATTAATATTTAATTATACGATTGCTTGGAAAGCTGCGTTTTTAACTGATCAATTTCATCTTCAAGTCGATTAATTCGAATACTATCGACAACTGTCGAATACACGAATACCGCAATTAAAATCAGCATGATAAAAGTATGCTGTTCGGGGTAGGTATGCCAGTACCAAACCAATGAAGCAATTACTATCAGCATTAACAGGGCTTTTTTAGCAAAATGTTTCGACACGACTAATCTTCAGCTTTTTTGGTCAGTACGAGGACGGCGCAATTGCGCTAATTCCAGCTCGGTAAGTAATTTAGATTCAGTATGATTTTTTGCTTTTTTCTCAATGTCGTTGTCCGTTTGTTGTTTAACCGCCGCCCAGTTTGTTGCACCGGCAGAGGTTTTAATGTCATCCAGTTTAATCCTTTTCATTTTCGCCACCCTCCGGTACGGGTTTAAAATCATCTAATTCTTCGTCTGTCAGATTCGGTGAATCTTCGTCAGCAATAATGCCTCGCTTAATATCCACGTCGGTCATACCGTCAATAACAGTCTTGTCTGTGTCACCTTTAGAATTTGGAATATCTTCAAGTTTGATACGTACTATGGCCATCAGATAGCTTCCTCGAACGGTTTCAGAAAACCTAAATCATACGCCTTTTTCTCACGCTTATTGGCTTTTCGTGCACTTATTAACCGAATTACCTGGTTCTTATCCCGGAAAGTATAAACCACCATAAGAACGCCAAACTTTGTTAAACCAATGGTCTGGAATCGTTCTTCCTCGTAGTTTTTATCCTTGCGGGAGTCTTTTCGATAAACCCGCTTTGAATCGATAAAAACGTGAACAGCATCAGCAAAATCGATACTGTGTTTTTGTTTATTAATTGAGTTTTTTACCTCATCCCATTCAAATTCCATTTGATTCTCCTCAGGACAAATTGGCATAGTTCAATGAACTTTGTGTCACTTGCCATTAAAAGCCGCAAATTAATGCGGCTTTTTGCTTTTTATTAGCCGTATTTGCTTACTGCTGGTATTCGCTTACCAGGGTTAACCCTGTAACAGCACGGAAGCCATACACCGACATATGCCAGACGCCGGCTTGCGGGTTGTTAATTACGCAGCTTTCTTCATTGCCGTTTTTGTTTGGCCGGCAATCGTAGCTGCCGCTGCCAGGCTGGCTGCCATACTTGACGTATAAATCTGCATCACCTTTACCACCGCTGATGGTTACCGTCAGCTGTGCCATACCTGCCGGCACATCCAGCGTATAATGCTGCCAGGCGCGACGTGCTATGTTGATATTAGTGATCGTTTCGCCACCGGTATCCGGTAAGTCTGGTGCGGTGAAACTACCGGTAAGGTTAACGCCGCTAAAGGCACTACCGCCAACTAATTTAACAAAGTATGTGCCGGCTTGTGCTTGGTCAATGGCGCAGCTTTCGTCATTACCAAACTCAAATGGCCGGCAGTCCCAGTCTGATGCCGTTGGCTCGCTGCCAAATTTAACGTACATATCAGCGTCGCCAGTACCGCCACTCATAACAAAAGATAAATCTGTTGCACCAGCGGGTACTGCCAGCGAATACAGTAGCTCGTCATCGGCGGCGCCAGCAATATCAGTCAGGGTTTCGCCATTGATTAGTTCAGTCGCTGTTGGTGGTGGTGGTGGTGGCTCAACGTCATCGCCGTCGCAGCCAAACTCAGCCAGATAATCGATAGCTGCTTTGGTTTGCACCAGGCCATAACCGTACGAGGTATCACGACCCGGTGCGCCTAAGTCTTGTGCCGACGCGGCTAATGCACTACGAATCTGGGTATTGGTGCATTGTGGGTAGTGGCTCCATACCAGTGCTGCAACACCGGCAACATGTGGCGATGCCATAGAAGTACCGCTCATCAGGCCATAGTTGGCCGCTCCGGAGAACAAGCTGGCATTGCTACCCAGTTCAGTCATCAGTAGCGCACCATCTTCCTGCGATATACTAACTGCAGCAATGCTGGTGGTTGGTGCATCGCCTAAAGTGCCGCTGAAATTACCCGGGGCATTATTATAAATAATGGCGCCAATGCCGCCGCCAGCTTCACAAGACTCAACTTTTTGGCTAAAAGCCACTTCGCCGCGCTGAATCAAACAAATTTTGTCCGTTACATCGCTGCAGGCTTCTAAGCCTAAACCACAATCTGCCAGCTCTGCGGTTAAATCTGCAGTGCCCGAGCCTGTCATCGGGTTTGCACTGTAGCTTGTAGCATTTACAGTTAACGTGGCATCCAGTGCTGTGCCGCTCGGGTAGGTGCTGCGCACATCTACACCAGGGCCCGCCAGTTCAACCTGGGCATTACGCTGAGAAAAATCTGCCAGCGTTCTGCTGTCATCAACAGCCGCTACGGATACTACTGAGTCATAAGATGCCGGGTACGACATAGCTGTATTGCCGTCATTGCCTGCTGCGGCAATCAGTAGCACGCCGGAGTCAAACGCTGCCTGCATTGCGTTGCGTTCGGTGACATTTGAGCCAGCACCGCCCAGGCTCATATTTATGACCGTAGAGCCATTTTGCACACAGGTGTCTACCGCTTGTGCAAGGGTAGATGAATAACCCCAGCCATCGTCATTAAACACTTTAACAATATGCAGTTTTACATTGCCGTTGGGCAGCACTCCTACCACGCCAACATCATTGTTAAGCGCCGCTATGGTACCCGCTACGTGTGTACCGTGTGGGCCACCTGCGTCAAACCAATTACCGGTGCCAATATCGTTGCTGCCGGCAATATTAGCGTCGTTAAAGTCTTCATGCGGCAAACCCAGGCCAGAGTCGATAACACAAACTGTCTGGTTAGAGGCAAACTGGTCGCTTACCAAATCTGCCTGCACCATGGTATAGCCATAAGGAACTTGCTGCGACATCGGGAAGCGTGGTAAATCAGCCTCGATAAAGTCGACCGTCGGATCTGCTTGCAAACGTTGCAATGCCGTTGCCGGTAAATCCGCGGCGATGGCGTTACGTTGGGTCAGGATGTGGTGTACTTTGGCGCCTTGTTGGCTTAGTTTCTGGCTGATATTCTTCAGCGATGTTTCTCTGGCCAGCTTCGCCGGGCCGGCTAACTGTGCCTTGCTGCTCTGCTGATCTTTGTAAGTGATGATGTAACGTTGTTGGCTGGCTTGCTCTGCGGCTTGCTTAACTGCGTCGGTTGCTAATGCCTGATTTACCGAAAGTGCCAGCAAGCTTAAGCCGGCCAGCAATAAAGTGTTGTGTGTTCCGGACATGTTCACCCTCCAGGTGATTGTTATAGTTGTAGCCAGGGTTCCTGCTGCATGCGTACTGCACGGCTCGCCAGCGTGGAGTGGTTAACGAAAAGGTATACTGCTAAACAGAACCATCGGCGAAGTTACCGTGAATGGCCGTGTTGAATACATTTCGGTTATTACGTTATAGTAAAAAGTTACAACATTCAAACATGCGTTAATCATGTTTTTAAAATGGGTTGTTTTGTTAAATTTATTTGTGTTTCAAGGCGCGTATCTGCGCGTGTTTTACTGTGGTGCTTGCAATAAGCTGAGCAGATAGGTAAATTTTAAACACTTATTTTAGTTTTAAACTACATTTTTAATCGGAATAAATAATGAAGCGTTTGCCCAGTATCAAGCAACTGCAATATCTGCTGGCGTTGCACGAATATCAACATTTCGGCCGCGCAGCGGAGGCGTGTTATATTGGCCAGTCTACGCTTAGCGCGGCGATCGCTAACCTTGAAGAAACCATGCATGCGCAGTTGCTGGAGCGCGATCATAAAACCTTTATTTTCACCCCGCTTGGTGAAGATATAGTGCGTCAGGCGCGATATATTATTGAACAATGTGAAGAGTTAACCGATTTTGCTAAGTGCCAGGGAAAGCCGATGGCCGGACCATTTCGTCTGGGTTGCATTCCGACTATCGCGCCTTTTGTATTGAGTGAAGTCATGTCACTGTGTCGCCAGCGTTACCCTGAGTTACAACTGCTGCTGCGTGAGGACACCTCGGATAACTCGTTGCATGCGCTGGCAGAGGGCCGCCTCGATATGGTGTTACTGGCACTGCCTTATGAAACCGGCGCTTTTCATACCGAAGTGCTGGCGCAAGATGGTTTTAAGCTGGTGTTGCATAAAGACTGGCTGGACAGAGGCTTTAATAAAGACATCAGCCAGTGGCCAGACGAGAGCATTTTTTTGCTAGAGCGTGAGCATTGTTTAACTAATCATGCGGTAAAAGCCTGTGAGCTGGAAGATAGCCGTAAAGTTAACCCGTTTTTTGCCACCAGCTTGCATACGCTGACCCAAATGGTTAACAACAAACTGGGTGTAACCTTTATGCCGCAAATGGCTATTAACAGTGGTTTGCTAGACGGTACAGAGCTGCTGACGCAGTCACCGGGCAATGCTGCAGCTTACCGCGACATTGGTGTCGCCTGGCGCCCTACGTCGACCAAGGCGCGCAGTTACCGCCTGATGGCAGATTTGATTAGGGAAGTGCTGGGTCAGAAGTGCTCGGCAAAATAAAGGCCTTGATTGCGAAGGTAAAATTGTTTATGGCTACCATCTGCCAGTTTAGCTTGCACAGATGCATCCCAGTAGCATTTCAGGTAGCGACCTTTGGCACTGTCAGCAAAAGCAACATATACATCGTCGGTGGCGACCTCCGTCCAATTGAGGTTAAGCAGTTTGATTTGGCGAGTATGGTTTCGTAGCAATGCCCGTTCACTTAAAAAGGCATCCACTCGGTTTTTCGACACCATATCAATGGCTTGTTTGATGTTAACTACTTCATATCCCTCATTGCCCAGCCCAAGTATGTTGCCGTAGTCATAGCCCATATTCCAGGCTAACCTAAGTGAGCGCAGTGAATCGATACTGTCAATTTTCGTTCTTGCCGGATGATGCAAAGCAACTATTCTGTCTTGATCCATTGGTAAAGCGGAGAATAAAAGTTTGGTTCTTTCTGATTTTGACACGGCTAATGTCATGTCAGCGCGCTGATGTTGCAAAGCACTAATCGAACGGCTGAAGCTTGAAAAATCAATACTAAGCCGAATGTCATCAGCAGGGAAAATAAAGCGGACTAAGTCAAAATAGGCGCCACTTTGGTTGCTATCAGTATAACCGGGCCAGGATTCTGTAATTAAGTTTACCGGCAGAGGTTGTTTTACCGGCTCACTATCAGGTAGCAGGCAAGATGCAGCTAAAAAAACACTTATTGCTAACAGCATAATTGCGCCATTTTGCCCATACACTCTATGTAGTTTAGCGTTGATTTGTTAACATGCAGCGTGTTTTTATACAGCCGTGCCCTCTGGTCGGTAAAGCCAAGGAATCTCCTAATGCAAGTTAAAGATTTTTCATTTGAACTGCCCGAGCAGTTAATTGCCCGTTTCCCTAAAGCTGAGCGCTCATCCAGCCGTTTATTGGCGCTGGATAAACGCAGCGGCGATTTAAGTCATCATACATTTAAAGATTTAGCCGACTTACTCCAACCTGGCGACTTATTGGTATTTAACAATACCAAAGTAATACCTGCGCGCTTGTTTGGCCAGAAAGCCTCTGGCGGCAAAGTCGAAGTGCTGGTAGAACGTATGTTGGATGGTAAGCGCTTTTTAGCTCATGTGCGCGCCAGCAAAGCGCCGAAGCCTGGCACCGAGCTGATACTGGAAGGTTCAGCCAAAGTGGTTATGCAGCAGCGCCACGATGAGCTGTTTGAACTGGAAGTTATTGGCGATGAGCCAGTGTTAGATATGCTGGAGCGTCTTGGCCATATGCCTTTGCCGCCGTATATCGACCGGCCGGATAACGAAGAAGACAAAGCCCGCTATCAAACGGTATATAACGAAAAACCTGGCGCAGTGGCCGCACCTACCGCCGGTTTGCACTTTGATCAGCCGTTGCTGGATAAACTGCAGCAAAAAGGTATTGAATTCGCTTATATCACCTTACACGTTGGCGCGGGTACTTTTCAGCCGGTGCGGGTTGATAACGTGTTAGAACACAAGATGCACGCCGAGTATATCGAGGTGCCGCAACAGGTGGTAGATGCCGTAGCGGCCTGTAAAGCGCGTGGCAACAACGTCGTGGCGGTGGGCACAACCTCGGTACGCTCGCTGGAATCGGCCGCGCAGCAGGGCGGTGGTAACCTGGTAGCCTATAACGGTGATACGCAGATTTTTATCTATCCGGGTTATGAATTTAAAGTGATAGATGCACTGATCACTAACTTCCACTTGCCGGAGTCTACGCTGATTATGCTGGTATCAGCGTTCAGCAGCCGCGATTATGTAATGAACGCCTATAAAACGGCTATTGCTGAACAATACCGGTTTTACTCTTATGGTGATGCGATGTTTATTCGTTAACATTGTGTTTGGATCAGGGGAAAGGCCTACGGCAGGGCAATTCTTATTTCGCCGCCTTCGACAGCACGTCCCTGTGCTGTCGAAGCCTCCGCGACATCCCTGCCGCTGCTGCATAAGAACACCCTGCCATAGCCTTGATAGTCCGCTGAATCAGCAGCAGGCGGGTTCAGCTTAGCTTATAGCGTTTAAGCTGCTATAATCGGCGGCGCAAAAAAGCCGGACTGTTTCTCTGGCGTATGAGGATAGTAATGAAATTTGAATTAGACACCACAGATGGCAAGGCCCGCCGCGGCCGGCTTATTTTTGACCGGGGCGTGGTAGAAACGCCAGCCTTTATGCCTGTAGGCACCTACGGCACGGTAAAAGGCATGACGCCGGAAGAGTTAGACGCCACCGGGGCACAAATTTGCCTGGGCAATACCTTTCACCTGATGCTGCGCCCGGGCACAGAGATCATCAAAAAACACGGTGACTTGCATGACTTTATGCACTGGCATAAGCCTATTTTGACTGACTCTGGCGGTTTTCAGGTATTCAGCCTTGGCGAGCTGCGTAAAATTACCGAAGAGGGCGTAAAGTTTCGCTCGCCATTAAACGGTGAGCGCATCATGTTAACCCCAGAGCGCTCAATGGAAGTGCAGCGCGATCTGGGCTCAGATATCGTGATGATTTTCGACGAATGTACGCCGTATCCGGCTACCGAGCACGAAGCGAAAAAATCGATGGAAATGTCGCTGCGCTGGGCAAAACGCAGTAAAGAGGCGCACGCTGACAATCCATCAGCGTTATTTGGTATTATTCAGGGCGGTATGTACCCGCACTTACGTGATGTATCACTAAATGGTCTGGAAGATATTGGCTTTGACGGTTATGCCATCGGTGGTTTGTCGGTGGGTGAGCCTAAAGAAGACATGATCCGCATTTTAAACCACACTACCGATAAAATGCCCAGCCATAAGCCGCGTTACTTAATGGGCGTGGGTAAGCCAGAAGATATCGTAGAAGCGGTGCGCCGTGGCATAGATATGTTTGACTGTGTTATGCCAACCCGTAATGCCCGCAACGGTCATTTATTTGTTAGTACGGGTGTGGTAAAAATTCGCAACGCGAAATATAAAGACGATATTGGCCCATTAGACGCAGAATGTGATTGCTACACTTGCAAAAATTATTCCCGGGCCTATTTACATCACTTAGACCGTTGTAATGAAATTCAGGGCGCCAGACTCAATACTATGCACAACCTGCATCACTACCAGAAACTGATGCAAGGATTGCGCGATGCTATAGCGGCTGGTAACTTGGAACAGTTTGTCGCACAGTTTTATGCTAAGCGTGACATGGCTGTGCCGCCACTGCACGCAACAGATACTAATAAAGAACAACATTAATCACAATTAAGGGGACACTTATGAGTTTATTTATCAGCAATGCCTATGCACAGGCTGCTCCGGGCGCTCAACCACAGGGTGGTGGCTGGGATCTTATTATCATGCTGGTGGCGTTTGGTCTTATTTTCTACTTCCTCATTTACCGGCCACAAGCTAAACGGGTAAAAGAGCACCGCAATCTGATGTCGGCTTTGGGCAAGGGCGATGAAGTATTAACCCAGGGGGGCTTAGTTGGCCGCATCAGTAAAATTGCTGATGACAAAGATTTCGTGGTGATTGCACTTAACGATACTACTGAAGTGACAGTACAAAAAGCGTCCATCAGTGCCGTGTTACCAAAAGGCACGTTAAAATCTCTGTAAGCAGCAAAAGGACCGCAAGGTGTTAAATCAAAACCCGTTGTGGCGGTACTTAGTGGTAGCCAGCGTATTGCTGGTTGCCCTGTTGTATGCGCTACCCAATTTATATCCGGAAGACCCGGCGCTGAATATCAGCGCAACCCGCGGTGGTGTCGTTAGTGAGCAGGCCCGCACCGAGCTGGAGCAAAGCTTTGCCGCAGCCAATATTGGCGTAAAATCGGTTGAGTTGAACGATGGTCAGATCCTGGCCCGCTTTACCAGCACTGAAGACCAACTTCAGGCCCGGGAAATAGCCGCCCAAACATTGGGTCCTAATTACGTTACCGCATTAAACCTGGCACCGGCGACACCAGACTGGCTAGCTGCTATTGGTGCATCACCAATGAACCTGGGCCTGGACTTACGTGGTGGTGTGCATTTCCTGATGGCGGTTGATATGAAAGCCGCACTGGATAAAAACATCAACGATATGGTGCAAACCTTCCGTGCAGATTTACGTGAAGATAAGATCCGCTATCGTAGCGTGCAACCTGATACGGCCAATAGCCGCGTGATACTCAGCCTGCGTACGGCGGAAGACGTTGCTGCTGCAGAGGCTGCGTTAAAACAGCGCGACCGCGAACTGGTGTTTACCAGCGGCAGTGATGAATTAACGCTGTTGGTTGGCATCAGTGATATCCGCTTAAAAGAAATCCGCGAATATGCGCTGGAACAAAACATCACTATTATCCGCAACCGGGTGAACGAAATTGGCGTAGCTGAACCTTTAGTGCAGCGCCAGGGCGCTGACCGCATCGTGGTGCAGCTGCCAGGTGTGCAGGATACGGCAACAGCAAAAGAAATTCTGGGTGCTACCGCGTCATTGGAGTTTCGCTTAGTTGACGAAGAAGGTGATTTAGCCGCCGCATTGGCTGGCCGGGTGCCACCAAATGCAGAGCTATATTACACCCGTGATGGCCGGCCTTTGCTGCTGGAAAAACGCATCATGTTAACCGGTGAGCATATTACAGGGGCTAACTCAGCATTTGACGAATACAGCCGGCCGCAAGTTAGCATTAAGTTGGATGCCAAAGGCGGCAATATGTTATCGGTGGCAACGCGGGATAGCATTGGCCGGCGCATGGCGTCAGTGTTTATTGAATACAAACCCGGCACTGAGCTGGGGCCAGATGGTAACCCAATACTGATTAAACAACAGGAAGTGATTAACGATGCCACTATACAGGCGCGTTTAGGCCGCGATTTCCGCATTACCGGTATCGACTCGCCGGGTGAAGCGCAAAACCTGGCCACTTTACTGCGTGCTGGCGCGCTAATTGCGCCAATTCAGATCATTGAAGAGCGCACCATAGGCCCAAGCCTGGGTAAAGAGAACATCGATCTGGGTGTCACCGCTATTCAGTGGGGTATGGTAGCAGTGCTAATCTTTATGGTGATTTACTATAAAGCTTTTGGCCTGGTAGCCAACTGTGCGCTGATTGCTAACCTGATACTTATTGTTGGTGTAATGTCGATGATCCCAGGTGCTACATTAACGCTGCCTGGCATGGCCGGTATTGTATTAACCGTTGGTATGGCGGTAGATGCTAACGTACTGATTTTTGAGCGTATTCGTGAAGAGTTAGCTGAAGGGCGTTCAGTACAGCAAGCGATACATCAGGGTTATGATCGTGCCTTTGCCACTATTGCCGACTCGAATATTACCACCTTATTGGTGGCATTAATTCTGTTTGGTATTGGTACCGGCCCGGTTAAAGGTTTTGCGGTAACGCTGGCGATAGGTATTTTAACCTCGATTTTCACCGCTGTTGTCGGCACGCGCTTGCTGGTTAACCTGTTTTGGGGCGGTCGCCGTCTGCAGACACTACCGATATAAGGATTTCAGCATGCAAGTATTTTCGTTTACCCAACCGCTGAATTTTATGCGGTTAAAGTGGCCTGCAATTGTGCTGTCCACCTTGTTGATTATCGGATCCTTCGTATCTTTTGCTACTAAAGGTATTAACTGGGGTTTAGATTTTACCGGTGGTACTGTTATCGAAGTGGGTTTTGCCCAACCGGCAGACTTACCGGCAGTACGACAGACGCTTACCGCCGCAGGCTATGGTGATGCAGTAGTTCAGTTGTTTGGTACCAGCCGTGACGTGCTTATCCGGGT
This sequence comes from Rheinheimera gaetbuli, assembly GCF_054781935.1. Taxonomy (NCBI): domain Bacteria; kingdom Pseudomonadati; phylum Pseudomonadota; class Gammaproteobacteria; order Chromatiales; family Chromatiaceae; genus Rheinheimera; species Rheinheimera gaetbuli. The sequence goes on from NZ_BAAGTL010000008.1 coordinate 544,954, forward strand.
GCCACTGCGCACTGACATCGACCAGTCTACGCTGGGCGATAACGTGATAAAGGCGTTAAATGCAGCGCAGGCTGAGCCAGTTACTATGCGTCGTATCGAGTTTGTCGGCCCAAGTGTTGGTGAAGAGTTAAAAGAAGACGGTGGCCTGGCAATGCTGGTGGCGCTGATTGGCATTTTACTTTATGTCACCATGCGCTTTGAATGGCGCTTATCGGTGGGTGCTGTAGCGGCGTTGTTTCATGACGTTACCTTAACTATGGGCTTGTTTTCGCTGTTACAGCTGGAATTTGACCTTACAGTGCTAGCGGCAATACTGGCGCTTATAGGCTACTCGATAAACGATACCATAGTGGTGTTCGACCGTATTCGCGAGAGCTTTCGTAAGTTGCGTGATACCAGTGTTGATGACACCATTAACGATGCCATTACTGCTACGTTAAACCGTACGGTCATTACCTCCTTAACCACAGTGCTGGTATTAGTGGTGTTGTTTTATATGGGCGGCGCGTTAATACATGGTTTTGCCACGGCACTGTTATTTGGTGTTGCCATTGGTACTTACTCTTCGGTGTATGTTGCCAGTGCTTGTGCTGAAATTCTTGGCATCAGCCGCGAAGATATGTTGCCACCACCGCCAATAGAAAAAGAAGGCGAAAATACCGACGCCTTGCTGTAATTGCGCGGTTAAAGATGCTAAAAATGCCAGTCACTGACTGGCATTTTTTTTAGCTTGCGTAAACAGAAGAGGCACTAACTATGAGCAAACAGCATGCGCCGGGTTTTATTGCGTTGGTAGAGCAGGCAAAAACGCAGATTAAAGAAATTGGTATTACCGAACTTTTACAGCACAACCAACCTTATGTGCTGCTGGATATCCGTGAAGATCATGAGTGGGCTGTCGGCCATTTACCCGAGGCAATGCATTTGGGCAAGGGTATTATTGAGCGTGATATTGAGCAGACTGTGGCGGATAAAAAGCAAAAAATAGTGCTGTATTGCGGCGGAGGTTATCGCTCTGCACTGTCTGCGCAAACATTGCAGCAGATGGGGTATCAAAATGTGTTTAGTTTAATCGGTGGCTATCGCGAGTGGTGCGAGCGCAAACTGCCGGTGGACGTACCGAAGTAAATTGTGTCTTGTGCAGCAGAGATGGCGTGAGACTGCACGCCTGCTGCTGTTGCTATAGTCTGGAACCCCGATGCGCAGCCACAGAGTGTCTGAGCAAGCCAGGGATGGCTTGCGAGTTGCTGTGGCGAGCACAGCGGGTGTTGCAGACTATGCGGACCTGAATCAGATCCAGTTAACGTGACAACGCTTCAGTCAGGTGTGGCCGAATACCTTTTAACATTGCCGCCAGTACTTTCGGGCTGGCCGCAACGATGTTACCGCTGCGCATCTGGTTGCTGCCACCAACAAAGTCAGACACCAAACCACCGGCTTCACGCACAATCAGCTCACCGGCAGCAATGTCCCACGGTTTTAAACCAATTTCAAAGAAACCATCAAAACGGCCAGCGGCAACATAGGCTAAATCCAGCGCGGCAGAGCCGGTACGGCGCATATCGGCTGCATCAGCCAGCAAGCCGGTTACCATAGCCGCATGGGCGGTTAAATGGGTTTTGTTTTTAAACGGAAAGCCAGTGGCTAAAATAGTGCCCTGCATATCAGCCAGGTTAGTTACCCGGATACGGGTGCCGTTTAACTGGGCGCCGCGGCCGCGTGAGGCAGTAAATATTTCGCCGCGCAGTGGGTCAAAGATCACTGCCTGGTCAAGTTTACCCTGGTGTTTTAATGCGATAGACACCGCAAAATGCGGAATGCCTTTGATAAAGTTAGTGGTGCCGTCCAGCGGGTCAATAATCCATTGAAACTCGCTGTCGCTGTTGCCGTAATCACCATGCTCTTCGCCAACGATACCGTGTGTTGGGAACGACTTTTTCAACACCTGAACAATGGCTTGTTCGGCTTCTTTATCAACGTTAGTGACAAAGTCGTTAGTGCCTTTTTGTGTTTTCTGAACCATATCTAACTGGCCACAGGCACGAGCGATCACGTTACCCGCGCTACGGGCAGCGCGAACCGCGATGTTTAACATCGGATGCATAGTAATTACCTTATTTGAAAAGAGCTGTGTAAATTTTGGTCAAAAGAGCGGCGCACATTGTAGCTGCTGCGGGGCAAAAGTAAAGGTAAAACCGGCGTGCATAGCAAAATGGCAGCCAGAGTTTATGTTTGCTTACAAAATATCAGCAGCAGGCTATAGTTTTTGCTATAAAATTGGCGGCAATATTCACAGTCTGTTCAGCAAAAAACACCTAATTTAAGCCAGCTTACCTGCAATTAAGGATCATACATCATGAAAACCCTGCTGATATCGGCATTTGTTATTACTTCGCTGAGTTTATCCGGCTGTGGCGCCATGCATACCGCCGTGGCTAAACGCAATCTGGATGTGCAAACCAAGATGAGCAGTTCTATTTTCCTTGACCCGGTAGAACCTGAACAACGCACCGTGTTTGTCGATATTCGTAATACGTCCGATAAGCCAGAGTTTGATTTAAAACCGCAGGTGATTCAAAGCCTGCAAGCACGCGGTTATCAGGTTATTGATAGTCCGTCGCGGGCAACTTATTGGCTACAAGCCAATGTATTACAGGTAGGGCGCAGCAATGCCCGTGCTACCACTGGCGCTTTGGCTGCCGGCCCGGGTATCGCCGGTGGCGCCGTAACCGGTTATGCACTGCACCGGGCTACCGGCGGTAGTTCAGGCGGTGCTGCTATCGGTGCGGCAGTCGGTGGTGCAGTAGTGGGCACTGTGGTAGATGCCATGGTTGAAGACGTATACTACAGCGTGATTACCGATATTCAGATTATGGAGCGTTTTGCCGGTACTGTACGTGAACAATCTGAGCATCAGCTGCTACAGGGCGACAGTGGCAGCACTACCTCAAGTTATCAGCGCAATACCGACATGCGTAAGTATCAAACACGGGTGGTTAGTTTTGCTAATCAGGCTAATTTAAAATGGCCGCAGGCAGAACCAGAGCTTACGCAAGGTATGGTGCGGGCTTTGGCCGGGTTGTTCTAAATGCGCAGTCTGTGGCTTTGCTGTGCTGTTTTCGTGCTAAGCAGTTGTACCGCGGTACACACCTCGGTGGCTAAGCGTAATCTGGATGTGCAAACCCGCATGAGCCAAACGGTATATCTGGACCCGGTAGAGCCAGAGCAGCGCACTATTTTTCTTGATATTCGCAATACCACCGCCGAGTATCAGCTACCGTTGGCGGAGGATTTGCGCCAGTTTATGCAAAGCCGCGGCTATAGCCTGACATCGTCGCCACTGGGCGCGCAATACTGGCTGCAGGTAAACGTGCGTACCGTGATAAAAGAGCAGCCAGGCAAAGTGTTAATGCACGAATACGGCATGACCGAGCACGAAGTTCATGCACTGCTGCAACCCGGCATGGCACCACCACCACCGGCAGAAACGCCAGAGCAACGCACCGAGCGTTACAACCGTAACGCGGCGGTATTTGTTGATACCAGTATTGCTACCGATCTGGATGGTAAAGATGTTGCCCGCGCACTGTTAGTGCTGGCTGCCTTTGCCGGTGCTGAATACATTGGTAATCAACTGGTGCAGGATAAGTACTACACCATGTTAACCGACATTCAGATTGCCGAGCGCATTGCGCCTGACAGCGAACAAAAAGTGCAGGAGTTCAGCGAGCATCAATTGTTACAAGGCGATAGTGGTGCTATGCAACAGCTGTGGCAGCGTGACACCGATATGCGTAAGTATCAGCTAAAGGTGGTTAGCTTTGCTAACAAAGCTAACCTTACCTGGCAAGATGCAGAACAACCCCTGCATCAGGGCTTGCTGCGCTCACTGGCGGGTATTTTCTAACCGGCTGCTTAAGCTGCTAAGCGCCCGCACATCCATACCGCTAGGGTGTTGATACACCCTTAAACCAAACTCCGGTAATATCGCCAGCAAATGGTCAAAAATATCAGACTGAATGCCCTCGTATTTTGCCCAGGCAGTGGTATTGGTAAAACAATACAACTCCAGCGGCAAGCCATCGGCGGTGGGCGGTAGTTGCCGCGCCATCAGTGTCATGTCCTGATGAATACCAGGGTGGCTTTGCAAATAGCGCTCTACATAAGCCCGAAAAGTACCAATATTAGTAATACGACGGGTGTTAACCGGCTCTTTACCAGCATCGGCCAGTTTGTCATTCCAGTCGTCTATTTCGGCCTGGCGGCTGACCAGATAATCTTTTAGCAGTTTAAACCGGCTTAGCCGCTGTTTTTGCTCAGTATCTAAAAAGTGTACACTTTGTTGGTCCAGCAGCAAGCTGCGTTTAATGCGCCGCCCGCCCGACTCCTGCATGCCGCGCCAGTTTTTAAACGGGTCGGTCATAAAGCGCCGGGTAGGAATGGTGGTAATGGTTTTATCCCAATTCTGAATTTTCACCGTGTGCAGGGCGATATCAATTACGTCGCCATCGGCGTTCAGCTGCGGCATCTCTACCCAGTCGCCCACCCGCAGTACATCGTTAGACGATAGTTGTACGCTGGCTACCAGCGACAACAGCGTATCCTGAAAAATCAGCATCAGCACCGCCGCCATCGCACCCAGGCCAGAGAGCAAAATGAGCGGGGAGCGGTCGAACAGTGCAGCAATAATCAAGATCAACGCCACAGCATAGATGGCAATTTTAACTACCTGTATATAACCTTTAATGGGCTTAATCCGTGCGTCGGGGCGCTTTTCATAGATTGAATTGACCAGATCCAGCAGGCTGCTTAGCGCCAGTGCGACGCTCAGGATCACAAAAGCGTTACAGACATTCACTGTAACGGCAGTAAAGGCGGGCGGCATGCCGGCAATATGCACTATACCGGTTGAGATAATCAGCGCGGGTACCACATTTGCCAGCCGTGACACAAAGGTAAACTTTTGTACTACGTGGTGCTCGTTAATGGGGGTTGCGCGCAGCGCTTTGAAGATACCGGCAATTAAAATGCGTTTAACAACAAAATTACCCAGCCAGCTAAGCAGTAAAAGCGCGCTAAGCCAGAATGCCAGCGCCATATCCGGGTGTTGCTGTAACGCAGCCTGTACCGGTTGTATTAGGTCTTCCACACTTGTCCTCCGTAATCAGTGGTGTAGCGTGGCATAGCTTACCCTGATAGCGGCTTAATGTCGTCGAAAACCGCCACAGCCCGGCTTTTACGGTTACCAATACTGCTCAACTGTAATATTGCCCGGGTCGCGGCGCAGGTTTTTCTTTAACCCCATACTTTCCAGTGTGGTTTTAGTGTCTTTAATCATGTCGGGGTTGCCGCACAGCATTACCTGTGAGCGCGGGTTCAGGCTTTGCCGGCAAACGCTCTGTAGCTCGCCGCTGTGTATCAGCTCTGGCAGGCGCTTGCTGAGGGCGCCGCTGTGTGCTTCGCGGGTAACGATGCTCTGGTAGTGTAGCTGCCCCGGGTACTGGTGTTGCCAGTGGCTAATAAGCTCCTGGTACACTAAATCGCCAAGGGTGCGCACGCTATGTACCAGTACTATATGCGCAAAACGTTGATACAACTGGTGCGTGCCCAGCATTGAAATATAGGGGCCAATGCCGGTGCCGCTGGCAATCAGCCAAAGGTTGTCACCGGCCGGCACTTCGTCCAGCACAAAAAAGCCCGATGCTGGCTGGCTTAGCTCAATACTGTCGCCCATTTTTAATTGTTGCAGCAGTGGTGACAGCTTGCCTTGCTCAACGGTGCTGATTAAAAACTCCTGTTCCTGACTACCCGGGCTATTTACCAGCGAATAAGCCCGCTGCACCCGGCCATCAGCTGTAGTTAACGCCAGCCGGACAAACTGACCGGCGGTAAAGACAAAGGGCGCTGTTTTAACCTTTAAGCTGAATAAATTGGCGTGCCAGTGATGGTTATCGGTAACGGTGCCGCTAAGCCATTGTGCCATGCTAGTGTTCCTGTGTATTTGTTTAGCCAAAGCCTAGCAAAGTCAGCGCGTTGTACAAGGGGGGCTGAATATCGCCTGTCAGAAAAGTTTACATATTTTCAGCGGCAGCAAGCGCAACAGTGTTTAACTATTTAAATATAAACAATAAAATTCAAAGGCGTGAATTTTGCATTCCCAAGGCAGGAATGTAGTTGAGGGAATAGTGTGATGAAGCAGTCTGTCATAGCCTTGTTTGTTGTTTTATCCTGGTTTAGTAGTTTTGCCACCCACGCTGGCATTATCACCTTCACCGACCGGGCGTTATTTCAAAGCTATATCAACGATTTTGTGCTTGATGAGTTCAATGAAATTACCCTGGCCACTTCGTATGACATTAACCGTACCGGTTATAACTGGACAATGTCAGGCTATGGCTGTGTCAACAGCTTTGGGTGTAATTACTATGGCAGTGCTAATCCATTTTTAAGCCCCGGCAATAATTGGATTTGGACCGAGGGCAGCGGCCAGTTTAATTTTAGTTTTGCTATTACCGCCTTTGGTATTGACTATGTTAACCCGCATTACAGCAGTAACGCCCAGTTGGGGTTAAATGGCCTGCTTAGTGGCATGCAACCCAATGGCTCATTTTTTGGTATTGCCACCACCGATGGCAGTTACTTACCTGGCGTTATTTATCAGCAACAATCGCCTTTTATGGGTTTTGACAACCTAACCTATTCTACCAGCGCCAATGGCGATACCGCACAAATTCCAGAACCCTGGCCGCTGGCGCTATTTGCTGTCGGTTTGCTGGTGCTGGCGCGGCATTCGCGTAAAAAGCCACAGCTGGCGCCTAACATGGTATAAACGGGCTAAACTAAAGCTGCAACCCATGATATGGTAGCGCTATGTACTCAGTTTAAGCCTTTGTATGCGTGATACCTTTTTCTTTGCCGACTGGCAGGTAGACCCTGGCGCCAACACCTTGCGCCGCGGCAAACAGCAACAGCAGCTGGAACCCAAAGCCATGGATGTGCTGGTACTGTTGTGCCGCCATGCCGGTGAGGTGCTTAGCAGCGATGACATTGTGGCGCAGTGCTGGCCTGGCATTGATACCGGCGACAACCCGCTGCACAAAACGCTAACCCAGCTGCGCAAAGCACTGGGCGATAGCGCAACTCAGCCAACCTATATTGAAACCATACGTAAGCGCGGTTACCGCACTATTGCCGAGGTGCGCTTTCCGCTGGGACAAGAGCAAAGCGTACAGCAGCAAAGCTGGCAGCAGGGCTCGCCGTTTCCTGGCTTGCAGGCCTATGATGCACGCTATGCCAGCGTGTTTTTTGGCCGCGGTGCGCAAATAGATACGCTACTTAGCCGCATTGCGCAGCAAATTAAATTCGGCCGTGATTTTTGCTTACTGCTTGGCCCCAGTGGCAGTGGTAAGTCGTCGTTAATTAACGCCGGGGTTATGCCTAACCTGATGCAAGGCGGCGGTTTTAACGGTATAGAGGTGGTATCTTTTACCAGCCTGGATTTAGCCGATGTCAGTGCCGGCCAATTATATAACAGCCTGGCCAGTACCTTATTAGACTGGGAGTTAAACGATGCGCCGGTATTTGCCGGCGACAGCGCCGCCAGCCTGGCAGACAAACTACAGCAGCAACCGCAGCAAGTGTTGCAACACTGCGCTAAGCAACTGGCCAATAATCGTCAGCAGACGCGTCGTTTTGCGCTGTTTGTTGACCGCTTAGAGGTGTTATTGTCTTCGCCGCTGTTCAGCGAGCCGCAGCGCAGCCAGTTTGTTACCCTGCTTGAGCAGCTGGCAACCAGTGGCGCTGTGCTGGTGTTAAGCGCCTGTCGTAACGAGTTTTACCCTGATTTAGTCGCCTACCCAAGCTTAATGGCCGGTAAGGCTAAAGGCGCCCATTTTGACTTAGCCGCCCCGGGCCGGGCCGATTTGCTGCAAATGGTGCGCCTGCCGGCATTGGCTGCCGGGCTAAGCTTTGACAGCGATCCGGCTACGGCGCTGGCACTGGATGAAGTGTTAGTGCAGGAAGCCGCCAGCAACCCCGACGCCCTGCCGATGCTGCAGTACACGCTGCAACAGTTGTACCTGCAGCGCAGCGATGACAATACACTGTTGTTTTCAGTGTATAACGCCCTGGGCGGTATCGAAGGCGCCATTGGCAAAAACGCCGAGCAGGCAATTGCGGGCTTAAGCAAAGCCGAGCAGGATTGCTTGCCCAACGTATTGTCGCTGTTGGTAACGCTACGTGAAGACGAGCAAAGTATTACCAGCCGCAGTGCCCGTTTAGCGCAATTGCACACCGACGCCGAGCGCGCGCTGGTTAATACCATGGTTGAGCAGCGCTTGTTTGTGTCGCATCTGCAACACGGCGAGCCCTGCTTTAGTATTGCCCACGAAGCGCTGCTGCGGCGTTGGCCGCGCGCTACCGCCTGGATCAGCGAGCATCACGACAGCTTAAGCGTAAAAAGCCGGCTGCTGCATTTAAGCCAGCGCTGGAGGGCTGAGCAGCAAAACAGCGCTTATTTGCTGGCCGAGGGCAAACCGCTGCAAGAAGCGCTGCTGCTACAGCAAAACCGGCTGTTTCAGCTCGATAGTGAGGAAAGCGAATTTATTCACGCATCTAATGCCAAAGCCCGGCTAAAACGCTGGACCCGCCGTGGCACCTTTGCCATCTTGTGTTTGCTTACGGTGACCGCTGTTACCATGGGTATCCGCAGTTTTAACGCCGAGCAACAAGCGCAGCAAAAACGCCTGGCGGCAGAAAACCTGCTTGGTTTTATGGTGGGCGAGTTTGCCGACAAGCTGCGCAGCATCGGCCGCATGGATTTACTCGACGGTATCTCTAATAAAGCGCTGGAATACTTTACCGATTACTCTGCCGATGACAGCAGTTTAAGCATTGAAGCGCGCCTGCAACACGGCCAAACATTAGAAGCCATGGGCGAGGTGGCCTATTCGCGTGGCAAAACCGACGAAGCGGTAGCCGCATTACAAGCCGCCCGTGTGCAGCTAGAGGCTGTACTGGCGCAGCAGCCGGATAATTTAGAACTGCTAAAAACCCTCGGCGCTAATGCCTTTTGGTTGGGGCAAATACAGTACGACGCCAGCGACTGGCAGGCCACCCAGCCCGAGTTTGAGCGCTATTACCACTACAGCGAGCGCATGTATGAACTGGCACCAGACAACCTCGACGCCATTATGGAGCTGTCCTACGCCACCAATTCACTAGGCTCACTGGCAATGAAACAGCAGCAGTTTGATAAAGCGCGACAGAATTTTGAAGAGTCGCTACGGCTAAAGCTAATGGCTCAGGCAAAAGAGCCTGAAAACCGGCGCTTTTTGGCTGATATAGCGAATGCTAGGTCATGGCTGGCCAGTGCAGCAGAGGCCGGTGGCGATGTTTTTTCGGCAATATCAGCCCACAAACAATTGCAAACTGATCTAGAGGGGGCTGATATTGCCCAAGAGCCATATTTATTGCACAGACTTGCCAGCAGTTATCAATTTTTGGCTGATTTATTTGGTTTGCAACATAAGATAGCTGAAGCAAAATCTACAGCAGTACTTGGCTTTAGTGCATTGTCAAAGGCATTAGCGCAGGATCCAGACAACGCAGCTTGGCATCGACGAAAGCATTACCATTACTATCAAGAGTTTAAGTTTTCAACTGAGATAACTACTGAACAAATACAGCTCGGTGTTGCGGATTTTTTGCGCACAATGCAAGCTGATAAGGCATTTTTGTCAGACAATCATCAAAAAGAAAATAACGCCAGACATTGGCTAACTGCAGCAGAGCATTTAGCGCAGAATGCCGAATTTCAACTCAGCAGAAGTTATGCTGACAAAGCGTTTAATTCTTATAATGAACTGATGCAACAGTTTCCGCAGAATAATGCCTATATCGCCGGTGTAGTTGAAAGCCAGCTGCTGCAGGCCAAGGCACTGCAAATTGCTGGCCAGCGGCAGCCAGTAATTGACCTGTGCAGCCAGGTACAGGCTAAGTTATCGGCTATTGTCATTAATAATAAAAACCCGCGTTATACCGTACCCTATGCCAAAGCATTAGACTGTTTGGGCCAATTACATCACTCGCCTGAGCTGGTTGCGCTACTGCAGCAAAATGGCATCGTTAATTTTAGTTTTAACCCACAACCATAAGGAAACACATTATGCCTTTAACCCAAGCCGCCAGCTTAATTCAGGTGGTAGTTCACCTGGAAAACGGCGAACCGGTATTTAGTTACCAAACTACATCTGGTCAACCTTTACCCAACGGTGATGTTACTGTGACTGAAGCCGGCACCATTACCTATCAGCTTATTGATAATACCGGCAAAGGCTTAAAATTTACCGGCGTCGGCTTTATTACCCCGTTCGACGGCATTATTGATGCGGTTACTGTCAGCAGTGATGGCCAGTTCTTGCAAATGCTGGATACGGATCGCAGTGCCGGTACTACCAAGTTCCAGTTTGTACTGAGTAATACCGCCAATACGCTGCTGGTGTTAAGCCCGGACCCGGAAGTCATTAATGAGCCTGGTGGCGGCTGATTATAGTTTTTCAATGGTTTATCAAGCCCCGCAAGGGGCTTTTTTAACTGCAAAAACCTTTTAAACGCTATTTGTTACGCTTTTCAGCACATCCTGCATTATCACAAGTTACTAACAGCTTGCCGCTGCGCGCTAAATACGAAATAACCATCTAAATAATTGATTTAATTAATATTTATTGTTAGAGTGAAATTAGGCGTAGTCAGGCGGGTTTTCGCCATGCTGTTGGCCTGCCGCGTTTTTCAGGGTGTTGCCGCCGCCCGGCTAGAGTGGCCACTTCTTGCTTGATGCGTTGATTTCCCAGCGCCATGTCACTTTTTACTGCATGGCGAATATCACCAGGTTGTGTTTTATCCATCGCGCTAAATAAGCCCCGATAAGCTTGTGGCCGCCTGGGCGTAATTAGTGCCAACGCCAGGTAAGCGTTAATTTTGTTGTGACTCTGAGAGGCTAATAGCCAACCCTGATTTAGCCTGTGTCATATGTAGAAAATTGGTTAATTATATTCAGCTTACAAAATCTTTATATCGCACTTAAACAATGGTTTGCAGTAGAAGGTTGGCGGAAGGTTGCCTTTGTGGGTGGGGACTAAAGTTTGTGGCGGTGGACATAAACCATCTAAAAAGTGGGTGTTTACCGTGTCTTTGCCCTATCAACATTAAGGAAAGAAAATGAAAGCACCTATTACTTCATCAAATCTATCTAACTATCAAGCAGGTAGCCAATTTAAGCCAACAAAGCCAAAAGCGCTATTTGTCTCTGTCATGGCGTTGCTTGCGTCGGTGTCGCAGTTTGCTACTGCGGCAAGTTATCAATTAACCACGCCGGCCAATGATGATGGCCAGGGCAATATGCTCTTCTTAGACAGGCATCATGTGTATTGTGACAATGATGGCTTGAACGCCTTGCGCCTGTACAGGCCCACGGCTACGCAAATTGCCTATGAGTACAGCTGCACACAAATGCCTAATACAGCCAGTAGTGATGTATTTACGCCAAACAACGACGATGGCGGCGGCAATGTTATTTTTCTAGATCGCCATACCGTAAACTGTGAAGGCAAGGCGGTGCAGTCTTTGCATTTACAGCGGCCAACCAACAATACCATTCGCTACCACTATAAGTGTGGTGACAAACAGCTGGCTAATGTAAGTGATTATTTTACACCTGCTGATGAAGACGGTGGCGGTAATGCGGTTTATCTGGACCGACAGCATGTAAGCTGCCCGACAAACCAGGTACTCAGCTATTTGAGACTGGAGCGACCAACCAGCAACACCATACGTTATCACTATAAATGTGGCAGCTATAACGAGGCTACGGTTCTGGGTTTTACAGGGGCATTTGCACCGGAAAACTGGAATTTATCGGGCGTTGCAGCAACTGATATGAGTGAGTCCGCTTTGTTCGCTTCAGTGAGCTACGGCGGGGGCGGGGTAACTGCGTCGCTGACGGTGCCACAAAAAGGGGTCATTAACTTTAATTGGAATATCGTAGTTAACTCCCCAGGCCAATACGGCGATGTTATTCGTTACGTTATAAACGGCATTAATTATGATCTTTCTACCGCGGGCAGTGCGTCCGGTGCGGCGCAGGCTATTAGCGTAAATGCCGGTGACGTATTTCAGTTTTTGACGTGGGGTACGACTAAATCGTCAAACTACTATGCGACCTTTAACAACTTTAGTTTTGTAGCTGACGCAGCAATGGCACCACAATGTGCATTTTATGGCGATAATCAAGGCCGTAACGACATTGGTTTCTCCGGCCAGACATTTGTTTACCAGAACACCAGCTATGGTACAGACAGATTTATGTGGAATGGTGAACCCAAAGGTGAAGTACCAATAGGAACGGGCTCAGTTACCGATGCGCAGGGTAACGTATTTACGATAGGTGCACAGGTATCGCACCCTTATCCAGACCTTTGGTACAAAGAGATTTGCGTTAACACGCCTTAGGCAACGAACCCAAATTGTTGAAAAAACTGACAATGCTGCGTTGCAGGTTAGCTAGCTGCGCAGCAGATCGGGCCCTAATATCAAAGCTTAAACTATGTAATGTTGTTCTGATCCTGATATCGGCGTGGTGAATATAAATGGATGTTTACTCATTTTGGCTGGTTATTTAATTTAATAAAATCAATGCATTAAATCAGAAGGTTGTCGAAAGGTTCGCACGCGTATAAATCGCTAAAGTTGGCAGCAGTTAAGTCACTTAAGCGAGATAACCTGATGACAACTTCACAGCGCAAAGCCCGGTTAGTACCTTTGGCATTAAATGATGACAGCAGCTGGCATGATGATTCCGCCATGGACAGCGGGTTGGATGTTGGGGGGTTTATTCAGTATCTGGCCGAAGCGGTGCTGGTGGTTAGCCCGGATGGCGTAATTGAATGCGCTAATGCCAAAGCAGCGCTGCTATTAAATTGTGTTGGTGCGCCGCTGATTGGCCGCAACTGGCCGGATTTTCTGGTTAGCCGCTGCCAGCAACAATACGACGGCCTGGTAAAAATGGTGGCAAAACGCATTTTATCCTTACAGGCTGGCCCCAGTGAAATGGCGCTGCGCTGTGCTGATGGCGAGATAAAAGACATTGAGCTGTCAGTGTCGTTTTTACCTGAGCCAGAGGCGCATCTGGTGCTGGTAATGCGTGATTTAACCCGTTACAAAGCGGAATGTGAGCTGCTTAAGTTGCAGGCGTCTACCGATGCACTAACCGGCCTGGCTAACCGCCGTGGCTTTGATGAACAATTGCAGCAGCAATGGCAGCAGTGCACCGACGCACGCCGGCCGCTAAGTGTAGTGATTATTGATATCGACTTTTTTAAACAGTTTAACGACCGTTACGGCCATATTCAGGGTGATGCCTGCTTGCGTAAAGTGGCTGGCGCCATAGTGCAGGCGATGCCGGTAGATGGCAAAATGGCCGCCCGGTATGGCGGTGAAGAGTTTGCGCTGATACTGCCAAACCATAACGAGATCAGCGCGTTAAAAGTAGCCCGCGATGTGCAGCAGGCGGTGCGCCAGTTACAATTTACTGATGCTGGCTTACCCGCAACACTTAGTGTATCGGTAAGCCAGGGTATCGCCACCGAGACCAACGGCCAGTACCGCACCAGCACGGCGTTGCTGTGCGCTGCTGATACGGCGTTGTACCGCGCTAAAGCCGATGGCCGCGATTGTATAAATACGTCTAATTAAATTCAGGGCCTTTGCCGCCGGGAACATGCCGGGCGGCAGGGCATTAAGGATGTTGTTTAGCAAGTACTGCATCATCTACGGTTAGACAGCGCTTACAAACAAGGCGTTGTAAACCTGAGCCTGCGCGATTCTCCTGTTGGTAGCCGCTTCAGCCCGCTTTTACTGATAAATTTATGATATGGCCATCCTTTCATTGGTTATATAGTTTTAAATCAATTGCTTAAGATATGCAACTTGAACATTTTTGATATCTCGATAAGTTTCCGCATGTGGAATTGTGGCAACTAAGACCTTGCCTTAAGGTTGTTAGGCAGCCGCTGAACCCTTTAGTGACTGCATTGGCGTTAAAACAAACTATCAGTTAACGGGGACATTAAATATGAAAACTTTATACAGACTCGCGCTTGGGGTTGTGATGTTGGGTATGCTTTTACCCGCGCAGGCGAATACACGCTGTAAGGCTGGGGCTACCTTTAGTAACGAAACGGTAGATTGTGGCGGAACCTACATTACCGGCGGTGCGTGTTCAGGCAGTGGTGACGGGCAGTCTGCTGTTATTATTTTGAAAAATGCCAGCATTAAAAACGCAAAATTTGCTCAGGGCCGCGCCAGCAAGGGGATCTGGTGCGAATCCGGTACTTGTAATGTTGAAAATGTCACTTTTGATGAAGTATGTGAAGATGCTATCAGCACACGGAAAGACGGCGTAACGCTGAACATTAAAAACAGCACCTTTAAAAATGTCATGAGTAAGGATAAAAGCTACGGCGGTAAGCCGGATAAATTTATTCAGGTAAATGGTAAAAATGTGAAAGTGAATATTGAGAATTCTAATTTTCATATTGTACCCGCCAGCGGCTCTGTGCCCGGAAAAATAACAGGCAAAGCAGGTAAGGTGGTGCGTACCTGTGGCAACTGCAGCAACAATAGCGGGCCGAGAACCATTACCATGAAAAATGTGAACGTATATGGCCCAATTGATGCGATTGCCGGCGTTAACGCGAAGTATCGTGGCTTAAATTCCAACATCCGCGACACCATTACTATTACCAATTTGAAAGTGCAAAACTACCAGGCCCCCAGTGGCTCAGCGGTTAAGTCGACGCCGGAGATTTGCCAGGAGTACGAAGGTATTGATAAGAAAAAGCACTCTGGCGATGCGCCCAAGCTGGGGCAAGCTTGGCAAACCCAAAGTTGTAAAGTGAGCAAGAATAACGTGACCAAGCTATAAAATAGCTCAATACAGGGGCGTTTTATATTGGCCGTGTAAAATGGCGTGGAGCGACCAGGGCAACCTGGTCTGCTATGCCGGATTAAATACATTTTCAACACGCCGCGCTAATGCTATATTCCTGCAAAACTTGTTTATAAGGATGCGAACTTTGTTAAGAATAGTTTTAGCTATGGCGTTGTTGACTCTGCCTGCTGCAGCAACAGAGATCTACCGCTGGGTAGATGATAAAGGCCAGGTGCATTTTAGCAGCAGCCCGCCGCCTGAAGCTGCGTCCCGTGCCGAAGAAGTAAATATCAGCTTTAACGTAGATGCACAAAAGCCTGCAGCCAGGGCTGACTACGATGATTACGACGCTGATGAAGCCGACGACGCCCAGTCGCAAATTGCGCGGCCCAAGACACCGGCCGACATAAAGCGTGAACAGCAGGATGAATGGCGCTACCAGTGCGAAAAAGCAGTAAAAACGGCAAAGTCAGAGTATGAGGTTGGCGTTGGTGTAATTAAGCAAAACCACAGCGGTGGTTTTATTTCAGCAGACAAAATGAAACAGCAAATTGACGCCTTAGGCGCGGCCAGTAAAAGCGTGTCGATGCACGAGTGTATCGGTAGCAGTGGCGATAAAAAACGTAATTATCAGTGTCTGGCTGATTACAAAGGGCTTAACAACTGTGGCTTTGGCTCTATCTTCTGAGCTGCCAGCTGATTAATTACCACTGTCATAAATTTGTCTTGCGGCCATGCTATAACTGCGTCCGCTATGACTAAAATCCTCTATTTTTTACGCCACGCTACAGCAGACGTTATCCGGCCTAACCAGCTGGATATCGATCGTTGTCTGGTAGAGAAAGGCCGGTTACAGGCCCGTCGTGTTGCTGCTTTTATGCAGCGGCAAAACCTCAGTGTACAGCAGGTGCTTAGCAGCCCATACCCCAGGGCAATGCAAACCGCGGCTATTGTGTGTAAAGAGGCTGGTTTTACTGGTGCCAGCGAGCAAGCCTGGCTGGCGCTGGAAACGCCTACCGCAGTGGCCGTGGCCGAACTTAGCCGGCAATTACCTGAACTTGCTGAGCATACCTTGCTGGTGGGGCACGAGCCGGATTTCTCACTGCTGATTAGCCGTTTGCTCGGTACTGAGATGGCTGTGGTGAATATTCGCAAAGCGTCGCTTAGCTGTATCAGCGTTAATGAAAATGTGACACAAGCTGAACTGCAGTGGTCGGTGCCAGCACGTTTTATGTAATGCTTTGACGTCCTGAACTTGCCATAAGCCGTGGCTTTGGGCACAGTGAACAAAATTGCTAACGTTCACCGCTATGCCAGACTATCTTTTCGTGTACGGCACTATGTGTATAACCGCAGTACAGTCGGGCTGCGGTTAATAGCATCGGGCGATTTTCTGCATGCAGCCAATAGCATGACTTAACCGGCTTTAAGCTGGATTTCAACCGAACGGTAGTACAGGGTGGTTAGGCCTTCAAAGCCGGAGTCGGTGCCAATAAAAAACCAGATATTGCCGTTGGCATCAGAGGTAAAGTCTAACGTTTGCGCGGTGCTGGTTTCGATGGTTTTGTTTTTGTAAAGCGTGGCCTCGCAATTGGCTCCCTCAGTGGCAAGATTGCCGATAACCTTTGCCTGGCTGCCGCTTTGCGCCTGATTGCCTTTATCAACATTAAGGTAATAACCATCTTGTTTAGGCTCAATATCGGCGTAACCAAATTTCAGATATACAGATTCACCCGGCGAGCCGCCAATTCCCATGCAGCCAATACCAATGTTAGATAACAGGTTGAGTTTTAGTGTTGCTTTGTATCGGCTTGATGGCTGCAGGCCGCTAATCTTGCGTTTCATAAACATAAACAAATCATCACTGCGGTTGTGGCCACTGATCATTAGGCCCTGGCCGCTAAATCCCTGTGGCAAGGGGCTGATACCATGCTGCAGTTCATATATTTCGATATGCTCATAGTCGGCAGGGTAATCTGAATAAGCAACCTGCCAACCCTGGCTACCATAATTAAAATCATAAATGTAGTTATCGTTGGACGAATCGTCCGTTTCACAACCGGTCATCAATGCCAGACAACACAATAAGCTGGTAGAGCGTAATAGTAGTTTCATGTTAGGTTCCTGATAGTTGTTATCAGCAGCCTAACGAGTTGTGATAGCGCAAGTTGTAATAAATAGTGATGTAACTGTAAACAGGCGTTATTGCAGGCAAGTATTGGTGTGATATTGCAGCAGGTGTCATCAGTCTTTTAACAACAGAAAGCCGCAATGCGGCTCTCTGTTGTTACTGCAGAGACTTAATGGCGGAAATGACGTACGCCGGTAAATACCATTGCCATACCGTGTTCGTCGGCAGCGGCGATGACTTCGGCATCACGCATTGAGCCACCTGGCTGGATCACGGCGGTAATACCGGCCGCGGCAGCGGCGTCGATACCATCACGAAACGGGAAGAAGGCGTCTGAGGCCATTACTGAGCCCTTAACTTCCAGCTTCTCGTCGGCAGCCTTGATACCAGCGATTTTAGCGCTGTATACGCGGCTCATTTGCCCTGCGCCAACACCAATGGTCATGCTGTCTTTCACGTAGACGATGGCGTTAGATTTAACAAACTTGGCCACTTTCCAGCAGAACAGTAAGTCTTTTAACTCCTGCTCAGTGGGCTGGCGCTTGGTAACCACTTTTAAATCGTTGGCAGACACTTTGGCCTGATCGCGATCTTGCAGCAACATGCCGCCGTTAACCTGTTTGATATCCAGCGCTGGCGCTGCCGGGCTAAATTCACCACACACCAGTAAACGCACATTGGGCTTAGTGCCAACTACGGCCACTGCAGCGTCGGTAGCAGACGGCGCAATAATCACTTCAACAAACTGACGGCTGACAATTTCTTGCGCCGTGGTTTCATCTAACGGGCGGTTAAAGGCGATAATACCGCCAAAGGCCGATGTTGGGTCGGTTTGGTAAGCACGGTTATAGGCCGCAAGGATGGAATCACCAATAGCTACGCCGCAAGGGTTAGCGTGTTTAACAATAACACAGGCTGGTTCATCGAATTCTTTGACGCATTCCAGCGCCGCATCGGTGTCGGCAATATTGTTGTACGACAATGCCTTGCCCTGTAACTGCTTCGCGGTAGAAACAGAGGCTTCAGTGGCGCCGTCCTGCACATAAAACGCTGCGCTTTGGTGGCTGTTTTCGCCGTAGCGTAAGTCTTGTTTCTTAACAAACTGGCTGTTAAAAGTGCGTGGGAACTTAGACGCCGGCTCAGTTGGCGTATCGTACGCAGGCAACATAGCGCCAAAGTAGTTGGCTATCATGCCATCGTACTGTGCGGTGTGCTCAAAAGCGCTGATCGCTAAGCTAAAACGGGTAGCATGGGTAGTGGCGCCGCCGTTGGCCTGCATGTCAGCCAGCACGCTGGCGTAATCTTTGGCATTAACCACTATAGTCACGTCTTTATGGTTTTTCGCCGCGGCGCGCACCATGGTCGGGCCGCCAATGTCGATATTTTCTATCGCATCTTCCAGCGTACAGCCGGCTTTGGCGACGGTGCTGGCAAACGGATACAGGTTAACCACCACTAAGTCGATAGGGCCGATGTTGTTATCAGCCATTACCGCTTCGTCGATGCCGCGGCGGGCTAAAATGCCACCGTGAATTTTCGGGTGCAGGGTTTTAACCCGGCCGTCCATAATTTCCGGGTGACCGGTATAGTCAGAGACTTCAGTTACCTTAATGCCTTGCTCGGCCAGCAGTTTTGCCGTACCACCAGTAGAGAGGATATCAACCTTGGCCGCTTCAAGTGCGCGGGCAAATTCTACGATACCGGTTTTGTCGGACACACTTAGCAGTGCGCGGCGGATGGGTCTTAATGTCGTCATGCTTGGACTCTCATTTAGCTTGCAGAAATCGGTTACATTTTCAGCATAGTGAACAGAGGCTGGTTTGCTCACGCCAACACGCCGTGAACCCATCCCTGGGGGCTCGATTATGAACTGCTTCCTACAGTTCACCCTGCGGGCCATCTACGATGTTCAAATGTGTTCCAGACACATTTGTCAGGTATCCTGGCCTGCAACGGTTAGCTTAGAGCAAGCTAGCCTCTGTCGTACAGTTATTCTCTCAAATGACGCTTGGCTACCTGAGTACCGGTGTTAATGCGGAATTAATGCGTAAAATTCCTCAGTTGCAGCCAATAAAAAAGCACCCGAAGGTGCTTAGCAGCGGGGCGAACCCCGCGTTGGCATTAGCTCATGCCGTACTGTTTTAATTTCTTACGCAGCGTACCGCGGTTGATACCCATCAGGTTGGCGGCGCGGGTTTGGTTACCGCGGGTATATTTCATCACCTCTTCCAGTAACGGGCGCTCTAATTCAGATAACACCAGTTCATACAGGTCGTCTACATCCTGGCCGTTTAATTGCTGCAGGTAATTAGCGACTGCTTTCTGGGCTGCGGTGCTTAAAGCTTGCGGCTTTTCCTGCGACTGTACGTTAGCGTTAGTAATAAATGGCGAAGTAACGTTCGAATTAAACATTGCTTTTCTCTTTTACGTTAGGTTGCTGCTAGTTGATGAAAATAGTCATTTAATGCATCAAGCTGCTGCTGGGCTAGCTCGATACCATTGAACTCACTACGAAACTGCCCGAGCGTATCGTGCTCGGCTAAATACCAGCCCACATGTTTGCGGGCAATACGGGAACCGGCATGCTCACCATATAGCTGGTGTAAACCCTGCACGTGTTCCAGCATGATCTGACGTACCTCGGCAATGCCGGGGGGCGCCAGTTTGTCGCCAGTGGCCAGATAATGCGCCACTTCACGGAAAATCCACGGCCGCCCCTGTGCTGCACGGCCAATCATAATGGCGTCAGCACCGGTGTAATTCAGCACATGGTGCGCTTTTTCCGGCCCGGTAATATCACCATTGGCAATAACCGGGATAGACACACTGTGTTTAATGGCGCGGATGGTGTCATATTCCGCTTCACCTTTGTACATGCAGGCACGAGTCCTGCCATGTACTGCCAGCGCCTGTATGCCATTGTCTTGCGCAATACGGGCGATCTGAATACCGTTTCTGTGCTCGGGATCCCAGCCGGTGCGTATTTTTAAGGTCACCGGTACCTTAACTGCATCGACTACAGCACGAACAATTTGTTCTACCAGCTCAGGAAACTGCAATAACGCAGAACCCGCCAGTTTTTTGTTCACTTTTTTTGCCGGGCAACCCATATTGATGTCGATAATATCGGCACCAATGTCCACATTGTACTGGGCGGCTTCGGCCATTTGCTGCGGATCCGCACCGGCAATTTGTACCGAGCGAATACCGGATTCCTGCCGGTGGCCCATACGATTTTGTGATTTTTCGCTTTGCCATACCAAAGGGTTGCTCGACAGCATCTCTGATACAGCTAAAGCTGCACCAAAACGCCGGCAAAGCTCACGAAAAGTGTGATCTGTCACCCCAGCCATCGGAGCGCAAATTACTTTGTTCGCTAATTGATATGGACCTATGCGCACCACGTAATCCAAGGCTCTACCCGTAAGGGGCGCTAAGTTTACGGATTTTTGTAGCCATTGCAAAGGTTATTATTTAAACAAAAATGCAAATTTAGGCGGCTTTGCGGTCTTGACATTCGCTAAACGGCTGAAAAATGGTGTTTTGTAAAGCAAAGATAACGCGTAAGCGGCATAATCAGAAAAGATAAATAGGTGGAAGGTTAATTTATGACCATAATAAAAAGGCCTTACAGCATACACGGTAAGGCCCCAAAGTAATAAAAAAAAATCAGAGAATAAGCTTATTTCCGCTCTATAGCGCTGGTACCTGCAACGGATGAGTGTATGCTGTTCATGGTGTTGCGGGCTTCTTCGCGTTCAGCTTCGATTTGTTCCTTAGTGCGGCAACGCTTGTTTTTCAGCATGCTGCCGGTGCTGCGGGTGTTTTGACAAATTAGCTCGGATTTTTCTGTTGAATTTGTTGACGCAGTTTGTGCGCCATCGGCTTGTTTTGCCGCAGAGCTTGAACCTGCGCATCCTTGTGTTAACGCCGCAAGCAACGCGGCGAGTAGTACTTGCTTATACATGAGTTTGGCTCCTGTGGTTAAAATATGCACAAATGAAAATTACCTTTTACTGTGTGTAATTGCAACCGCATTTTTGCCATATTGTAAAATTAAATTGTAAAGATTCGTAATGCAATGCCATGGTTAAACTCAGGTTCCCAACCAGTCTACCTGACCACGTGCCTGGCGCCGCTTAATCATTAGTTCTTCGATCAGTGGGGTTAAAATCAGCTCCATGGCTAAACCCATCTTGCCACCGGGCACGACAAGCGTATTGACTCTGGACATAAAAGATCCTTGGATCATCTGTAGGTAGTAGGGAAAATCGACATGCTTAATGCCACGAAAGCGGATCACAACAAAACTTTCATCTAAAGACGGTATATCTTTGGCACTGAACGGGTTTGAGGTGTCTACCGTTGGGACGCGCTGAAAGTTAATATGGGTGCGGGAAAACTGCGGCGTAATATGGTTAATGTAATCGTCCATACTCCTTACTATGCTGGCTTGCACCGCCTCGCGGCTATGGCCACGTTGAGAAGTGTCGCGAATAATTTTTTGGATCCACTCCAGGTTGACGATAGGCACCATGCCAATCAGTAAATCGACATGCTGCGCAACATTGTGCTCATCGGTAACGGCGCCGCCATGCAGGCCTTCATAAAATAGCAGATCAGTGTTTGGGCGCAAATCTTGCCAGGGAGTAAAAGTGCCGGGCAGTTGGTTGTATGGCACAGCTTCATCAAAGGTGTGCAAATAGTGTCTGATCTTACCGCTGCCGGTGTCACCGTAGCTGGCAAAAAAGGTTTCTAATGCACCAAAATCGTTAGCCTCTGGGCCAAAATAGCTGATATGACGGCCTTCTTCTTTGGCTTTGCGAATAGCGACTTCCATTTCCGGCCGGCTGAAACGATGAAAGCAATCGCCCTCGACAAAGGCGGCATCTATACCCAAAGTGCGGAAAATATGCTGAAAAGCGATAGTGGTCGTGGTGGTGCCTGCACCGGACGAGCCGGTAATGGCAATAATCGGGTTTTTATGAGACATAGCGTCGGCTCGGTAACTAAATTTAACCTCACCTTAAAGCAACAGCTAAAGCCGGTGCAATAGTTTTTCTTAACAGCTTTGCTTTAGCTGTGCGGTTTGTCGCGGGCAAACCGGCTTAGCTGCTTGCCCGCTGCTGATAGTTAGAATGTAAAGGTTGCAAGCAAAGGATCATGATCCGAAGAGCGATATGGCGTAGGGGCATATAGCTGCTGCTGTTGAGCGGCAGATTTAAACTCCAGATTATAATCAAGTACGGCCGGTTCGTCGGCGTTAATTGCCCAGTGCTGCATCTGGCTTAATTTTGCCGCCAGTGCCGGGCTTGCCAGCGCATGGTCCAGCGAGCCGGTGCGGCCACGAAAGACATAAGAGTACTGCGGTCCTTCAGCGCTACTTAGGTAGTGCCAATTTTTGTGTTGCAGCGCCCGGATCGGGTCTTCCAGGCGGTAGGCATTTAAGTCACCAATAATAAGCTGCTTGTCGGTTTTAACCCCGGTAGGCGCAGTTGCCAGCCAGTCACTTAATGCTTTAGCTGATTGAGTTCGCAGGCTATTCCAGCAGGCCTGACCATCTTGCTGATCGGCGTTGACGTCACTGGTGTCTTTCGGGCAGCTACCCTTAGATTTAAAGTGATTAATGCTAACAGTGACCAGCTCATTAGACGCTAAATGGCGAAAGCTTTGCGCCAGAGGTGGCCGGCTGCCCCAGTCAAAGGGTTTAGTCAGTAACATGGCTGCTTTGCCCTCAACACTGACACTGGATGGGCGATACATTAGCGCGACTTTAATGGCGTCGCTGCCTGGTTGCTCATTGGTGATGATAAAGCGGTAAGGCTTTACTGCCACCTTGTTAAGTGCGGCAGTCAGCTGTGCCAAAGCGCCGTTTGGGCTATAGCCATTGTTTTCTACTTCCAGCAAACCAATAACATCGGCATCTAATGCGGCCAGCGCGATAACGGTTTTTGCTTGTTGCCGCTCAAGTTCAGCTGCATTGCTGGCACCGCGACGGGTAGGAAATGCCGGGCTGTTGCCATAGCCATTAAAGTAGTTCAGCACATTAAAGCTGGCGATGCGTAAAGACTTTGCCGGTTTGGCTGCAGGGGGCGTAGGCCTGGGGTTGCTGCTATTAAATTGCACTGGCCTTGTCGGCACCAGCCGATAACCGCGTTCATCTTGCAATAAAATACCCGTAAC
Source organism: Rheinheimera gaetbuli (assembly GCF_054781935.1). Taxonomy (NCBI): domain Bacteria; kingdom Pseudomonadati; phylum Pseudomonadota; class Gammaproteobacteria; order Chromatiales; family Chromatiaceae; genus Rheinheimera; species Rheinheimera gaetbuli. The sequence goes on from NZ_BAAGTL010000008.1 coordinate 568,254, forward strand.
TGCTGTCACCGTATCGCCAACCCTTAATGTGTTGCTGGCACTTAAGCTAAGCTTACCCAGCTGTATTGGATCTGGGTTTTGTTTTATCAGGCCATCGTCCAACACCAGCATATGACGCTGTTGCTGCGTCGTGCTCAGTTGTGCCGCCTCTTTACCTGGCGCCATAATGTCTGTTGCTACCGTTAACCGTTGATCGGCCAGTGTTACCTCGCCATAGCGTGCCAGGCCGAAGGTATCATTTACCGTGAGCAGCTGGTCAAAGTGCAATAGCTCGCCTTCCAGTTGCTCCCAGCGTTGCCCGGCACTAAGCGGCAGCCGCTGTGTTAGCGGTTGTAGCGTTATGTTTTGCTGGCAGAGTTTAATCGCTGTTATTTGTGTCAGGCTGGTTAAGCCTTTTAGCTCAGTTACCGTGCCGCTAACCTGCAACAGTTGCCCGGGTTGATAAATAGTGGCTGCTTCACGGTCAGCGATAAACAAGCTATGAGATGCCGCGGCATTGCTGGTGTGTGTTGCGCGCAGCACAATGCCGGCTGCAGGGCTGTTTTGATACAGCACGGCGCTAACCACGCCTTGCGTGCTGTGTTGCTGCCCCACTAACGGGCTATGATCGCCAATACCCTGAATATCATCTATGGCAGTATATGCAGCATCGCAAACAGCGGCAGCGTTGGTGCTGTAAAACATTAAAGCGAGCAGAGACACGGAAAAACAACTGAGTTTCATTTTGCGACTTCCAAGCTAAAATAGCAGCATAGCCTGAGGCAATGAACTGCTGATGACTACAATAATGCGTTTATTAGCCGGCCGCTCGCGGTAAAACAGGCTGTTACGGCACAGAGTAACAGCCAAAACAGTTAGTTATGCTCGCGGGCGATGGCGCGGTAGCCAATATCGCTGCGACAGAACATGCCATCCCAGCTTATTTTATCTACCAACTGGTAGGCGGCTTGCTGCGCTGCAGTTACATTTGCTCCCAGCGCTGTGGCGCATAATACGCGGCCACCATTGGTAAGCACCTGGCCATCTTTTAGCTCAGTACCGGCATGAAACACTTTGGCTGTGGCTGTGTCGGCAGTGTCGAGGCCGCTGATTACCTTACCTTTTGCATAGCTGTCCGGATAACCGCCTGCGGCCAGCACCACGCCAACAGCGGCATCTGCTGTAAAGTGGATCTGTTTACCCGCCAGTGCTGTGTTAGTTGCTGCCAGGCACAGCTCAACTAAATCTGATTGTAAGCGCAGCATAATCGGCTGGGTTTCCGGATCGCCAAAGCGACAGTTAAATTCCAGCACTTTGGCGCTGCCATCCGGTGCTATCATTAAACCGGCATATAAAAAGCCGGTAAATACCGTGCCTTCGGCTTTCATACCGTTTACCGTCGGGTAAATCACATTTTGCATAACCCAATCGTGTACGGCAGGGGTCACTACCGGCGCTGGTGAGTATGCACCCATGCCGCCAGTATTTGGCCCTTTGTCGCCATTGTCACGGGCTTTATGGTCCTGTGATGAGGCAAAAGGCAACGCCGTAGTGCCGTCAACCATTACAATAAACGAGGCTTCTTCACCGGTTAAAAACTCTTCCACGACGACCCGGCTACCGGCATCACCAAACTTATTGCCCGATAGCATGTCGTCAATAGCGGCTTCCGCTTCTTGTTGGCTTTGCGCAATTATCACGCCTTTGCCTGCCGCTAAACCGTCAGCTTTTATTACTACCGGTGAGCCCAGCTTCTGGGCGAACGCTTTTGCCGGCGTTATGTCAGTAAAAGTCTGGTAAGCAGCGGTGGGGATGTTGTGGCGGGCTAAAAAGTCTTTAGCGAAGGCTTTTGAGCTCTCTAGCTGTGCAGCAGCCTGAGTTGGGCCGAAAATAGCCAGCCCCTCTGAGCGAAACGCATCTACAACACCTTTAGCCAGTGGCGCTTCCGGGCCAACAATGGTCAGCGCTATCGCTTCAGTTTTCGCAAACGCCAGCAGCGCAGCAACATCATCAGCGGCAATAGCCACATTGGTCAGGTTGCCTTCGCGTGCTGTGCCGGCATTACCCGGTGCAACAAAAACTTTAGTCGCCAAAGACGACTGTGCCGCTTTCCAGGCCAGTGCATGCTCGCGGCCACCGCCGCCAATTACCAGTACGTTCATTTAACTTTCCATCAATTATGCAAAATATTATTTAGTTAAAGGTTTGCGAAACTTTAACGTCATCCGGTCGCTCTCGCCAATGGCCAGATACTTGTCTTTATCTTGCTCTTTTAACCGCAGCACCGGCGGTAAGGTCCAAACGCCGCCAGGATGATCAGCGGTATCTTTAGCATTAGCATTGACGTCGCTTTGGGCTTCAAGCACAAAACCGGCTTGCTCAGCCAGGCTCACTGTCAGTTGTTGTGGGAAGTAACCGGTCTTTTGCCATTCGCCGGTCATTTTATCTGCCGGTAGACGGTGTTCAACCACACCCAGCACACCACCTGGCTTAAGGGCTGTGTAAAAATCTTTAAAAATAGCCACCATGCCGGCATCACCACCACTGCCGTACCAATTGTGCAGGTTGCGGAAGGTCAGTACCACATCTGCGCTGCCTGCCGGTGCAATGTTTCCGCTATTATCTGGTGCAAATTCAGTAAGCTGTACCCGGTTATACACCGGATTAGCCGCTAGCTTTTCAACAAAGCCGGCACGGCTGCGTTTATAATATTCCGAGCTGCTGTTGGCCGGAAAGTGTGCAGCGTATAAGGTTCCATGAGCGGCAAGCAGCGGGGCAAGGATTTCAGTGTACCAACCACCACCAGGCGCAATTTCAACTACGGTGCTATGGGGGGTAACCTCAAAAAAAGTAAGCGTGGCAACCGGGTTGCGGTATTTATCGCGGGCAATATTGGCTGGACTTCGGCTGCTGTGATCCACAGCCAGCTGCAGAGCTTCAGTGTTGCTATTGGCGCTGAGCAACGGGCTTAACAGAAGAGCAGATAACGCAACGGCAAATTTTATAGTTTTCATGTTGGCGGTTCCCTGTGATTAAAGTGGCGCTAGTGTAGCAAAACAAAGTGAAAAAAGCAGGCAGACTGTCAGCTTAATCGTTGGCAATTAGATGGCCAGACTGCTATTTTGTCATCAACAATTGCATTTGGCTGTGGTAGAATGCCGGCCCTTTTACGCGGGAAGCCTTATGTTAGACCAAATCCGTATCATCCTTGTTGGCACGACCCACACCGGCAATATTGGCTCTGTAGCGCGCGCTATGAAAACTATGGGCTTATCACAGCTGGTTTTGGTTGCTCCAAAAACCTTACCTGATGGTCAGGCGTATGCCTTATCTGCCGGGGCCAGCGACGTATTGGCCGACGCCAAAGTATTCGATACGTTGGAACAGGCTATTACTGACTGCCCGCTGGTTATTGCGGTTAGTGCGCGTGAGCGTACATTAGGCTGGCCAATGTTGGACCCACGTGAAACGGGTGAGCTGGTGGTAAGCGAAGCCCCTAATCATCCCGTCGCATTGGTTTTTGGCCGTGAAAAAAGTTGCCTTACCAATGAAGAACTGCAGCTATGCAGCCATCAGGTGTCCATTCCGGGTAACCCGAAATACAGTTCGTTAAATCTTGCCATGGCCGTTCAGGTGATCACATACGAGGTGCGTATGGCTTATCTGCAACAACAAAAGCAGCCTGCAGTGCTGGCCGGGATTAATTATCCAAGCAATGAGCAGATGCAAAGCTTCTACCAGCATTTAGAAAGTACGCTTTATGACACCGGCTTTATTATCAAACAGCATCCGGGTGCGGTAATGACAAAATTAAAGCGCCTTTTTACCAGGGCGCGTCCGGAAGAGGCAGAATACAACATATTGCGCGGCATCTTAACGTCGGTGCAGCGTTTTGGCCGCAAGGCGCAGGACGAAAAGGAGTAACGCATGTTTTCTGGTATCAAAGAAGATATCAAAAGTGTGTTTGAGCGTGACCCGGCAGCACGCAGCAGCTTTGAAGTGCTGACCAATTATCCCGGGTTGCATGCTATCTGGTGGCACCGTGTTAGCCACAAATTATGGCGCGCCAATTGGAAATCGTTGGCACGTTTTTTAAGCACCATAGCACGCTGGCTCACCGGGGTAGAAATTCATCCGGGCGCCAAAATTGGCCGCCGTTTCTTTATCGACCACGGTATGGGCGTGGTAATAGGTGAAACCGCTGAGATAGGTGATGATGTTACGCTGTATCATGGCGTGACGTTGGGGGGCACCAGTTGGAACCCCGGTAAGCGCCACCCGACCTTAGCCAATGGTGTAGTTATAGGTGCCGGTGCCAAGGTGCTTGGGCCATTAACTGTCGGTGAAAACGCCCGTATTGGTTCCAATGCCGTGGTGGTAAAAGATGTTCCCTCCGGTGCAACGGTGGTGGGTATTCCCGGGCGTATTGTTGCAAGAGCTGACGTTGAGGTTAGCGCTGAGCGCAAACAACTGGCGCAGAAGTTTGGTTTTGATGCCTATGCTGTCTCAACAGATAACCCCGACCCGGTGGCAAACGCCATCGGCCGCATGTTAGACCATATCCAGCTGCTTGATAAAAAAGTCGGCGAGCTGTGTCACAGTGTTAATCAGCTTGGCGGTAATGTTTGTGAGGAAGTACCGACAGTTTCTATCGATGAGGAAGATTTTAAACTGGCCGAAAAACGTGCGGCAGAGGCACGTAAACGCGACGTCGAAGCGTTTGACCCCAACATCTGATAAACACCATGTTGAACCTTGCGCTGCAATACTTGACTAAAATACTAGGTTATTAATACTTGACTAAAATAGTCAGGAAAGTACAATAGCGCCAATATTTTCAGGGGGCAAACTATGCGACTGACATCGAAAGGCCGCTATGCGGTGACAGCCATGCTGGACGTGGCCTTGCATACCAGCAGCGGGCCGGTGCCATTGGCAGATATTTCAGCGCGCCAGGGAATTTCGTTGTCTTATCTTGAACAATTGTTTGCCCGCTTGCGTAAACAAGGTCTGGTTAGCAGTGTGCGAGGCCCGGGTGGTGGCTATCAGCTGGGCCGGGAAGCTGCACAAATTTCGGTATCTGATGTAATTAGTGCGGTAGATGAGTCAGTAGATGCTACCCGTTGTCAGGGTAAGTCTGACTGTCACAGTGGCACCCGCTGTCTAACCCACACCTTGTGGAGCGATTTAAGCCACCGCATTGAAGATTTTCTTACCGGCATTACGCTAGGCGAGCTGGTTAACCAGCAAGATGTACAACACGTGGCAAAGCGGCAACATAACCGCATTGTGAAAAACCCGGCAACTGATATTGAAGTCAGCTGTCAGCTGTAGGCAACACGGAGCAAACAATGAAGCTACCTATTTATCTGGACTACGCTGCAACTACCCCGGTCGACCCGCGGGTGGCAGAGAAGATGATGCAGTATTTAACCATGGACGGCGAATTTGGTAACCCGGCCTCACGCTCGCATCGTTTTGGCTGGCAGGCAGAAGAAGCGGTAGAAATTGCCCGCAGCCAGATTGCAGAGTTGGTAAATGCCGACCCGCGTGAAATTGTGTTTACCTCTGGTGCGACAGAATCAAATAACCTGGCTATTAAAGGTGCTGCCGATTTTTACCACAAAAAGGGTAAGCACCTGATCACGGTAAAAACCGAGCATAAAGCTACGCTAGATACGATGCGTCAGTTAGAGCGTGAAGGTTATGAGGTAACGTACCTTGAGCCACAAACTGACGGTCTGGTAACTATTGCCATGCTCGAGGCGGCTATCCGCCCCGATACCACGGTGATCAGCATAATGTTTGTTAATAATGAAATTGGTGTCGTGCAGGATATTACGGCGATCGGTGAGTTGTGCCGTAGTAAAGGTATTATTTTCCACGTCGATGCTGCCCAGGCTGCCGGCAAAGTGGATATTGATCTGCAGGCGTTAAAAGTTGATTTAATGTCGTTCTCTGCCCACAAGGCCTATGGCCCCAAGGGTATCGGTGCCTTGTTCGTGCGACGCAAGCCCCGCATTCGTTTAGAAGCGCAGATGCACGGTGGTGGCCATGAGCGCGGTATGCGTTCAGGCACCTTACCAACACACCAGATAGTGGGTATGGGCGAGGCGTTCCGTATTGCTAAGCTTGAAATGCATGACGAGATTAAGCGCATAACACAGCTGCGTGACCGCCTGCTGGACGGCGTAAAAGACATTGAACAGGTATTTTTAAACGGCAACCGGGCGCAGCGCGTAGCGCATATTACCAATATCAGCTTTAACTATGTTGAAGGTGAGTCATTGATTATGGCGCTTAAAGATATCGCGGTATCTTCAGGTTCTGCCTGTACCTCAGCAAGTTTAGAGCCATCTTATGTATTACGTGCTCTGGGTATGAGTGACGAGCTTGCACACAGTTCTATCCGCTTCAGCATTGGTCGTTTCACTACTGAGGCACAGATTGATCACACCATTAAAATTGTGCATCAGGCGATAGATAAACTGCGCGCAATGTCACCGTTGTGGGATATGTACAAAGACGGTATTGATTTAAACACTGTGGCCTGGGTTGCGCACTAAGCGCACTGGCTGCATAAGAGGTAACTATCATGGCATACAGTAATAAAGTCATCGACCATTATGAAAATCCGCGCAATGTCGGTTCGTTTGATAAAGACGAAGCTGGCATAGCCACAGGTATGGTTGGCGCTCCGGCTTGCGGCGACGTAATGAAGCTGCAAATAAAGGTTAATAAGCAAGGCATTATTGAAGATGCTAAGTTTAAAACTTACGGTTGTGGCAGTGCAATTGCCTCCAGCTCTTTGGTAACAGAATGGGTTAAGGGTAAAAGCCTGGACGAAGCTCAGTTAATTAAAAACACTGACATTGCTCAGGAATTAGCATTGCCACCGGTGAAAATCCACTGCTCCATTTTGGCAGAAGATGCCATCAAAGCTGCTATCGCTGATTACAAGCAAAAGCAAGGGAGCTAAGGTTTTATGGCCATTTCAATGACAACGGCTGCCGCCGAGCGGGTGCGCAGTTTCTTGCATAACCGTGGTAAAGGTATTGGTTTGCGGGTGGGTGTAAAAACCACCGGTTGTTCTGGCCTGGCTTATGTGCTCGAGTTTGTTGACACACTGAACGATGATGATCAGGTGTTTGAGCATGATGATCTTAAGCTGATCGTCGATGGCAAAAGCCTGGTGTATATCGATGGTACACAGCTGGATTTTACTAAAGAAGGTTTGAACGAAGGCTTTAAGTTTAACAATCCAAACGTCAATGGCGAATGTGGTTGTGGCGAAAGTTTTACCGTATAAATCTGTAAGGGCCGGATGAACTATTTTCAGTTGTTTCAGCTGCCGGAGAAATTCGATCTCGATTTAACTGAGCTCGGATCGCGCTACCTTAAGCTGCAAAAGCAGTTTCATCCGGACCAGCACGCAGCAGGTTCAGAGCGTGACAGACTTTTGGCTGTGCAACATACCGCCAATATCAACGATGCTTACCATAGTTTAAAGCAACCGCTGCTGCGGGCTGAGCATTTACTGGCTTTGCGTGGCCTCAAGATTAGTCACGAGCAACGTAGCTTTACCGACCCGGCATTCCTGATGCAACAAATGGCGTTGCGCGAGCAGCTGGCAGAGATAGACCTCAGCGACGATCCGGATTCGGTTATCGATGGTATAGAGCAACTGTTGCAACAGCAAAAAAAGCAGTTACAGCAGCAGCTTGCTAAAGCACTCGATGTTGGCGGGCAGCAGCAGGATCAGTTTGCTGCCGAGCTTATTCGTAAACTTAAATTTTTTTATAAGCTTGAGCAGGAGCTCGAGCTTATTGAACAGCAACTACAAGACTAAACAACACTATGGCGTTATTACAGATCGCAGAGCCCGGACAAAGCGCTGCGCCGCACCAGCACAAGCTGGCGGCAGGTATTGATTTAGGCACGACTAATTCATTGGTGGCTACGGTACGCAGCGGCGAAGCTAAAACACTGTTCAACGCGCAAGGCCGCGACATGCTGCCGTCAGTCGTGCGCTACAGCACTGACAGCGTAATAGTTGGTGATGCTGCTATGCAGGCAGCTGATAGCGATGCACAAAACACCATAGTGTCGGTGAAGCGGCTAATGGGTAAAGGTTACACCGAAACGCTGGCGCTGAATGATAAAGTGCCTTATCGGTTGGTAGACCAGCAGGGTTTGGTCGCCATAGATACCATTCAGGGTGTAAAAAACCCGATAGAAGTGTCGGCAGAAATTCTTGCCACGCTAGCCAATACTGCCAGTGAAACCCTCGGTGGTGAGTTAAACGGTGTAGTGATTACCGTACCTGCTTATTTTGATGATGCCCAGCGTCAGGCTACTAAAGATGCAGCCAAGCTCGCAGGCTTGACCGTACTGCGCTTACTGAACGAACCTACTGCCGCAGCACTGGCTTATGGTCTTGATTCAGGCCAGGAAGGTGTTATTGCGGTATATGACTTAGGTGGTGGCACCTTTGATATATCCATTTTGCGTTTACGCCGTGGTGTATTTGAAGTGCTCGCGACCGGTGGTGACTCAGCGCTGGGTGGCGATGATTTTGACCATGCTATTGTTGGTTGGATGCAAACTCTGAGTGGCATCAGCAGCCTAAGCCATCAACAAATGCGGCAATATCTTACTCAGGCCCGGTCGGTAAAAGAGCAACTGACCGCAGCTGAGATGGTAAGTTTTATTATCGCCGGCACTGAGCAACAGGTTGAATTGACTCGCGCCGAGTTTAATCGTCTTATCAGCCCTTTGCTGAAAAAAACCACCCGGGCATGTCGCCAGGTACTGCGCGATGCTGGGTTAACTGCCGACGAAATTGTTAAGGTGGTGTTGGTAGGTGGCTCAACCCGTGTGCCCTTGGTGCGCACAGAAGTCGCGGCCTTTTTTAAAACTGAACCTTTGACGTCAATAGATCCAGACAAAGTGGTCGCATTGGGTGCTGCTATCCAGGCCAATGTGCTGGTCGGCAACAAGGCAGAGGGTGACACTTTGCTATTGGACGTTATTCCGCTGTCATTGGGGCTGGAAACCATGGGCGGATTAACCGAGAAAATTATCCCGCGTAACACCGTGATCCCAGTTGCACGGGCGCAGGAATTTACCACCTTTAAAGATGGCCAGACCGCCATGGCGTTGCATGTAGTGCAAGGCGAACGTGAACTGGTAGAAAACTGCCGCTCGCTGGCCCGTTTTGAATTGCGTGGTATACCGCCAATGCCTGCCGGTGGTGCACATATTCGTGTAACGTTTCAGGTAGATGCTGATGGTTTGCTCAGCGTAACCGCGCAGGAAAAATCCACTGGCGTACAGGCCAATATTCAGGTTAAACCCTCATACGGTTTAAGTGATGACCAGGTTGCTGATATGCTTAAAGGCTCTATGCAGTATGCCCGGCAAGATATGCAACAACGCCTGCTGCGTGAGCAGCAAGTGGAAGCTGAGCGGGTGCTAGAGGCTGTGGGTCAGGCCTTGAAAACAGATGCTGCATTGCTGAGCGCTACTGAGCTTAGCCAAATCGAACAAGCCCTGGCGCAGCTGGCAAAACTTAAGCTGGGTGACGATACCGCTGCCATTAAAGCTGCGATAGAACACACCAATATATTAACCGATGATTTTGCCGCCCGGCGCATGGACCAGTCTATACGCCTGGCGCTTAAAGGCCATAACGTGGACGAGGTATAATAGATGCCACAAATCGTATTTTTACCCCATGCCCAGCTATGCCCTGAAGGGGCTGCACTTGAGGCGAAAACCGGTGAAACTGTGCTGGATGTTGCCCTGCGCAACGGGATTTCAATAGAGCATGCCTGTGAGAAATCCTGTGCCTGCACTACCTGCCATGTCATTGTCCGCGAAGGCTTTTATTCATTGAATGAAAGCGAGGAACTTGAAGACGATATGCTTGATAAGGCCTGGGGCCTGGAGCCTGAGTCAAGGCTGGGCTGTCAGGCCCGAATTGCTGATGAAGATCTGGTCGTAGAAATCCCGAAATATACGGTAAATATGGTCAGTGAAGGCCACTAAGTGTAACCAAATACCTAAAAACGGCCTTAATGGCCGTTTTTTTATGCAATCAACTGATCTAACTTAATAAAACGCTAATGTTAGCTGGAGAATAATTCAGATTAAGCTAGGATAAGTAAGACATCGATAACGTGTGGAGTAATTATGATAAAAAGAACTGTACTGGCGTTGGCATGCGCTGGACTATTTGCCACCCCAGCTTATGCAGATTTAACCATTAACGGCTTCGCGTCTATCAAAGCAGGCATAACGCTGGACAGCGACGAAAGACTTTATGGCTACGAAGACAGCCTCGATTTCAAAAATGAGAGTTTGTTTGCAGTGCAGATTATGTCTGATCTGGGTGATAAGCTTTCGGTTACGGCGCAACTTATGGGGCGCGGTGCAGAAGATTTCGATGTAGGTTTTGAGTGGGCTTTTGTCAGTTATCAGGTAAACGATTCACTGCGTATTAATGCCGGGCGTTTACGCACACCATTTTATAAATACTCAGATTTTCGTGACGTTGGTTACGCGTATGACTGGCTGAGGGTGCCGCAAGGCGTTTATGGTTTGGGTTTTGACAATATTGAAGGGGTATCGCTGTACCATACTACTCAATTAGGAAGCTTTGACTCAAGCTTTCAATTTGTAGCTGGTGCTTACGATGGAGATACAACGATAAGCGGTACTGCAGTAAATGCTGAAATTCAGGACATTCTGGGTGTTACCTGGGAGCTTGGCAAAGACTGGTATAATGTCCGTGCGGCTTATTTGATTGGTAAAGTTAGTGTTGCTGCTGAAACTGTGCAATTGCAACCGGGCGTGACCTTTGGCGATTTCTTCGCTGGCCTCTCAGGTGCAGGGTTTTCTGCATTGGTTGATGAAATTGATATCAATGAAGAAGACGGTGCTTTTTTTGGGTTGGGTTTTACCGCCGACAAAAATGATTGGCTGATCGTAGCGGAATACACGTTGGTGAAAGTAGACAACAGCTTTATTTCTGATCAGAAAAACTACTATGTTTCTCTGGGCCGCCGTTTTGGCAGCACAACGCCCTACATTTCTTATGAAAAAGAGGACAATGAAGCAAAAACTGAAATTTATCAGCCCTATTCAGCAGTTCTACCGGCACAGTTACTGGTTCCGGTGGCCGGCATAGTGCAGAGTCAGGCGCGTGAAGCGACAACATACAATGTCGGTTTGCGTTATGACTTTCACCCATCAGCTGCATTTAAAGTGCAATACAGCTCTGAAGATAATGAAATAGCTGACCTGCGCCAAAGTGTATTAGCTTTTGGCGTAGATTTAGTATTTTAAGGAGGCGCTATGCGTATTGTAAAAACTGCTTTGCTTTTAACCGCGTTGTTGTCTGCCAGTGCGTTCGCAGAGATAGCGGTTGTAGTTAATCCGGCTAATGCCAATGCTGTATCCACAGATGATTTAAACCGGTTGTTTTTAGGTCGGGCTTCAAGCTTTGCCGATGGTAGTAAAGCTACACCCTTAAATCTGGCTGAAGGCCAGGCCGCACGTGATGAGTTTGACAGTAAAGTGTTAAACCGCTCGTCCGCTCAGCTCAAAGCCTACTGGTCAAAACTGGTGTTTACCGGTAAAGGCACTCCGCCAAAAGAACTGGCAGATGATGCTGCAGTTAAGGCTGCGGTGGCCGCTGACAGCAGCGCTATAGGTTACATCAGTAGTGCTAACGTAGATGGCAGTGTAAAGGTCGTAGCGACGTTCTAAATTACAGCCATTGCCCGGTACAATTGTCATATACAGCCGCAACACTACGTTGCGGCTTTTTTATCGGCAAAAATAGGTTTTTTTTTACAACTAGCGTATAATTTGCCGCCTTAAATTTTAATCATTCAGTTTAATTAACTTTTTAATCAGGAGCCTGTTATGGCGTTAGAACGCACTTTTTCAATTATCAAGCCAGATGCGGTAGCAAAAAACGTAATTGGTGCAATTTACAACCGTTTTGAATCTGCAGGTTTACGTATCGTTGCAGCCAAAATGCTACACTTGAGCCGTGAACAAGCTGAAGGTTTCTATGCTGAGCACAGCGCCCGTCCATTCTTTGGTGCCTTAGTAGCATTTATGACGTCTGGCCCGGTAATGGTGCAAGTGTTGGAAGGTGAAGACGCTGTGCGTAAGAACCGCGAAATCATGGGTGCAACTAACCCTAAAGACGCGACTGCCGGTACTTTACGTGCTGATTACGCAGCCAGCATTGACGAAAACGCGGTGCATGGTTCAGACGCTGCTGCTTCTGCCGCGCGCGAAATTGCTTACTTCTTCACTGAAGCAGAGCTGTGTGCCCGTACCCGTTAAGCGTTAATCGCCTGCGGTAACGGACTAAGGGGGCAGCAGCCCCCTTAGTGCATGTTGGTACAGTGTTTTATGGCTATTGTTTATTGTGGTAAGGAGCGGTCGGCAAATGACTGAACAGCAAAGCAAAATTAATTTACTCGATTTAACGCGCAGCGACATGCAGGCGTTTTTTGTTGAGCTGGGCGAAAAGCCATTCCGTGCCGATCAGGTAATGAAGTGGATTTACCACTTTTGCGTCGATGACTTCGACAAAATGAGCAATATCAATAAAGTACTGCGAGAAAAGCTGAAAGCACGTTGTGTAATAGAGGCTCCGGTAGTGGTGACCCGTCAGGACAGCAGCGATGGTACCATTAAGTTTGTCATGGGTTTAAGTGGCGGACAGGAAGTAGAAACGGTGTGGATCCCGGAAAAAGATCGCCGGACCTTATGTGTGTCATCTCAGGTTGGTTGTGCGCTGGATTGCTCGTTTTGCTCTACCGCACAACAGGGCTTTAACCGTAACCTTACCGTGTCAGAAATTATCGGCCAGGTCTGGCGCGTGGCGCAGATTATCGGTAGTTACGGTGATACCGGTGACAAACCAGTAACCAACGTAGTGATGATGGGCATGGGTGAACCACTGCTTAATCTGAATAATGTGGTGCCGGCAATGGAGCTAATGTTGGAAGATTTTGGCTTTGGTTTATCTAAACGCCGCGTTACTTTAAGTACCTCTGGCGTGGTGCCGGCGCTGGAACTGTTGCGGGACAAGATAGATGTAGCATTGGCTATTTCGTTGCATGCGCCAAACAACGAGCTGCGTAACGAACTGGTACCGGTAAACCGTAAATATCCGATGGAAGAGTTTTTAGCAGCATCAAGGCGTTATGTTGCGAACTCTAAGGCCAATGATAAGGTCACAGTAGAGTACGTGATGCTGGACGGTATTAACGACAGTATGGAACAAGCGCATGAGTTGGCGCATGCTTTGAAAGACACACCGTCCAAGATAAACCTGATACCGTTTAACCCTTACCCGGGCTCACCGTACAAGCGTTCGAGTAATTCGCGGATTGACAGATTTAACAAAGTCTTACAAGAATATGGCTTTACTGTTATTGTACGCAAAACCCGCGGTGACGATATTGACGCTGCCTGTGGCCAACTGGTTGGTGACGTGATTGACAGAACAAAACGCCTTATTAAAAAGCAGGAAAAAGGTCAGCCGATCACCGTTAAATTGTTGTAATAAATCAAGGATGTGCGTGTTGTGAAGCAAAAAGTTCTTCTTGGTATATCACTTTGTAGTTTGCTGGCTCTGACCGGTTGTGTGTCAGAGCAAACTTATGTTGGTAGTGATAAGCCGGTGTCTGACCGCTCCTTTGACAACATTGAAGCCGCCCGTACCCGAATTTCACTAGGGTTAAATTATCTGCGTCGCGGCGATACATCCCAGGCGAAATATAATCTTGAGCGGGCACGCAGTTTCGCACCAAACTCAGCAGAAGTGCATAGTGCACTAGCTTATTATTACCAAAGTGTCGGTGAAAATAAGCAGGCAGAAGAGTATTTCCGTAACGCGATAAGCAAAGATGCAAACTATGCCGACGCTTACAACAACTATGGCGCTTTTCTGTGCCAGCTTAACCGCTACGACGAAGCTGAGCAGTTATTGTTAACAGCCATTAGCCGTCGTGGCTATATTCGTGTGGCAGAAAGCTATGAAAATCTGGCGTTGTGTCAGTTGCAACAAAATAACTTTGTTAAAGCCAGCACTTATTTAGAAAACTCGATTAGTCACAATGCCACCCGTATTACATCACTGACATTGGCAGCGGGTCTGGCTTATGCCATGGGGGATAATACGTCTGCCAAAGAGCGACTTGATCGGATCCAGCGCTTAGGTAGGGTATCAGCACGCACCGTATTATTAAGTTATCTGATAGCAGAAAAAAGTGGTGATGGGCAAACACAGCGCAGTGCCGAGCAACTTTTGTTAACGCTATATACCGATACTCCGGAAACCCGTTTGCTGTTGCAAAACAAAACGAAAGACAGTGAGTTTGAGCGACTACGCGAGCGTTACAAAGATAGCCTGATGGCCAATATCGTTATGCCGGCTCCGGCAGCAACAGCGCAACCTGTGCCGGCTAAGCCGGTAGCAAACCCTAAACTGAAAGTGGTTAAACGCAAAACTGCGGAAGCAGAAATAGAGGCTGAAGTTGACACCTTCGTGCGCCCCCGCACTGAAATAACCCATACAGCCAGTGCAATTGCCGGAGTATTGGCGGCCAACACCGCTGTGTCGCAACCGGCATCTATCAATACAGAGCTGGCAGCAGAGGTTATAGTAACGGCTGCCCAGCCTGAGCCGGAAGGAGCAGCTGAAGTAATAGCTGCCCAGCCTGAGCCGGAAGGAGCAGCTGAAGTAATAGCTGCTCAGCCTGAACCTGCAGAAGCGGCTGAAGTAATTGCTGCTCAGCCTGAGCCGGCAGTAGCAGCTGAAGTAATTGCTGCTCAGCCTGAATCGGCAGAAGCGGCTGAAGTAATTGCTGCTCAGCCTGAATCGGCAGAAGCGGCTGAAGTAATTGCTGCTCAGCCGGATCCTGAAGTAGAAACCGCAGCTTTAGCAACAGAGCATGTTACTGATGGCGGTGAAGCTGCAGCTGAGTCAGACGCTGCAGCAGAGGTCAGTTTACCGCCTGCAGAACCGGCCTTTCACCTGGTGCAGGCCGCAGAGTCGCTTTACGCCATTTCAGTAAAGCATAATATTCGCTTGCAAAGGTTGATGCAGTGGAATCAACTTACGCCGGAATCGGTAATAAAAACCGGCCAGAAAATTTGGCTCGGTCCGGTATCTGCGCAACAGTTGGATGCCGCCAAAACAGATAGCGTCGAGCGGCAGCAGACAGCGGCTACGACCACGTTTCATATTGTTGCCCGCGGCGAAACGATGTTCGCCATTTCATACCGTTACAATATTAGACTGGACAAGTTTATGAGCTGGAATGGTTTTACAGAGCAAAGTACCTTGCAGGTAGGACAGCAAGTATATGTTGCTGACCCGGTTAGTATTGAGCAATGACAGCTGAAACCCCGACATTAACTGTAGGCCAGCAGCTGCAACAGGCCAGAGAGCAGCGTGGTCTGAGCCAGCAGCAGGTGGCCGTGCAGCTGAATCTTAAGCCAGAAGTAGTCAATAAGCTGGAACTGGGTCAGCTGGATGGCACATTAGAAACCTATGCCCGCGGTTATGTGCGGGCTTACGCCAGGCTAATGAAATTACCCGAAAAAGAGCTAATGGCAGCCTACGGTGAACATTGCAGTGAGCACAGCGCTGCTAAACCGATGCGCACTTTCTCAAATCGCGCTGCGCATCAGGCCACGGAAAACCGCTTTATGTGGTTAACCTATGCAATAATTGCGTTGCTGCTGCTGTTGCTGTTTATCTGGTGGTGGCAAAGCGAATTAAATGTGCCCACCGATGGCTTAGCGCAGCAAACTGAAACACCAGCAGCTACCGTTGTGGTGGCAGAGTCCGGTGAGGCAGTTGCTGCTAACAATTCGCTTGAACTGGCCGGAGCGTCAGAAGCTAACACTGAGCAAATGGCGGCTATGTTGGCACAGTTCACGGATGTTAGTCCTCAGTCGTCAGAGGCGGCGCCAAAACCGGCTGAGCCGTTACTTGATCAGTTAGAAATGCGTTTTAGTGCCAATTGTTGGGTTAATGTCGTTGATGCGCAAGGCAATAGGGTAGCTTATGGCACCAAACAAAGTGGTTATGTTATGCAATTGCAGGGTAAAGCGCCGTTTGAGGTAACCTTGGGTAACCCAAGCGTTGTACAGATTAACTTTAATCAGCAGGCCGTTGATATGTCGTCGTTGCCCGGCGGCAGAGTGGCAAAGTTCAGTATTCCAGAGTCAGAATAACTATGTTTGCAGAGAATCCGATTAAGCGGCGTGAAAGTACGCAAATTCGTGTTGGTAACGTTTTGATTGGCGGTGATGCCCCAATAGCTGTGCAATCAATGACCAATACCCGTACCACCGACGTAGCCGCGACAGTAGCGCAAATTCAGGCTATTGCCAAAGCGGGTGCTGATTTAGTGCGTGTTTCAGTACCTACTATGGAGGCAGCTGAGGCTTTTAAACTGATTAAGCAGCAGTCACCTGTACCCTTAGTGGCCGATATCCATTTTGACTACCGTATTGCGCTTAAAGTGGCCGAATACGGGGTAGATTGCCTGCGGATTAACCCCGGCAATATTGGCCGGGAAGATCGTATTCGCGCGGTAGTGGATTGTGCCCGGGATTACAATATTCCGATTCGTATTGGTGTAAATGGCGGCTCGCTGGAAGCCGATATTCAGGAAAAATACCGTGAGCCGACACCAGAGGCGCTGGTAGAGTCGGCGATGCGCCATGTAGATATTCTGGATAGGCTTAATTTTGACCAATTTAAAGTCAGTGTTAAAGCTTCAGATGTGTTTTTGGCGGTTGGTGCTTACCGTTTATTGGCAAAGCAGATTAAACAACCGTTGCACTTAGGCATTACCGAAGCCGGCGGGGCCCGTGCCGGGGCAGTCAAATCTGCAATTGGTCTGGGCATGTTACTGGCCGAAGGTATCGGCGATACGCTGCGTATATCACTGGCAGCCGATCCGGTAGAAGAAGTGAAAGTCGCCTTTGATATTTTAAAGTCGCTACGTATTCGCTCGCGCGGTATTAATTTTATTGCCTGCCCCAGTTGTTCACGGCAGGAATTTGATGTGATTAAAACCATGAACCAGTTGGAAGAACGGTTAGAGGATGTGATTGAGCCGCTAACGGTATCGGTGATTGGGTGTGTGGTTAATGGCCCGGGCGAAGCGCTGATATCTGATTTAGGCGTGGCCGGCGCCAGCAAGAAAAGCGGTTTTTATATAAATGGCCAGCGGCAAAAATTGCGGCTGGACAACGAGCAGGTAGCAGAGCAACTGGAACAACAGGTGCGCGACTATCTGCAGCAAAAAATTGCAGTACGTCAGCTGGAATAAACCAGTACGGGCTTGGTGTTTGCGCGCCTTGCGCCTATAATCGCCGCTGCTTTTTAACTTAACCCGATGGAAATGTCATTTTGTCGAAGCAAATTCAGGCCATTCGCGGCATGAACGATTGCCTGCCGCAGGATACGCCGGCGTGGCAATTCGTTGAACAGGTACTACGCCAAACGGTTGCCAGCTATGGCTACAGTGAAATCCGTTTTCCGATAGTAGAAATGACCGAGCTGTTTAAACGTTCTATTGGCGAAGTTACCGATATTGTCGAAAAAGAAATGTACAGCTTTGCTGATCGTAACGGCGACAGCTTAACCTTGCGCCCCGAAGGCACCGCTTGTTGTGTGCGTGCCGGCAACGAACATGGTTTGCTGTACAATCAGGAACAACGCTTATGGTATACCGGGCCGATGTTCCGGCATGAGCGGCCGCAAAAAGGCCGGTACCGGCAGTTCCATCAGTTTGGTTTGGAAGCTTTTGGCATTGCCTCTGCTGATATCGATGCCGAAGTCATTATGTTAAGTGCTAGGTTGTGGCAGCAATTAGGCCTAACACCTTATGTAAAGCTGGAGTTGAACTCTTTAGGCTCAAGCGAAGAGCGTGCAGCCTATCGTGATGCTTTAGTGGCTTATCTGGAACAGCATAAAGCCGAGTTGGATGAAGACAGCCTGCGCCGCATGTATACTAATCCGCTGCGGGTGCTTGATAGCAAAAACCCGGCGTTGGGCGAAATATTAGCCGCGGCGCCTAAACTGGCAGATTATCTGCAGCAAGAGTCCGCGGAGCATTTTGCCCGTGTGCAACAGCTGCTGACATTGGCTGGTATCGAATTTAGTGTTAACCCCCGGCTGGTGCGCGGGCTGGATTACTACAATAAAACTGTGTTTGAGTGGGTAACCACTGAACTGGGGTCGCAAGGTACAGTATGCGCAGGTGGTCGTTACGACGGTCTGGTAGAACAACTAGGCGGTAAAGCTACGCCGGCAGTAGGCTTTGCCTTAGGCCTTGAGCGGCTGGTGTTGTTGCTGCAAACGCTGAATTTACTACCGCCGTTACCGGCGGTAGCAGATATTTATCTGATGGCTTTAGGTGAGCAGGCGGAACTTGCTGCCTTGTCTGTTGCCGAAAAGCTGCGAACAGGCTTGCCCGGCAAACGCATTATGGTGCATTGTGGCGGCGGTAATTTAAAGAAACAGATGAAGCGGGCAGATAAGTCTGGCGCTGGCATTGGTTTAATTTTAGGGGAAGACGAGCTTGCACGCGGCGAAGTCAGCGTAAAATGGCTGCGCGACGATACACCCCAACAGACAATCTTATTAACTGAACTGGCGAACGCACTGGCTTAATTAGCATCACAGGCCCGTGCCGCACTTTGGAGTAATGCAGTGGAAATATATAGCAGTGAAGAACAGCAGGTAGAAGCAATAAAACGGTTTTGGCATGAGTACGGCAAAGCCATTTTAGGCGGCGTAGTGCTTGGTCTGGCTGTGTTATATGGTTTTCGTTTTTATCAGGCCGAGCAGCGCGGCAGTGCCGAGCAGTCGTCAAGCGGCTTTAGCCAGTTGCTAGAGCAACGCCCTGATAATGCCAGCGAAGATTGGCTGGCACAGGCGCAAGGTTTTATTGATGGTGGCAAAAAGGATAATTACGCGGTAATGGCGGCGTTGTTGGCCGCAAAAGATGCTATCGCATTACAACAGTTTGATAAAGCTGAAAGCCAGTTTAACTGGGCGCTTACACAGATAAAACAGCCGTCGTTGGCTGCGGTGGCACAGCTGCGTTTGGCGCGTTTGCAACGTGAACAGGGTAAATTAGATGCGGCGCTGGAAACATTAGCCAAACCAGTACCGCAGAGCTTTATTGCACTGCAAGCTGAGCTAAAGGGCGATATTCAGCTGCAAGCGGGCAAACTGGCAGAGGCTAAAGCGGCATATCAGCTGGCACTGGACAATGCGGGTGAAAATGCCCAGTTGCTGCAAGTAAAGCTGGATGACTTAGCACACGTCACAGCAGTATAACGAGGTGAGTGTGAATTTATCAGTAAAACCCCTGGTGCTGTTAGCCGCCTTTGTGTTGGCAGCGTGTTCCAGCAAAGAAGAGCTGGTGCTGCCGCCGGTAACTAACAGTATTGCACCTATAGTCGTTTGGGATCGCGATGTGGGCTCGGGCGTCGGGCATTATGAGTCAAAGCTAACACCGATTATCGTTAATGATACGGTGTATGCTGCCAGTCGCGAAGGCCTTGTAGCAGCTTATGAGTTGCAAAGCGGTAAACGCAAATGGCTGTTCGATTTACGCAAACCTGATGGTAGCTCTATGTGGAGCAGCATTAGCGATGTATGGTCTGGCGACAATGCACGTATTTCAGGCGGCCTGAGTTATGGTTACGATAAACTGTACTTTGGCACCGAAAATGGCGACGTGGTGGCCTTATCGCCAGAAGGTCAGCTGTTATGGCGGGTAGAAGTTAAAGGCGAAGTGCTGGCCCGCCCAGCGTTAGGCGAAGGCTTAGTGGTTGTTGCAACCGGCGCCGGCACCCTGGTGGCGTTGCATCCGGACAGCGGTGAACAACGTTGGCAGTTTGAAAATGAACAACCAGCGTTAACCTTGCGTGGTGTTAGCGAGCCGTTGGTAGAAGCCGGTGGTGTTATTTACGGTTCTGGTAGTGGCCATTTAGGTGTGCTAATTGCCGAACGCGGTTACCAGGCCTGGGAAGAACAAATTGCTGTGCCTAAAGGCAGTACAGATCTGTCACGTTTGGTTGATGTTGACGCCAGGCCGGTGGTTCGTGCCGGCGTGGTGTATAGCATTGCTTATAACGGCGAATTAGTCGCACTGGAGCTTCGCAGCGGCCGGCAGTTATGGAAACGTGACTATGCCAGCTTCCGTAACCTAACCGCTGCGGGTGATGTGCTATATCTGGTCGATTCAACCGGACGCATCTATAGTGTAGACAGCCGCAACGGCACAGAGCTATGGTCACAGCAGGGGCTACATAAGCATTTTCTGACAGCTCCGGTAGTGTATAAAGATTATCTGGTGGTTGGTGATCGTAAGGGCAATTTGCACTGGCTTAATCGCAATACCGGTGATTTTGTTGCCCGCCAGAGTATGGACAGCTCAGGTTTTTATACCGAAGCGGTGACAGATGGTAACCATCTGTTGGTGCAAAGCCGTAGCGGTGAGCTAGTCTTATTACAAACGCCTTAAACCGGGTTTAGCGGTTAAAGTTTTTAAACAGGCCTGTACCGGGCCTGTTTTGTTATTTTTGAGGTTCACATAATGTTGCCTGTTGTTGCCCTGGTAGGGCGAGCCAATGTCGGTAAATCGACACTTTTTAATCGCTTAACCCGCACCCGTGATGCGCTGGTAGCCGATTTCCCCGGCCTGACACGTGACCGTAAATACGGCTCGGTTAACTATGAAGGGCTGGAATTTATTGTAGTCGATACCGGTGGTATCGACGGTAACGAGCAGGGCATTGAAGTGGAAATGGCCGAGCAGTCGCTCAAAGCCATCGACGAAGCTGATGTTGTGCTGTTTATGGTTGATGCACGGGTTGGCGCTACCGTAGGTGATGAAGCTATAGCCGCGCACATCCGCAAAGTTGAAAAGAAAGTCTTTGTCGTCGCCAATAAAACCGACGGCCTGGATGCGGATACCGCAATCGCCGACTTTTACAGTTTAGGCCTGGGCGAGGTCTATGCCATTGCGGCTGCCCATGGCCGTGGTGTGTCGGTGCTGTTAAACCAGGCACTGATCCCGCTGTTAAGCGAAGAGCAGCAAAAACGCCTGGCTGGTGAAATTGAACCGGATGCAGGCCCGGCGCTGGAAACGCTGACCGAAGAAGAAGCTGATGCCGAGGCCGCAAGGCTGCGCAGCGAACATATTAAACTGGCTATTGTTGGCCGGCCTAATGTCGGTAAGTCAACACTGACTAACCGCATTTTGGGCGAAGAGCGGGTTGTAGTGTTTGATATGCCGGGTACTACGCGCGATTCTGTCTATATTCCGATGCAACGTAACGAGCGCGACTACACGCTGATTGACACCGCCGGTGTGCGCCGTCGCGGCAGAATCGACGATATGGTAGAAAAATTCTCGGTAGTAAAAACGCTACAGGCGATTGAAGATGCCAATGTGGTTATTTTAGTGCTGGATGCCCGTTTGGGTATTTCCGATCAAGACTTAAGCATCCTTGGTTTTGTGCTTAACTCGGGCCGCTCGCTGGTTATCGCAGTAAATAAATGGGATGGTTTAAACGACAGCATAAAAGATGAAGTGAAACGCGAGCTTGACCGTCGCTTGGGTTTTATCGACTTTGCCCGCTTACACTTTATTTCGGCGTTACACGGCTCTGGTGTGGGCAATTTATTTGAATCAGTAGAAGAAGCCTTTGACAGTGCCACCAAACGTCACAGTACAGCGCTGCTGACCCGTATTATGAAAATGGCGCAGGAAGATCACCAGCCGCCATTAGTACATGGTCGTCGGGTAAAACTGAAATATGCTCACGCCGGTGGTTATAACCCGCCGCTTATTGTTATTCATGGTAATCAGGTAGACGATCTGCCCGATTCCTACAAACGCTATTTAATGAACTATTTCCGCAAAGCGCTGCAAATGATGGGTACGCCTATTCGCATCGAATTCCGCGAAGGTGAGAACCCGTTTGCACCAAATAAAAAGAACACAGAAACGCCGCTGCAAAAGTACAAGCGTGAGCGCTTGATGAAAGCGCGTAAAAAGATGGACCAATAAGGACCAATCGCATGAATTTTCGTTTCCCGGTTATTGTTATCGATGAAGACTTTCGCTCGGAGAATATCTCCGGCTCCGGTATTCGCGACTTAGCCCAGGCTATCAGCAGCCACGGTTTTGAAGTAGTAGGTTATACCAGCTATGTCGATTTAAGCGCCTTTGCCCAGCAAGCCAGCCGCGCATCCTGCTTTATTTTGTCGATTGACGATGAAGAATTTGGTAGCGGCAGTGCCGAAGAAGTCGCGCTGGCGCTCGGTGAGCTGCGTACTTTTATCAAAGAAGTGCGTAAGCGTAACGCCGATATTCCGATCTTCTTATATGGTGAAACCCGCACCACCCGTCATGTACCGAACGACGTACTGCGTGAGTTGCATGGCTTTATCCATATGTTTGAAGACACGCCGGAGTTTGTTGCCAAGCACATTATCCGCGAAGCGAAAAAATACCTCGATGCCTTAGCACCACCGTTTTTTAATGCATTAATGGATTACGCCTCCGATGGCTCTTACTCCTGGCACTGCCCAGGCCATTCCGGTGGCGTAGCCTTTTTAAAAAGCCCTGTCGGCCAGATGTTTCACCAGTTTTTCGGTGAAAACATGTTGCGTGCTGATGTGTGTAACGCGGTAGATGAATTAGGCCAGCTGCTGGACCACACCGGCCCGGTAGCCGAAAGCGAAGCCAACGCGGCGCGTATTTTCAGCTGTGACCACTTATTTTTTGTGACCAACGGTACTTCTACGTCGAACAAAATGGTCTGGCACTCAGTGGTGGCACTGGGTGATATCGTAGTGGTAGACCGTAACTGCCATAAATCGATACTGCACTCGATTATTATGACTGGGGCTATCCCGGTGTTTTTAATGCCAACCCGCAACCATTACGGCATTATCGGCCCTATTCCTAAAAGCGAGTTTTCGCCAGAAGCTATCGCGAAGAAGATTGAGGCCAACCCCTTTGCCCGTAATGCCAAGAACAAAAAGCCGCGCATTTTAACCATTACGCAAAGTACCTACGACGGTATCTTGTATAACGTGGAAGAAATTAAGCAGGAGCTGGGTTCAACGATCGATACGCTGCATTTTGACGAAGCCTGGCTGCCGCATGCCAGCTTCCATGATTTCTATAAAAATATGCATGCGATAGGCAAAGATCGGCCGCGCTCAGAAGACACCTTAGTGTTTGCCACCCAGTCGACCCACAAGTTGCTGGCGGGTTTATCGCAGGCATCGCAAATTCTGGTACAAAACGCCGAAAAACGCAGCCTCGATACGCACCGCTTTAACGAGTCTTACCTGATGCACAGCTCTACCAGCCCGCAATACGCCATTATTGCCAGCTGCGACGTGGCCGCGGCGATGATGGAAGCACCGGGCGGCACGGCGTTGGTAGAAGAGAGCTTAATGGAAGCCATCGATTTTCGCCGTGCTATGCGTAAAGTGGATGCTGAATTTGGTGATGACGACTGGTGGTTCCGTGTTTGGGGCCCAGACGAGTTACCAGAAGAAGGCTTAGGCACGCGCGATAACTGGACTTTGCACGCTAAAGACAGCTGGCATGGTTTTGGTGCGATAGAGTCGGGCTTTAATATTCTCGACCCGATTAAAGCTACCATTATTACGCCGGGTTTAAACTTGCATGGTCAGTTTGATGAGCAGGGCATACCAGCGGCTATTGTCAGCAAGTACCTGGCCGAGCACGGTATTATTATTGAAAAAACCGGCCTGTACTCGTTCTTTATCATGTTTACCATCGGCATTACCAAAGGCCGCTGGAACTCTATGGTTACCGAGCTGCAGCAGTTTAAAGACGATTACGACCAGAACCAGCCAATGTGGCGCATTATGCCGGAATTTGCCAAAAAGCATCCGCGCTATGAAAAAGTCGGCTTGCGCGATCTGTGTCAGCAAATTCACAATATGTACCGCAAGTTTGACGTGGCTAAAGTGACCACTGAAATGTACTTGTCCAATATTGAAACCGCGATGACACCGGCCGATGCCTGGGCGAAAATGGCGCACCGCGACATCGAGCGCGTATCCATAGACGAGATTGAAGGCCGTGTAACCGCCATGCTGGTAACGCCGTACCCGCCTGGTATACCGCTGATGGTACCGGGCGAGCGTTTTAATAAAATTATTATTAGCTACCTGCAGTTTACCCGCGCCTTTAACGGTGCCTTTCCGGGGTTTGAAACCGACGTGCACGGTTTAGTGCGCGAGATGGTAAACGGTGAGCTGAAGTACTTTATTGATGTAGTTAAAGAGTAAGTGTTGAGTTTTTAATTCCAGCAACTAATTTTAGCGCCAAAAATAGAAACGATAATTTAAAAGAGCAGCTGCAGTTTGATGCTGGGCTTAACCTGCTAGCTGCAAAGTTTGAGGTAAAGGCTGAAGCGGGCGCCAGCGAGGGCGGGGTCGCGGTCGACAACAATACTGCCATGATGCCACTTAATAATTTCTGCCGTGATGGCCAGCCCCAGACCAAAGTGAGGTGAGCTATCCTCTATTGTTGTGTCCAGTTTAACGAAAGGCAGTAAAACATTTTTTTCCTCGGTAATGGCTATGCCGGGGCCATCATCGCTGATGGTAATAAGTAACTGCTGTTGTTTAACTGACAGGGTTATTTGGATCTGGCTGCTGGCAAAGCGGCAGGCGTTGCTAATAATGTTGCTTAGCGCCCGCTCCAGCCAGTGCGGGTTAATTTGGCTGTGCAGTGCCGGCTCTGTCATTAGCAACGAGAAACGCAATTGCTGTTGCGCCAGCAAAGGCTCGATGCTTTGGCAATAGTGTTGTAACCAGGGTTGCATATGCTGACGGCTAAACTCGAGGCTAAGTGCGGTGCGGGATAAGCTGGCAAACTGCAAAAACGAATTAACCATAGCTTCCATGCGGTCGACATCTTGTTCCATGCGCTGCAGTAACTGCTGTTTTTTGTCGGTGCTGCTGACATCGAAAAGTGCATCCAGGCCAAAACGCAGGCAAGCAATGGGGGTACGTAAATCGTGTGACAGGCTTTTAGCCAGCAGTTGGTTTTCGTGTAGCAACTGGCTTATTTGATCGGCCATCCGGTTAAAACTTTGCTCCAGGCCGGGGATGTAGCTAAACCGGGATAAGCTTAAACGGCTGCTATGCTCGCCACGGCCGAAGCGCTCAGCGGCGCGGGTTAGCTGCTTAAGTCGGCTGACTAACGGCCACTGCCATAGCAGCAGCAGGAATGCCATGCCCAGATACAGGGCTAATGTCAGCCATATACTCAAGGGATGGTGCTCGTCTGTATTTTGTAACGTCATTTTTAGCAACCACTGCGGATGTGCAGTTAACTGGCGTAGCAAATACTGTTGCTGATCGCCTGCCAGTGCTAAACCACTGGCAGAGCTTAGCAATGGCATCAGCTCCGTTGGAATGGCCAGCGCCTGGAAGTGCTCCAGCTGCAGTTCAATGTCCAGTTGCATGGCTTGTTGGCGGTAATATTCAATTAACTCTGCTTCGTTAAGGTGTTGGCTTTGCTGTGCCAGATAATGCAACAACTTTGCAGCCAGTGGCGCTGTAGTGGCTGGCGTTGGCTGATCAGCCAGGCGGTCCAGCAGGTAACCCAGACCAAACAGTGATACTAAGCAGGTAATCAGTAAGCCGAGAAAAATTCGTGTCATCGTTTTACTGCCAGGCGTCGGCAACAAACAAGTAGCCTTTGCCCCAGATGGTTTTTATCCGCAGTGGCTGGCTACTGTTATCGTTTAATTTGCGTCGCAGTACCGAGATTAGCATATCAATGCGCCGGTCTAAGCCGTCGTAATCGCGGCCTGTCATATGCAAAAATACCTGTTGGCGGCTAAGCACTGTGCCAGCATTGCTGGCCAGTAACCACAATAATTTAAATTCGGTGGCGGACAAGCTGATTTCAGCTTCGGCCAGGCGCACCCGGTGCGACACCTTGCTGAGGGTTAATACGCCAAATTGCAGCTGTTCCACTTCCGTTGTGCTGTGTTGCGGCAGCTGAAGCCGGCGCAACACATTTTGGATCCTCGCCAGTAAGGCCCGAGGCCGTATAGGCTTTATCAGATAATCGTTGGCGCCGCTCTCAAGTGCCAGCACCTCATCCAACTCTTCGCCTTGGGCTGTCAGCATTAACACGGGTATGTCTGACTGCTGGCGGATCTGCCGGCAAATTTCCAGGCCATTGACGCCTGGCAGCATCAGATCAAGTAATATTAAGTCTGCCTGATGCTGTCGCCACTGTGCCAGCGCGATGTCACCACGGCTAAAATGGGTTACCTGAAAGCCGCGCTCTTGCAGGAAATCGCTTATCCATTGCGCCAGCGCCATGTCATCTTCAATCAGTAATAAGTTGGCGCTCTCTGCTATTTGCATGCTGTTCAATTTGCCGTTCCCTGAGCTTATGCAAGCTTGCTACTATAGCGCAGCAAGCTTGACAATTTTGTATCAAAAATGTCAGAACCAAACTTTAACACCGGCGTAAGGGAAAATCCCCAGGTCTTCTTCTTTGTCGATGCGGTAGCTTTGTGTATCAGGGGTATTAAGCAGATAGTAGCCGCTGATGTTTTCCCGGTTGTATAAGTTACGCACGGCAAACGTATACTCCGCCGGCCGGCCAAACACCTGGCTGTTACGCTTAAATTCCACATCAAGCCGGTGATAAAACGGCAAGCGCTCGCTATTAAGGTCGCCATAAACCGGCAACAAGTAATCCGGATGATATGGGTTAGGCCTTGCGCCAATAATAGGCGAGTAGCGGTTACCTGAGCGGCCGGTAAATACCGCGCCCATAGTCCAGTCCTGGTTTAGTTTGTAATTAAGTACTGCATTAACCACCAGCGGCGTATCCAGCCGGTATTCTGTGGTGACAGCAGTAAGAGGATCTTTGCGGTCTGACTGTGAATAACTAAGCGATACCCAGCCAGACCAGTTGTTGGTCAGCTGTTTTTCCAGCATCAGTTCTATACCCCGTGCTGTGCCGGTGACATCGCTGGCATAGTGCTGACCGGTAACGTCCAGCTGTGGCGCAAGGGCTCTGGCCAGATGCCATAGCTTTTTATAGTACAACTCAAGCTTGAGCTGCCAGCCAGAAAACTGGTAACTGCCACCTGTAGCGAAGTGGTCTGCTTTAGGGGAGTTTAACTGCCGGTTACCCACTTTAGGCAGAATTTGCTCCAACTCAGGTGTTTGCTGGTGGCGCCCGGCACTGGCAAACCACTGTAGTTTATCGGTTAACTGCCAACTTAGCTGGGTACGTGGTGCCAGCATGTCTGCGTTGGTGTAACGTTCTTTATCGTAGCGTATGCCCAGCTGCCAACGAATATCGGCACTTAGTTGCCAAATGCTGTCGATAAAGGCCGAGTGGTAACGCTGGGTCAAGCCGTCGTTGTCCTGTTCGCGCTCGCCGCGGTTGGCCTGGCAATCTTGTTGATGGTCAGTGCAGTAGTACGGAATCAAATCATATTCATAGGTTACATCCAGCGCGCCGGTTTCAGCACCGGCATGCACTGACAGTAGCGAATTTAGCCGTTGTTGCCAGCTTATTTGCAGTTCGCGGTAATCCTGCTCTAAGCGGTAAAACTGCGCGTCACCAAAAGAGGCTTTTTCGCTTTGCTGCAGGTTTAACGCGGCCAGGCTGAGCTGTTGGCCGTTGTTGCCAAAAAACTGATAGCGTACTTGTTGACTGTGCCAGTTGGTATTAAATGCCGCGTCGCCAACATTTTCAGGATCTATGCGGCCGGCGTCAGATGCGGCAGATAAATTAATGCCGGCTTTTTCGGCCACGCCCAATGTGGTTAGGGTGACTTTATGCTGCTGTCCTGGCCGCCACTGATAGCGCAGCTGATAATCACTTAATTGTGGCGGTTTGGTTACCGTTATGCCATCTTCCAGCTCGTCGTCTTTTGCGACAAAATGTTGCAGTGTACTTAAGCGGTAGGCGGCATAAAAAGCCTGGTTTTCTGTCAGGGCCCCTTCTGCCAGTATTGAAGTGCGCAGTATATTTAAGTCGACTACCGCGCCGAGCGGCTGAGCTTTCGGGTCGCGCAGCCGCAAATCAAATACTGCGCCTGTGGCATGGCCGAAAGGCGCGGCAAAGGCGGCAGGATACAAATCAAATTGCGCCAGCAGTTCCGGATTGATAGCGCTGCCGTACAGGTTATTCAGCAAAGGCCCGCTGCGCTGGCCATCCAGCATAAAGTGGTTGTCAAAAGGTGATGAACCTCTTACTGCCGGGGCGCTTTCAGTGGTGTCGTATACTACGCCGGGCAGGGTATAAATGGCCTGAATGGGATCGCCCATTACGGCTGCAACATTTAGCAACTTTTGTGTATCCTCATCAACCTCGGTCTGAGGCATATTGCGCTGCCCTTGTATGGTCAGACGCTCGACCTGGCTGTTGTCCGTATTGTGTTGTTGTGTACTGTCGGCCAGCGCCAGCGTAAAAGCCGGTTGGCAATAAAATGCTAAAGCGCTGAATAATATTGATTTAGTCTGTTTCACCATCTCACCCATCACTGTGTTGCTAAAAGTGATGGTATTCTGGCGTAGTGGGACGCCGCATGTTGTACAAGGCTTGTCAGGAAAATGTCAGCAAGTGTCAGAAACGTCGCCACAGACGCTTTTTTTGCGCATTGTGTACCCAGTTAACCTCTACCACTGCGTTATCGAGTAATTCTGTTGGCTGGCCGTCTTTGCCAAGCCGCCATAATGTCAGTTGTTGACTGGTGATATATTCAAAGCGCCAGCGCCACTGTGCCGCATCGCTGTTTTGCCAGCACTGTAGAACCTGCTGTTGCAGGTACAGGCAAACATTGTCGGCTTTTGGCAGTTGCCAGCTCACCTGCACCTGGGTGTGACAACTGCGGCCTTGTTGCAAGGTTACGCAGGTCGCGGGAGTAACTTCTAGCAACCCGCTAGCCATAGCCTGGCTGTGCCACAGGCAACCAGCGAGTATCAGAAGATAAAAGCAGCCTTTATTTATATACATAGCGAAAAATAACAAAAGACTGCCATTCTGGTTTATCCCGGGTTAGCGGGCTATTAGTGTGTGCTTTACTATACCAGTTTATACCTGAACCCAACTCAATTACCCATTTGGGGTGCAGCGGGTATACGCCAACAAGACCAAAATGCTGACGCCAGCCGCTGCCAGCCTGATACTCTGGCCGATCAGGTGTGCTTTCTGTAGTGGAAACGCCGTAGTAATAATTAATCAGTTTTGCACTGTGCCAGTTTAGCTCAGTATTCAGGTACAGATCCCAGTTGTTGTATTCAAAGCGATGGCCATAAAATAAGCTGAACATCTCACCGTGATAGGCTTTCAAGTCTTTACTTAGTTGTAGAGAAAAAAGCTGATTTTCACTTAGTTGTTGCTGATAACGCAGGCCCGGTGCCAGATCATGTTCTCTGTTATTTAGTCCCTCTAAACTGCTTATCCGCAAGCCATCACGTGACGAAACGGTTGGACCAAAACCAAAGTGATAGCTTGCCATTACAATAGCGACATTGGAGTTATCGCCGGTTAGCAGCCGATAGCCTAATGTAGGGTTACCAAAAACATAACCGCTGCGAACGCTGGTGGCTTCGGCAAACCAGTTTTTGTATTCAAAATTGAATTGTATCTGCAGTTGTGGCGCGCCATTTAACTTGCTGTCAAATGCAGGAACAATATTATTGCCGTGGCTAACACCGAAGCCAACATCAAGTTGCCAGTTAAATTTTTTTCCGCCCTCTGCGACTGCTTTTCCGCTTAGCAGGGAGAGACTGATTAACAACAACAGTTTACGCAAAGCAGTTCCCTACATCAGATAAAACAACACTGTACCGGTTTAATTGAGCTGAAACTGTATAAAAAATGTCAGCGTTTTTGCGCCTTACTCAGCGTTAACAGCTCACGCTCTATGGCAAACACATGCTCATCCTGCTCATTCATCTCACGCAGCGCCTGCGCCAGTTTCAGCACATACTCACTATTCGGGCCGCTTGGGCCACGGCTTTTGGCAATATGGGCAGCAATTTCAGCATCACTGGCAGGGCCTAGATACGCTTCATTATCCGCGCTGGCTAAATACACCACGCCTTCTGTTTCACCGTGCCCGCTGTTGCAAGGTTCGTGCAGCCAATGCAGTGGCGTAAATACACGCAGGTAACCGTTTTTCTCGCGATGGTCTAAATGCTCAAAGGTATCGGGTGTAACCTGATACGCCATACCCACACAGCGCGCACCGGCTGCTTCAATCAGGGTTAATACCCGGCCTGGCGAGTCAAGCGTACCACGATGATCATGTGAGCCCTGCCAAAACCGCCGCGCCCAGCCATAAATGCAGGCTGGTTTAGCGTCAAGATAAGCAAAGTCAGCTTTATAAATTAGCGAGCCATAACCAAACAACCACACTGAATCCAGGTGATCTAACGGTTGCCGTTCTTTATTCAGGGAAATGGTGTTGTGTGACATAGGGTTCTGTTTAGATTAAATTTGAATGTCTAAGATTTATAGCAGCAATGGGAACTATTAATGCCTAGAGTAAAACTTTGCCTAAACTCCAATCAACAGTATCCTGAGGTGCTATACAAGATCGTACCGTTAGATCGTTTGGTTGAAATGTTAGCAAAAAGCCAGAATGTGCTTGTATCACCTGTCTTGTGGGAAGATCCATACGAAGCAGCGCCGCTTCGTGTAAAATTGACGCATCCAAGATTCATTGATGTAGATGGTGGGATGAAAGTTGGAATGAAATTCATTGGAGAACCAGTGCGTAATGGAACATGGTCGCAACAAGGAACAGCGATAAAACGTGTTTACTGCCAATCATGGACTGCGACCCCAGTGTTTAAGGTACGCTGTTTTAAACGCTTCAGGCTGCGTATCTTGTGATAAGTCATCGACGTTTAAGCTTGTTTCTAAAAGAGGGAGGGGTAGGTAATTAATCATATCGTTTACTCGATAATTGCGTGCATAACGGCCAGTACTTCATTAACAATAGCTTTGGGGGCGGTTTCCACTTTTTTGGCTTGCCTTGCTACCAAATCTGCCATTCTGATGCCGTTTACCAGTACAACCCCCTGAGTTGCTGTGCCGCTGCCGATTAATGGTACGGCAAAGCCGCGTATGCGGGCAAAATCTGCGCCTTGGGAAATAGGCGCTATTAATGTCATGCCCAGCTGATTAAAAGCTTTTTGCGTTAGGACTAAACAGGGACGGTAATCGCCTTGTATCTCTTTACCCGCTGTGGGATTAAGGCACACCCGAACAATATCGCCACGGTCGAATACTGCCATTACCACTCGTTTCCAACCGGTGCTGCTGCTTCCCACTCAATCAGCTCTTCTGGCATAGCAGCATCTTGATCACATTTGGCGATAAGCTCAGCCAGCGAGTATTTCGTTTTTGCTTTGGGGGCAATAACTAAGCGGCCGTTTTCTGCCACTACGTCGGCTTTGTCATCAATATCCAGCCCCAACTGTTTAAGCAGTGGTGCTGGTATCACCACACCTTTTGAGTTACCAATTTTACGGATAATAATTTCCATACCAAAGCCCTTTGTACTAACAATGTTATTACTTTAGCAGGCCATGCTATGACGTCAATAATTTTTATTACTCAACTTGGTCGGGCTAGAATATATAAATAAACCCAATGCCGATTTCGGCTTCATAGTTGCTGCGGGCGATGGGGCTATTGCGCACGTCGCTGCTGAAATGCTCGTACAATGCCTCGCCGAAAATCTGCCAGTTGTCGTTGATATTATGCCGGTAGTTGTAATCAATCCCGATTGAGCGTAAACCACCACTCAGGTTGGTTTCAGCCAAACCTGATGCCAGTGATTGCTCTGCAGTGATACCGAAACCTGTATTGGCATATTTGCTGTCGTGAAACACCGCCACAACATTAAATTCCGAGCCGGAGCCGTCGGTTTTATCGCCGAAGCGGCGGCCCACGCCAAACAAGCCAAGGTTGCCGTTATCACCGGTCATCAGCCGGCTTACCAACCAATAACGCCAGTCGTTGCTAAACGCCCGCCGTGCCTGCAACACTATTTCAAACCCCTCTTCGTTATCACCCAGCCCGTCCAGACGACCATCGTCAGAGTCATTTTCTTCGCGGCCTTCATCAAAGCCTATTAAGGCTTCGAGTAGCCAGGTGTCAGCCCGAACACCGCGCCAACCCAAGGCTTCACCGGCAAAGTAGAAAATATCATTACCGCGGCGCCATTGTATTGCGCCGGCTGGCTGTATTTCGACACCAAATTCGTCCGAGCCTTCGTAGGCGGTTTCATACTCGATGCCTGCACCAAGCGCGAAAGCCCAGCCATCATTACCCCGGGTAAAGTCGTCTACGGAGGGCAAAGGTACCAGCGCTGTTTTGTCGTTTTGCGCTAATGCAGTTTGAGGGAAAAAACCATGTAGTAAAATGACTAACAGTAAACCGGTAAACTTGTTCATAAAAACCTTAGCTGTATCAGCAGGGCAGAATGCAACGTGAGTATAGTGCTCAGGTCCGGTTTACGGCTAACTTTTGTCAACAGATCTTATTTACGCACTTTATTACTTGAGCTCATTCAGCTTTGTTACTTGTGCATCAAAACCACCTGCTGCCAGTTTTACCGCTACCTTATCGCCAACTTTTAGCTGGCTACTATTGGTGACTACCTGCTGTTTATCGTCAAAGGTGATGCTGTAACCACGGGCCAGTGTTGCCAGCGGGCTTACGGTGTTTAGCTGGCTGCTTAACTGCGCCAGTTGTTGTTTGCTTTGCTTTAGCTGAAACTGCTGGGCGTTAATCAACCTGCGTTCCAGCTGAGTAATGTGCTGAGTATGTTGTAGCAGGGTTTTAACCGGCGATAACTGGCGCAGGCTTTTATCCAAATACTGTTGCCGTTGTTGCGCGTTTTGTACGCTGCGTTTTATGGTGCTGCTTAAGCGCAGTTGCAGCTCGTCCAGCCGCTGTTGCTGTTGTTGCAGGCGACGTTTCGGGTGCAGTGCTAACAGGCGCTGGCTCAGGTTTAGCAGCTTAGGCGCGGCGTGTTGCATGCGGGCGCGCTGGGCCTGAATAAGCGAACTGCGCAAGCGCATAATGTGCTCGAGTAAGTGCGATTGATCCGGTGATACCAGCTCTGCCGCAGCAGAGGGCGTCGGCGCACGCACATCGGCAACAAAGTCGGTAAGGGCAAAGTCTATTTCATGGCCTACGGCGCTGACAATCGGAATAGGGCAAGCGGCTACTGCACGGCATAAAGCTTCATCGTTAAAGCACCATAAGTCTTCTAACGAGCCACCGCCACGGCCGATAATTAACACGTCCACTTCATTGCGGCGTACTGCTGTGCTAAGCATATTGCGAAGCTGTGCTGCTGCGGTTTCGCCCTGCACCTGGGACGGATACACAATAACTTCAATACCCGGCGCACGGCGGTTTAGCACAGTAACGATATCGCGCACTGCAGCGCCGGTGGGTGAGGTAATCACGCCGACACGCTGCACCTGTGCCGGCAGAGGTTTTTTGCATGCCGGGTCAAATAAGCCTTCGGCCTGCAATTGCGCTTTTAACTGTTCAAACTGCTGTTTTAATAAACCGGCACCGGCGCTTTCGATAAATTCAGCCAACAGCTGATACTCGCCGCGTGGTTCGTACACGCTGATGCGAGCCCGGATAAGCACTTGCTGGCCGTTTTGCGGCCTGAAGCTGCTGCCCCGGTTGGCCATTTTAAACATGGCACATTTGACCTGGGCTGCGCTGTCTTTTAACGAAAAGTACCAGTGGCCGCTGGCGGCCGCGACAAAGTTAGACACTTCGCCCTGCAGCCACAGTGTTTGAAACTGCAGCTCCAACGTAAGGCGTACTTCACTGTTTAAGCGGGAAACACTATAGATATCGGGGTTTTGCATAAAAAACGTACCAGCAGCTGGCCTGACAACGAAGGCGCTAGAGTAACATAAAACAAAAAAGCGTTTGTGATACGCGCGCAAAACCGTTAAAATTGCGCCGCAACATTCCCCATCTTTTCAGCCACAGCGAGATTGTTGCAATGCTCAGGATCAAACAAGAAGCCCTTACCTTTGACGACGTGTTATTGGTACCGGCGCACTCTAGTGTTCTACCTCACACAGCCGATTTACGCACCCGACTGACTAAAAGCATCACGCTGAATATTCCTATGGTTTCTGCGTCTATGGACACGGTAACTGAAGCTCGCTTAGCCATAGCGCTTGCACAGGAAGGTGGCTTAGGTTTTATTCATAAAAACATGACCATCGAAGAACAGGCCGCTAACGTTCGTAAAGTTAAAAAGTTCGAAAGTGGCGTAGTGTCAGACCCGGTAACGGTAACGCCGGATATGAGTATCCGTGAAGTGCAGGCGTTAGCGCAGCAGTGTGGCTTTTCCGGTTTTCCGGTAGTAGACGCCAGCAACAACCTGGTGGGCATGCTAACCAGTCGTGATATGAGCTTTGAAGCGAATAACAACGAGAAAGTCTCCAGCCTGATGACCCCGCGTGAGCGTTTAGTCACCGTGTTGGAAACCGCACCGCGTGAAGAAGCCTTTAAAAAGATGCACCAGCACCGCATTGAAAAAGTGTTGGTAGTTGACAGCGAATTTAAATTAAAAGGTTTAATTACTGTACGCGACTACTACAAAGCCGCCAGCAAGCCTAACGCCTGTAAAGACGAGCTAGGCCGCTTACGTGTTGGCGCAGCAGTGGGCGTGGGCCCTGGCACCGACGAGCGCATTGCTGCGCTGGTAGAGGCCGGTGTCGATATTCTGTTGATTGACACCTCACACGGCCATTCACAAGGTGTAATTGACCGCGTAAAACAAACCCGTGCCCATTACCCCGATTTACAAATTGTCGCTGGTAACGTGGCTACCGCTGAAGGTGCCAAAGCGCTGGCGG
The DNA here is from genome assembly GCF_054781935.1 of Rheinheimera gaetbuli. Classification (NCBI taxonomy): domain Bacteria; kingdom Pseudomonadati; phylum Pseudomonadota; class Gammaproteobacteria; order Chromatiales; family Chromatiaceae; genus Rheinheimera; species Rheinheimera gaetbuli. The sequence continues at coordinate 603,259 of NZ_BAAGTL010000008.1, forward strand.
AAGCCGGTGCTAACGCGGTAAAAGTGGGCATTGGTCCGGGTTCTATTTGTACTACCCGTATTGTTACCGGTTGTGGCGTGCCGCAAATTACTGCCATTTCTGAAGCCGCGATGGGCGTAGCTGGCACGGATGTCACCATTATTGCCGACGGCGGCATTCGTTTCTCCGGTGACATCGCCAAAGCCTTAGTCGCTGGTGCTAATTTAGTGATGGTGGGTTCGATGTTTGCCGGTACGGAAGAAGCGCCGGGTGATGTTGAGCTGTATCAGGGCCGCTACTATAAGTCTTACCGTGGTATGGGCTCGTTAGGTGCAATGGCACAGCGTAACGGCTCGTCAGATCGTTATTTCCAGGGCAGCAACAACGCCGAGAAACTGGTACCGGAAGGTATTGAAGGCCGCGTGGCGTATAAAGGCCCGATGGAAAACATTATTCACCAGCAAATGGGTGGCCTGCGCAGCGCCATGGGCTTAACCGGTTGCGCGACCATTGACGAGCTGCGCACCAAGCCGGAGTTTGTCCGTGTAACCTCGGCCGGTATGGGCGAGTCGCATGTGCATGATGTGCAAATTACCAAAGAAGCGCCAAACTACCGCTTAGGCTAACTGTTTACTGTGTTATCGGCTGGCTCACCCCGGCCGCTTTACTTTTTAAAGGTCGCTATGAACAAAAACATTCATCACCACCGCATCTTAATCCTCGACTTTGGTTCGCAGTATACTCAGCTGATTGCCCGCCGCGTGCGCGAAATTGGCGTGTACTGTGAGCTGTGGGCCTGGGATGTTACCGAAGCGCAAATTCGTGACTTTAACCCCACCGGTATTATTTTATCCGGCGGCCCGGAAAGTGTGCACGAGGCTAACTCACCACGCGCGCCGCAATATGTGTTTGAAGCCGGTGTACCGGTGCTGGGCATTTGCTACGGCATGCAAACCATGGCCGAGCAATTGGGCGGCAAGGTGCAGGGGTCTGACATGCGCGAGTTTGGTTATGCCCAGGTAGAAGTAGTGGCCGCCAATGACTTGTTTGCCAAAATTGAAGACCATATTGGCAGTAGCGGCAATGCGTTGTTAGATGTGTGGATGAGCCACGGCGATAAAGTGGTGCAAATCCCGGAAGGCTTTATTACCTGTGCCAGCACCCCTACCTGCCCGCATGCCGGCATGGTAGATGAAGCACGCCAGTTCTATGGCGTGCAGTTCCACCCGGAAGTGACGCACACCCGTCAGGGCCAGCGTATGCTGGAGCACTTCGTGGTGGATATCTGTGGTTGTGACAAGCTGTGGACGCCGGCAACCATTATTGAAGACGCGATTATCCGTTTAAAGCAGCAAATTGGTGATGATCAGGTTATTTTGGGCTTGTCTGGCGGTGTTGACAGTTCAGTGGTGGCGATGTTGCTACACCGTGCTATCGGTAAAAATCTGACTTGCGTATTTGTGGATAACGGCCTGCTGCGCTTAAACGAAGGCAAGCAGGTAATGGATATGTTTGGCGACCATTTCGGCCTCAACATTATTAAAGTTGATGCCGAAGAGCGTTTCTTGTCTGCACTGGCCGGTGAGAACGATCCGGAAGCCAAGCGTAAGATCATCGGCCGGGTGTTTGTTGAAGTATTCGACGAGCAATCGCAGCTGCTGGAAAACGCCAAGTGGCTGGCGCAGGGCACCATTTATCCTGACGTTATCGAGTCAGCCGGCTCGGCTACCGGTAAAGCGCATGTGATTAAATCGCACCATAACGTTGGCGGTTTGCCAGCACATATGAAGCTGGGCTTAGTAGAGCCACTGCGCGAGCTGTTTAAAGACGAAGTGCGCAAAGTCGGTTTAGAGCTGGGCCTGCCATACGATATGCTGTACCGTCACCCGTTCCCGGGCCCGGGTTTGGGTGTGCGCGTACTGGGCGAGATCAAAAAAGAATACTGCGACATTCTGCGCCGCGCCGATGCGATCTTTATCGAAGAGCTGCACAAAGCCGAGCTGTACCACAAAGTAAGCCAGGCCTTTGCCGTGTTCCTGCCGGTAAAATCGGTTGGCGTAATGGGCGATGCGCGTAAGTACGACTGGGTAGTATCACTGCGTGCCGTAGAAACTATCGACTTTATGACAGCACACTGGGCACACCTGCCTTACGAGCTGCTGGGTAAAGTATCTAACCGTATTATCAATGAAATTAACGGTATCTCCCGCGTGGTATACGATATCAGCGGCAAACCACCGGCGACGATAGAGTGGGAATAACTTTCCAAAGCTAAATACAAAAAGGCCAGCGCAATGCTGGCCTTTTTTATAAGCGGTTTATCAAGTTGCGGTTCAGCTGGGCTCTGGCATGATAGACAGGTAATTTTAAGCTGAAGGAGTGGGTTAATATGAAAAAACTGGGGCTATTGCTGGCCTGTTGCGCCTTTTTAACCGCTTGCGCGCCTGAAGTGGGCAGCAAAGAATGGTGCGAAGCAATGAAGGAAAAGCCCAAGGGTGACTGGACGGCAAACGAAGCTGCAGATTTTGCCAAACATTGTGTGTTTAAAACTGAAGAATAAGCAGCATAGAGCCGGTGCAGTACACCGGCTTTTTTAATTGTACAACCAGTAACTTATAGCTACATTATAAGCCTGTGTTCTCATAAAAGTGCTGGGCACGATATGCGCAATGTAAAACAACTTAATTTCAGTATTGTGATTAACGCGCCGGTGCAAATGGTGTGGCAGCGGATGTTGTCTGACGTGGGTTACCGCAACTGGACCTCGGCATTTTGCGAGGGCTCGTATTTTAAAGGCAGCTGGCAGCAGGGGGAGACTATCCGGTTTTTATCGCCGTCCGGTGATGGGATGGTGGCGACTATTGCTGAGCATATACCGCTGGAGCTAATCTCGATTAAACACTTGGGGTTTATCGTGGCAGGCGTAGATGATTTTAGCAGCGATAACGTTACCAGCTGGGCGCCGGCGTTTGAGAACTACCGTTTTCGTGCGATTGAAGCCGGGACCGAACTGAATATTGAGCAAGATATCGCAGCAGAATACGAGCAATATATGCTGGAAACCTGGCCCCACGCGCTCGAAAAACTCAAGCTATTGTGCGAGCAAGGTTAAGTCGATGCTACGCCGGCTAAAGTTGGCTTTGCATGCGACTGTTTTGGTTAAGCCGTTGCCATTTTATTGGCAGTAATGTTGGCGGCAAAATAGCTAATCCCCCATTATCAGCTATTGTTTGAAGTGAACTCTTCTTATCGGCATTGATTTGTTGCCGACATCGACAATGCTCGCTAACTGGACATAGACCACCATGCCTAACAATATTGGCAGGGTAATATCGGTACGCGGCAGTGTGGTGGATATCCTGTTTATGCAGCAATTGCCACCTATTCGTACCGTTCTTCAAACGGGGGCAGACAAGCCCATATTAATTGAGGTGTTCTCACAACTGGACGCGCATCGTGTGCGGGGCATTGCCCTAACGCCTACTCAGGGGCTGGCGCGGGGCATGTTGGTGCAGGATAGCGGCGCACCTTTGCAAGCGCCGGTTGGCAAAGCTATTTTGTCGCGTATGTTTGATGTATTTGGCCAGGCTATTGACCAACAACCGCAACCCACAGGTATAAGCTGGCGTTCTGTACACAATTTGCCCCCAGCCCTGTCACAACGCGCAACGAAAACCGAAGTCTTCGAAACCGGCATTAAAGTTATTGATGTATTGATGCCGCTTGAGCGCGGCGGCAAAGCCGGCTTGTTTGGCGGTGCTGGCGTGGGCAAAACGGTGCTGTTAACCGAGATGATTCATAACATGGTGGGGCAACATGCCGGTGTCAGCATTTTTTGCGGTATTGGCGAGCGTTGCCGCGAAGGCGAAGAGCTGTACCGTGAAATGAAAGCTGCCGGTGTGCTGGACAACATGGTTATGCTGTTTGGCCAGATGAATGAACCGCCGGGGGCCCGCTTTCGGGTTGGGCATGCAGCGCTGACCATGGCCGAGTATTTTCGTGATGATGAACACCGCGATGTGCTGTTATTGGTAGACAATATCTTTCGGTTTATTCAGGCGGGTATGGAAGTCTCCGGTTTAATGGGCCAGATGCCGGCACGGCTGGGCTATCAGCCGACGATGGGTACAGAGTTATCGCAACTTGAAGAGCGTATTGCCAACACAGGCAGCGGTGCCATTACGTCAATTCAGGCTGTGTACGTGCCAGCCGACGACCTGACCGACCCCGCCGCGGTACATACCTTTTCGCATCTTTCTGCTTCTATAGTGTTGTCACGTAAGCGCGCCAGTGAAGGGCTGTATCCGGCTATCGATCCGTTGCAGTCCAGCTCGAAAATGGCTACGCCGGGGGTGATTGGCCAGCGCCATTATGATTTAGCTCAGCGCATACGCAGCACCCTGGCTCACTATGCCGAACTTAAAGACATTATTGCAATGTTAGGTATGGAGCAGTTATCGCCGGAAGATCACAATGTTGTAGGCCGCGCCCGCAGATTAGAGCGCTTTTTAACCCAGCCTTTTTTTACCACTGAGCAGTTTACCGGTATGTCGGGCAAGCTGGTTAGCCTTAACGATGCACTGGATGGCTGCGAGCGGATTTTGCAGGATGAGTTTAATGATTATCCGGAAAACGCACTATATATGATTGGCGCCATAGACGAGGCGAGGAATAACGCCCCCGACAAAGCCGGTGACAACAGTGCAGGCAACGCTGCGGATAACAGCGGCGATAGCGCTAACGTATTGCCAAACGCGGAGGTGCAGGATGCCGGCATACATGAGACTTAACATTTTGTTGCCCTATAAGGTATTTGCGCAGCAGCAACAGGTAAAAAGTATTGTTGCGATGACGCATGACGGTGCTATAGGTATTTTGCCACACCGGCTGGATTGTGTGGCTGCGTTGTCGGCCGGCATTCTGGCATTTGTGGTTGAAGGTAAAGAAGAGGCTTATGTCGCAGTTGATGAAGGGATACTGGTTAAAACCGGCTTTGAGGTATTGGTTTCTGTGCGCAATGCCATGGCGGGTATGGCGCTGGACAAGCTGCGCGAGGCGTTGGAGCAAGAGTTTATTCAGTTGGATGCGCAGGAGAAAAAAGTGCGCGCAGTGCTGGCCAAAATGGAGGGCGGTTTAATTCGCCGGTTTGCCGCTTTTGAGCAGACAAAACCTTAATTTGAACAAGAGCTTGTGATGAACAACAGCACAGAACCCAAGCCTGGCAGCGCTAAAACAGAAAGCGGCAAAACAACGCAGGCGCAAGCGGATATGCCGCAGGGGCATAACAAAGATTTTAGCCAAAAAGTCGGCAGTGTCGCGGCGCGTAAATTGCGGGCGCAGCAAAGCGTTACGAAAAATGTTTGGTCTGGCTTGGGGATGATGGGGCTTATTGGCTGGTCAATAGTGGTGCCAACCTTACTGGGGGCGGCAATTGGCATATGGTTGGATAAGCGTTATCCGTCAGCGCAGTCCTGGACGTTAATGCTGTTGGTCGCGGGTCTGTGTTTGGGCTGCTTTAATGCCTGGCGCTGGGTAGAGAAAGAAGACAAAGACATTCATCAGCACGGAGACAATGACGATGGTGATTGACGATATAAGCATTGCAGCTGTTTACGCATTGCTGGGTTTGGCGGCGGGGGCGGTACTTGGTGCGGGTTACTTTGCCGGCCTGTGGTGGACAGTGCGTCAGCTTGGCAGCAGTAATTACCCCGGTTTGATGTGTTGCAGCAGTCTGTTAATCAGAGTTGGCACGGTTATGCTGGGCTTTTACTTGTTGCTGCTGATAAGCCTGTACAGCGCGGCACTGGCACTGCCGGGGTTTGTTTTGGCGCGCCTTTTTGCTATCCGTGTTGTTCAGCGCACAGAGCAGCCAGATGCAACCATACACAATAGTCGTTATGCGCCTTAGTCCTGATCAAATTATTTTTTGGCAAATGGGTTTTGTTAAACTTAACGCCACTATTGTGTTTAGCTGGCTGGTAATACTGATCCTGGTGCTGGGGTCCTGGTTGGTCACGCGCAAGTTGTCGACAGACTTGCAGCGCTCGCGTTGGCAAAATGTGCTGGAAGTGGTGGTGCTCAGTATCAGCAAGCAAATTGAAGACGTAGGCCTTAGCCAACCAGAGAAATATCTTAGTTTTCTCGGCTCGTTGTTCTTATTTATTGCTATCTCGGCGCTGGGCACGATGTTTCCTGGTTTTGAACCACCTACCGGTTCACTGTCCAGCACAGTTGCGTTGGCATTATGCGTATTTGTCGCAGTGCCGGTGTTTGGCATTGCTCAACAAGGTATCGGCGCCTACCTGTATTCGTATACCCAACCCACTTTTATTATGTTGCCGTTTAATATTATCAGTGAAGTGTCCCGCACGCTGGCGCTGGCGGTGCGCTTATTTGGCAACATGATGAGCGGAGCGATGATCATTGGCATATTACTCAGCATTACGCCGTTTTTGTTTCCTATAGTACTAACATTGCTGGGCTTGCTAACCGGCATAGTGCAGGCCTATATCTTTTTTATTCTGGCCACGGTGTATATCGCGGCAGCGACCCGGTCGCGAAAGCCTGCGCAGGTTTAGCAGCACTATTTAAGGAGCTTATATGGACAGCATGACAATTATTGCAGTGGTATCCATTATCACTGCCGGTATTACCATCGCCATCGGCGTTATCGGGCCTTCGCTTGGTGAAGGTAAGGCGGTGGCTGTTGCGCTGTCATCACTGGCCCAGCAACCCGATGCATCGGCGACAATTACCCGCACCTTGTTTGTGGGGCTGGCGATGATTGAATCTACGGCGATTTACTGCTTTGTGGTGTCAATGATTTTGCTGTTTGCTAATCCGTTTTGGAATTACGTCATTGCTCAGGCAAGTGGGAACTAAACCATGTTAATTGACTGGTTTACCGTGGGTGCGCAGCTGATCAACTTCTTGCTGCTGGCGTGGCTGCTTAAGCGCTTTTTATACCGGCCCATTTTAGATGCCATTGACGCGCGTGAAAAACGCATTGCCGACGAGCTCGCCAGCGCGGATGCTAAAAAGCAGGCGGCTGAGCAGCTACTTAAGCAATATCAGCAAAAGAATACCGCTTTTGAACAGCAAAAATCAGCCCGTTTGCATCAGTTGGAACAAGATACTAAAGCTGACCGGGCGCGCATGCTGGATGATGTCAGAGCGCAAGCCAGTGCGTTAAAGCAAAACCTGGCGCAGGCTCTGGAAAACGAGCAACGTAGTTTGCAGCAGCAGCTTGGTGATTATGTAAAAGATGAAGTGTTTGCTATTGCCCGCAAGGCGCTAAGCGAGCTTGCCGATACCACGTTGGAGGCGCAAATAACCGCGTTGTTTATTGCGCGTTTGCGCTCACTTACCCAGCAGGAAAAAGCCACGCTAAAAGCCGGCTTGACGGCAACCGGTCACAGCTTGCAGGTGCGCTCCACCTTTGCGTTGCCAGAACAGCAGCGCGCACTTATTACTGCAGCTTGCCACGACATTCTTGGTGATACGTTTGTTACTGAGTTTACACAAGATGCAGAATTAACCAGCGGCTTAGAAATTAGCGCCAATGGCCAAAAAATAGCATGGAGTATTGCCGGTTATCTTGCGGCACTGGCCAAAGATGTTAACGATATACTTAAGCCCGAGCAGACTAAACCGGCAGGTAATGAAGTTGACTCCAGGGTGGACTCTGACACGACGGCAGTGGCGGTTTGTGCACCACTTCCGGTAATACAGGATAGCAATGAAAGCTGCAACTAAGGTGCTGCAAACACTATACAGCGACACCTTTGCCGGTTTGCAGCAGGCAAGGCAGTCGTTTGTACCGCAACTGCAGTTGCATGAAGTGGGTCACATTATCAGTATTGCTACCGGCATTGCTAAAGTGTCTGGCTTGCCGGGCGTTGGCTTTGAAGAGTTGCTGCGCTTTGCCGGTGATATTTATGGTATTGCTTTTAATATAGATGAAACCGAAATTGGCGTGGTACTGCTAGGTGATTATTGGCACTTACAGGCCGGTGATAAGGTTGAGCGCTGTGGCCACCTGGTTGATGTGCCGGTGGGCGATAGTTTGATTGGCCGGGTGATTAACCCGATGGGCCAACCGCTGGACGACAAAGGCCGTTTAGTGGCAACGCAGCGACTGCCGGTAGAGCGCGATTCACCCGCCATTATGGCCCGGGCGCCGGTGAGTGTGCCGTTACAAACCGGTATTAAAGTAATAGATGCATTGATCCCCGTAGGCCGCGGCCAGCGCGAATTAATTCTCGGCGACCGGCAAACCGGCAAAACCGCCATCGCGGTGGATGCCATACTTAATCAGCGTGGGCAAAATGTGTTGTGTGTGTATTGTGCTATTGGTCAGCGTGCTTCGGGTGTAGCGAAGGTCATTGCCAGGCTAAAAGAGCACGGTGCCTTACAGTACACCGTAGTAGTGGTAACCGAAGGTAATGACCCGCCTGGTCTTGCCTATATTGCACCTTATGCCGCTACCAGCATTGCCGAGTACTTTATGCAGCAGGGCAGGGATGTATTAATTGTTTATGACGACCTTACTCATCATGCCAGAGCTTATCGTGAGCTGTCGCTGTTATTGCGCCGCCCACCCGGGCGAGAGGCTTTTCCGGGCGATATTTTTTATCTGCATTCGCGCTTGTTAGAGCGGGCCACCCATTTAAGTGCTGAGCTCGGTGGTGGCTCGTTAACGGCACTGCCGATTATTGAAACCGAAGCCGGGGATATTTCGGCCTATATTCCAACCAACCTTATTTCTATTACTGACGGGCAAATTTACCTGTCGCCCACCCTGTTTGAACTAGGAGTGTTGCCAGCAGTTGATGTCGGTAAATCGGTGTCGCGTGTCGGCGGTAAAGCACAGCGTGCAGCTTACCGTGCGGTGGCGGCTAATCTGAAGTTGGCGTATGCACAATTTGAAGAGTTGGAAAGTTTTTCCCGTTTTGGCGCCAGGTTAGATGAGCGCACCTTGAAAACGATTGAGCATGGCAGGCGCATCCGGGCGTGTTTAAAGCAGGCTGAATTTAGTCCGGTATCCATGCAGGGACAAATCTGCATATTGCTGGCTTTAAGCGAAAAACTGTTTAATGACATACCGTTAGCCAATATGTCTGCTGCTGAGCACGCTATTCGTCAGGCGGCAGCAACGCTACCTGATATGCTGGTTACGCGACTACAGAGTGCAGATAAATTAGCCGCGGCAGACCGCACTGCACTGCTGCAACTGGCCCGCGATGCAATAACGCCCTTTGTGGTGGCCAATAGCGCTGGCGCTGCACAATGATGCTTTTGCCAGGCAAAATCCAGCTACGGCGTAGCGCAGTAGTGCTGCAGTGGGCAAGCTATTGGGAGAGCTATGACTGACAGTATTGCCAGCTTGCGACACAAAATTGCCAGTGCAGCTGAGTTGCAGTCGGTGGTGCGCACGATGAAAGCCATGGCAGCATCAAGTATCGGCCAATATGAGCATGCGGTTCGCGCGCTGGACAAATATTACGACACAGTGCAACTGGGGTTGGTGGCTTGCTTTGCACAGCAACCGTTATCAGTTGTTACGGCGCTGCAGCCGCAGCAACAACAGCATGCTAAAGCCGCTACAGGTGTTATTGTATTTGGTTCTGATCAGGGGCTGGTAGGGCAATTTAACGAGGCTATGGTTGAGTTTGTCGCCAAAACACTGACCTCTTTGCCGGGAGAGAAAGTCGTTTGGGCAGTAGGGGAGCGTTTACTATCGCGTTTAAAAGAAGCAAAACTGTCGCCCACGGCGGATTTTTTTTTACCTGGTGCCATCAATGCCATTACTGCACTGGTTGGCCAAATATTGACAGAAGTAGACACGCAGCGCGAGCAAGGCAATATAGGCAAGGTGTTGCTGTTTCACCATCGTCCGCAGCCCGGTTCTGTTTATACTGCGGTAAGTCAGCAACTGTTGCCTCTCGATCTTGTCTGGCAACAGGGCTTGGCAGGCACGTCATGGCCGGGGAAAAACCTGCCTGAAGTGGTGTATAGCCAGCAGCGAACCCTCAAAGCGTTGGTGCGTGAGTACCTGTTTGTCAGCCTGTACAGGGCTTGCGCAGAGTCGCTAGCCAGTGAAAACGCCAGCCGCTTGGTGGCGATGCAGCGGGCAGAAAAAAACATCGATGAGCTGCAGCAAAATCTTAATCTAACGTTTCAACGCTTGCGCCAGGGCGGTATCGACGAAGAGCTGTTTGATGTGCTTTCGGGCTTTGAAGCCCTGCGTTAGCCAGTTAAATACAGCAGCCGGATGTTGGCAGTGGAACCCAATGCTGATGCTATGGTCTTAGCGAATGTTAACTTAACGGAGTAAGGCATGAGAAAACTATATCAATTATGGCGGGATAACTGCGGTATTATCGTATTTTTGGCTTTAATGTTTGTATTCAGAAGCGCAGTAGCCGACTGGAACGACGTACCTTCTGGCTCGATGCAGCCTACTATTCAAATTGGCGATCGTCTTTTGGTGAATAAAATGGCCTACGATCTTCGCGTACCTTTTACCACTAAATCGTTAATTAAACGGGCAGATCCTGTGCGTGGGGATATTATTATTTTTATGTCTGCCGCGGCAGACAACCGCCTTGTTAAACGGGTTGTTGGTGTACCCGGTGATGTGATCGCTATGCATAATAATGTGCTTAGCATCAACGGCAAGCGCTTAGATTATTTAGCACAAACTGCAGATGGTGACGATGCTATGGTGTTAACCGAACAGTTGGACAGCATTGCGCATCAGGTAAAGTTAGCATCTTACTCCAGTGGACGTGACAGCTTTAATGCGGTAACCGTACCAAACAACCATTATCTGGTATTAGGTGACAACCGCGACAATAGCGCAGATTCGAGGGTAATTGGTTTTGTACCCCGCAACGAAATTGTAGGCAGGGCCAGCACGGTGCTGTTTTCGCTGGATTACGATAACTACTATTTACCGCGCAGCGAGCGTTTTCTCGCTGCGTTGTAAATTGTTAGCTGTGTTTGCGTGCGCTTAAGCGAACCCACTCATCTTGAACAGCGACGGCGTCAAAGCTGAATTCGTCGCTGTAAGCGTCAATTACGCTTTGCGCTTGGCTTTCTAAAATACCTGATAACGCCAATTGGCCGCCCGGTTTTACATAACTGCTGATTACGGCTTTTAACTCGGCCAGCGGGCCGGCGAGGATATTGGCAACCACCACGTCGGCCTGAAAATCTTTTGGCTGATCTTTGGGCAGGTATAGCTCAATCTGGCCTTCGACATTATTACGCTTCGCATTAGCAAGACTGGCCTCTATTGCTTGCGGGTCTATATCGACACCAATTACGCGTCGTGCCCCAAGTTTCAGTGCAGCGATACCCAAAATGCCTGAGCCACAGCCAAAATCGACCACGCTTTGCTCCGGTTTGATAGTAGCATCTAACCACTGCATACATAGCGCCGTAGTAGGGTGGGTACCGGTACCAAAGGCTAAACCCGGGTCCAGCATCACATTAACTGCGCTTGGGTCTGGAATGTCTCGCCAGCTTGGGCATACCCATAAACGCTCGCCAAACCTAATCGGATGGAAATTATCCATCCATTCGCGTTCCCAGTCCTTATCTTCAAGTTGCTCTAACTTGTAGTCGGCTGCGCCCTTAAAAAACGACACTTGCTGCAGCTGCTTTACCACTTTGTCCATAGGGTGCTCTGCGTCAAACAGGCCCACCACCACGGTATTGGTCCAGTAGATAACTTCGCCTGGCATCGGCTCATATATCGGGGTGTCTTGCGCATCGAGAAAGCTTACTGCCTGTGCGCCCCAGCCCATCAGCATATCGCTGACTTGCTCGGCTTTTTCTTCAGTGGTGCTAACGCGCAGTTGGATCCAGGGCATAATCAGTCTCGCTTAAAAAATTTGCCGCATTATAGCAAAAAGGCCGCAAAAGCGGCCTTTAATCTGTAGCATGCTGTATTACTTAATACCCAACTTATGTTCCAGGTAGTGGATATTAGTACCACCTTTACAGAAGCCTTCGTCGCGCATAATGTCTTTGTGCAGCGGGATGTTGGTTTTAATGCCTTCTACCAGCAATTCGTCCAACGCGTTACGCATGCGGGCGATGGCGATATCGCGCGTTTCACCATAAGTGATCAGCTTGCCTACCATAGAGTCATAGTTTGGTGGCACGCTGTAATCAGCGTAGATATGCGAATCCCAGCGAATACCGTTACCACCCGGCGGATGGAAGCGGGTGATCTTGCCCGGTGAAGGCATAAAGGTTTTCGGATCTTCAGCATTAATACGGCACTCTACCGCATGGCCGCGAATAACAATATCTTCCTGCTTCAATGTCAGCGGCATGCCGGAGGCAATACGCAACTGCTCTTTGATCAGGTCGACGCCGCTGATCATTTCAGTTACCGGGTGCTCTACCTGAATACGAGTGTTCATTTCGATAAAGAAAAACTCACCGTTTTCAAACAGAAACTCAAAGGTACCGGCGCCGCGATAATTCATTACCTTACAGGCATCCACACAGCGACCACCGATAAAAGCGCGTAATTCTGGCGTAATACCTGGCGCTGGCGCTTCTTCAACGACTTTTTGGTGACGGCGCTGCATGGAACAGTCACGCTCACCTAAATGGATGGCATTGCCCTGACCATCGGCTAGAACCTGAATTTCGATGTGACGCGGGTTTTCCAGGAATTTCTCCATGTATACCATGTCATTACCAAAAGCCGCTTTTGCTTCAGCTTTGGTCATCTCGACAGAGCTAACCAGTTCTTCTTCTGTGCGCACCACGCGCATGCCACGGCCACCGCCGCCGCCAGCAGCTTTAACGATAATCGGATAACCGATACGCTTAGCAATGGCTTTATTGGTATCGGCGTCATCACCTACGGCACCGTCAGAGCCCGGTACACAAGGCACACCGGCTTTTTTCATCGCCTCAATAGCTGAAACCTTATCGCCCATTAAACGGATAGAATCCGGGTGCGGGCCAATAAATACCAGGCCGCTTTCTTCTACCTGTTGGGCAAAGTCGGCACGCTCGGCTAAAAAGCCGTAACCCGGGTGAATAGCCTGGGCATTGGTCACTTCAGCGGCGGCAATTAGCGCCGGAATATTTAAGTAACTTTGCGGTGAGGGTGCCGGGCCAATACAAATGGTTTCGTCGGCCAGTAGCACATGTTTTAAATTACGATCAACGGTGGAGTGCACCGCCACCGTTTTAATACCCAGCTCTTTGCAGGCACGCAGGATGCGCAGTGCAATTTCGCCGCGGTTGGCAATCAGTACTTTTTCTAGCATCAGTATGCCTTTTGCGTTATTCAATCACGAACAGAGGCTGGTCAAATTCGATTGCGTCGCCATTCTCTGCCAGAATTTCTTTCACCACACCCGCCTTGTCAGACTGGATCTGGTTCATCATTTTCATTGCTTCAACAATACACAAGGTATCGCCAACTTTTACGCTTTGGCCTACTTCAACAAAAGCTTTGGCGGTAGGTGATGCTGCGCGGTAGAACGAGCCGACCATCGGTGATTTTACCACGTGACCTGAAATGGCTTTTGGTGCATCTACCGCTGGTGCTGCTGCCGCGGGTGCTGCAGCGGGCGCCTGAGCGTATTGCTGTGGTGCCGGCGCATAATGCTGCATAGGTGCGTATTGCGGTGTTGGGCCATTACGGCTGATGCGCACAGATTCTTCGCCTTCAGTGATCTCAAGCTCAGAAATACCTGATTCTTCTAACAGCTCGATCAATTTTTTAATCTTTCTAATATCCATGTCTTTTTAGCCTGATTTAGTTATTACTGTTTGGTTGTTTGTAACGCTGCTACCGCCGCATCGAGAGCGTAGTGATAACCTCTGGCCCCCAGACCACAGATCACCCCTTTGGCGATATCAGATAAATACGAGTGACGGCGAAAATTTTCGCGCGCATGTACATTAGATAAATGCACTTCAATAAAAGGTATGGCTACCGCCAGCAACGCGTCACGAATGGCTACGCTGGTATGGGTAAATGCTGCAGGATTAATCAGAATATAATCCTGTTTGCCCAGGCTTTGTTGAATAGCAGTCACCAGCTCATGTTCGGCGTTTGATTGTAAGTGCGTTAGTTCGACACCTTTTGCCGCTGCCTGTTCCGTCAGGTCGGTAATAATGTTATCTAGCGTGGCTGCGCCATACACGGCTGGTTCACGTACACCCAACATATTCAGGTTGGGGCCATTCAAGACTAAAATTCGATAAGTTGCCGCCATTTGTGCGTTATTCCCGCTAATTGTTTTGATCCGGCACTATCTTGCCAAAGCTAAGCGGTAATTGCATCTGTTTGACTAAAATCTGTCCACAACAGCGCAATTGGCTTAACGATAGCGCCTTATTATAGTGAAATCGTGACAAATGGCAGCAAAATACTGGTCTTATCAGCCAGAACTCAGGTGGCAGTAGGCGGCGCTGTCAGAAAGCGCCACCGTGCTAAGTATATTGCGGGCTATTGTTGCAGCTGTTTCAGGTGGGCAGCAAAATCGCTGGCATTCATAAAGCCGGTTACCCGGGCACTGCTTAGTTCTTCACCTTGAGGGCTGAAAAACAATAATGTGGGTAGACCTAGCACCTGATAATTGTCCAGTAGCGCCTGATCTGTGCGCGTCATTTTCGTTACATCGACTTTAATCAACTGCATGTTTTGCATTTGCGCCTGCACTTCGGCTTTGGGAAACGTCAGGTGTTCGAACTCTTTGCAGGCAATGCACCACTCCGCATAGAGGTCGACCAAGGTGAACCTGCCACTGCTGTCGGCAATTTTCTGTTTAAGCTCATCCAGGGTACTTACTAACTCAAATCCTTGTTGTTGTGTTACGCCCGCTACTGTTGCTACAGGCGCCGGCCACCAGTAGCGGAGATTAAGCATAATGGCGCCAATCAGCAGTATCTGGCCGACAATTAACACGCTAGCTTTAGCGGTGGCGCTTTGCAGACTAAACAGGGTGCGGTAAAGGTAAACCACAAAACACAATAGCAACACAGTTCCTGCTGCCAGCACATAACTAAATGGCAGCATACGCTCGAGTAAGACAAGCGGTACTGCTAACAACAAGAAGCCAAAAGTGGTTTTTACAGCATTCATCCAGTTACCTGCCTTGGGCAGTAATTTACCGCCAGAGCTACCCAGCAGCAGCAGTGGCAGGCCCATGCCCAAGCTAAGAATATATAAGGTGATAGCACCAAGCAGTAAATCGCCGCTTTGAGCGACATACAGTAGCGCCGCCGATAATGGTGCGGTTGTGCAAGGCGAAGCTATCAGGCCGGATAATGCGCCCATGGTAAACGCGCCTTTGAGCGAGCCACCTTGCTGCTTATTACTCACACTGCTGATTTTTTCCTGCCAGCGTGACGGCAGGTTAAGATTAAATACGCCAAACATCGCCAATGCCAGCAGCACAAAAATCACACTTGCTACAATCAATACGGCCGGGTGCTGCATATAACCCTGAAATTTCACCCCCAGGCTGGCAACGACTAAGCCAAGTAGTGAATAGGTAATTGCCATACCCTGCACATAAGAAAACGATAGCGTAAAGGCGCGCTTGGTGGACAGCTGCTTACCCTGGCCGACAATAATGCTGGTTAAAATTGGGTACATGGGAAACACGCAAGGCGTAAACGCCAGGCCCAAGCCCAGTAAAAAGAAGCCGGCAAGTGTGGCTAAACTGGCACCATCGCTGAGCTTCGCTGCCAGCGTATTCTGGCTTGATACTGGTGTATTACTACTATTTGCAACATCACCGTTTGCAGCAGGCGTTGCCGGGCTGTCGACTTTAAAGGGCAATAACGGCAGCTCTTTGGTTACCGGTGGGTAACACAGGCCCGCCTCGGCGCAACCCATATACTGAATTTTAAATATGGCATCTTCACTGACATCGGTTAATGGAATGCGCAAGATTAGCTGATGAAAATAGACATCTGTAACGCCAAAAAACTCATCCTCAATTGTCATGCTGGCCGGATAAACAGGATGCGAAAAACTAACGGCAATGCCGCCAAGCTTAATTTTGTCTTTATACAAATAGTAGCCGTCAGCAATAGTCCAACTGACAACCAGCTCGTTGTCACGCTGGAGAAAATCAAACGTAAATGCTTGCTCGACCGGCAAAAACTGGTCATCTGCTTTTAATAAGCTATTGAGTATGGAGCTTTGCTGGGCTTGCAGTGAGGGTGCAAACAGGGAAAAGCAAAGTAGTAACGGTAACAAAAACACTTTAAACATCAGGTTATACTTCCTTAAAAACACCGTGGCGTTGTAATGGCATTAAACTAACATGACTGTGCTATACGGCGATAGCGTGCGGCTGGTTTTTGCTATATGACCAGAGACACCGCGCAGCGTTACAGACCCGTGCCAGATGCTGTCTATTTCACTCAGGCATAAAATAGACGCTGAAGCTTAAGCACATATTAAGAAATTTTCAGTTTGCCCCTTGGATTTTTTTCTGCCTTACCCCATATATCGACCAGACAATTTAACACCCATGTTAAAACACAAAATAGCTTTAGGAGATAGAGCATGAATATTCGTCCATTACATGATCGTGTCATCATTAAACGTTTAGAAGCTGAGAGCAAATCAGCTGGTGGCATCGTCTTAACGGGCGCTTCAGCGGAAAAATCTACCCGTGGTGAAGTAGTCGCAGTAGGCCAGGGCCGTGTTTTAGATAACGGTGATGTTAAGCCGTTAGACGTGAAAGTTGGCGACAAGGTACTGTTTGGTGCTTACGTAGAGCGCACTGAGAAAATTGACGGTCAGGAATATGTAATCACTAAAGAAGACAATATCTTAGGCGTTATTCTGGATTAATTCTCCGGTAAACCTTTCCCCGATTAACAGAATTTAAGGATTAAGAAAAATGGCTGCAAAAGACGTACGTTTTGGCGATGAAGCCCGTAACAAGATGCTCAAAGGCGTCAATATTTTAGCAAACGCTGTACGCGTAACCTTAGGCCCGAAAGGCCGTAACGTGATTCTGGACAAGTCGTTCGGTGCACCGTTGATCACTAAAGATGGTGTATCGGTAGCGAAGGAAATTGAACTGGAAGACAAGTTCGAAAACATGGGCGCGCAAATGGTGAAAGAGGTTGCCTCTAAAGCCAATGACGAAGCCGGTGACGGTACTACTACCGCAACAGTACTAGCGCAAAACATCATCAACGAAGGTGTAAAAGCGGTTGCGGCTGGCATGAACCCAATGGACTTAAAGCGCGGTATCGACAAAGCGGTTGTTGCTGCGGTTGCTGAGCTGAAATTATTGTCACAGCCTTGTGCTGATACTAAAGCCATTGCCCAGGTTGGCACTATCTCTGCTAACTCTGATGACGAAATTGGCCAAATCATTGCCAGCGCCATGGATAAAGTGGGCAAAGAAGGCGTAATTACCGTTGAAGAAGGCCAGGGCTTAGCCAACGAGCTGGATGTGGTTGAAGGTATGCAGTTTGACCGTGGTTATTTATCACCGTATTTCATCAACAATCAGGAAGCCGGTCAGGTAGAACTGGATAACCCGTACATTCTGACCGTAGACAAGAAAATCACTAACATTCGTGAACTGTTACCGGTACTGGAAGGCGTAGCAAAATCTGGTAAACCGTTGCTGATTATCGCTGAAGACGTAGAAGGCGAAGCCTTAGCTACCTTAGTAGTGAACAATATGCGCGGCATCGTGAAAATCTCTGCGGTCAAAGCGCCAGGCTTTGGCGACCGTCGCAAAGCCATGTTACAGGATATCGCTACGTTAACAGGTGGTACTGTAATTTCTGAAGAAATCGGTATGGAGCTGGAAAAGGCTGGCCTGGAAGAATTAGGTACTGCCAAGCGAGTGGTTATCACCAAAGATAACACCACTATTATCGATGGTGCTGGCGAGCAGGCGGCTATTGATGGCCGCGTGAAGCAAATTCGTCAGCAGATGGAAGAAGCCACCTCAGATTACGACAAAGAAAAACTGCAAGAGCGTCTGGCCAAGCTGGCTGGCGGTGTTGCGGTAATCAAAGTTGGCGCTTCTACTGAAATTGAAATGAAAGAGAAAAAAGCCCGTGTTGAAGATGCTCTGCATGCAACCCGTGCAGCGGTAGAAGAAGGCGTGGTGCCTGGCGGTGGTGTAGCACTGGTACGTGTTGCTGCCAAGCTGGTTGACCTGCGTGGTATTAACGAAGATCAGAACCACGGTATTAAAATTGCACTACGCGCGATGGAATCTCCGCTGCGTCAAATCGTTGATAACGCCGGTGAAGAGCCGTCAGTTGTAGTAAACAACGTCAAAGCGGGCAATGGTAACTACGGTTACAATGCAGCGACCGGTGTATACGGCGATATGTTGGAAATGGGTATTCTGGACCCAACCAAAGTAACCCGTTCAGCACTGCAGTTCGCAGCGTCTGTAGGTTCACTGATGATTACTACTGAAGCGATGGTAACAGAGTTGCCGAAGAACGATGCTCCTGCAATGCCTGATATGGGCGGCATGGGTGGTATGGGCGGCATGATGTAGTCGCAATGTAAGTAATTACTTACTATAAAACCCCGGCTTTAAGCCGGGGTTTTGCTTTCTGGCGTAAGTAGATATTACATTACTGGCTACATTTTTATACAAAACAGTTCAGCTAACACTCATGTAATAGCGCTATAGTTAGCCTGGTAACTAAACTTATGGTTATCGACAGTTTCTAATGACGGTAACATGTATAGTGCTAATTGAAGCAGGAGACTGGCTATGCGTAAGACATTACTATTGTGTGGTTTAACCGCGTTAGCTGCAGCTACAGTGCAGGCTGGCGAAGTAAAAGTTGAGTGGCAGGCGCCAGAGAAGTTTACTGATATTCGCCCGGCTAATGACAGCCGTAAAGCTTATCGTGAGCGGGTTCTGCATAAGTTTGATGGCTTTTTCCAGGATATGGCGGCAAAGTTGCCTGAAGGCTATCAATGGCAAGTAACGGTAACTGACATCGATTTGGCAGGGGATATTGATTACTTTGCTACGGGCAGCGGCCATGCGTTACGTATTATTAAAGACATTTATTCGCCGGCCATTAAATTTAACTATGTACTGCGTGATCAGCATGGTGAAGAAGTGGCAAGTGGTGAAGAAAAGTTGCGTGATATGAGTTTTATGCAATCGCTACACTCAATAAACAATACTGACGAATTTCGTTATGAACAAAAAATGCTGCAAAACTGGTTTAATAAGGAATTAGAGCCCAAAGTAGAGCAGTATGCACAGTCGCTGCCTAAAGTGAGCGGACCAACGCCGTAATGGCTATTGCTACAATAAACTGGCAATTTGTCGATAGATATCGATAGCTTCCTGCCGGCTTAACTGGCCGGCAGTTGCCGCCCTGCCAATACTACTGCTTACCCGGACAAAGTCGCTTGCTGTTTCTGTTGTAGCGTCTTGTTTTTCAGCGTTAGCCGTGGCTAACACCTTGCTGCTGATAGCAGGTTGGGTCAACTCAACGCTGCGGCTAAGTTGACGACCAATATCTGCTGTTGGTTGACTAACGCTGTTAACGTTAGCGCCTATTGCTGACATAGCGTCCTCCGTTTAGTTTTAGCGTAGTGGAGCTGGTTATTAGCGTTAGATTATTTTTTGAACAATAAATTCGTCTTATTTTATTTTGTTATAACCGAGCGGAAAGTAGCTAAGGTTTGATGTAGCTGTTTAAGCTGCTTTACGACCCGCTGCAGGGTGGCAGTATTAAACTGCTGGCTTTGGCGCATGGCTGCAATTTGTTCTGCTGTTTCTGCCAGATAGGGCATAAAGCGGTTGCTGGATGCCTGAAACAGCGTGTTGTCGGCAAAGATCCGTTGATGCTTGCCATGGCCTTGCTGTTGCAGGGTTTCGAGCAAGGCATCGGCGTCTAACGCTTTGCGATATAGCTCTTTTAAGTTGTCATCAAGTTGGTTGAGTAAAGTATCCATAACACGACTACGCTGAGAAAAGTGGCGCTATTATGCCATAAAGCTGGCATGGCTTCAGCTGTGACATAGCGCTCTGGCCGGTAGTTATTTTTTGCAATAGCCATTCCTTTGGTGGATGTTTTGTTATATTATCTCGTTTCTTATTTTCAGCTGTCAGAGTGAGTATTGTGTTAGCAACGGTTAGAAACGTATTTGACAAAGTAGGTATTACAGTGACATCGCTTTGCGCTATTCACTGCATTATGCTGCCGATCATTCTGCCGGTTCTGCCATTACTGGGTCTTAGTGTTAGCCACAACCATGCGTTCGAGCATGTTATGTTGCTGGTTACTATAGTGCTGGGTTTTGTGGCTTTGTTTATTGGTTTTCACCGTTACCACCGTAAGCTGTATCCGTTTTATTCTTTGTTTTTAGGTGTGTTTATATACTGGCAACGTGATGTTTGGGGCCATGAGTATGAGCATGCTGTGCTTGTTGTTGGTGCATCGCTGGTAGTATTAGCACATGTGATGAATATGCGCTTGTGTAACAGCTGCAAGACCTGTCATGATCATTAAGTACTGCAACTTATAAAAAATCCCGCTGCAGCGGGATTTTTGCTTTCTGGCGTTAGGGCTTTTATGCCAACTGCTGCCGGCTTTTGGCCGGGTAGTTGCTGAAAATGCCATCTACACCGTACTGTTGCAGCCGCTGAATGTCATCAGCCTGATCTACCGTATAAACGAACACTTTTAAGCCGCGCGCTTTGGCATCAGCAACAAAAGCCTGATTAATAAAGTTGACATCGCAATTGACTGAATACGCCTGCAGTTGCTGCGCAAAAGCAGCGTAGTCGATTGCTAAGCTGGCGGTAAGTGCGCCAAGCTTTAGCTCTGGCCTGTGCTGTTTAAGCTCTGCCAAAAGGTGATGATTAAAAGATGAGATAAGCAGCCGCTGACTGTCAAATTGCAGCTCCTGCTGTGCTTTATTCAGCAAGGCCAGCAATGGTGCTACGGTGTTGTCGCCCTTTAACTCAATATTAAGCCACAGTGTGGAGCTTTGCAGGCGTTGTAATACCTGCCACAGCTTAGGAATACGCTCGCCGCGGCCGGCGTCCAATTGCATCAGTTGCACAATACTGAATTGATAAATACTGCCGCTGCCGTTGGTAGTGCGCGCTAAGTGATGATCATGAATAACAATCAGCTCGCCATCAACGGCGAAGACGTCGATTTCAATAGCGTCGGCACCCTGAGCTATGGCCTGCTCAATAGCCAACAGGGTATTCTCCGGATAGTCGCCACTGGCACCACGATGAGCAATAATTTGCATAACAGACCTCCATTTCTTCGGTCGCTGTCTGCCACTCCGTACATTTCTTCTGTGACACGCCGTGAACCCCTCCCTGGGGGCTCGATTATAAACTTCATCCCTGAAGTTTACCCGTTGGGCCAGCGGAGCTGTTCAAATTCGCTCCCGGCGAATTTGTCAGGCCATCCTGACCTGCAACGGTCACCGAAGAAAGTACCTACGCGTCAGCCAGTACCGTTGTAAAATTACTGAAGCTCAGCAAAAGGCGCACCCATACGGGTTACCGTGCCAGGCTGCTGATCTGCAAGAAATTGCAGCTTGTTCGCCGCAAAGGCCAGTACCACTGTTGAGCCCAACTTAAAGCGGCCCATCTCAGCGCCTTTTTCCAGCGTAATGGCGTTTTTGCCATGTGCCGGGTAAGTCCAGCGGAACACATTTTTGCCGGCCGGCGGGGTAACTGTACCCGCCCAAACGGTTTCGATGCTGGCAACGATGGTTGCGCCTACCAACACCAGCGCCATCGGGCCTAGTTCAGTGTCAAAGATAGTAACTACGCGCTCGTTGCGGGCAAATAAGTCCGGTACATTTTCAGCGGTTAGTGGGTTTACCGAGAATAAATCGCCCGGCACATAAATCATCTGGCGCAAAGTACCGCTGACCGGCATGTGAATGCGGTGATAATCTTTCGGAGCCAGATAGATGGTTGCAAAATCACCACCGATAAATGGTTCCGCAGTCGCGATGTCGCCCCCTAGCAGAGCCTGCAGTGAATAACTGTGGTTTTTGGCCTGCACCAGTTGACCTTGCACTATCGGCCCCAGCTGGCTGATGCAGCCATCTACCGGATGCGCCACTATATCGGCCTCTGTTGCCAGCGGGCGGATGCCGTCTTTTAACGGCCGGGTGAAAAACTCATTAAAACTGGCGTAGTCTTGCGCCCGTTCAAATTGCGCCTCAGCCATATTAATGCCATAGGCTTTGATAAAGCGGTTGATTAAGAAGTGGGTAAACCAGCCCAGCTTTGCTGCCGCAAGTTTGCCCACCAGGCGCGAAATTAAATGCTTAGGTAACAGGTATTGCAGGGTAATTTTTAAATTATCCATTGTGATCTCGTAAAAGGTTAAAAGTGATTCGGTTTGTCTTGCGCCATACTGGCGAGGATTTTCAGATAACTGTCGTAGCGTTCCTGGCTCACGTTGCCGCTTTCTATCGCATGCTGAATGGCACAGCCAGGATCTGAGATATGTTTGCAATCGCGAAATTTGCAACGTCCGAGCCAGGGGGTAAATTCAGTAAAACCCTGGGTAACCTCTTCCGGTGTTAGATGCCACAGCGCAAATTCGCGAATACCCGGCGAGTCGATTAGGTCGCCACCGTCGGGTAAATGATACAGGCGCGATACTGTCGTAGTGTGCTGGCCAAGGCCGGAGTTGCTGGATACTTCCTTGGTGTGCGCCTCGAGCCCTGGCATCAGACTGTTCATTAGCGACGATTTACCGACCCCAGATTGCCCCACAAAAATGCTGGTACCGCTCTGTAAATAGTTGAGCAATTGCGCCATACCCATGCCTGTTTTAGCACTCACGGCCAGAAAGTCGAAGCCTAAATTACGATACAGTGACAGTTGCTGCTCTACAGTGACCAGTTCTGTATTGCTAAGCAAATCTACCTTATTGATCACCAGTAAGGGTTTAATACCCGTCATCGTTGCGGCAACTAAATAGCGGTCAATAATATTTAGCGACAAGACTGGCAATACCGCCGAAACAATAATCATTAAATCAATATTGGCGGCTACGGGTTTTAAACCATCATAAAAATCTGGCCGTAACAGCACTGAGCTGCGCTCTTCCACCGCATCAATAACACCATCAACGCCACCGGTTGGCTGCAAAGAGCGGCGCCAGACCACACGGTCACCTGTTACCAGTGACGCTACCGAGCGGCGCATATTGCAGCGTATTATTGCGCCGTTGCTGTCTTCAACATCCGCATGCTGGCCAAAGCGACTGAGCACCAGGCCAGATTCGACAGGCGCAAAACTGGCGTCGTCAACCGATTCGACACCTTTGTTTTTTGCGCTGCGCAGCCGTTTGCCGGCGTTGTCGACAATGCGCTGTTGCTGGCGCTGAGTGAGATGTTTTTTCTTTGTCACTGCTATTGTTATCGCTCTGAGGTAAAGGATGCTATTACTGCTAAGCTTAGGGCGTGTATGATACCTGTATTCTGTAAATGAACAAAGCAGCAAGCTGCGTAAGGGTTTTTCATGAGCGTAAATGACAATAATTTGATTTGGCTGGATTTGGAAATGACCGGGCTGGAGCCCAAAACCGATGTCATTCTGGAAATGGCCACCATAGTGACCGACAGCCAGCTGAATATCCTTGCCGAAGGGCCGGTATTTGCTATTAAGCAGCCGGATGAGGTGCTGGACAACATGAGTGCCTGGTGCGTCGAGCAGCACGGTAAAAGCGGTTTAACTGCCCGCTGTCGTGCCAGCAGTACCAGTCTGGCAGAGGCAGAACAGCAGACTATCGCCTTTTTAAGCCAATATGTGCCCAAGGGTAAATCACCCATGTGTGGCAACAGCATTGGCCAGGACAGGCGCTTTCTGGCTGAATACGCACCTGAGCTGGAAGCGTTTTTTCATTATCGTAATTTAGATGTCAGTACGGTGAAAGAGCTGGCGCGGCGCTGGCACCCTGATGTACTAAAACAAATACAAAAAGCCGGCAGTCACCTGGCATTGGATGATATTCGTGAGTCAATTGCTGAATTAGTAACCTATCGCACGCATTTTTTCAAATTACCGTAAAAAACACTTGCAACGGCCAACTGATTTTGTAAAATGCGCGCCATCACGACGTAACAACGTTAGTTGATGCGAGTATAGCTCAGCTGGTAGAGCGCGACCTTGCCAAGGTCGAGGTCACGAGTTCGAACCTCGTTACTCGCTCCAAATTCGACAGAAACCGCACTTGGGTAACCAGTGCGGTTTTTTGTTTACTGCGGTATAGTTAAGTTACCTGTCGTTGGCAAATGGCTTCAGCAATGTCAGATTCACCCTGTGTACGTAATTGTTGTCTGGATCAACAGGACACTTGTCTTGGCTGTGGTCGTTTATTAGATGAGATTATAGAATGGCACAGCGCTGATGCGCCGCGCCGTGCGCAGATCTTACACTTGGCGCAATTACGACTCGCTGAGCGCGCAGAAGTAAAAGGCGTCAGGCATCACGCGGCAGCCCCTTCTGAATAATCCGTACCAGCCGCTCAGTGCTGCGTGGTAGTAATGATTCTGCCTGCCAGCTCTTACGTTTTTGCTGCTGTAGTGCCCAGTGTATATGTTCTGCGACCAGCTCAGAGGCACTCTCAAGCTTAGCATTTAACGCCTGAACTATTTCTGTCTGATAAGGCGCATTGCCAAGCGCCACGGCAATATTGCGTTGCCAGCGCTCATAGCCGATACGGCGAATGGCGCTGCCTTCGGTATGGCTTAAAAATTCATGCTGTTGCCAGGCGAATAAACTCAATAAACTCTGGCTTTGCCATTGTGGACGGCGTTGAAAGTCCCCTTCAATAGATAATGGTGCCGCGCGGTTCTCCGGACACACCAACTGGCAATCGTCGCAGCCGTAAATACGGTTACCCAGCAATGGACGGAATTGTTCTGGTATTGCGCCTTTAAGCTCGATAGTCAGATAGGAAATACAGCGTCTGGCATCAACCACATAAGGCGCTACAATAGCGCCGGTAGGACAGCTGGTAATACAGGCTACGCAACTACCACAATCGCCCTGATGCGGGTTATCAATCGGTAGAGGCAGGTTGACCAGCAACTCGCCTAAAAAGAACCAAGAGCCAGCTTCCTGGTTTAGCAATAAACTGTGCTTGCCAACCCAGCCCAAGCCGGCTTGTTGCGCCAGCGGGCGCTCTAAAATCGGCGCCGAGTCGGTAAAAGGCCGGTAACCCAGTTCTGTTACCTGTTTATTTATGCGCTCCCCCAGCTGCTTTAGCCGGTTACGGATCAGCTTATGATAATCACGGCCCAGCGCATAACGGCTAATGTAAGCTTGGGTTGGGTCAGCCAGATTGGTAGCAAAGCCAGCACCTTCGGGCAAATAGTTCATCCGGACACTTAGTACCCGCAGAGTGCCGGGTACCAGTTCGGCCGGGCGGGCGCGCAGCATACCGTGGCTGGCCATATAGTCCATTTCGCCGTGATAACCGGCATCAAGCCACTTTTGCAACTGTTGTTCCGCATCAGGCAGGCTGACGCCGGTGATCCCCAGCTGAGCGAAGCCGAGCTCGCTTGCCCATTGTTTAATCTGCAGCGCCAGCGCCTGATAATCCATATTCATGTTAGTCGTCTGTGTTAAGCAACACGCTAATTTAACATGGTGCTGTTAATAATGCCTAGCCGAGACGGAACCCGCCACAACAAAACAGGTCTTAGCCGCAGCGCGGTTTTACTGGCTCTGCGCGTGGTGAGTTTGTTAACATAGCAAGGTTTTTAGTTTGATAAGAGTGGTAACCGTGGCCTTACAGCAAATTATTTTATCCGATGAGCAGGCAACGCTTACGCTTGCCGGCAAAGTTGGCCGTTTGGTTGCAGGCGGACAAACGGTGTTTTTGCGCGGTGAACTGGGCGCGGGCAAAACTACGTTCAGTCGCGGCTTGCTAGGTGCGCTGGGTCATCAGGGCAAAGTGAAAAGCCCCACCTACACTCTGGTAGAACCTTATGAACTGGCGGGTTTAACTGTGTATCACTTTGACTTGTATCGCTTGCGTGATGCCGAAGAGCTGGAGTTTATGGGCATTCGTGATTACTTTCGTGCTGACAGTTTGTGCTTGATTGAATGGCCAGAGCAGGGGATGGGTTATTTACCTGTCGCCGATCTCGACATACACTTAATTTTTGAACAGCAACACCGGTTGGTTAGTATCAGCGCAAATACAGCTGCCGGCGCCGCCATAATAAAAGCTATAACAGACGATGAAAAATAATTATTACAAACTCAAAGGCTGTTTGTTGTATATCCTGTGCTTGCTGTGCTTTGCCGTTGAGGCTGGCAATGCAGTACAGAGCGTCAGGGTATGGCCGTCGCCTGATAATACCCGTGTGGTATTTGATTTAACTGCCGCGCCAGAGCACAAGTATTTTGCCTTAGATAAGCCTGAACGCCTGGTAATTGACCTGAGTAATATTAAAAGTGGTACTAACCTGCCCGCGGTTTCCGGTGACACGGGGCTTATAAAAAGTATTCGCAGTAGTAGCGATAATAATACGATGCGTATTGTGTTAGACCTGAACAAAGCCAGCAAAGCGACAGTGTTTGCTTTGCCGCCCACGCCGCCATATGGCCACCGTTTGGTGGTTGATTTACCCGACACCCAGCCACAACAAAGTTTACCGCCACCGGCGCTTCGTTCTGCACGGGATATTGTTATTGCCATAGATGCCGGCCATGGCGGCGAAGACCCAGGCTCAATTGGCCCCAGTGGGTTTTATGAAAAAAATATTACGCTGCCGATTGCTAGACAACTCGCGCAACTGATTGATCGTCAGCCCGGCATGAAAGCAATGATGGTACGCACTAATGACTATTATATTCATGTTAACCGACGTACTGAGATTGCCCGCGGCCAGCAAGCTGATTTGTTGGTATCAATCCATGCTGATGCTTTTACCACGCCACAACCGCGAGGAGCGTCGGTTTGGGTGCTGTCGTTACGACGCGCAACCAGCGAAGTAGGGCGGATGCTGGAGCAAACCGAGCGCCATTCTGAGCTGCTTGGCGGGGTAGCAGAAATTATCAAAGATTCGGCCAACGAGCGTTATCTGGCGCAGACGGTGTTGGATTTATCGATGAACCATTCTATGGTTACCGCGTATCAGGTAGCAAATGAAGTGCTGGCTGAACTGGGGAAAGTGGCTCACTTACATAAAAAAGAGCCGCAAGCGGCCAGTTTTGGTGTGCTGAAATCACCGGATATCCCGTCTATTCTGGTTGAAGTGGGTTTTATATCTAATCCACAAGACGAAAAGTTAATGCGCTCCTCTGCTCATCAAACTAAATTGGCCAAGTCGTTATTTTCGGCGTTAAAGCGGCACTTTGAAAAGTCACCACCAGCCGACTCGTTATTTGCCCAGCAGCGAGCCCGCGAGCACCGGGTTAGTGCTGGCGAATCACTATCTCTGCTGGCACAACGTTATAATGTGTCAATTGACGAACTTCGTGACCTGAACCAGTTATCGTCTGACAGTATCCGTGTCGGCCAGACACTGCGGATCCCCTGATTATGACTATTCGTATCTTGTCGCCGCAGCTGGCCAACCAGATCGCGGCTGGTGAAGTCGTTGAACGTCCGGCATCGGTGGTGAAAGAACTGGTGGAAAATAGCCTGGACGCAGGTGCTACTCAAATCGACATTGATATTGAAAAAGGTGGCAGTAAACTAATCCGGATCCGTGATAACGGCTGCGGCATTGCTGAGCAGGATCTGGTGTTGGCGCTCAGTCGGCATGCAACCAGCAAAATTAGTGCTCTTACTGATTTAGAAGCGATTACCAGCCTTGGTTTTCGTGGTGAAGCGCTGGCGAGTATCAGCTCGGTGTCGCGCTTAACATTGACATCACGTACCGCGAGCCAGGATGCCGCCTGGCAGGCCAGTGCGGAGGGACGGGATATGCAGGTAACAGTTAAGCCCGCCGCACATCCGGTGGGTACCAGTATTGAAGCTGTGGATTTGTTCTTTAATACTCCGGCTCGGCGCAAGTTTTTACGCAGCGATAAAACAGAATTCGGCCATATAGATGAACTGATAAAACGCTTAGCGCTCAGCCGCTATGATGTGAGCTGGCAGTTAAATCACAATGGCCAAACAGTGCGCCGGTTAAAAGCTGTATCTACGGATGAACAACGGCAAAAGCGCGTCGCTGCGTTGTGCGGCAGGGCTTTTGCTGAACAGGCCGCTTTTATTGAAAACCAGTATGGCGATGTAAAGCTATGGGGCTGGCTATTACAACCTCAGGCTTGCACTGCGCAAAACAGTTGCCAGTACAGCTATGTAAACGGCCGGATGATGCGGGATAAATTACTTAACCATGCTATCCGGCAGGCTTACGGCGATAGTTTAACCGCTGAACAGCAACCGGCATTTGTGTTATATCTTGAGTTGGACCCGCATCAGGTGGATGTTAACGTACACCCGGCTAAACATGAAGTGCGCTTTCATCAGGCTCGTTTGGTACATGATTTCGTTGTATCCGCCTTATCAGACGCCATACATCAGCTACAAGTAACGCCGGTGCCGGTAACAGCTGCGACAGCATGCTTTAGTGTGCGGCAAACTGCAGCCAGTTATCAGCCAGTATCCGGCCGCGGTACGGGTTATCGTGGTGGCCAGGTTGCACAGCCGGGCGCGGCTGCGGTAGGGCGGGAGCTGGCATACTGGCACAACAGTCTGGCACGGCAGGCCGAAGAACCTACAGTCGATACTGCGCTGGCTTCAGAGCAGCAAACGACCAGCGTGGCGCATTCGCCGATGTTGATCCACGCCAATCGTTACCTGTTAACTGAAACTGAGCCGAATACCGGCGTTATAGTGTTGCTGGATTTAGTCGCAACCCTGCGTAATTACATTGAGCACAATGCGCAGCAAGCGGTGGCGTTACTATTGCCACAGCGTATTAGTATTTCTACTGCGTTGCTAAAGTTGTTAACCACCAAAGCAGAGCAGCTTAGTCAGGCTGGCTTTGATCTGTTACTGACAGACTTAACGGCGATAGTGCGTGCTGTGCCGGTGTGGCTGAGGCAAACGGCGTTAAGTCAATTTTTACCGGTATGGCTGAGCCATCTGGAACAGCATCAAACAACAGATCCGCTGACCAGCTTATTGTCTATGCTACTTAATGCTAATGGGGTTGATGCTCAGGCCCTGCTAAAATATATGCCTGATGTGTTACGACAACCCGAGCACTGGCATTATGTGCCGCTGCAATTGGATGCCGCTCTCAGACAGCTGCAGGAGCAACAGTATGAACCGGCCTGACGTTATTTTTCTGCTTGGGCCTACGGCTTCAGGAAAAACGGCGCTGGCAACAGCATTGTATCAGCATTTGAATGTTGAGCTTATCAGCGTTGACAGTGCGCTAATATATCGCGGCATGGATATTGGCACTGCTAAGCCAACGCCAGCAGAACTGCAGCTGGCACCACATCATCTGATTGACATTCGCGACCCGGTGCAGAGCTATTCTGCGGCAGATTTCCGCGCTGATGCGCTAAGATTGATTGCCCAAATTCAACATCGTGGTAACATTCCTGTCCTGGTCGGTGGTACCATGCTGTATTTTAAAGCCTTATTAGAAGGTATATCGCCACTACCTGAAGCTGATCCGGCGATTAGACAACAACTTGAGCAAGAAGCAGCAGTAAAAGGCTGGGCGGCGATGCACCAGCAGTTAGCACAAGTTGATCCGGTATCTGCGGCGCGTATTCATCCAAATGATCCACAGCGCATTAACCGTGCTCTGGAGGTGTATCGCATTAGCGGTCAAAGTCTTACGGCATTAACGGCGGAAAAGGGGGAACCTTTTGCCTATCCGGTACACCAATTTGCCATAGCGCCAGATGATCGTGCGATATTGCATCAACGTATTGCACAACGATATATGCTGATGTTGCAACAGGGGTTTGAGCAGGAAGTTCGCCGTCTTAAGCAACGACCTGACCTGCACCTGGATCTACCTTCTATGCGCTGTGTGGGTTATCGTCAGATGTGGCAGTATCTGGATAATGAGTGTAGTTACCAGCAAATGGTTGAACGCGGTATAGCGGCGACACGCCAGCTAGCCAAACGGCAGTTAACCTGGTTACGTAGCTGGCCTGATCTTCACTGGTTAAGCAGTGATGTCGCTACAGAGGAAAACTTGCAAGCCGTTTTATCTTCGCTAAGCTAAGTGTGCAAGATAAAAAAGATGTTTTAACAACTTGAAATAAAAAAAATAATACTTATATAAGTCGGACTAATAAAAAAAGGAAATCGGCAAATGGCAAAGGGCCAATCTTTACAAGACCCATTTTTAAACACCTTGAGACGGGAACGTATTCCGGTATCAATTTATTTGGTGAATGGTATTAAATTGCAGGGCCAAATTGAATCTTTTGATCAGTTCGTTATTCTGCTGAAAAACACAGTTAGCCAGATGGTTTATAAGCATGCCATCTCAACTGTGGTACCAGCGCGGGCTGTGAATACTATGATAAGCCACAGCAACGGACAGAGTGACGAAGACGATTCGGAATAACAACAGGGGTTATTCGCTTGTCTGATACTAGCGCATTTGTTGAACAAGCGATCCTTGTCCACGTCAACTTCTCACAGCATCACAACAGTGAAGACTTAGGTGAGTTAAGGTTGTTGGTTGCTTCTGCCGGCGTGAGTGCTGTGCAGGAAGTAACCACTAATCGTAGTGCACCAGATGCTAAATTTTTTGTTGGCTCGGGTAAAGCACAGGATATAGCCAATCTGGTAGAGCAAACCGGCGCCACTCTTATCATCTTTAACCACGCCTTAAGCCCGGCACAAACTCGCAATCTCGAGCGCTTGTGCCTGGCGAGGGTTATAGACCGTACTACGCTAATTCTGGATATTTTTGCTCAGCGTGCCCGGACTTTTGAAGGTAAGTTACAGGTAGAGTTGGCGCAGTTGAAGCATCTGGCATCGCGTTTAGTGCGCGGTTGGGACAGCCTTGACCGGCAAAAAGGCGGCATTGGCTTACGCGGGCCTGGTGAAACCCAACTGGAGACCGACCGTCGTTTACTACGCGAACGGGTAAAAGCCCTGCAAGGCCGGCTGGCTAAGTTAGAAAAACAACGCGATCAGGGTCGGCGCGCCCGGCAGCGGGCCGAAGTGCCTGTAGTGTCAGTGGTGGGCTATACCAACGCGGGCAAGTCAACCTTGTTTAATCGTATTACCCGTGCTGATGTGTACGCTGCTGATCAGCTATTCGCTACACTGGATCCCACGTTACGTAAGCTGCCACTTAAAGGGGTCGGTGATATTGTGCTGGCCGATACCGTGGGTTTTATCCGCCATTTACCGCATGATCTAGTTGCCGCGTTCAAGTCTACCTTACAGGAAACCCGCGACGCCGATTTGCAACTGCATGTGGTTGATATCAGTGATCCGCGCCGGGATGACAATATGCAGCAGGTTGCAGCGGTGCTGCAGGAAATTGACGCAGATACCATAACTCAGCTGGTGGTATACAACAAGATCGATCTGCTGGGGCAGCCGGCCCGTATTGAATATAACGAATTTAACCTGCCGGTAGCGGTATATTTATCAGCACATAGTGGTGATGGTATTGACCTGTTGCGCCAGGCGTTGGCACAACTGCTTAGCGAGCGCTATATCGAAGTAGAGCTGAATTTACCGCCCCAACAGGCGGTATGGCGGGCACGGTTTCACCAGCAGCATTGTATAGCGCAGGAACAGTTTGACGCCGACGGTTATTGTCAGCTAAAACTCAGGTTAAGTGAGTCGCTATGGCAGCGCTGCCTTAAGCAATCCAACGGGATACTGGAAAACTGTATCGTCAGTGCCCCTGTTATCTGATACATTAACGCTTATTTTGTAACTATAAACGGAGTAGAGCATGGCTTGGAATGAGCCGGGCAATAACGGCAAAAATAATGATCCCTGGAAACAGGGTGGCCGTGATCAAGGCCCGCCAGATTTAGACGAAGTATTTCGTAACCTGGGCAAAAAGTTTGGTGGTATTTTCGGCGGCGGTAAGTCGTCGGGCGGTAGCAATGGCGGCTCTTCTGCTGCACTGCTGGTGCTGCTGGTTGCGGCGGCACTGGTTTGGGCTATTAGCGGTTTTTACACCATCAAAGAATCTGAGCGTGGTGTTGTATTACGCTTTGGTCAATATCACACCGAGGTTGGCTCTGGTATTCACTGGAAACCAACTTTTATCGATACGGTCGAGCCGGTAGATGTTACCAGCGTGCGTACCTTACGCAGCGATGGTTTTATGTTAACCCAGGACCAAAACCTGGTACGTGTGACCTTTGAAATCCAATATCGGGTATTCAATGCCCGCCAGTATAAGTTCTCAGTGGTTGACGCCGATAACAGCCTTAGCCAGGCAACGGATGCGGCGTTACGCTTTGTTATTGGTCATTCTATTATGGATGACGTATTAACTCGTGGTCGTGAAGTGGTTCGTCAGAATACACGACAAGAGCTAGAAAGCATTATTCAACCTTACAACATGGGTATTGCACTGGTGGATGTGAACTTCCGCGATGCCAGACCGCCAGAGGAAGTGCGTGATGCTTTTGACGATGCTATTAAAGCACAGGAAGATCAGGAGCGTTTTATTCAGGAAGCTCAGGCCTACTCCCGTGAACTGGAACCGCGTGCGCGTGGTCAGGTTAACCGCGTGATGCAAGAAGCAGAAGCTTACAAGCAACAAACGCTATTAAAAGCGCAGGGTGAAGTGGCCCGGTTTGAAAAGCTGTTGCCTGAATATCTGGCTGCACCGAAAGTAACGCGTGATCGCATGTATCTGGAAACGATGGAACAGGTATACAGCAACACCTCTAAGGTATTGGTCGATGTTAAAAATGGAAATAATATTATGTATTTACCATTGGATAAAATGCTAGGTTCAGGTGCATCGAGCACAAGTTCAAGCAACATTCCACTGATGCCATCACGCAGCAGTACCGATAGCAGCAGCCAGAGCCGTAATTCTGATACCACACGCAATACGTCAGTGCGCAGTGGCGGCAGGGGGTAACCATGAAAAACTTTACTATTATCACCCTTATTGTAGTGGCACTGATTTTTGTCTCTGCGCTGTTTGTTGTGCCTGAAGGGCAGCGTGGCATAGTTATTCAGTTTGGTAAAATTCAACGTGACGCCGAACAAAATGTCGTTGTGTACGAGCCAGGTTTGCATTTCAAACTGCCAATGATTGAGACAGTACGTAAACTGGATGCCAGGGTTCAAACTCTGGATGATGCACAAGACCGTTTTGTTACTGCAGAGAAAAAAGACTTGCTGGTAGATAGCTATGTTAAATGGCGTATCAAAGACTTTGGTGCTTATTTCCTTGCTACCGGCGGTAACACCGCTCAGGCAGAAGTGTTGCTAAAGCAGTATATTAACAACGGCTTGCGTACTGAGTTTGGTACGCGCACTATTCCAGAGATCGTCTCTGGTGAGCGCACACAGTTGATGCAAAGTGCATTACAACAAGCTGGCGAAGCGTCAAAAGAGCTGGGTATTGAAGTGGTGGATGTGCGGGTTAAACAAATTAACCTGCCGCAGGAAATCAGTAGCTCAATTTTCGCCCGGATGGAAGCTGAGCGTCAAGCTGTAGCGCGTGAGCATCGCTCACGCGGTATGGAAGAAGCTGAAATTATCCGTGCCGATGTAGATGCCCGTGTAACTGTAATGCTTGCCGATGCTGAGCGTAATTCACGAACGGTACGCGGTGAAGGTGATGCACAAGCTGCGAAGGTGTATGCGGATGTGTATAACAAAAACGCGGAGTTTTATTCCTTTATCCGCAGTTTGGATGCGTACCGTAATAGCTTTAAAAACAAAGACGATATTATAGTTATTCAGCCAGACAATGACTTCTTTAAATACATGAAGTCAGACAAAGTACAAAACTAAATTTTGTTACTGAAAAAAGGCCCGCGAGGGCCTTTTTTGTCTGTAACAGATGCCTAACGGGGGAGCTATGTACCAGCAGTTTTATCAGCGCTTTTTGACGGCGAACAAAGGCAAGCAACATTTTGCTTGTCATTCTCATCACTATTGGCCCGATGTAAGCCGCGATGCCATGTTAGAGTATTGGGATGACAGTGCCCGCCTGGTGGATGATAAATGGCGTTATATCTTCGGCGAAAAAGTACCGCAGACGCAGCAGTTAATTGCCGATATATTGCAGCTACCACAACCTGAGCAACTAGTGTTTGCACCCAATACCCATGAATTGGTTATGCGCTTACTTAGCTGTTTTGATTTGCGTCAGCCATTACGCATTTTAACCACCGACAGTGAGTTTCATAGCTTTAGCCGTCAGGTTAAGCGGCTGGCAGAATATGACAACGTGCAGCTGGATATTATCCCAACCGAGCCATTTGACAGCTTTGAGCAGCGCTTTGCGCAAGCAGCGTCGCAGCACGATTACCAGCTTATTTTTTGTAGCCAGGTATTTTTCAATTCTGGTTTTGCAATCAGCGATCTAACTACCTTTGTTAGCCAATTGAGCGCAGTGTCTGAAGCGATGATAGCTATCGATGGGTATCATGGTTTTATGGCGATACCAACCGATTTGTCCGCAATTGCCGAGCGTATATTTTACCTGTCTGGCAGTTATAAGTATGCCGGCGGTGGTGAAGGCTGTTGTTTTATGGCGGTACCGCTGGGTAGCCTTGAGCGGCCATTGTATACCGGTTGGTTTGCCGAGTTTGGTACTTTGGCTGCTGAGAAATCTGCGACGGTATTGTACAGTGAAGACGGTTATCGTTTTGCCGGCGCGACGATGGACTTTTCTGCGCTGTACCGCTTAAATGCGGTGCTGCGTTTATTTAAACAGCAGGGTATCAGTGTTGGCCGTATCCATCAGTATGTGCAAAAACTACAACAGGTTTTTCTGCAAAAGCTCAATGCGCTACATCACCCGCGTCTGCACAGTGGCAACCTACTGGCGCAAGATCTGACACAGCACGGTCACTTTTTTACTTTCCGTTTTGGTACCCCCGCAGAAGTCGCCGAGTTAGCCGCTCAGCTAAAACGTGGCGGCATTGAAACTGACTATCGTGGTGACCGGCTGCGCTTTGGCTTCGCGTTGTACCATAACAGCGCAGAATATGATCTAAGTTGT
The DNA here is from genome assembly GCF_054781935.1 of Rheinheimera gaetbuli. Lineage (NCBI taxonomy): Bacteria > Pseudomonadati > Pseudomonadota > Gammaproteobacteria > Chromatiales > Chromatiaceae > Rheinheimera > Rheinheimera gaetbuli. The sequence continues at coordinate 638,414 of NZ_BAAGTL010000008.1, forward strand.
CTGGTAAAATGAAAACCTAAGCTGTTGATTAAAAAGGATTGATTAAGCCGCAGTGAAAAATGCGGCTTTTTTTCGTCCAGACGGCTGAAACTTAGCTGGCTATTTGGTAGAATCCACGCCTAATTTTTTCCATGATGTGGGAACCATGGCCAAAAACGTCGTAGTGCTCGGCACCCAATGGGGTGACGAAGGTAAAGGTAAGATCGTCGATTTACTAACTGATAAAGCAAGTTTTGTGGTGCGCTATCAAGGCGGCCATAATGCTGGCCATACTTTGGTTATTGACGGTGAGAAAACCGTATTACATTTAATTCCATCTGGTATTTTGCGTGCTAACGTAAAATGCGTGATTGGTAATGGTGTAGTGTTATCGCCTGAAGCGTTCTTAAAGGAAATGACCATGCTTGAGCAGCGTGGTGTGCCGGTTAAAGAGCGTTTGTTGCTGTCAGAAGCCTGTCCGTTAATTTTGCCTTTCCATGTAGAACTGGATAAAGCCCGTGAGCTGGCGCGTGGTGACAAGCCTATCGGCACCACAGGTCGTGGTATAGGCCCGGCTTATGAAGACAAGGTGGCACGCCGCGGTTTACGGGTGGGTGATTTGTTTAACCCAGAGTTATTCGCTGAAAAGCTGAAAACCGTGATGGAGTTACACAACTTTACCCTGACTCAATATTACAAGGTTCCTGCGGTGGATTACCAAACCACGCTGGATAACGCCTTAGCTATTGCCAAGATTTTACAGCCGCTGGTGGTAGATGTAACGGATTTGCTTGATCGTGCGCGTAAAGCCGGTCAGGAAATCATGTTTGAAGGTGCCCAGGGCACCTTACTGGACATCGATCACGGTACTTACCCGTACGTAACATCATCTAACACGACAGCAGGTGGTGTGGCGACAGGTGCTGGTTTTGGCCCGCGGTATATTGATTACGTGCTGGGCATTGTCAAAGCTTATACCACCCGCGTGGGTTCTGGCCCGTTTCCTACTGAACTGGACTGCGCCGTTGGTGAACATTTAGGCGTTAAAGGCCATGAGTTTGGCGCCACTACTGGCCGTAAGCGGCGTTGTGGCTGGTTCGATGCGGTAGCAGTAAAACGTGCTGTGCAATTAAACAGTATTTCTGGCTTTTGTTTAACCAAGCTGGATGTATTGGACGGCCTGGACAGCATCAACATCTGTATTGGCTATAAAGACGCCGCCGGTAATATCTCTGAGGTGCCGCCATTGGCAGCAGAAGGTTTTGAACTGGTCACGCCAGTATACGAAGAAATGCCGGGTTGGCAAGACAGTACTTTTGGCGTGCAGCAAATAGAGCGGTTGCCGCAAGCTGCTCGTAATTATATCAGCCGGTTAGAACAGTTGACCGGTGTACCGGTTGACATCGTTTCTACTGGTCCTGATCGGGTGCAAACAATCGTATTGCGGCATCCATTTGCCAGCTAACATCTGATTGTTTAGCTCAAACGTATATAAAACGCTGCCCCGGCAGCGTTTTTGTTTTATGCTGATTAAAAAGTAAGCGGAGCATAAGTTATGCGTACGATAGTGTTGTGTTCGGTTTTATTGCTTACTGCCTGTGGTGGCGGTGGCAGCAGTGATACTAACAGTGATACCGGCAGCGTAGATATCTGCCAACGTACCGATATTAATTCGCAGGTGTATTGTGCGATGCAACAAGACTACCTGTGGTATCGCGATATGCCCTCGGGTATTGATCCTGGCAGTTATAGCTCGCCTGCAGCGTTAATTCAGGCGGTAGCCGCGCCGCAAGACCGCTACAGCTTTATCCTGACCCGGCAGGAGTATGAAGACCGCTTTATCAATGCGACTTTTTTTGGCTATGGTTTCTCCAGCGTGCGGGCAGACAATAACAGTGCACTGCAAATCGCCTATGTTTATGATGATGGTTCCGCGGCTCAAAACGGCTTACGCCGCGGTGACAAAATTATCGAAATTGAAGGCATCAGCGTAACAGAATGGCTAAGGCGGCTTGATGCAGGTACCGCCAGCAATGATGATATTTATGGTCCAAACCAAGCTGGCGTAGTACGTAGCTTTGTCTGGCGTAAACCGGATGGCACGCAGTTAACCTCAGACTTTATTAAAGCAGCAGTGACGACCAATACCGTACTGCATAGCTCTGTCAGCAGCCACGGCACAAAGCGCGTTGGCTATCTGGTGTTTAACAGCTTTATTGACTTGTCTGAAGCGGAACTGGAAAACGCTTTTGCAGACTTTGCTACGCAGGGCATTGACGAGCTGGTGCTGGATCTACGCTATAACGGTGGTGGTTTAATCCGCGTTGCCAACCAGCTTAGTACTCAGGTAGCTCGCGACAACGTGTTGGGCCGGGCTTTTGTTAAATATCAATTTAACGATAAAAACAGTGGCAAAAACAGTACGACCTTATTTTCAGCCGGTGCTGGCAGCACGGTATTAAATTTAGATCGCTTGTTTGTGCTGACAACGGCTGGCAGCTGTTCCTCCAGTGAATTAGTCATTAACTCGCTGTCACCTTTTATCGACGTGGTGCAAATAGGCAGTACCACTTGCGGCAAACCGGTTGGCCAGCAACCAGCACCTATTGGTAACTATGTGCTATTTGCTATTAATTTTCAGACAGTTAATGCACTAGACCAAGGCGCCTATTTTGACGGCTTGCAACCTAACTGCCCGGTTGGTGACGCTATTACCGGCGACTGGGGGGTAGCTGATGATCCGTTATATGCACAAGCCATTAGCTATATTGCCAATGGCAGTTGCAGTGATGTTGCTGTCAGCAGCGCTACAATCAACACTAGAGTTGTCAAACCGCGGCTGGTTGCACCCTGGGTGCTAAACAATGAGCAATAACAGGCGCGAAATTTGCTTTAAAAAAGCAAGTAGCGGCCGATAAGGCTTAAAGTGACAATTTTCAGGCGCATAAAATGACTAAAAAATGTTGGGTCCTGGCGGCATGTTTACTGTTGCCAGCGGCCGCACAGTTACAGGCACAGGAACTGGAGGCGGTGCAGCTGTACACCCAGGACGAACTGTTGGCATTAATCCAAACCAATAGTCATCTGAAACGGGTGCGTGATGACGACTGCCAACTGGTGCGTGATATTGACGCCCGCGCCGATATTATGCAGCTGCCGGCTTATCAGTTTTTATACGGTGACATGCTGGCCTATGCAGTGTGTGTACCGCGTAACATTGAACGTGGCTGGGATTTAATGCTGCAAGCCGCTGCGCAGGGCTTGCCGGAGGGTTTGGAGCAAGTAGGTCGTTATTATCATATTGGCCGCTTTGTGCAGCCCGATATCGACAAAGCCATAGTATATCTGCGTGAGGCCTCGGCACTGGGTAACTTAAAAGCGCAATTGCGCTTAGCGCAAATTTTGGTTGACGGCCACGGCAGCCCGGTCGACTTTGAACAAAGCTATCGCTGGTTACACTATGCCATTACAGCTGATAGCGCTACCCATAAACAAATACAGCAGCTACTTAGCCAGTTAGCACAAAAAATGCCGGCACGCGTAGTGGCGAATGCCAAACGGCCGGTCAAATGAAGTTCATACGCATTTGTCGGTTTAGCTGTTACACTTAACACAATTTAGGACACAAAAGATAACTTAATGACGGTAAATGATCCGCATCTTGCGCGTGAGCAGGAAAAATATGATAACCCTATCCCCAGCCGTGAATTTATTCTCGAACACATCGAAAAACGCCAAAGCCCCGCTTATTTTGAAGAATTAGTTGCCGAGCTGGGTTTAACCGATGACGATACCATTTTTGCATTGAAAAAACGTTTGCGCGCCATGGAGCGTGACGGCCAGTTAATTTACACCAAAAACCGACGCTATGGCCTGGTCGATAATATGGACCTGGTAAAAGGTACGGTATTGGGCCACCGTGAAGGTTTCGGCTTTTTAAAGCTTGAGCAGGGCGGGCCGGACTGGTTTATTCCCAATTTTGAAATGCAGCGCTTGCTGCACGGCGACATCGTGTTGGCCACTGCGCAAAGCGTAAACAGCAAAGATAAAATTGAAGCCCGCGTAGTGCGTGTGTTAGAGCCGCGTAGCGAGCCGATAGTAGGTCGCTATTACAAAGATTTCGCTTTAGGTGTAGTAGTACCGGACGACCCGCGCATCACTCAGGATATAGTGATCCCCGACGGTGAGCAGGGCGAAGCCCGGCACGGTCAGGTGGTGTTGGTGGAGATAACCCAGCGGCCATCCAAGCGCGTTAACGGTATAGGCAAAGTAACGGAAGTCCTGGGCGAACATATGGCGCCGGGCATGGAAATTGAAATTGCCATTCGTAACCATCAAATACCGCATGTATTCTCTGATGCCGTGCTAAAGCAAGTGGCTAAATACGGCGAAGAAGTGCCGGCAGAAGCCAAACAAGGCCGTGTTGATTTAACCCAATTGGGCTTAATTACCATTGATGGTGAAGACGCGCGCGACTTTGATGATGCGGTGTATGCTGAAGCTAAAGACAACGGCGGCTGGCGCTTATGGGTGGCTATTGCCGATGTCAGCGCTTATGTGTTGCCATATACTGTGTTAGATAACACCGCGATAGAACGCGGTAACTCGGTGTATTTCCCCGACCATGTAGTACCGATGCTACCCGAGGCGTTATCTAACGGCCTGTGTTCGCTTAACCCGCATACCGACCGCTTATGTTTAGTGGCTGATATGCATATCAGTGCCAGCGGTAAGCTGGACAGTTACCAGTTTTATGAAGCGGTAATGCACTCCAGCGCGCGCTTAACCTATAACAAGGTGCATAAGATACTGCAGGGCGATCCGGAATTGCGCCAGCAATACGCGGCGAATTTAACCAATATCGAAACCCTGAATAGCCTGTATAAGAAGCTGGCCAAAGTACGCGGCCAGCGCGGTGCTATAGAGTTCGAAACGGTAGAAACCCGCTTTGTGTTTAACAGCCACCGTAAAATTGAGCAAATTGTGCCGGTGCACCGCGTTGAGTCGCATAAGATTATTGAAGAGTGCATGATCATGGCCAATGTGGCGGCTGCACGCTTTATTGAAAAGCACGAAGCCCATACGTTGTTTCGCGTACACGAGCGCCCCGATGCCGACCGCTTTGATAACTTCCGCCGCTTTTTAGCTGAGCTGGGTATCGAAGCGAATTTATCGGCTGAGCCAACCCCGCTGGAGCTGACGCAAACGCTGGAAAAAATTGGCGACAGGCCGGATCGTGAGCTTATTGAAACCACTATGCTGCGCTCGATGAAGCAGGCGGTATATCAGGGCGATAACCAAGGGCACTTTGGTTTGGCGCTGGAGGCTTATGCGCACTTTACTTCGCCAATCCGCCGTTACCCGGATTTAGTGCTGCACCGTGGCATTAAAGCCTTACTGGCCAAGCAAGGCCAGAAAGTCACCGGCGCGCGCGAATACACCGAAGCTGAAATTACACCACTGGGTGAGCAGTGCTCAATGACAGAGCGCCGTGCTGATGATGCCACCCGCGAAGTAGCCGACTGGCTTAAATGCGAATATATGCAGGACCATTTAGGCGCTGAATTTGACGGTGTAGTGTCTACTGTTACCAGCTTTGGCCTGTTTGTACGCTTAACCGAGCTGTATATCGAAGGCCTGGTGCATGTCACCTCGTTGCAAAACGACTATTACCATTTTGATGCCGAGCGCCATACGTTAAGTGGCGAACATGGCAAAGTCACTTATCGTATGGGTGATTTGCTAAAAGTGAAGGTGGCAGCGGTTAACCTGGAAGCGCGTAAAATTGATTTAGTCTTAGTAGGCGAGCCAAGACGGATTGTCAGCAAAGAGCAAATCAAAGCGTCGAAGCAAGGTGCAGCCAAAGGCGGTAAACGTGCGACCGGTAAAGCCGCAAGCACACCGGCCAAAGCTGGCGAAGCCAAGCCTAAAGGCGCGCGTAATATTACCGCGCGTAAAAAGCCACGGCGTAAGGCGAAGTAATAAGGTAAACTGCCGGCCTTTTTTACGTGTCGGCATTAAGGGTTAACAATGAACGCAGATCTGGTCTTTGGTATTCATGCGGTAGGCGCATTACTGCAACGTGCACCGCAGGATGTGCTGGAGTTGTTTGTGATGAAAGATCGCGACGACAAGCGCATGCAGCCGTTAATTCAGGAAGCGCGGCAAAACGGCGTATCAGTGCAGTTTTGTAACCGCAAAACCCTGGACGATATGGTCGGCGGCCAGCATCAGGGCATTATTGCCAAGGCCCGGTTGCAAAGCAGCGGCAGCGAAGCCGATTTAGCCGCCATAGTTGCGCAGCATGATAAACCCTTTATTTTGGTTCTTGATGGCGTAACCGATCCGCATAACCTGGGCGCCATTTTACGCAGTGCCGATGCCGCCGGTGTGCATGCTGTGGTATCGCCGAAAGACCGTTCAGTAAAGCTTACCTCAGTAGTGCGTAAAGTTGCCTGTGGCGCCGCCGAGAGCGTGCCTTTTATTACCATAACCAACTTAGCTCGCACCTTACGCGAATTGCAGGATGCTGGTGTGTGGGTGGTGGGTACTGCCGGTGAAACTGAAACGACGATTTACCAGGCTGATCTTAAAGGCCCGTTGGCGATAGTGTTGGGTGCTGAAGGTGAAGGCCTGCGCCGCTTAACCCGCGAAACCTGTGACAGCCTGGTAAAAATTCCGATGTTTGGCAGTGTGTCCAGCCTTAACGTATCGGTTGCCGCCGGTATCTGCTTATTCGAAGCCGTGCGCCAACGTAGTTAATGACATATTTTCAAGGGGTCAGAACACTTGAAGTTTTCAAGAGCTCTGCCCCTTTGAAATATCTGCTTGTTATTTGCCCGCTGAGTCCGTAAAATACGCGACCTTCGGCCATACACTAACGTTCCTTGCCTCCATGAGAACCCCGGCCGAGTTCCCCCGAGGCTTACTAACCGTAAGGAGCTACAATGCGTCATTACGAAATCGTTTTTATGGTTCACCCTGATCAGAGTGAACAAGTACCTGGCATGATTGAGCGTTACACTGGCGCAATCAAAGAAGCGGGTGGTTCTATTCACCGTCTGGAAGACTGGGGCCGTCGTCAACTGGCTTACCCAATCCAGAAGTTGCATAAAGCTCACTATGTTCTAATGAACGTAGAAGCACCACAAACTGTGATTGATGAGCTGGAAACTAACTTCCGCTATAACGACGCAGTATTACGTAACCTGATTATGCGCACCGATGGTGCCGTAGTTGAGCCATCACCAATGGCTAAAGTACGTGATGAACGTCGTGAACGTGCTCCTCGTGAACATGAAGAGCAAGTAGCAAACGAAGAGTAAGTTGTTGTTAATGGACAATAGCACCGTACTGGTTGGCAGTATCTGCCGTCAACCGGAGCACAGCGAAAGTCCTGCGGGCATACCGCATACGGTTCTGGTGTTAGAACACCGCAGTAATCAGATTGAAGCTGGTTTAAACCGCCAAGCTTATGTCAGGATACAGGTAGTACTTACCGGAGCCGCACTAACACAGCATACCCGACAGTTAACGTTGGGCAACATGGTAAAGGTGACAGGTTTTTTAAACCGCCACCAAAGCCGCAGCGGACAAGCAAAGCTTGTGCTGCATGCGCAACAAATTGAACATATAAGTTAGGAGACAGGCAAATGTCACGTTTTTTCCGTCGCCGTAAATTCTGCCGTTTTTCTGCAGAAGGCACTGTAGAGATTGATTACAAAGATACCGCTGTTCTGAAAAACTACGTTACAGAAAGCGGTAAGATCGTACCTAGCCGTATTACTGGTACCAGCGCTAAGTATCAGCGCCAACTGGCTCGTGCTATCAAGCGCGCACGCTACCTGGCTCTGTTACCGTACAGCGACTCACACAGTTAATACAGAAGGGGTATAAGTAATGCAAATTATTCTGTTAGACAAAGTCGCTAACCTTGGTGGTTTAGGTGACAATGTAGCTGTTAAGTCTGGCTATGCACGTAACTTCTTATTCCCACAGGGTAAAGCAGTTCCTGCTACCAAGGCTAACATCGAGAAATTCGAAGCCCGTCGCGCTGAATTAGAAGCTAAATTAGCTGCTGATTTAACTGCTGCAAACGACCGTGCTGCTAAACTTGCTGCGCTGGGTGAAGTGACTATCGCTTCTAAAGCCGGTGACGAAGGCAAACTGTTTGGTTCAGTTGGCACCCGTGATATCGCTGATGCGATCACTGAAGCCGGCGTTAAAGTATCTAAAGCAGAAGTTAAACTGCCTACAGGTACTTTACGTGAAACTGGTGAGTTCGATATCGACGTTCAGTTACACGCTGAAGTTACTGCAACTGTAAAAGTTGTGGTAATCGCAGAAGCTTGATAAGCTTTAAAGCGCACTGTATCTGCAGTGCGCTTTTCCCTTCGTTTCTCCCTCTGTTGTTTACCCGGTTCGTTTAGTTAAACCGATAAAAATATCTGACACTTCGCTTTGTGATCTGCCTTAGGCAGGTTAGCATTATGTTGTTTTCGCCAACTGAAACAGGTGTTATGAGTAGTATCAAAGACAAGCAGGTTGCTGCGGTTAAAATGCCGCCCCACTCGATAGAAGCAGAGCAGTCCGTCCTCGGCGGCTTAATGCTGGATAATGACGCCTGGGATCGGGTGGCTGAAAAAGTGGTCGAGCAGGATTTTTACCTGCGCGCGCACCGCTTTATATTCGCTGCTATGTCGCGTTTAGCTGAAGCCACCCAGCCGATTGATATTATTACCGTATCGGAAAATTTAGAAGCCAACTTGCAACTGGACGATGTCGGCGGTTTTGCCTATTTGGGCGAAATTGCCAAGAACACGCCCAGTGCGGCGAACATTCTGGCCTATGCAGAAATTGTGCGTGAGCGCGCTGTGGTGCGCGATATGATTTCTGTGGCGCACGACATTGCCGATGCCGGTTACGACACTCAGGGCCGCACCTCAGCCGAGCTGTTAGACTTTGCCGAAACCAAAGTCTTTAAAATTGCCGAACAGCGTACCAACGCCAATGAAGGCCCGGAGCCGATTAACAGTATCCTGGCCAAAACCATTGAAAAAATTGATGAGCTGTTCCGCTCGCCGTATGACGGTGTTACCGGCGTCTCTACCGGCTATGTCGATTTAGATAAAATGACCAACGGTATGCAGCCGTCAGACTTAATTATCGTTGCAGCCCGTCCTTCTATGGGTAAAACCACCTTCGCGATGAACTTGTGTGAACATGCCGCCATCACCTCAGATAAGCCGGTGCTTATTTTCAGCTTAGAGATGCCATCCGAACAAATTATGATGCGTATGTTGGCATCCTTAGGCCGCATTGACCAAACCAAGGTCCGTACCGGCCAGTTGGAAGATGAAGACTGGGCACGGCTATCCTCGGCTATTGAGCTGTTGAACACCAAAGGCAAAATGTATATCGATGATGGCTCGGGCTTAACGCCAACCGAAGTGCGCTCACGAGCGCGGCGCGTAGCGCGCGAGCATGGCGGTTTAAGCATGATCATGGTCGATTACTTACAGTTAATGACAGTGCCAGGCATGAGTGATAACCGCACGCTGGAAATTGCCGAAATTTCGCGCTCGTTAAAAGCATTGGCGAAAGAGCTAAAAGTACCGGTAGTGGCACTGTCGCAGCTAAACCGTTCATTGGAGCAACGCGCCGATAAACGGCCGGTGAACTCCGACTTACGCGAGTCCGGCTCTATAGAGCAGGATGCCGACTTAATTATGTTTATCTACCGCGACGAAGTGTACAACGATGACAGCCCGGATAAAGGCACGGCAGAAGTAATTATTGGTAAGCAGCGGAACGGCCCGATTGGCCGCGTGCGCTTAACCTTCCATGGCCGTTACTCGCGCTTTGATAACTACGCCGGTAGCGCGCGGTTCGAGGACGATTAATGTTAAGCCGCCGGCCGCAAGCCACCATAAATTTAGCCGCGCTTGAGCATAACTTTGCCCGCGTAAAGCAACTGGCGCCAGACAGTAAAGTACTGGCGGTGTTAAAAGCCAATGCCTATGGCCATGGCATGCTGAAGGTTGCGCAAGCACTAAAACATGCCGATGCGTTGGGCGTAGCGCGGCTGGATGAAGCTTTAGCACTGCGCGCTGGTGGCATTGCCCGGCCGATAGTGCTGTTGGAAGGTTTTTTTCATGCTGACGAGTTGGCACAAATTGTTGCTTCTAACCTGCAACTGGTTATACACCATCGCGATCAGGCCGAAGCCTTGCTGGCGGCGCAACTGGATGCTCCGGTGCGGGTGTGGTTAAAAATTGATACCGGCATGCATCGCCTCGGTATTTACCCACGCGAATTTAACCAGTTGTATCAGCGTTTACGCCAAAGTGCCAATGTACAAGGGCCGCTTAGGTTAATGAGTCATTTTGCCAGCTCAGACGAATTGGATAAACCGGCTACGGCGCAGCAATTGGCGTTATTTAGTCAGATCATTAAAGATTGTGAGGGTGAGCATTCTCTTGCCAATTCGGCTGCGGTATTAAACTGGCCGCAAAGCCGTGGCGATTGGGTGCGGCCTGGGTTAATGCTGTATGGCGTATCGCCAATGGCAGATAGTCTTGGCGCAGAGCACGGCCTTAAACCGGTAATGACACTTAGCAGTAGTGTTATTGCGGTGCGTGAGGTAAACGCCGGTGATGCGGTGGGCTATGGCGGTAGTTGGATAGCGGCACATAATAGCCGTTTAGCCGTGGTAGCAATGGGCTACGGTGACGGCTATCCGCGCGGTGCTGGCAATAATGCTGATGTACTGATCAACGGCAAGCGTTTACCCATCGTCGGTAGAGTATCAATGGATATGATAAGTGTAGATATTGGCAATGAGCCAGTAGCTGTAGGTGACAAAGTAATACTGTGGGGGGCTGATTTACCGGTAGAAAACCTGGCACGCTGTATTGATACCATCCCTTACGAGCTATTGTGCAATATCACCAGCCGGGTGCAATTCTGTTATACCTGTGGTGCCTAACGCTATCTCTAATATGATTAGCACAAGCGACGACGCCAGCGAATGCTGGCGTTGTCTACAAAAAGAGGGCTGATTATTTATCAAAGCTGACTTCGATATGGACTTTGCCAAAGTCGGAGTCAAATGGCATTAAAATTTTTGCGCCTTCAGATTTATGCGAAATTGTGTGGTTTTTACCAGACACCACCACCGGTGTTGCCATGGTAAAATCATAGCCTTTCTCGCCCAGAATACGCTTGGCACCACCTGTAACCATGTTGGTGATTTCACCGACCATATCGGTAACATCAGCGGTAATACCCTTGGGCCGCTCACCAAGCATGCGAAACATAATTTCTACTGCTAAAGATTCTTCAAAGGTAATAGAAAATGAGCCATTGGTCTGTGGGCTTACCATGCCAATTAAGCCAGACACGTCGCCGCGGGCAACTTCATCTTTTTTAATACGTGGCTGGCCAGGCACGATAGTGGTATTGGCCATGGTGCTAAGTACATTCACCAAAGAAGAAAGAAACGGATTTATAAATTCAACATTCATGTTAATGCCTATAAAAATACGGATATCAATGGCCAAGCCGATATAAGCTTAGAAAGCTTTTTGTTAATACACAAGCCAGCTTGTTGATCCAACTAGTTTTTATTATTGCAGTTTGCAGTTTTTACACAAACCGTGCGCTTCAATGGTTTGGTGTTGAATAGTGAAGCCTTGTAATACAGCCTGACGATTAAATTCGTCATGCAAAATATGCGCATGTAGTTCCGTTACGTCACCGCATTGGTCGCAGATCAGTAACTGTGCCGGGTGATGATGGCCAAAATGATGACATAGCAAAAAGGCATTGCTTGATTCAATTTTGTGAATAAAGCCTTGCTCAGTAAGGAACTCCAGTGCCCGGTATACTGTGGCGGGCTTGGCACCCGGTTCGGTTTGTTTTAATTGTTCCAGCAATTCATAAGCGCCAATACCGCCATTCAGATCGGCAAGCAAACGGAATACTTTCTCCCGGATAGCAGTAAAGCGGGCGCCATTTTGTTCGCATATGATACGGGCACGGTTAACCAGAGTTTCCGTCGACATTATCAGCTCCTGTCAGCAGTTGCTGGCAGTGTAACATATCAGTGATTAACTGCCACGCTGTCGCCAACGTAAAACGATAAGGATTATAAACGGTTGATCTGATCTTTAAGCTGATACGACTTGTCGGTAACAATGCTTTCCAGCGTGGCAATGCGTTGTTTCAGTTTTTCCTGCTCTGCTTTAAGTTGATCCAACTCTGCACTTCCGGCTTTGCCTTTGTTGTCGTTATACACTTTAAAAGCCGATAATCCGATGCCGCCTATGATGGCCAGCGCTGCTATTTCAAATGGTCCCATGCTGTGCTCCTGTGCTTTTTTATAATAGTTGATCGGCATTGTCAGCAAATCGAATGCCAATTATTAATGTTTATATATATCAGTTTGATATGTCAGTTTCATAGTTAATGGCAATGGCAGGAAGACAAAATTTTAGCCATTTACGTCAGAATATAGTGGTAAACTTCGCCATTATTCTAGCAATTAATTGTAAGCCATTATGACAGATGAAAACTGGATGCTGCAGGCAATTGCGCTGGCGGCCAAAGCAGAACAGCAGGGTGAGGTGCCGGTTGGCGCGTTGGTGGTAAAAGACGGCCAGATTGTCGGTGAGGGCTGGAACCAAATGATTAGCCTGAATGACCCTTCGGCGCATGCTGAAATGCAAGCTATACGCGCAGCTGCAGTCAGATTAGGCAATTATAGACTGCCAGATTGCACCTTGTACGTTACCTTAGAGCCTTGCAGTATGTGTGCAGGTGTTATGGTGCATAGCCGGATACGACGTTTAGTATTTGGTGCCGCCGACGCAAAAACAGGCGCGGCGGGCTCAGTGTTAAATTTAACCCAGCATCATAATTTTAATCATCAGTTAGAGGTGTCGGGCGGGGTGTTGGCAGAACAATGTGCAGCGCAGCTATCTGGTTTTTTCCAGCGCCGGCGCGCTGAGCATAAAGCGCTTAAGCGCTCTGCTCTGGCAAATTAAAAAAGCCAAGATAATGACGTCGGCGTTGGTGCAGTTTAGTGACTGCCATATTACGCTTAATGCGCCTGCGCCCCGAGGCGACGTCTAGCAGACGGCGACGTGTTTTTGAGCGCTGGGGTTTCTTCCGTTTTAACATGTCACACCTGTTTTGTTTAGCTATTGCCTACTATGGGTGTGAACGCCGCGGCTTTCAAGAGTCAGCTATGGCTGCTGCTATTGCGACTCTGGCAAGTTTTCTGTACTGGCTTGTTCTGATAAGCGCTGTTTTTGCTGCTGCAGGCGGATGTCTGCCTGCTGACGCTCATCTACCCACAGTAAGGTGTCATAGTAGCGGCGGATATTCTCAACATAAGTCACTGCCTCATCGCCGCGGGCATAGCCATATTTAGTGGTTTGGTAGACACTTTTTTGCCGCAGTAGAGGCAAGCGCTGCTTTACATCCAGCCATTTATCCGGATCTGCGCCCTGCTTTTGGGTAATAATGCGTGCATCCTCAACATGGCCCCAGCCAACATTATACGACGCCAAGGCAAACCAGAGTCGGTCTGGCATGGCAATGCGCTCAGGTATGCGCGTAACCAACCGGTGCAGATAGCGGCTACCACCCTGAATACTTTGTTCAGGGTCTAGCCGGCTACGAATGCCCATTTGTTGAGCTGTGGGTAGCGTCAGCATCATCAAGCCACGCACGCCGGTAGGGCTTTTTGCTCTGGGGTCCCAATGAGATTCCTGGTAGCTTAATGCTGCCAGTAAACGCCAATCTAATTCACCGGCGTATTGCACAAACCAGGGCTTAAATTCTGGCAGCGTTTGTTCGATGGCATCAATGTAGGTTAGGGTATCGACATAATCGAAGGTCTGAATATGGCCAAAGTACTTATCTTCCAGTGTTACAAGCTCGCTGCTCTGGTACATGGCGCCAAAAAACTCTATCAGCACGACGTAAAGTGAATCATCGGCATTGTTTGCCAGTAGCCAGCTTACCGGCAGATTGTCGCGCACGGTAAACGCAATACTCAGGTTAGGATAAAAGCGGCGGTTTAGTGCCAGTTGGTTTGAATCTGTAACGGTATAGCTTATATTACCGTCTACTACTTGCTGCAAAATCTCATCGGCGTCCAATGTCGGATGCTGTTGCCATTGTAAGTCGGGATGATCAAGACTAAGTTGTTGCAGCGTCTCGGCGTGACTGCTGTCTTTTACTACCATAACAGTGTCAGTAAGCTCGTCCAGTTTTCTGGGCCAGGTGTTGCCTTGCTTAAATACCAGCACCTCGTTAATCCAACGATACGCAGGTGACGCACGGTAACGGCTTTTGCGTAATTCGGTTTGTGTTAAGCCACCGGCAATATAATCTACCTGACCTGCGTCAAGCTTTTGCAGCAATTCGTTCAGATGATAACTGGGGTAAAGCTCAAGTTTTACGCCGAGTTTATCTGCCAGTGCCTGGCTGAGTTCCAGCTCAAAACCCACCGGGCCATCTACACCAACATAGTAGCTGGTAGGGCCATGCAAAATGCCGACCTTAATGCTGTCGCGTTGATATATATCGTAAAGCTGGCTTGTTTCGGGCGCCGGGGTACAACCGGTTAACCACAGTAGCCAGCAAAACCAAAAGCTGATTCTGTGCATTCACTCTAACCTGCTACGCTATGTTCTGCGCTGTTATAACAAACTTCTGTCGTGCCGTCAGTGTTTACTCATACCACTTAGGCAGAAATTTCTTTATAATGGCGCGCCAATCAGGGGTTCCAACCCCAGGTTTCAATTTGACAAACCCACGGGAAAAGAAAGCCTATGTTGATCCTGCGTGGTGCGCCAGCACTGTCCGAATTCAGAATTCAAAAGTTACTCGACCAATGCGCCCAAAGTGGCTTAACCATCAGCGGTATTTATGCTGAGTTTATGCACTTTGCTGATGTCAGCAGCGCATTGACTGACGCACAAAAGCAAACGCTGGACAAACTGTTAACTTATGGTCCGGCTATCGCCAGCCACGAGCCTCACGGCCAGTTAATTCTTGTTACGCCACGGCCGGGCACCATTTCGCCCTGGTCATCTAAAGCGACAGATATTGCCCGCAACTGTGGTTTAACGCCGGTGTCGCGTTTAGAACGCGGTATGGCTTACTACGTGGAATCGGCAACGGCACTGAATGCTGCTCAATTAGCACAGGTTGCGGCCTTACTGCATGACCGCATGATGGAAGCGGTGTTTACCGAACTGACGCAGGCGCAGGCTTTGTTTGCCAAAGCTGAACCGGCACCGCTTAGTTCGGTTGATATTATCAATGGTGGTCGTACCGCACTGGCCAACGCCAACATTGAGATGGGCCTGGCGCTGGCCGATGATGAAATAGATTATCTGTTTGATAATTTTACTGCGCTCGGTCGCAACCCGAACGACATCGAATTGTATATGTTTGCCCAGGCAAACTCTGAGCATTGCCGGCACAAAATTTTTAACGCTGACTGGACTATCGATGGTGTTAAACAGCCAAAATCGCTGTTTAAAATGATTAAAAATACCTTCGAGCAAACACCGGACTATGTGTTGTCAGCCTATAAAGACAACGCAGCGGTAATGGAAGGTTCTACCGCAGGGCGCTTTTTTGCCCAGCCGGGTAACCTGACCTATCAGTATCATCATGAGCCTATTCATGTGTTGATGAAGGTAGAAACGCACAACCACCCAACGGCTATTTCACCATATCCGGGCGCGGCTACCGGCTCCGGCGGTGAAATTCGCGACGAAGGTGCTACCGGTGTTGGCTCCAAACCTAAAGCCGGTTTAGTCGGCTTTTCGGTGTCGAACTTACGTATTCCGGGCTTTGAACAGCCGTGGGAAACCGATTTTGGCAAGCCAGATCGTATTGTGTCTGCACTGGACATTATGCTGGAAGGTCCGCTGGGCGGCGCGGCCTTTAACAACGAATTCGGCCGGCCGGCGATTAACGGTTATTTCCGTACTTATGAAGAAAAAGTAGCCAGCCATAACGGCGACGAAGTACGCGGTTACCATAAGCCGATTATGTTGGCCGGTGGTTTAGGCAATATCCGTGCTGATCATGTACAAAAAGGCGATTTGCCAGTAGGTGCTAAATTAGTGGTACTGGGCGGCCCGGCGATGAATATCGGCCTGGGTGGCGGTGCGGCATCTTCAATGGCATCGGGGCAATCGGCAGAAGATTTAGATTTTGCCTCAGTGCAACGTGAAAACCCGGAAATTGAACGCCGCTGTCAGGAAGTAATCGACCGCTGCTGGCAGCTAGGTAAAGATAACCCTATCGTGTTTATCCACGATGTTGGCGCCGGCGGTTTATCCAATGCCTTCCCTGAGTTGGTAAACGACGGTGGCGTAGGCGGTAAGTTTGAACTGCGTAATGTGCCGAACGATGAGCCTGGCATGTCGCCGCTGCAAATTTGGTGCAACGAGTCACAAGAGCGCTATGTGATGGCGATACCGGCGGATAAAATGCCGGTGTTCGAGCAAATTTGTCAGCGCGAGCGCGCGCCTTTTGCCGTAGTGGGTGAAGCCACAGCAGAGCAGCATTTAACCCTGACAGACACCCACTTTGGCAGCACACCGATTGATCTGCCGTTAAACGTGTTACTGGGTAAAGCACCAAAAATGCACCGCGATGTGCAAAGCGCACAAACCGCAGGTAAAGCGTTGGATTTAACCGGCGTAACGCTAAAAGACGCCGCAGAGCGCTTACTGCGCTTACCGGCGATTGCAGAAAAAACTTTTTTGGTGACCATTGGCGATCGCTCTGTTACCGGCCTGGTAGCACGCGACCAAATGGTTGGCCCCTGGCAGGTGCCGGTAGCTAACTGTGGTGTTACCGCAGCCAGTTATGATACTTACCATGGTGAAGCCATGGCCATGGGCGAGCGCACGCCGGTGGCGTTGCTGGATTTTGCTGCCTCAGCGCGCCTGGCCGTGGCGGAAGCCATTACTAACATCGCTGCGACTGATATTGGCGAATTAAAACGGGTTAAATTATCGGCAAACTGGATGGCCGCTGCTGGTCATCCGGGTGAAGACGCCGGTTTATATGCTGCGGTGAAAGCCATAGGTGAAGAGCTGTGTCCGGCACTTGAAGTGACTATTCCGGTGGGTAAAGACTCAATGTCGATGAAAACCAAGTGGCAGCAAAACGGTGCTGAACATGCAGTTACCTCGCCGTTGTCGTTGGTGATCACCGCTTTTGCCCGGGTAGAAGATATCCGCAAAACGGTCACGCCACAGCTGCGCACCGATAAGGGCGACACCAGCTTATTGTTAATCGACTTAGGCCAGGGCCAGAACCGTTTGGGCGCGTCCTGTTTAGCGCAAGTTTATAAGCAACTGGGCCAAACGCCAGTCGATTTAGACAGCCCGCAACTGTTAATTAACTTCTTTAATGCGCTGCAACAGTTAACGCGCGAGCAAAAACTGCTGGCCTACCATGACCGCTCAGACGGTGGTTTATTTGTTACCCTGGCCGAAATGGCATTTGCTGGTAAAGCCGGTGTGCGTGTCGATATAAGTAGCCTGGGCGCTGATGATATGGCGGTGCTTTACAGCGAAGAGCCGGGCGCGGTGATCCAGATAAGCAACAGCGAACTTGAGTATGTGCAGCAAGTGCTGGCGCAGCATCAATTGGCCGCTTGCAGCCATGTTATCGGCAGCGTAAGCACTGCAGACGAGTTGGTGTTCAGCCGTGGCGATAAGCTGGTGTTAAGCGATAGCCGTACCCGTTTACGCTGTATCTGGGCGGAAACAACTTACCAAATGCAGGCGCTACGGGATAACCCGGAAGGGGCTAAACAGGAGTTTGCTGCTAAAGCCGATGCTGCTGACCCTGGTTTAAACGTTAAGCTTAGCTTTGATTTAAACGAAGATGTTGCCGCGCCGTTTATCCTTAAAGGTGCCGCACCTAAAGTGGCTATTTTGCGCGAGCAGGGCGTTAACTCGCATGTTGAGATGGCAGCAGCGTTTAACCGTGCCGGTTTTACTGCTGTTGACGTACATATGAGCGATATTTTAGCCGGTCGTGCGAAGCTGGCTGACTTTAACGGCTTAGTCGCTTGTGGCGGTTTCTCGTACGGTGACGTATTGGGTGCCGGCGAAGGCTGGGCTAAATCAGTGCTGTTTAACGACATTGCGAGGCAGCAGTTTGCCGAGTTTTTTGCGCGCCAAAGCACCTTCTCGCTGGGGGTGTGTAACGGCTGTCAGATGATGTCTAACTTAAAGAGCCTGATACCGGGCGCGGAGTTGTGGCCACATTTTGTACGCAATAAATCTGAGCGTTTTGAAGCCCGTTTCAGCCAGGTTGAAATTCAGCAAAGCCCGTCGCTGTTGTTTAGCGGTATGGCCGGTTCACGCATGCCTATCGCCGTTTCGCACGGTGAAGGCCATGCCGAATTTGCCAGCAACGAAGCTTTTATGAAGGCCAACCACAGCGGCACGGTAGCGATGCGTTTTATTGATCACTACGGCAAGGTGACCGAGCAATATCCGCATAACCCGAATGGCTCTGCCGCCGGTATCACGTCGTTAACCACCACCGATGGCCGGGTAACGATTATGATGCCGCACCCGGAGCGGGTATTCCGTGCCGTAGCCAATTCATGGCAGCCGGATGGCTGGCAGGAAGACAGCCCATGGATGCGGATGTTCCGTAACGCCCGTGTCTGGCTGGGTTAACGCCGTTAACTGATGTTGAAAAAACCTGCTGCGGCAGGTTTTTTTATTGCAGCAATTTACAAAGCAGTGTCAGACCAGTAGCGGGCTTTTCTGTGGGTTGAGCAAGCGTTGCTGCGCCTGATTACGTCCGTGTTGTTTGGCGTGATACAGCAGTTCATCAGCTTGTTGCATCAATTCACCAGAACTGATTAACTGCGCCGGGTAACACAGTGTTACCACGCCGATTGACGCAGTAACTACAGTAAAAGGTGATGTGGCATGAGGTATGGCTAAAGCGACCAGTTGCTCTGGCAACAGCAGTAGTATGGTTGGTTGTGTGGCTGGATGCTGCTCAATCAGAATGAATTCTTCGCCACCAAAGCGTACTACAGTTAAATCCGGGTTGGCGGATAATAACCGGGCTATTTGCACCAACACCAGATCACCGTCCAAATGGCCGTAGTGGTCGTTATAGCGTTTAAAGTAATCTATATCTAGCAGACCTAATGATAACTGTTGCCCAGTGGGGAGATCTGTTAGTTTTTGCATTAAACGCTGCTCAAAGCTGCGCCGGTTTAATAAGCCGGTTAACTGGTCGGTTTCAGCTTTTTGTTGCTCTAAGCGCACCGCTTTAAACTGGCTGCGCAGCAACTTATCAAATTGGCGCTGCCAGTTCAGACACAAACTTATACTAATTAATAGGTAAAAAATGCCCCAGCCGGTATCCGTGCTGGTGCAATGCTTAATAAATAGCAGGTTGCTGAGTAATAGCAGCCAGAGCAGCAACTTCTGTTGTAAATTAAAAATCGGCATAGCAGCTATGGCAAACGCCACTAGCATGGGGCCGCCTTCACCTAGTTTGCCAAAGTATTGCCCCGCGGCATAAAAGGTAAAGGCAAGTAACGTCACTACGATTGCGCTTACCGCCAGCCAGCCTTGCAGCCAGGTCTCGCCACTCAGGCGGTTCGAATAGCCTGCATACAGCAATATGACTACTGCAGCCAAAAAACGGGCCAGATTATTCATGCTATGCCAGTTGTCGCCCAGCAGGATATCGGTAGCGCTGAAGATCAACATCAGGCCAATAAAAACCAGTGCTAAACGTTTAGTGCTACTACGGGTTTTAAACGCCAGATACTGGCGAAACTCAGCCTCGCTGGTTGTGTCGAGGTAGGATAAAGCCGGAAACACACGTTTTATCAGCCGCATATAAGCAAAATTGTCTGGCAAATATCATAAGCATAGCAGCTTAACGCTTTGTTACATCAGCCCTTTTAAAAATGCGACCACACTGCGCCCCAGTGCACTTAGGGCATAACCGCCTTCCAGCGTAGCTACGATACGGCCAGCACAGTGCTGATCAGCCAGTTGTTTTAACTGCTGTGCTAACCAGTGGTAATCCTCTTCGGTGAGCAGAAATTGCGCCATATCATCTTCACGGTGGCCGTCAAAGCCGGCTGATACCAGTATCAGCTGAGGTTTAAAGGCGTTAATGCGTGGTAACCAGTGCTGTAAAATTTGCTCACGCCAGATAGCGGGTTTGCATAAAGCCGGCAATGGCAGATTCTCGATATTCTCGCCAGATGGCGTCTCGCCGGTATTCGGATAAAGCGGATATTGAAACGATGAGCAAAATAGCACCCGCTCGTCACCGGCAAAGATATCTTCGGTGCCATTACCATGGTGGACATCAAAATCGACTATTGCTACGCGTTCAAGGCCATGTTGCTCAAGCGCATGCAAGGCTGCTATGGCAATATTGTTAAAGATGCAAAAACCCATGGCCTGATCTCGGGTTGCATGGTGGCCTGGTGGCCGCACACTACAAAATGCTTGCTGATTAACCTGCTGCAGTACTAAATCTACGGCATTAATACCGGCACCAGCGGCATGTAGGGCGGCGGTAAGGCTGTGCTGCATCATCTGCGTGTCCGGGTCTAACCAGATATGGCCATCTTCGGGCGTTTTGGCAAAAATCTCATCGACATATAGGTTACTGTGGGCGCGGTATATTGCACTTTTATCAGCGGGTATAGCGTCGCGTTGCTGCACAACAAATTCTAATCCAGAGCGGATCAGCTGATCATTTATCGCACTTAACCGTGCCGGTTGCTCAGGGTGGTCGTCTCCGGCTAAATGGCGGTAGCAACTGGGGTGACTAAATAAAGTAATAGCCATTAGCTGGTTTCCCCAATATGAGTGGAACGTGGCAAGTGCAACTGTAAATACACTTCGGTTGGATCATCGCCCGGCAAACGGCCAAAACCGGCTTTTTGGAATACTGCCAGCATGGCTTTATTCTCGGCGCGGACAAAAGCGACCATGCTGGTTAAACCACGCATTTCAGCGACAGTGATCAACTCTTGCAATAAGCGTTTGGCCATACCTTTACCCTGATATTTCTCCCGTGTAACAAAAGCCACTTCGCAGCCAGTGCCATTGCTGAGCAGGTAGTAACGACCTACGGCCTGAATTTGCACTGCTGAGCCTTTTTGTTTCACGATACACAGCGCCAAATCTTTAGATTGGTCAACGCCAACCAGGGTACAGGACTTCTCGCGGCTCATTTGGGTAGGCACCGCGCTGTAACGTAGTTGCAGGGTTTCTTTGGTATGTGAGTAAAAAAACTCCTGCAAACGGCGCTCGTCTGACGGGTTTAGTGGCCTCAGGTCAAACTCTTCACCGTCGATATGCAGCTCTTTAAAGCCAACGCTGCCAAGCTCGGGCACTTCGGTTGGGGTATGCAACTGATAATGTGGTACCCAGAAATGCTGGCGAATTTGCTCCAGTAATTGTTGGCGAAACTTCGGGTGCGCTACGCGGATAAGCTCGAGTGCACGTTCACGAATGCTTTTGCCGCGCAGTGACGCCACACCAAATTCGGTCACCACATAATGCACGTGGCCGCGCGAGGTCACCACCCCAGCCCCCTGCGTCAGATGAGCAACAATACGTGATACCGTGCCGTTTTTCGCGGTGCTGGGCATCGCAATGATGGGTTTACCGCCGCTGCTCATCGATGCGCCACGGCTAAAGTCGACCTGACCGCCAATACCACTGTAAAAAAGATGGCCGATAGAGTCAGAGACAATCTGGCCGGTTAAATCAACTTCGATGGCGCTGTTTATCGACACCATATTGTCGTTGCGGGCAATATTTGCCGGCGAGTTTACGTATTCGCTGGGGTAAAAACCCATATGCGGGTTACAGTGCACAAAGTCATACAACGCCTTACTACCTACGCAAAAACTGGCTACGGTTTTGCCCGGGTGAAAGGTTTTTTTGCGGTTAGTAACCACACCTTTCTTAATCAGCTCCATCATCGAATCTGTGATCATTTCACTGTGAATGCCCAGGTCTTTATGGTTGCCCAGATATCGCAGCACAGCATCACACATCTTGCCGACGCCAATTTGAATAGTAGCACCATCGTCTACCAGCAAAGACACATACTGACCAACCCGCTCGGTCACTGCATCCAGTTTTACTGCCGGCATTTGGGCTATGGGCTGCTCGGCATAATAATAAGCACTGATCTGGTTTTTATGAATAAAAGCCTGGCCATAAGTAATTGGCATGGAGGGGTTAACCTGAGCAATGACCTTTTTTGCCGCTTTGGCGGCGGCAGACACAATATCAACCGACACGCCAAGAGAGTGGTAACCGTGCTCGTCAGCGGGGCTGACCATAATTAGCGCCGCGTCCAGTGGCAAAATACCGTCACTGAATAACGACGGTATATCTGACATAAAACAGGGGGTGTAATCGGCGCGGCCTTCGGCAACCGCCCGGCGCACCTGCTCACCGCCAATAAATAATGCGTTCACTTTAAACAGTTGCTGGTGCTCTGGCTCAGCCCATTTGTTATCTGACAACGAATATACCTGCACAATTTCAATATCATGCAACTGCTTGGCGTTGTTAATTAAATCGTCTATCAGCCGCGTTGGCGTAGCAGCATGTGAACCGATAAACAGGCGGTCGCCTGATTTTAGCAACTGTTGCCAGTTCAGTTTGTCGATATTTGTGCTCATAACCCGCCAGGCTTATTTTGCTGTCTGTTGAGTGTAAACAAAAAGGCGACCGTGTTGCAGTCGCCTTTAGTCTTAATTTAAAACCCGGTTAGGCTTATAAGGTCCAGCGTAGACCAATCATTGCCACGTAGGGGTCAATGTTGACGTTTACGCTTTGAATGGTCGCACCATTTACTTGCACCCGGCCTGTGGTGTCGATATCCATTTTACTCAACATCAGGTGTACGCCCAGGCTATCGGTTAATTTGACGTTAACCCCAGCCTGCAGTGCCAGACCAAAAGAGCTTTTCAGTTTCAACCCAACGTTGTCGCTGCTACCTGTTACGTTCAGTGCATCCAGTGCGCCTTCAAGCTGGCCATCTGTTTTTTCATCAAAAAATACCGTGTAGTTCAGACCTACACCAACAAAAGGATCAAAGGTTTGATTTTCTGGCATAAAATGATACTGCGCCAGCAGCGTCGGCGGTAAATGCTTAGTTTTACCTACCTTTAAGCCATCAATAGCCGAGCCTTTTACTTTTATGTCATGGCTAAACGGCGTAGCAGCAATCAGTTGGACTGACCAATTTGGCGTAAACTTGTAGTCAAACGTCAGACCCAGCTGAGTATTGCTGTTAACACCAACGGCAGTTGAACCTGCTGGCAAGCCAGCAACCTGTTCAATCACGTTCAGGCTGGAGCTGCTATCGTCTGGTGCAACAGTAATAGCACCAACGTTAATGGCAAATTCGGCACTGGCCGGAGCCGCCGCCAGTAAAGACGCCAGAGTAAGAATTGATAAGCAGGTTTTCATAGTAATCTCCACAGATAAGGTCTGTGGTAATTGTCCATGTTAACCGGCTAACAATATTGGCCTGGATCAATAAAAAAACGGGGCTTAGATAAAATAAGCCTCATAGTTTGTTTTGTATCAACAAAGTGGTTGTTAATCGATCTGTCTGATGGCTCGTTCTTGTCGTTGCACCGTGACATCACGTTGGGGAGCGCGATGTTCATCCACTGGCATTTGCTGACGGGGCTGCGGGTTTACCCGCATTGGCTCATTTGACTGACGTTTACTTTGTGTTGTGTGATCGCGCTGCATCGGTATTGCTGCAGCATCACGTTGTAGCGCAGCCGCCTGGTGCTGCGACTTTACCGGTTGTTGCACGTTGCGTTGGCGCAATTGTTCTGTGCTGATATGACGTTGCGCCACCGGCTTATCATTATGTTGTAGTTTATCGCTCTGACGAGCATGTTGTTGCAGCTGAGCCCGCTGTTGTTGCTGGCTTTGCTCTGTTGTGCGCATACGCGGCTCGGTTGTTACCGGCCGGTGTTGCCGTGGCAGAGTATGGTCCTGCTGTTGGCGCAAATCGCGGATCCGAACTTGTTCTGCGGTTTTGCGCTGATAGTGCGCTTTATTCTCGCGCACTGTCACGTTGCTGTTACGTTGTTCATGCTGTAGGTATGGATCGGCTTGCAGCTCGCTGGTAGATGGCTGATAACCATAGCCGGCGTTGTAGTGGCGGTTTAATCGCTCATGGCGGTAGTGCACTCCACGGCGATGCTCAGTGTTATGCTGCCAACGGCGGGCATCGCTATAGTGCTTATGCCGTTTCGGATAATAGCGGGGCGGTTTATGGTAATAATGATGATGCACCACCACATGATGGTGCTGCCAGTCGAAAATACCAAAATAGAACCAGGGCCTGACATTAACGCTAACGCCCCAGTAAAACGGACTATTGCGGTAATATACGCCAGCAGTGTGCCAATATACCGGCGGGTGTGACGGCCACCACCAATCGCCATAAACTGTGCGGGTGTCATATACGGGAACGTATATCACTTCTTTGCGCGCAGGCTCTATTACAATCACTTCACGCTCACGTTGCACTACTACCTGCTCGTTATCCTGCAGATTGCCGCTACTGTAGGCTTTTTCACGCAGTTGCTGAATGCTGGCCAGTACCGCCGTTTCATCGGCTAAAAAAGCTTCGCCCAGTTGTTGCGTCCAGTCCAGGTCATTGCTTAGCCGATCCAGCAGTTGCGGAAAAGCCACCAAGGCTTTAACGCTGGGGTCCCAGTTTTTGTCTTCGACGGCGCGCACCGCATTTTCAGCGCTAAGGCCCAGATTGTCTTTGACCCAGCGTGATGCCTGTACAACTTCTAATGGGTAAGTTGTCGCAATCAACACATGGGTGAGTACGGTATCAGGGTACAGCGCCACCGGCGCCAGCATTTGGTCCAGCTCAGCGGCAGACCAGGAATCACTGGCCTGTGTGGCCATGCTTTGGCTTACCAGCAGCACGCACACTGCCAGGGCCTGGCCAAGTTGCAGTATCAGTTTTTTCATCGTGCTATCCTCAGTTTCGCAACCAACAGTTAAGACGTAGCTGTAGGCTTTTTATACACTGTATAGCTTATAGGTGGCTGAGGCTGAATTGAAACTGAACTTTACTGAACCTTTACATAGCAAAAATGGCAGCAAAAGCTGCCAGTTTATGCAACACGGTCAATTACTCCGTGCCAAGATATCGAGCCTTTTTACCTGCTTTAAGCCGGTGTATGTCTACCAATACCAGGCCGTCAACGCAGTTGGCAAAATCCGGGTCGGTGCCAAAGGCAAGAAACTTTACGCCACCGGGTTCACACAGCTCACTGTATTGCTTATACAGTGTCGGCACACTTAGTCCCATATTGGCCAGCAGGTGCTTTAACTGAGTAAAGTCGCTGAGGTAATCCTTACCGCTAAAATGCTGCTGCAGTTCGGTTAATATAGCCTGTGGTAGTTGATATGGCTGTTTTGATACTGCGCTAACATTCTGGTCGCTAAAATACAGGCTATAAAAATACACCATCAGATCGCGCGCCGCTTGCGGGTAGCTGCCGGACAAACTCACGCCGCCGAACAAGTAGCGGATATCCGGATTGCGGCGTAAATAAGCACCGATACCGTACCACAGATATTCCAGGCTGCGTTTGCCCCAGTAGCGGGGTTGGACAAAGCTGCGGCCCAGTTCCAACCCGGCGTCCAGGTAGTGGGTCATGCTGTGATCGAATTGAAATAACGTGGCGGTATACAAACCGGTTTGGCCGTGTTCAGCCAGCACCTTACGGGTATTAGCAAAGCGATAAGCGCCGACAATTTCTAAGTCGTCTCTATCCCATAAAATCAGCTGCTCGTAGTGACTGTCAAAGCGGTCGATATCACGGCGTAAACCGCTACCTTCACCCACCGCCCGAAAAGCAAATTCGCGCAAGCGTCCTATTTCACGCAGGATAGGCGAGCTTTGTTGGTGCTGATACAGATAAATTTGTTTGCCATCGGCAGTTTGGCCCAGCAATTCGCAGCCTTCTACGGCTTTTTTTAGTGCGATGCGATCCTCAGGGTGAGCGATAGCACTTTGCGTCATGAACAGCGCAGGCTTATCTTTTGCCAACCGGTATAAATGCTTTTTGAACAGTTTTACTTTGGCCTGTGTTTCCAGTGCCATATTGGCAAAAGCGTCAAAAGGAATTTGCTCGCCAATGCGCATTTCCAGCTTTTTGCTTTGTTGCTTAAACATTTCTTGTACCAGCAACATCGTTGCCAACGGTTTGTATAGCATCGATGCGCCATAAAACAATGCTGAGTTACGGCCATCAATAAAAATGGGCAGTATCGGCGCTTTAGCGTTGTTGGCAAACCGCAGAAAGCCACTGTGCCATTTGCCATCGCGAATACCGTCCGGACGCAGTCGCGACACTTCACCGGAGGGAAATAGGATCAGTGCACCTTCATTGGCCAAGTGCTGTTGAATATTATCCAGTGCGCGCCGCTCTGTACCACCGCTCATATTATTGACTGGCAATAGCAAGTTATGCAGCGGTCGCAGTGCCATCAACAGCTGGTTTGCTACCACTTTTACATCGGGGCGAATATCACTAACCAGCTTCAACAACGCCAGGCCATCGAGTGAGCCAATAGGGTGGTTGGCAATAATAACCACTCTGCCTGCAGCTGGAATGCGCTCAATTTCATTATCCCGCACTGCGTAGCGGCAATTGAAGTAGTCCAGTACCTGCTCAACAAACTCCAGTCCTTGCAGGTAAGGGTAGCGGTTGGCGAAGTCGATAAAGTCCTGCTCGTGTAATAGCCGGCGCAACGCCCCTTTAACCGGCTTGTATAGCCAGGGCTTATTGGTTAGGCCGGGAAGGTTTTGTGAGAGAACCTGGTCAACACTGATCATATTTAGCTCCGGTAGCACTGCGATAGGCTGGGCTCAGGCTAAGATGGTTGTATGACATTCAGGTGTCGGTTTTATGGCATTTTGCTGAAATTTCAGGCTGCTTTTTTGCCACTGTCAGCAAGCGGCATGGCAGCAATTCTTTCGGCCTTCTCAGTACAATGATATAGCGCCAAACTGCCATCATGCTGTTCAATTAATGCTGTGCAGCTATCTATCCAATCGCCATCATTGCAATAAATAATGCCTTGCTGGAGGCGAATTTCAGGATGGTGAATATGGCCGCATACTACACCATCAAAACCGGCGCGTTTTGCTTTGTTTACAGCCGCATCGCGATAACGGGCAATGGCTTTTTGCGCGCCTGGTACCTTGCTTTTTATATAGGCAGCCAGGCTAAAATAGCCGCCGCCACTGAAGCGACGTAGGCGGTTATACCAGCGATTTAAAAACAGCAGCAAGTCGTACAGGTTGTCACCCAGCCAGGCATGTAACCGGCCAAAGTTAACCTCTTTATCGAATTCGTCGCCGTGCAGCAATAGTAATTTTTTGCCCTGGGCTGTGGTATGGCTGGCGCGCATTGCCACGCGGATATTACCAAAGCTTTTACCGGCATACAGCCGCAATGCTTCGTCATGGTTACCGGGAATATAGACAATTTCCGTGCCTTGCTCGGCTTTATCCAACAGGCAGCGGACGATTTTGTTCTGACCGTTTTTCCAATGCACTTGTTTACGCATTGCCCACAAGTCAACTATATCGCCCAACAGATAGATGGTATCGGCCTGACTTTGCTGCAAGAAGCCAAGCAAATAATCCGCCTGGCAATCTTTGCAACCCAGGTGCACGTCAGATAAAAAAATGGTGCGACAGTTTAGCATCAGTAAGTACCATGTTATCTTTAGCCGCCCTGAGCTTGCTAGCTGGCTATGTCAGAGGTATGACGATTTATTGAAGCTTTGGTGACCTATGAGCCTTGTCCTGATAATTCCCGATAGAAAACTTGAAGACTTACAGCAGCGTTTGCAACACGTGTTACCGGATAGCCAAATAGAGATTTGGCCTGATGTTGCCGACGTTAATGCGGTTGAATTTGCTGTTGTGTGGAAACAGCCAGCCGGCAGTTTGGCAGCGTTGCCAAACTTAAAAGCGATCCAATGTTTTGGTGCCGGTGTCGATGCCATCCTGAATGATCCGACATTGCCGGTTTTACCGGTAGCGCGCATTGTTGACCCTAGTCTGACGCAAACTATGGTGCGATATTTGGACGGTGTGGTGAGCCATTACCGGCTGCGGCTGGATATGTTCAGCGCGGCGCAACAACAAGCATTATGGCAACCAAAAAGTCCGCGACGCATTGCGCAAATTTGTCTGTTGGGTCTGGGGGAGCTAGGCGCCGCAACTGCCGCGCATTTTGTCAACCTGGGGTACACCGTTACCGGCTGGGCCAAAACGGCAAAGTCATTGCCAGGTGTACAATGTCACAGTGGTGCTGAGGGGTTAGCCGCAGCAGTCGAGCAGGCTGATGTAGTAATTTGTTTGTTACCGCTAACACCGGCAACGGAATCTTTGCTTGGCGTGACCTTTTTCCAGCACGTTAAAAAAGGCGCTATTTTTGTAAACGTAGCCCGCGGTGCAATTGTTGATGATGCTGCCCTGATAACTGCGCTTGATGACGGGCAGTTACAAGCGGCTTGTCTGGATGTCTTCCGCCAGGAGCCTTTGCCTGCAGAACACCCATTTTGGCGCCATCCGGCGATATTAATTACGCCGCACGTATCAGCGGTGACAAATGTGACAACGGTAATAGAACAAATTGCTGATAATTATCGGCGCAGCCAATGTGGCAGGCCGTTGCGTCATTCTGTAGATCTGAGTCGGGGGTATTAGTATGTCAGCAACGGTTAACACTGAAGTTACTACCTGGTTTATGCAGTTTGATGCACAGCCGCCATCACATATTGACTGGCCAGAAGGTGTGCAGTTAGTTGAAGCGGAAGTTGCCAGCCCCGAACTGAGCCAGTTTATGTTTAAAACTGTTGGTGGTCCATGGCGCTGGTTCAGCCGTTTAAGCTGGGATTATCAGCAGTGGCGGGACTATCTGACGCAGCAGCAGGTGCGGACCTGGTTGTTATGGGTAAAAGGAACGCCAGCAGGTTATATTGAGTTATTGCAGCATGCTGATCAAAGTGTCGAAATTAAGTTTTTTGGCTTAATGCCACAGTTTATCGGTCAGGGTTTAGGTTTAAAACTTGCGCAGGCAGCCATAATGCAGGCTGCCAGATGGCAAGCAAGTAAAATTTGGTTACATACTTGCAGCGCTGATCATCCTGCTGCGTTGAAAAATTACCAACAAGCTGGTTTTGTTTTAACAGATACAGAACGTAGTATAGAGTCTTTACCCAGACTGAATGATCCTCGTTTACTAACGCCTGAGTTCGTTTATTCAGCGCTAAAGTATCATGTTGAAAATGCTGGTTAAATAAACAGTTATTGTAACTTTGTTACAAGTTAACTACACTCAGTGACAGTTTGGGGAAAGGTAAACCAAGCTGCTAATTAAAATAAAAAAATGCGTTATTGAGGTTAGTTATGAGTAAAGCGTCCAGTCGTGGTTTTGGCTTTACCGCAATCGCCGTTGTAGTGTGTTTAATGGCGTTATCGGCATTTTTAACCAAAGCCGAAGCTTTCTGCATCTTATGCGGATAGCAGTAGTCGATGAGCGTCAATGGAACTGACCAACAAAAACCCCCGTTTACCGGGGGTTTTGTCTATTTGTTTACTCAATGCTATTCGGGTGTTATCTGATTAAAACAACTCAATTTCTTCGATTGCTTGCTCGTCAGGTTTTTTTTGTTGTAGCGCATCAAAGCTGATTTGCTGAATGTCTGCCGTGGCGTACTGGGTTGGTTCAGTACCGGGTTTAAAATATTCAAAGCTACTTTGATGGTCGTTACGGCGGCTGAGCAAGCCGCTTTGCAGATCTATTCGCACTGACGATAACCCAACCGGGACTGTTAACGGCGTTTCTGCTTGGTCACTAAGGGCGTACCGCATAAAATCCAGCCAGGCTGGTAATGCCGTGCGGGCGCCTGATTCTGCACCGGCACTTTGTTGCTGGCCCATATTGGCATGCCAGTTGGTCACACCAAGGCTACGATTAGCATCGTCAAAACCTACCCATACTGTAACCGCCAGCTTGGGCGTAAAACCGGATAGCCAGGTATCTTTAAAGTCGTTAGTAGTGCCTGTTTTTGCCGACAGATCACGCCGCTTCAAACTTTGCAGGCGCCAGGCTGTGCCGTTCCAGCCGGTGTCATGTTGCCAGCTACCACCGCCCCAGACGCCACTTGTCAGTGCATCAGCAATTAAAAACGCATTATGTTCTGATATCACCTGTGGCGCCAATGGTTGTTTATCCAATATTAGCTCGTTATTGTTGTTGTCATCAGCGGTATCAGCTGCTTGCAGCTCATTGAATAGCTGACCGAGCTGTGCCTCGGGATCATCCGCAGTGCTATTAGTTGGTTGTTCAGCAGCCATATCATTGCAAGCATGACAGGCAACAGCAGCATTGTGTTGGTAGACTATTTGGCCATCTTCAGACAACACTTTGTCAATCACAAAAGGGTTGACCAGATAGCCGCCGTTAGCAAACACAGCATAACCAGTGACTAATTCTAGAGGCGTCAGTGAAGCTGAGCCCAAAGACAATGTTTCGTTGCGGGGTAAATCAGAGGCACTAAAACCAAATCGCTGCAAGTGTCTGATAGTATTATCAATGCCGACTCCACGCAGTAAGCGTACCGATACGACGTTTTTCGATTTAGCCAAGGCCTCGCGTATGCGGATTGGCCCATCATAAACTGCCGGAGAGTTTTTTGGCCGCCAGGCGATACCAGCATTGTTGTCCCATTGATGAATAGGCGCGTCGTTCATAATCGACGCTAGCGTATAGTCATGCTCTAACGCAGCTGAATATATGAAAGGCTTAATGTTAGACCCGACCTGACGTTTTGCCTGGGTAACCCGGTTAAATTGGCTTTGACTGAAGCTAAAGCCACCAACCAGCGCTCGCACTGCACCATTGTTAGGGTCCAGTGCGACTATAGCGCTGCTGGCCTGCGGTATCTGAGACAATCGCCAGTTTTCATCGTATTGGCGAACCAAAATATGCATACCAGGCGCCAAAATGCTGAAGGCGGTTTTTGGCGCGGTGCCCTGGCGTTCATCATTGATGAAGGTGCGCGCCCACTTTAGCCCATCCCAGTCCAGGGTAATTTGCGTGTTATCAACAAGGACGGCAGTGACACTTTGTTCGCTGACCGATAGCACAACAGCATGATGCAAGTCTTCTAAGCTATTTTGTTGGCTAAGGTACTGAATAATTTCGTCTGCTGGCAATGGATCTTGCTGAACAAATTCCGGGCCTTTGTCTGTTTCTTCAACCAGAGTTGCCTGCCATAGCTTATGGAGCGGCCCGCGATAGCCATGGCGCTCGTCATAGTTATACAGGTTCTGCTGTAAGGCGGCTTTTGCCGCAGCCTGCTGTTTACTGTGTACAGTGGTATAAACTTGCAAACCCGCAGAGTAGGCAACTTCCTCGCCGAAACGGCCCAACATTTCCTGCCTTACCATTTCGGCGATATAAGGTGCCGATGCGGTAATTTGAGCACCGTGTAATCTGCTGGTTATAGGCGCAGCTATGGCCTGTGCATAAGTTGCTTTGTCGATGACACCGGTATCAAGCATTCTGCCCAGCACTACATTACGCCGTGCTCTGGCGTTGCTAGCCGAGCGCACAGGATTTAACGCCGATGGAGCCTTCGGCAAGCCGGCGATAATGGCAATTTCGTCGACTGTTAGTTCGTGAACGGTTTTGCCAAAATACACCTGAGCCGCAGCGCCAACACCGAAGGAGCGTTGCCCCAGCTCGATCTTGTTCAGATACAGTTCCAGGATTTGGTCTTTTGTCAGCAATTGCTCAATGTGAAAGGCTAAAAAAACCTCTTTAATTTTCCGCATGATTTTTTTCTCTCGGCTAAGAAAGAAGTTGCGGGCTAATTGCTGAGTAATCGTGCTGGCACCCTGACTAAAATCGCCAGACGTAGCGACGACAGAGGCAGCGCGGAAAATGCCGATAATATCTATACCGGGGTGCTCATAAAAACGAGTGTCTTCAACAGCTAAAAAAGCCTCTACTAGTAAAGGAGGCATTTCTGTCAGTTTTAATGGGATCCGGCGTTTTTCACCAAACTGGGAAATAAGCTCGCCGTCGGCTGTAAACACCTGCATGGGCGTTTGCAAACGAACGTCCTGCAAGGTGCTGACATCAGGTAGATCATCTTCTATATAAAAATAGATCCCGCAGATCGTTAATAGACCAAGCAGGATCGAGACCAGACTGAGAATTATAAGTTTTTTAACCCAAGACACTGAATAACCCCAATTTCTACTCCCAATTCTGTTACAACGCTGCTAGTATATATTTATTAGCTTTAGAGTGAACGCTTTTTCTTGCCAAAAATTAGCGACTAAGCTAACAATGAGACAATAATCATAACTATAAAATCGGTCGCAGGAAGCTATGATAAATCGCCTGTTTAGTAAACAAACACCGATAATGGTGGGAATTGACGTTGGTGCACACTCTGTAAAGGCTGTGCTGCTTAGTCAGCATCATGGCGTCTGCAAGGTTGAAGCATTTGCCGTTGAACCCATGGTTAAAGGTGCTATGTCTGATCGCGAGATCCAGGACATTGAAGCTGTCGGTAATGTACTGGCAAAAATTCGCAAAAAGATCCCCCGTACAATTAAATTTGCCGCAACAGCGGTGTCTGGATCTACCGTAATCAGTAAAGTGATCTTTATGGATGTGTCCTTAACTGATGCTGAACTTGAAAGTCAGATTGAAGTTGAAGCAGACACATTAATTCCTTACCCGCTAAACGAAGTAAGTCTTGATTTTGAAAAACAAGACGTTAACGAGGCTGACCCCTCCAAAGTCAACGTTTTGCTTAGCGCCGCCCGAACCGAAAGTATTGAGGCGCGTGTCGCTGCGCTTGATAATGGTAGCTTTACAGCAAAAGTAGTTGATATCGAGAGCCATGCGTTAAGTCGTGCGGCGCAGTTATGTCTGAAACAATTGCCTGATGACGCCGATAAGAAAGTCGTTGCTATGGTAGACATTGGCGCAACCATGACGTTGCTGAGTATCGTTGAAAATGGCAAAACGCTTTATACCCGTGATCAGGCGTTTGGTGGTGACCAATATACCCGCAGCATTTTGTCGTATTACAACAAAAACTACGAAGAAGCCGAATTAGCCAAAGTAAGTGGCGATTTGCCTCCTAACTATACGTTCGAAGTATTAGCACCATTTCAGACCATGTTGTTGCAGCAAGTAAGACGCGGTATTCAGATGTATCTCACCAGCAGTGGTAAAGATGCCGTGGATTATCTGGTTATTTCTGGCGGTACAGCTTTAATAGAGGGCATTGACAAGTTATTGATTGATGAACTTGGTATTCATACTGTCGTTGCAGATCCTTTTAAGTCGATGGAGGTGGCTACTTCAGTCGATCGTGAACAACTTAGCCGCTATGCGCCACAACTTATGGTTGCCAGCGGTCTGGCATTAAGGAGTTTCACGCCATGGCATATATAAACTTACTGCCGTGGCGTGATGCTGCGCGAAAAGAGCGGCAGAAACAGTATCTGACCATTCTGACCGCTACGGCTGTTGTCAGTTTTTTCCTGATATTTATGGTTAACATGCTTTACAGCGCCAGAATTGACGGGCAAACACAGCGTAACCGCTATTTGGAAAATGAAATTAAAGTTTTGGATCAGCGTATTGCTGAAATTCGCACGTTAAATGAGCTGAAGAAAAATTTACAGCAGCGTATGTCGCTTATTTCTCAGTTGCAGGGCAGCCGTAATTTGGGCACACAGATTATGGACGAGATTGCACGTATAGTACCCGCAGGTGTTTATCTTAACCAGCTTGAGAAAAAAGGTACTTCATTACTATTGATTGGAAAAAGTGAATCTAACAATCGTTTGTCGAACATGTTAAGAGAAGCTGAAGAGTCTGAATTACTGTC
Organism: Rheinheimera gaetbuli; assembly: GCF_054781935.1. Lineage (NCBI taxonomy): Bacteria > Pseudomonadati > Pseudomonadota > Gammaproteobacteria > Chromatiales > Chromatiaceae > Rheinheimera > Rheinheimera gaetbuli. The sequence continues at coordinate 672,457 of NZ_BAAGTL010000008.1, forward strand.
TACTCCCTACCTTGAATTCATTGAAGCAGGTAAAGACTCAGTTAGTTTGCTGAGTAATTTTAAAATGCATCTTACTGTTAAAGGTTATGAAGCGGTTCAGGGTGATGATAGCCCTGTGACACCTGCCGGTGGGAGAGCAAAATGAATATGAATTTTAACCTGTCAGAGATCGATATTAACGATCTGGATTTGGAGAACATGGGTTCATGGCCGGTTGCGGCAAAGGTTATATTTGCAGTGTTGCTTGCTGTTGCAGTATCTACCTTGAGTTATTTCATGTTAGTCGATAGCAAAATTGATGAACTTGAAGTTGCACAGAAAAAAGAGATTGAGCTGCGCCAGCTATACAGAACACGATATGCATCTGCGGTTAACCTGGATTTGTATAAGCAGCAAATGGTAGAAATGGAACAGACGTTCTCATTTCTATTAAAGCAATTACCCACAACACATGAAACACCAGGTCTTTTGGATGATATAACCTATGTAGGTACAACCAGTGGTCTGACATTTATCCGAATTAACTGGGAGCCTGAAATAGAAAAAGAATTTTATACTGAGCTACCGATAAAAATAGAAGTGATTGGTGACTATCATCAGTTTGGTAACTTTGTAAGCGAAGTGGCAAAATTACCACGAATTGTCAGCTTGCATGATTTTGCCATCCAAACTGAAAAAGATGAGCGTTTGCGTTTTAACGTTGTTGCCAAGACATACAGATACAAAGAGGTGCAACCATGATAAGGAGGTTGTCCTTGATAGTTGCTGCTGTGTTGTTAACTGGCTGTTTTGATGATATCAGTGATGTGCAGAATCATATTGCTGAAGTAAAATCTAATACGCGTGCCAGAGTTGAGCCATTGCCTGAGGTTCAGGAATTCACTCACATTCCTTACAGTGCTCAAGACGCCAGGAGCCCTTTTTCGGCACCAAGGCCAGAAGCGATCCAAGATAGGTTTTTACAGATTCAGGATTGTTTGCATCCTGATCCCAGACGCAGAAAAGAACCTTTGGAAAAGTATGCGTTGGATAACTTAAAAATGCGTGGCACTTTGGGTGAAGTAAGTAAAATCTGGGCGCTTATTGAAGCGTCAGACAGAACGCTACACAAAGTTACGTTAAACAATTATGTCGGCTTGTTCCATGGCAGGGTAATTAGTGTTGAACCAACACACATTGAATTGCTGGAGCTGATTCCGGATGGCGCCGGTTGCTGGAAAGAACGGACGACCATGTTGCAGATGACGGGAACGTCGTCTACTGCAAGAAATTGACAGGTATGCGAGTAGATCATGGATAAAATTATCAAAACAATGTCTGGCAAAATCCAGCGCACTTTACTGTGTTTAGCAACCTTTGCACTGTTTTCAATGCCCGCAACTGCAGTACCGCTATTGTATGATGTGCGGTATAACCCATTGTTAACCGGTGAAACAGAGATCGAATTTATTTTCGATGAGGAGCTCTATACCGATCCGAGCATACAGGTATTTAACGAACCTGCCCGTATTGAGTTATTTTTTAACGAATCAGATTATGAAGAAAAATTAAACGAAGTTCTGATTAATAAAGCTGGCGTTAAGCGGGTAACTTCTGAGTTTGTTGATGATGGCTTTAAAACAATTATTTACCTCGACTATCTGAAAATATATCGTACCAGAGTGCGTGGAAATGTATTTTATATCCACATCTCTGATAACCCGACGTCAGGTGATGTAGGCCAGGCTGCAGATGTAAAACCTACTTACATTAACCGTGTTAATGCAATAGATTTTCGCCGTGGCGATAAAGGCGAAGGGCGCGTGTTAGTGTTCTTGCGTGATAATACCGCCGCTGTTGATGTGTCAGAACGCTTGGGCAAGCTGGAAGTTGAGTTTCACAACACAGACATTCTTGACGAATTACTTTATCAGCTCGATGTAGTCGACTTCGGTACTATTGTTAAAGGCATCGAAACCTTTAAAGAAGGTTCGTCTGCAAGGCTTCTGATAGATACCACGGCTGAGTTTACCTATACGTACCAGCAGATTGATAATATTTTTACGCTGAATATTGAGCGTGATACAACAAACCGCAGTATTCTCGGCGGCGGTAAAGAATATAAAGGCCGCGCTATATCGCTTAACTTTCAGGATATTCCGGTAAGAACCGTATTACAGATTATCGCAGACTATAATGGCTTTAACCTGGTAACCAGTGACTCTGTCAGAGGCAATATAACGCTGCGGCTTGATGGTACTCCTTGGGATCAGGCGCTTGACATAGTTCTACGCGTTAAAGGCCTGGATAAGCGGATGGAAGGTAATATTCTGATGGTTGCGCCAACTGATGAGTTGGCTGCCCGCGAAGCTCGTGAGCTAGAAGCGAAACAGACAGTAGCAGATTTGGAGCCGCTGTATTCAGATTTTCTGACCATCAATTATGCTAAAGCTGCCGATATTGCCCGTTTATTAGGTAACTTTGATGCCAGGATGCTGTCGATACGCGGTTCGGTTAATGTCGATGAGCGTACCAACACTATTTTGATCAAAGATACCGCAGTAAACATTGAAAACGTGCGCAAGCTGATAGAGCGGCTGGACGTGCCGGTGCGGCAAGTATTAATTGAAGCGCGGATGGTTACGGTGCGTGATAGCGTTGCTGATGAGCTGGGTATTCGCTGGGGCTTTACTGACCAGCAAAGTAGTAGTAGCTCTAATCAGGGTACCTCTGGTTCTGCCGGTGGAGCAAATACCATAGCTAATGGCGCTATACCGTCGCTGGATGACCGTTGGAACGTTAACTTCCCGGCTAGCAACGCCGCTGGCAGCATAGCCTTTCATATTGCCCGCCTTGCCGATGGTACTTTACTTGACTTGGAGCTGTCAGCTTTGGAGCAGGAAAACAAGGGCGAAATTATTGCCAGCCCGCGTATTACTACTGCGAACCAAAAAGAAGCGCGTATAGAACAAGGTGTCGAGATACCTTATGTTCAAGCTGCTTCAAGCGGTGCTACCACGGTAGAGTTTAAGAAAGCGGTGCTTAGCTTAACGGTTACCCCGCAAATAACACCGGACAATAAAATTATTATGGATTTGGTAATAACACAAAATACCCGTGGTGAAACGGTGCAAACACCAACTGGGCCGGCAACGGCGATAGATACTCAGCAAATTCAGACACAAGTATTGGTCGATAACGGTGAGACGATAGTGCTGGGTGGCATATACCAGCAACAAATATTATCTACGGTAAACAAAGTCCCGTTTTTTGGTGATATTCCTTATGTTGGTGCTTTGTTCAGGTCAACATTTACGAAAAATGAAAAAAATGAATTACTCATTTTCGTCACGCCGAAAATAATCACTGATGGCTTATAGCTGATATTGGCTCTGCTGATGTACAACAGCAGAGCCAACTAAGAATTCACTTGCCAGCAGCTGACGATTCCTGACATAATTCAGCGCTTCAAATTTTCGTGGGAGCCTTTTGGTCCTGAATGTAATTTTTATCGAGTTAGCTGATTAATAATACGACTTATGGCAGAAAAACGTAATATCTTCCTCGTCGGCCCAATGGGTGCTGGTAAAAGCACAATAGGCCGTCATTTAGCAGACATGCTTCATCTGGAGTTCTACGACTCGGATCAGGAAATCGAGCGGCGCACTGGCGCGGATATCGCCTGGGTATTCGATCTGGAAGGCGAAGAAGGTTTTCGTGTTCGTGAAGAGAATGTTATTCAGGACCTAACCGAGTTGCAGGGTATAGTGCTTGCTACTGGTGGTGGCTCTGTAATAAGCAAAGAGACCCGTAATCGATTATCTGCGCGCGGTATCGTAGTGTATTTGGAAACGCCTATCGAAAAACAGGTAGCCCGTACCCAAAGAGACAAACGCCGGCCTTTATTGCAGACTGAAGAAGCACCAAAAGAAGTTTTGGAGCGACTGGCTGCTGAGCGTAACCCTCTGTATGCCGAAATTGCTGACTTTACCGTACGCACCGATGAACAAAGTGCCAGGGCAGTAGCCAGCCAGATTATCGATCAATTGGGTTTCTAATTTATTTTTTACAAGGAGCTGCTATGCAAAAAGTTGATGTGCAACTTGGCGACCGCAGCTACCTTATCTGTATCGACGACAAGTTCAGTTTGCCTGAACCGCGTTTGGCAACTGCAAGACAAGTCGTTGTTATATCTAACCCCACTGTTGCCCCTCTGTATTTACAACAGGTTACTGCGCTGTTTGCCCATGCTGATGTAAAACATTTTTTAGTGCCCGACGGCGAAGCTTTTAAAACTCTGCAATCATTTGAAATGGTGCTGAGCTTTTTGCTGGAGCAAAAGATGTCGCGTGACCTGGTGTTGGTTGCGTTAGGTGGCGGCGTTATTGGTGACCTAACCGGCTTTGTTGCTGCCTGCTATCAACGTGGCATAAGCTTTGTGCAGGTTCCGACGACGTTATTGTCACAGGTTGATTCATCAGTTGGCGGTAAAACAGCCGTTAATCATCCACTTGGCAAGAATATGATTGGTGCTTTTAAACAGCCAGCTCAGGTTCTGATAAACACCAGTGTGCTGCAATCTTTGCCACAGCGAGAGTTTGCCGCCGGCATGGCAGAAGTGATTAAGTATGCACTTATTGCCGACAAGGCTTTCTTTGACTGGTTAGTGCAGCATAGACAAGCCATTCTTGACCAGCAGCCCGAGACACTGGCGACAATGATCCAACACTGCTGTCAGATGAAAGCTGATATTGTCAGCCGGGATGAAACAGAGCAAGGTGAGCGTGCTTTGCTTAATCTTGGCCACACTTTTGGCCATGCAATTGAGGCGTGGTTGGGTTATGGAGTTTGGTTACATGGCGAAGCGGTGGCAGCCGGGATGGTAATGGCTAGCCAACTTGCGGTGGCCCGCGGGCATCTGCAACTGCAAGATTTGCAACAAATTAAAGCCTTACTCAACGCATTTGCTTTACCAACGGCAGCGCCGGCAGATATGAGAATTGCTGACTTTATGCCGTTTATGCAGACAGATAAGAAAGTAAAGCACGGTAAGATGCGGTTTATCCTGCCAGTTGGTTTTTGCCTGACAGCAATAGCTGATGACGTAACTGAAGCAGAACTTTATGAGGTATTTGCCGATGGACACAACTGAGCTGCAAACAAAACTCTCACAACTAACGCAGTTATTACCGTCTCAGCGTGAGTGCCTGGATAGGTTGCTGTTTCAACTGACATTTAATCAGCATAAGAGCATTCGTATAGTCGGCTCTACCGGTAGCGGTAAGTCTGTAATGGCGCTGGCAATTGCAGAGTTGTTTTCTGATCGCTTTAATGTGGCTATGCTCGATAGCAAAACACAAGACACCGATGTTAGTACACCATTGATGAGGCAATGGTTTAACCGCGGCGCCGAGCCGGACATGTCTTTATCAGCTCAGCTGAGCAGCGCTGTCTCGGTGTTACCGTTGTTATTAATTATTGATGATGCTGACCACCTGCCACCAACCGTATTACAACAGTTACAGGAATTAGACTGTTTGATGTTTTGCTTCGCCAGCGAAGAAGGCGAACATGACGACATCACGCTACTGTTGAATAAAGTTACCACTGAAGATGCGACCCAGTTGTTGCACACGCAAAAACTAAACGAGCTGGAAATTGCTCAGCGGTTGGCGCAAGCCGACGGGAATATTCATCTGTTGCTGCGTTCAGCCGCTGATAGCACTGTCACGCCAGAAGCAACAGAAAACGTTTCTGCTGTTCAAGGTTATCGCTCCTGGATTTATACGGCGGCAGCGCTGCTATTGCTGTGTCTGTTGTGGTGGTTTTTCTCCCGCCCGGATAGCGCCGGGGTAGAGCCGCGCGTTGCTACTGATATAAAGGTTGCGCAGCCAAACGCGGTTGAAACTAAGCAGCTGTTCACTAATATGCCGTCAACTGTACCAGATGAAGTGGTTACCCCAACCCAATCTGATGCTGTGCTAGCCGACGCAGCATTGCAAAGTCAGGTAAGTGCAAATGATGTAAGCCGCAACGATACCACAGTTATCACCGATACTGCAGAGGCATTTGAAGATGCCTCATCGGCGACAGCGGCCGAAGCTGATGCTGTTGATGTCAGGGACAGTGCGCAACGGCAACGTATCGCTGAGCCGCAGATGCAATATGTATATGATGAAGCAACATTGTTGGCAATGGATAGGCAGGCTTATGCCTTACAGTTAGCGGTGTTGTCCAGTGATGCTGCTTATTTGCGATTTAAGCAAGCTTACCCTGAGTTACCGGTGCTAGCGTACTCCCGAAGTTGGCAAGGGCAAAAACAGCTTGTATTACTATTGGCAGCGTTTAGTGATAAAACCACTGCCAAAGCACAGATAGCGATATTGCCGGGCGCAATTTCGGCGACTGGGCCTTTTATCAAGTCACTGCAGGCCGTGCAGAACGAGATCAAAGTACGGCAAACTGATCATTCCGCGTCACAAACGGAATAACGCGGTGATAAATAGAGCTCAGAAAAGCCGGGCATTTTTAAAATGGGCTGGTGGGAAGTACAATCTTGTTGATGCAATAAGTCAGCATTTACCTGATGCAGCGCGTCTGATAGAGCCTTTTGTAGGTGCCGGTTCGGTTTTTTTGAATACAGATTTTCCGGCTTATCAGCTGAATGATATCAACGCTGACTTAATTAACCTTTATCAGTTGTTGCAGACTGAGCATCAGCGGTTTATTACCGATGCCAAAATATTCTTCACCGCACGGACTAATCAACGTGATAGCTATATTAGCTTGCGTCAGCAATTTAATTTAAGTGTTGATGCGTATGAAAGGGCGTTATTATTTTTGTATCTTAACCGACATGGTTATAATGGCCTGTGTCGCTATAATCTATCCGGTAAATTTAATGTGCCGTTTGGTAGTTATAAAAAACCGTATTTTCCTGAGGCTGAATTACATTTTTTTGCCGAAAAAGCACAGCGTGCCACTTTTACATGTCACAGTTATCAGCAAGTGATGCAAGCGGCAGCGTCAGATGCGGTAATTTACTGCGATCCGCCTTATGTACCGCTGAGCAAAACTGCCAGTTTTACCAGTTATGCCCGACAGGGTTTTGATTTAGATGATCAGGCGCAGTTGGCAAATCTTGCTGAGCAAGCACAGCAGCGGGGTATTGCTGTAGTTATCAGTAATCACGATACGACCTGGACGCGTAAAATCTACCAGCAAGCAGAGTTGTATAGTTTGCAGGTTGGGCGCTCTATTAGCCAAAAAGGAACCAGTCGCGGTAAAGTTGCTGAATTGTTTGCGGTGTATCAGCCTAAGCCAATACCCAAAACACAATCAGTAGCAGTGTTAAAACAAAAAACAGCGTAAAAATAACTCCGGCAATGATAAAAGGCAGCGGGCTGCTGGCAGAGAAATCGCGTTGTCGTTGCTGTTCAGACTGAACACCTATCATAGCGCCGGCAACGGCTTTGATTATCTGCAATATTGAAGGACGTTGTGCCATTTTAAGCGTTATTTAGCCGGGCTCAAACGATTTAACAACTCCAGTAAATCGACAAAATGAAACTGAGTAGAGCGGCTCTCGCCACGGATCCAACTAAACCAACTTTGCTGTTCTCCGGGTATACATTGAGCGGTAGCCTGTGTTTCCAGGTACTGACAGGATACATCTGCTGGCATAAAATAGGTCGCAAATAATAATGCGCTAGTGAATACACCTGCACTAAGAAAGATATTTTTATAACCGCTGGTAAGTTTCATGTTAATTCCATTTGTCTGATCCAGACTATGTCGATAATAAAACATCCAGCGACAGGATACAAGCTGCTTATTTATTGTGCAGCTTTACAGGTGGAAACAGTCAGGCTGCAGCCGCCGTACTGCAGCCTGGCGTTATCAGAAGCTTTTTGACACTGACAGAATTACCCGGCTATCTGCCAGATAAGAGCCATCAATATCAGTATCGACGTACGCTAAGCTGACACCGGCCCCCAGCACTTCTGTGCTCAAACCAAGGCTCCAGTCCATATAGCTTGCACTGCTGTCATCATACTCATTTTGACCCAGCTGCAAATCTAAACTGATCGTGTCTGTTATCGCGTAAGAATAACTGGCATAAAGATAGATAAAATTGCCACTGTTAGCATAATAATCATCACTGTATGCCAAACCAAACGTCAGATCTTTATAAGATAGAGATCCGTAAAGCTCCCAAAAGTTTGAGCCATCGATTTCCGCATTGGGGTAGCCGTAGCGCATGATACCGACATCTGCCGACCAATCGTCACTGATGTCGCCGCTCCAGCCCAGCATAACATCAAGCTCCAGCGTGCCTTCTGCCAGAAAATCTACGTTAGAGCCCCATACAGATACATAAAAACCAGACTCCGCACTCAGTGTCAGCCCCCCTTGTAGTGCGGGCGCCTCTTCTGTTTGTGAGATACCGCGAAAAGCGTAGTCTGAGGTAAACGTTATGTCTCCGCTTAACTCGGCTGCCGCCGCCTTGCCTGCTGTTGCAGCTAAACCAACTAAGATTAAGCCTGTTGCCAAAATGGTGCGACGTATATTTTGCATGTTTTCTGCCCTTTTTTATGTTCCCTGACTTTAGCTTTCCAAGATACGTGCCATAACAAATTATCTTTTAGTATCAATGTAATAGGCCTTTAAGATTTTCTTACCTGTCGCGGGCTGAACTCTATTGGTGCGTAACTGCCTGTTTTTTGTGCGCCCAACAGGCCATGATGCAGTGCATTTGCTGATAATATTCAGTAAAGTCACGCTTTTGCCGTAACAGGACAATAATATGCAACCCTACTTAATAGCGCCGTCGATACTGTCCGCTGATTTCGCCCGCCTTGGTGATGACGTTGCGGCGGTATTAAAGGCTGGTGCCGATGTGGTGCACTTTGACGTGATGGATAACCACTATGTGCCCAATCTGACGATGGGCCCCATGGTGTGTAAGGCATTACGGAGCTATGGCATTGAAGCCCCGATAGATGTGCATTTGATGGTAGAGCCGGTAGATGCGCTGGTGCCGCAATTTGCTGACGCTGGTGCCAGTATTATTACTTTTCATCCGGAAGCGTCACGGCACATCGACCGCACTTTGCAGTTGATAAAAAGCCACGGATGTCAGGCTGGCTTGGTATTTAACCCGGCAACCCCGCTTAGTTACCTTGATTATGTGCTGGACAAAGTAGACGTTATTTTACTGATGTCAGTTAACCCCGGTTTTGGCGGGCAAAAATTTATTCCGGCAACCTTAGATAAGCTGGCCGCAGCACGGCAGCTAATTAACCAGAGTGGCCGGTCGATTAGGTTGGAGATAGACGGTGGTGTCACTGTAGATAACATCGCTGAGATTGCAGATGCTGGTGCCGACATGTTTGTCGCCGGTTCCGCTATCTTTAACAGCCCTGATTATGCGCAAACTATTGCAAAGATGCGCGAGCAGCTTGCATCGGTGTCGCGCCACGTTAAATAAACAGTATAATAGCCCCCATTTTACGACAGACACAGGATTGAACAGAGCATGAGCAGTAAACCCATAGTACTCAGTGGCGCTCAGCCATCAGGACAGCTGACCATCGGTAATTATCTGGGAGCCCTGCGCCAGTGGGATAGAATGCAAGATGACTATGATTGTCTGTACTGTATTGTCGACTTACACGCGATAACGGTGCGTCAGGAACCCGCCGCATTGCGCAGTGCGTCGCTAGATAGTCTGGCATTGTATTTAGCTTGCGGTATCGACCCTAAGCGCTCTGCGGTGTTTATGCAATCACATGTGCCTGAGCACAGCCAGCTGGCCTGGGTGCTGAACTGCTATACCCAATTTGGTGAGCTTAGCCGGATGACGCAGTTTAAAGATAAATCCGAGCGGCACAACAACAACGTCAACGCCGGCTTGTTTACTTATCCGGTGCTAATGGCGGCCGATATTTTGTTATATCAGGCCAATCAGATCCCGGTCGGACACGACCAAAAGCAACATTTGGAATTAGCCCGTGATGTTGCGATGCGCTTTAACGCGGCACATGGTGACATTTTTACCGTGCCAGAGCCTTTTATTCCGCCAGTGGCTGCACGGGTGATGAGCTTGCAAGACCCAACCAAGAAAATGTCGAAGTCTGACGACAATCCATGGAACTTTGTTGGCTTGCTCGAAGATCCGAAAATGATCAGCAAAAAATTTAAAAAAGCGATGACCGACTCAGAAGACCCGCCACGGGTGCGTTTTGATATCGACGCTAAACCCGGTGTAGCTAACCTGCTAAGTATTCTAAGCGGCGTAACGGGTAAAGCTATCAGTGCGCTTGAAGCTGAATACGAAGGCAAGATGTATGGCCATCTAAAAGGTGATGTTGCCGATGCGGTTATTACTTTGCTAGAGCCGGTACAGAAAATGTTCAACGAACTGCGTGCAGATTTACCCAGCTTGCAAGCTGTAATGCGCGACGGTGCAGAAAAAGCCCGAGCGCGTGCAGCTGATACGCTGCAAAAGGTCAATGCAGCGGTCGGTTTTGTGCAACCTTAGTTGCGACAGAGCAAACGATGCTGTTACTGATCGACAACTACGATTCGTTTACCTACAACCTGATGCAGTACTTTGCTGCATTGGGCCAGCAGGTTGTGGTGCGGCGGAACGATGATATTAGTCTGACACAAATTTCCGCTTTGGCACCTGACTATCTGGTGATATCGCCGGGGCCAAAATCGCCGGATGATGCGGGGGTCTCGCTACAGGCAATAGAACAGTTTGCCGGTAAACTTCCAATTTTAGGGGTGTGCCTTGGTCACCAGGCGATAGCCCAGGTTTTTGGTGCGAGGGTAGTGCGCGCCAGGCAGGTGATGCACGGCAAAAACTCGTTGGTTCAGCACAATGGCCAGTCGGTGTTTGGCGGTTTGCCGAACCCACTAGATGTTACCCGTTATCATTCATTGGTAGTAGAACGCGACTCGTTACCAAAAGAGCTGGAAGAAACGGCCTGGACAACTAATGCAGATGGTTCCCGTGATGAAGTTATGGGCTTGATGCATAGCAGCGCAGGGCTGCACAGCGTGCAGTTTCATCCAGAGGCTATCTTAAGCCAGCAGGGCAAACAACTGCTGCAAAACTTTTTGCAGCTTGGGCTAAAATAGCGCGCTTGACTGCGTTAGGCTCAGGCCGCAGTATGTTAATGCCAGTCATCAGTTAACAACGGAATGCCATTACAGTGAGTACCGAGTTAAATCAGCAGTCTGAATCTTTAGTACAACGTTTTATTGATCAGATGGTTGGAGTCGATCCGGCACATAAAAGGCTGGGCTACCAAATTCGTACCGGGCAGCTGGCATCTGAACGCACGTTGTTGGATGTTGAAGCTAAGGCACAGCGCTTACGAGCAGCAGGAGCAGAGGCCAAGGCGCAGTTCGCCGAATTTGCCCAGGCGCATCTACACGATGAAGTCGCCGACGAGCTAGTGCGTAAGCTGCACAATATTGATCAGGTTAGTTCAACCTTATTTGACCCAGGCAGTGCATATTACGCCTTGCTGGATGCACTAGGTGGCAAGGTGGTAACAGTGAATAAACTGGATCCGCTGATTAGCCGTGTCAGCTGGTTAGCTGAGGATTTGCTGCGCCTGGTGAATCAGCCGCAGTATCGCAATCGAACGTCTTCCGGTGCGATGGTAAAAGATATTAAAACGGCTTTACGCTATTTGGGTGTAGAGAGCCTGCAATTAATCGTTCCTGTGTATGCCATGCGCCGTATGATACCGCACTCTACCGATCCATTTACTGCGCTGAAAAACAAGCTATGGGATTACTCTCTGGCTGTTGCTATTGCCGCCAGGCGGTTGGCACAAGACAGCGCTGAACACCCGTACAATGCATTTTGCGTAGGGTTGTTTCATACGCTTGGACATGCAGTGGTAACACGTAACTATTTGCGCACTTACCAGCAAGTAAGACAAGTTCAGTTATTGCAAGCCCGCGAGAACCGGGACGTCCAACTAACGGATGCACTGGACAGCTTGCAACCTGATGCCAGTTTTTTGTGTGAAAGTTTGCAGGAGTTCGCTGCTGTGCTAAGTGCAGACATTACCTCACGCTGGCAGTTAGCAACGTTGCCGCTTTGTCAGACCTTAGATCAACTGGCTGAAGGGGTTGGCTATACCGGAAGCAGCCCGCTGGCCAGGCTGGTGCAGCAGGCGCAGGTTTATGTGCAATGGCATGAACTTAAAAGCACACAATTTATCAGCGCCGCTGAAGCAAAAAATTGGTTCAGCAGTGTTCAGCTAAGCGATGATGCGTTGCAAACCTTGTCTCAAACCAATCTAAAACGGTTGGGTGTCGATATCTAGCAAAAAATTTGTGCAATATCCATGCATATCAGTTTCTGTTGGCAGTTGCAGTTATATTGTGTGCCAGCCGTGTGCTGGCTGGCAGCTGCCAGCGGCAGTTTGCTCAACACGGGTTTTGCCGCGCTGCGTAGTTATTCATTTCGGGTGAGAATCTATCTGTAAGCCTTGTTAAATCAGGCTTTTCAGGCTTTCTAACAGCAAGACAACACTGTTTATATCTGTAATAATGCCGATGTAAGTATCTCTGATAAGCCTGCTTGTTTGTGCATTGCAGGTAAAGTGAATATAAAAAAGGAGTGGAACATGACCGGCCTGTTGCAAGTGAATCGTGCGTTGTTTGACGAAGTAATGGTACCCAATTATGCCCCCGCCGGAATTATCCCGGTATCTGGCAAAGGCTCCCGGGTATGGGATCAGCAGGGCCGTGAATACGTCGACTTTGCTGGCGGTATTGCGGTAAGTAGCTTAGGTCATTGTCATCCGGCGTTAGTGAATGCGTTAACGCAGCAAGCCAGCAAACTATGGCATTTAAGCAACGTCATGACCAACGAGCCCGCACTGCGTCTGGCGAAAAAGCTGGTTGATGCTACCTTTGCCGACAAGGTGTATTTTGCCAACTCTGGTGCAGAAGCAAACGAGGCTGCCTTTAAACTTGCCAGGCGTTTTGCATTAGATAAGTTTGGTGCCGATAAAGATCAGATTATTTCTTTTAGTAAAAGCTTTCACGGCCGTACGTTTTTCACTGTGACTGTCGGTGGCCAGGCGGCTTACTCTGATGGCTTTGGCCCTAAACCCGGTGCTGTACTGCATGCGGAATTTAATAACCTCGACAGTGTCAAAGCGTTAATATCTGATAAGACCTGTGCAGTCGTGCTGGAGCCTATCCAGGGCGAAGGCGGCATTATCCCTGCCACTGCCGAATTTATCCGTGGTGTGCGCGAGCTGTGTGATAAGCACAATGCGTTGTTGGTTATGGACGAAGTGCAAACAGGCGTGGGCCGTACCGGCAAACTTTATGCTTATATGCACTATGGTGTCACGCCGGATATTCTTACTACAGCGAAGTCGCTGGGCGGCGGTTTCCCAATTGGCGCTATGTTGACGACAGATGATATTGCCAGCCACCTTAAGGTAGGCACTCATGGCAGCACCTATGGTGGTAATCCACTGGCTTGTGCCGTAGCTGAGGCGGTAATTGATACCATTAATACGCCAGACGTTATGCAGCAGGTGCTGGACAATGAGCAACTGTTTCGTGCCGAACTAGAGCGTATTAATGCTAAATATCAGGTGTTTAGTGAGGTACGAGGCCAAGGTATGTTGCTCGGTGCAGTATTAAATGACAGTTATAAAGGCCGGGCGCGTGATTTCTTCCTGGCAGCAGCTGAGCAGGGTGTGATGGCGTTAGTTGCCGGTGCCGATGTTGTGCGGTTTGCACCGTCGCTGGTGATTACTGCTGACGATATTCATCAGGGCATGCAACGTTTTGAGCAAGCAGTAAAGCAGGTTGTTAACGGGTAAATAGTAAATTTAAGCAGCATCAAGACTGCAAAAATGAAGCGGGGGCCAGCTTGGCCCCAAAAAACGATAAAGCAAACGTGGAGTAAGCGACGATGATGGTGATTCGCCCCATCCGAGCGGATGATTATCCGGCACTGTATGCCATCGCAGTAGAATCAGGCCATGGTTTTACTTCTTTGCCGGTAAATGATGAGCTACTGATGCGTAAAATCAGCCGCTCAGAGCAGTCGTTTGGTAAAACGGTATCAGAGCCCGGAGATGAAGGTTATCTGTTTGTACTTGAAGACAGCCAAACAGGTGAAGTGTGTGGCACCAGTGCATTGGAAGCCGCAGTCGGGTTAGATGACGCCTTTTATCACTACCATCTGGGCAAGGTGGTGCATAGTTCGCGCTCGCTGGGCGTTTATAAAACGGTGGACATTCTGACCTTATGTAATGATTACACCGGCGTTAGCGAGTTATGCACGTTGTTTTTACGAGAAAGTCGCCGTGAAAAACATAATGGCCGCTTGTTATCAAAAATGCGGTTTTTATTTATGGCAGAGTTTGCCGAGCGTTTTGCTGACAGAGTAATCGCCGAAATGCGCGGTATATCGAATGACGATGGCAGCTCGCCATTTTGGCAGTGGTTGCAGGAACATTTTTTCTCACTGGATTTTCCGACCGCAGATTATCTGACCGGCATAGGTCAGAAAGTGTTTATTGCTGAATTGATGCCAAAGTATCCGATTTATGTCAGCCTGCTTAGCAAACAAGCTCAAGCTGTGATTGGTAAGGTGCATGATAAAACCAGGCCAGCACTGGCGCTGCTGCAATCAGAGGGTTTTTCTAACCGTGGTTATGTCGATATATTTGACGCAGGTCCAACGGTAGAAGCCAGGGTAGAGCATATCCGCAGTGTACGCAACAGCCGGCGCTTACAGGTTAAAATTGGCGCAGAAACCAGTGGCCAGCCCTATCTGATTTGTAATACCCGCCTTGCCGATTTTCGCGCCACCTGGCTGGCACTTGATATCAACGAACATGACAACGAGGTAACGTTGAGCGCAGCCGCAGCCGCCGCTTTATTTGTGGGCGCCGGTGACTGGGTCAGGGTTAGTCGTATATAACAGGGGACACTAATGAAACACGCAGAACAGTTTATCAATGGCAGTTGGGTACAGGGTGAGGGCAAGGCCTTCACGTCTTTGGATCCGGCAAAAAACCGTCAAATCTGGCAGGGGCAAGCGGCAACAACAGAGCAGGTTGCATCAGCTGTTAGTGCTGCTCGTGCCGCGCAGTACCACTGGGCCGGCTTGAGTTTTGACGAGCGGGTAGCTGTGGTTAAACGCTTTGCTGAGCAGCTGACTGAGCATAAAGAAGCGATGGCGCAGTCTATTGCTGAAGAAACCGGTAAGGCGTTGTGGGAAGCCCGCACTGAAGTGGCGGCAATGATTGGTAAAATTGATATTTCAGTACGGGCCTATCAGGAACGTACCGGCAGCAAAGAAAACCCCATGCCGCAAGGCCGGGCTTTTATCCGGCACAAACCGCATGGTGTGGTTGCGGTATTTGGCCCTTATAACTTCCCCGGCCATTTGCCGAACGGCCATATTGTTCCGGCCTTATTGGCAGGCAATGCTGTAATTTTTAAACCGTCAGAGCTGACACCTAAAGTAGCAGAGGATACGTTAAAGCTGTGGCAACAGGCGGGCATTCCCGCTGGCGTATTAAGCTTGCTGCAAGGCGAAGTAGATACCGGAAAAGCCATAGCGGCGCATGAGGGGATTGACGGTATTTTCTTTACCGGTAGCTCGCGCACCGGCCATTATTTGCATCAGCAATTTGCCGGCCGGCCAGATAAAATTTTGGCATTAGAAATGGGCGGCAATAATCCATTAATTGTGCAAGACGTTAGTAATATCGACGCCACAGTGCATGACATTGTGCAATCTGCTTTTATTTCTGCCGGTCAGCGCTGTACCTGTGCCCGTAAGTTGTTCTTGCCGGTAGGCGCTTTGGGTGATGCTATTTTAAGCCGTTTGTTAGATGTTGCAGCAAACATCAAAGTGGGCGTGTATGACGCTGCAGAACAGCCGTTTATGGGCTCGATGATCTCTGTCGCTGCAGCCAAAGGCATGCTGGCGGTGCAGCAGCAGCTGGTTGAGCTGGGCGGCGAAGTGTTACTGCCAATGCGCCATTTAGATGAGAACACCGCATTGGTCACACCAGGCATTGTTGAATGCTCTGCGGTACGCGATTTTCCTGATGATGAACACTTTGGCCCACTGCTAAAGGTATTCCGTTTTACGGACTTTGATCAGGCAATTGATGCAGCTAACAGCACGGCTTTTGGTTTATCTGCCGGCCTTTTAAGCGATAGCGCTGAGTTGTATCAGCATTTCTTCCGTCGTATTCGTGCCGGTATTGTAAACTGGAACCGGCCAATAACCGGCGCCAGCTCGGCAGCGCCTTTTGGTGGTATTGGTGCCAGTGGTAACCATCGTGCCAGTGCGTACTATGCGGCAGATTACTGCGCTTACCCTGTCGCGTCAGTTGAGTTAGAGCAAGTGGTGATGCCAGAGCAGCTGTCGCCAGGTTTGCAATTCTGACGTTGTAAAAAATAAATCGGGTCGGGGCGCAAGCCCCGATTTGTTTTATGCAGGACTTTTTGCTTAAATAACTAAAACTTATTAGTGCTGCATCAGCAATCAGGCGTAAATAAACCTATGGTTACAGATAAACCCGGATATGAGCATTTAATCCAGTTTCTGACCGAACATCTGTCATTGTTTGAACAGCGTAGCGGTGATGAAAACGGTAAAACCATCGGTGAGTTACTTGAAGAGTCGATTGCTGAGCAAATTATTACCTTGTGTACCCAGCATACCGAGTTGGAAATCAACCATCGTAGTATGATTGTTCGTGAAGTAGATGGCATTATGTACGACTTTCACGAAGTCCTTGCCAGCGTATTGGAAAAAAATGCCACTGTGCAACAAGCCGAACTTATCAACGAAATCTCCCTGCTTATCAAGAACCTGTTTGATACAGCTATAGCTGATCTGATGGATTAGCCCTGGTTTTTGCTGCAATTTTGCTAGATACCGCCGACGCTTTTACGTAGAATACACGCCTTATTTTCGATGGGGGCGCGGTAATGCAGGCAAAAGTTAGCTGGCACAACGACAATACCTTTATTGGTACCTCGGGCAGTGGCCACAAAGTGGTGTTCGATGGCAATAAAGACAACAGTAGCGCACCCAGCCCGATGGAAATGGTACTGATGGCTGCAGGGGCCTGTTCTTCAGTTGATGTGGTTAGCATTTTAAAAAAGGCCCGCCAGCAGGTCCTCGATTGTGAAGTGCAACTTAGTGCAGAACGCGCCGATACCGTACCTAAAGTTTTTACCAGCTTACACCTGCACTTTGTCGTTAGCGGTATCAACCTCAGTGAAAAACAGGTAGAGCGGGCAGTGCAACTGTCAGCTGATAAGTATTGTTCAGTGTCTATTATGTTGTCTGGCAGTGTTAAGGTATCTCACTCTTTTAGTGTGAAGGCGGCACAGCTTAATACAACAGCGTAGCAACTGTTATTTAGTGACAACCGGCAAGCGGTTTTTAGCGGAGACAATGTAATTGGTTAAACCATTTGAGAAATTGAAACTACATGGCTTTAATAATCTGACGAAAAGTCTGAGTTTCAGTCTTTATGACATTTGTTATGCCAAAACAGAACAGCACCGGCAAGAGTATATCGAGTACATTGACGAACAGTACAATGCTGATCGCCTAACCGACATTCTGACTGAAGTTACCGACATTATTGGCGCTAATATTCTGAATGTTGCCCGGCAAGATTACGACCCTCAGGGTGCCAGCGTTACTATCCTGGTCAGTGAAGAGCCGGTATTAGTTGATCCGGATAATTCAGAAAATCCGGGGCCACGCCCGGATGCGGTTGTGGCGCATTTAGATAAAAGCCATATTTGTGTGCACACCTATCCGGAAGTGCATCCGCATGATGGCATCTGTACTTTCCGTGCCGATATCGAGGTGTCTACCTGCGGTATTATATCGCCACTGAAAGCACTGAATTTTCTGATCCACAGTTTTGAGTCAGACATTGTGACCGTTGATTACCGGGTGCGTGGCTTTACCCGTGATATTAGCGGCACCAAGCACTATATCGACCATCCGATTACGTCTATTCAGAATTTTATGGACGAAGATACCAAGCGTGCCTTTCAGATGATTGACGTCAATGTGTATCAGGAAAACCTGTTTCATACCAAGATGATGTTAAAAGAGGCAGATTTAAACAACTATCTGTTTGGTATGGGTACCGATTCAATGACTCCGGAAGAGCAAAAAGCCATTAGTAAGAAAGTGTTCCGCGAAATGCGTGAGATTTTCTACGGTCGTAATTTGCCGGATATGAAGTAATTGAAAACCAACGCTGTACTGTCCGGGCATCGGTTCTCAGTCGCACCGATGCTGGACTGGTCTGATAAACATTGCCGCTACTTTCACCGTCTGCTGAGTCAGCATGCGGTGCTGTATACCGAAATGGTCACGACCGGCGCGATTATTTACGGCAGTGGCGATTATCTGGATTTCAATGCAGAAGAGCACCCGGTAGTGTTGCAATTGGGCGGCTCTAACCCGGTGGATATGGCGCATTGCGCTAAACTGGCCGAGCAGCGTGGCTACGATGCAGTTAACATTAATGTCGGTTGCCCGTCAGATAGAGTGCAAAACGGTATGTTTGGCGCTTGCCTGATGGCACAACCTCAGCTGGTAGCAGATTGCATTAAAGCGATGCAGGATGTGGTTGATATTCCGGTAACGGTAAAAACCCGTATTGGTATTGACGACTCCGATGAATACCAGTTTTTGCAGGATTTTGTCGCTGCAGTAGCCGATGCCGGTTGCCAGCAACTGATAGTGCATGCCCGTAAAGCCTGGCTAAAGGGCTTAAGCCCAAAAGAAAACCGCGACATCCCGCCTTTGAACTATCAGCGTGTATATCAATTGAAACAGGATTTCCCGCAGCTGGATATCAGTATCAATGGCGGCATTAAAACGCTGCAGCAAGCGCGTGACCAGCTGCAGTATCTTGATGGCGTAATGGTTGGACGCGAGGCCTACAGTAATCCGTTATTACTCAGTGAAGTGGATGCACTAATCTACGGCAGTGCAGCAGCGCCGCTGACAGCTCATCAGGTGGTACAGCACATGCTGCCTTATATAGAACGGCAAATGCAGCAGGGCGCCCGATTTTGGCATATAGCCCGCCATATGCTGGGGTTGTTTCAGGGCGTGCCCGGCGCGCGGCAATGGCGGCGTTTACTGAGTGAAAAAGGCCACCTGGCGGACGCCACACCAGAATTAATGCTGCAGGCATTGGCGTTGGTACGGCCGTTAGATAAATGCACTAACTAGTTAGTTAAATTCACTATATTTTAGTTTTTTGCAAAAGGCGCTTACCGTTTGTGGTAAGCGCCTTTTTGTTTTTATTATTATTATTCATTAACTTACGTATAATCTCCTGGTTGGCACAGAGCTTGAAATACCTTAGTGGTAGTTAACACTAATTTATTTCAAGGACCAGATAATGAAATCGCTAACTTTACTGACTGCAACCACTTTAATGCTAAGTGCCCTTTACTCTGTCGACAGCAAGGCAGACGAATTCAGCGCCGAACTGCATGCAGCAACAGCACAGCAACTGACAGAGCTGCAACCAGAGATGGTTCAGCAGGCGTATCGTAGCATGCTACAAACGGTTATTGATGTTAAAGCCCGCTTGCAAGCCCAACAGGATGCTTCAACGCTGCTGGCTTCACAAGGGACAACGGTGCAGGTGGCTGAATAAAATGCTGTTTTCAGCGGGCTGGCTATTTGTTATTTATTTGAGTCCGGTACTTAGCTTGATCCCGGCAATGCTGCTGTGGCAGTTATTCACAGCGCTGGGTAGCTTACGTGAGCAACTTTGACAGGTGATGCTATGCATTGGGCCAGTACAGAAATTTTAACTTTTATTATGTTTAGCTGTGTATTACTGCTGGCTAAACGGCGATACAAACTTGAAAAAACGCAGGAGTGTAAAGATGGCAACTTATGATACTGACCGCTGGTACTGTGCCCGCGCCTTTCGCAAAGTGGCAGGTGTTTGTGCCGGCTTTGCCGGTTACTATCAGCAACCACGCTGGCTGATACGTATATTGGCCGTTATATTGTTGCTGATGTTTCCGCTGGCAACGATAGTGGCTTATCTGGTCGCTGCAGCCGTGCTACCTGATCGCTAACATGCTACATCGCCATGGCGGTTTTTGGTTTCAGGCTGTTAAGCGGATAAAACTGGTGTAAGATAAGGCAATAACTTACAAGGAGATACCAGATGCGCGCTTTTATTGCAGCAGTGTTACTGACCGCCTCACACCTTGCTTTTGCAGCAGATATTAGTGTTGAAGATGCGCAAATTCGTCAGCCGATGCCCGGTCGAACAGTTACGGCTGGCTATCTGACACTACACAACCACACTGCTGCTGATCTGCAGCTTGTTGGCGTCAGCAGCACAAGCTTTGGCCGTGCCGAATTACATCAGCATAGTCACCGTGATGGCATGATGCGCATGGAACAGGTTAGTGCTATCACCGTCCCGGCTAAAGGTCAGGTGACTCTGGCTCCCGGTGGTTTGCATCTGATGTTGTTTGAACCGACGGCAGAGCTTGAGGCTGGCCAGTCTGTCGCGCTGACACTGATGTTTGCCGATGGTGGGCAACTAGCCGTTACGGTGCCTGTAGTTGCGATGCCTAAACGTTAAGGAAGGGTTATGTTTAATACAAAACTGATCAGTGCCACGGCATTAGTGTTGGTGCTGCTGATGT
Source organism: Rheinheimera gaetbuli (assembly GCF_054781935.1). NCBI lineage: Bacteria > Pseudomonadati > Pseudomonadota > Gammaproteobacteria > Chromatiales > Chromatiaceae > Rheinheimera > Rheinheimera gaetbuli. Next base: position 693,181 of record NZ_BAAGTL010000008.1, read on the forward strand.
ACATTACCGGCTGGTGGGTTAGCCGTGAGCCAGCGTTACTGGTAGATGAAATTCAGCAAAGTCAGCAGCAAGTGGCAGGTAAGGCCGTTGTCGGTTACAGCACCACCACTGCACTTATTCGGGTCGGCGAAACCTTGTTAGATAAAAGTGGTGGTTATTTATCCAATGACATTATGCCGCCGTTCAGCCTGTTGGATAATATGCCAGCCTGGGAACTCGGGGCGCTTGAGATGTCGCGTGATCTTGCACTGGCTCTGCGTAAAGATTTAAGTCGCTCTCAGTCACAGTCGACGGAAAACCCTTATCTTAAAGTGGCGCAGCCGATGTTTAATATTGACCATCGCAGTTGGGCCATACCCAGTGCGGAGGCTGAGTATCGCAAAGCCATTGCGCAATTGTACCTTTATCGGCAAGAGCTGCTAGACCCATCACGGCCTGACAGCCAGTTTTATGCCAGAGCTGATAACCTGCGGGATTGGTTAAAAGCCGTCGAAAAACGACTTGGCAGCTATTCTCAGCGCTTAAGCGCCAGTGTCGGTCAGGATAGATTAAATACCGATTTAGCCGGTGATGCTGATGCCAGACAATCAACAGATGCACCCGGTCAACGTTTGGTAAAAACCAGCTGGTGGAAGCTCGATGATGAGTTTTATGAGGCTCGTGGCGCCAGCTGGGCGTTACTACATTTTTTAAAAGCAGTAGAAATTGACTTCGCTGATGTCTTGCAACGTAAAAATGCCATGGTCAGTTTGCGGCAGATCATCCGTGAACTTGAAGCGACACAACAGGCTGTCTGGAGTCCAATGATCCTCAATGGCAGCGGTTTTGGCTTAATGGCTAACCATAGTTTGGTGATGGCTAACTATATTTCACGCGCTAACGCGGCTTTGATCGATCTTTCAGAATTATTAACTCAAGGGTAAAAATGGGCATGAAGAAAACAGCATTGATATTATCGCTGAGCAGTGTGCTGCTGGCAGGCACGGTGCAGGCAGATACTTTGCTTGGCATTTATGTTGGCGCCGATGGCTGGCAGAGCTCGGCAAAAGGCAGTTTTGCCCAGACTGATATGCAGCAGGATTTTAATTTTAAGGATAAAACACAAACATCCTACCATCTGGCGTTAGAGCATCCACTCCCGCTATTGCCGAATATACGTCTGCAGCATAATAAACTAACATCTACCGGCATTACTGACATTAATGCCGGCTTTACGCTAGCTGGAGAAACCTTTGTTATCGCTACTGAGGTGATTAACCAAATTGATCTGAGCAGCACTGATTACGTGCTGTATTACGAACTGTTTGATAACAGTTTGATTAGCCTTGACCTTGGTATTAATGGCAAATATATCAAGGGTGACGTTTTGGTAGTCGAAACCGCTGCTGCTGGTGTATCAGCCCGGCAGAACATTTCGCAGTTAGTGCCTATGTTATATACGTCTGCAGCGCTGGGCTTGCCGCTGACCGGACTTGAGCTTTTTGCCCGGGGTAGCATAGTGTCTTATGATGGTAGTCAGTTGTATGATGCACAAGCCGGTGTAGCATACGCTTTTATGGATAATCTGGCGCTTGATTTGACGCTGAAGCTCGGTTACCGCGCGGTGAATATTCGCCTGGATGATATTGACGATTTGTATGCTGATTTAAAGTTTAACGGCGTTTTTGCCGGCTTGGAAATTCACTTCTGAAAAACAGGCGCAGATTTTTGTACTGCGCCAGCTGTTATTGCGATGTAACGTCCTTGTGACCCTGAACGAATCGTTTTATAGTTGACTCATTCCAGCTTTGTTCAGGTTCCATTTTGCTAAATTCTTTCAGACAGTTAACTGGGCTTTGGTTAGGCGCTGTCATTGTCATGGCATTGCTCACCGGATGTTGGCATTATTTTGACCGGGCAACACAGCAACGTGCACAACTGGAACAATTTGCCAGTACGCTGCAATTGAGCGTAGTGCCGTTGCTACAAAGTCGTGATCAGGCTTTAGTTCAGGCGCAATTAAACCACATGCGCTATGTCAGTGCGCTACCGATAACAGCTCTGGCCGTGTATGACCAGCAGCACCGTCTGATAGCCGGTACGGATGCAGCCGACACACTGCTGGCGTATCGGCCCAATACGGCAGTGACGACTTTTACAATGCAAAGACACGGCTTGCAATGGCTGGTTCAGCAGCCGCTGACCCCAAAACATAGCAGTAAAGCAACAACGCGTAATGAGCTCGAAAGCGCCTATATACTGCTGCTGGTAACGCATGATATGTCTTATACTGACTGGCTGGTGCCGCTAGCTATCGTGCTGTTTATAGGCCTGATGGTATTAAAGACTCTACAAAGTACTTTGCAGCAAGCAGCGTCACGGCAGCACACCGATATTAGTTTGTTAACCCATAAGTTGTCTCAGTTACGCCAGGGACAACAGGGCATCCGTATTGACGATGAGCTGGTGTCCGAGTTTTCTCCGCTGAAACAGGCATTGAACGAGTTTGCGCTGGCGCAAGATACCAATAGCCAGCGTGTAAACGCGGAATTAAACCAATCTAAGTTTTACAGTCAGCAACAAGAGGCTAGCTGTCACGAGTTGCAGCTGCAATTGGATAAATTGCAGCAAGACCACAGGCGGCTGCAGCTGCTGATCCAGCAGCGTCTGACAAATTTGCGTCAACTGTGCCAACATAGTTTGGATATGGATACCGAGCAGTTACAAAGCGCACTAACCGGAATAACAAATTTACTGTTTCTAGAGCACAACATTACATGCTCAGGAACAAAGCCGGTACGATTAACTGAGCTGGTGGCTACGGCAGTAGTTGGTGTACAGCAGTCACTCGTTGCAAAACGGATAGATCTGCAGGTTATTGAAACTGACGGTCTTGCTGAACATCAGGTTGATCTTGCTGAACCACGAATTCATTTGTTGTTGGTTGCGCTGTTGCAGTTAACGGCCAGGGTGTCAGCGGCATCTGAACTGGTGTTGCGGCTGCGATTGTACGGTGACGAGCAAGCAATGCTGCAGATAAGCGTTACATGCAATGGCAACGGTATTCCGGCACGGGTGGTGCAGTTGCTCAATGCTACTGACATCCGACCGCTGCAGTGGCACGAAGCCGATATTGGTTGCATTATCGCTGTGCGCCAGCAATCTGCAGCAACTATGTCGGTGCAGTCATTAGATGGTTTGGGCAGTACTTTGACAATACAGCTACCGGTTACCAAAAAGGAGAGTAGTTTCCGGCAGTTTCAGCATGTGTTGCTGTTTGACGATACTGCTTTACTACCTGAACGTATTCGCAGCCTGAGTGCGGTGGCGCAGAATGTAGTCAGTTGTGCTGATATTTCCGAGCTACAGCGCAAAAGTACGCAGCATCATTATGATCTGACGTTGATTTTTTTACCTGAACCCGCGGAGCTTTTGCAGTGGCAGCAATTATTATCTGCAAGCAAAATACAAGGGCCAGTTTTGTTGTATGCCCGGGCGCCTGAGCAACAGATTTGGCGCGAGGCATTAAACCGGGCAATAGAGCCCAGCGCATTCTGTTTACAACATCTAGCCATGCTAGAAAGCACAACCGCTTTACCACAATTACTGGTTGTAGATGACAATCCAACAAATCTGGCCTTTGTCAAAGTGTTGTTACAATCACAGCCAGTGGATCTGGCTACTGCAGCCTCTGGTCAGGATGCACTGCAACTGTGCCGGCAACAGCGTTTTGATATTATTTTGCTTGATATTCAACTGCCTGATATCAGTGGTATCGATGTTGCCCTCGAACTACGCCAGCTGGCAGGCTATCAACAGGTCCCTATTCTGGCTTTTACTGCTCATGCGCTGGAGCAGGAAGTCGCGACTTTTAAACGCTCAGGCATGAATGATGTGATATTAAAACCACTGGACGCCGGCAAACTGGAGCAAATTATGTATTGGTGTTCACGGGTTAAAGTCAATGACGCCAGCCAGTAGTTGTTTAATTGCCTGCAAATAGGCTTGATTGGGCTGTATACTTAGTAGTGGCAACAACTCGGCGCCGCTGGCGGTATATTTGTAATATTGCAGTACAACATTTTTTCGCACTTTGCCACTGACCAACTGTTGCTGATATTGCCAATGCAGACTGTGGCCTGTGGCCAGTTCACCACTTTCTATTTCCGCGCTATGCAACAAGCCAATATCTGTCAGGCTGAGAATTTGTGGGTAGGATAAACCAAACTGACTGAGGTTAATCACTGCTCTGCCGCGCCCGGTCAGCCATTGCCACAGCGAGGGGCGACGAATATAACCGAAATAAATTCTGCCACTGGGATCCTGCCGGCTGCGACAGCTTAGATTAGCAGCCTGCTGCAGAGCTATGGCTTCTTTGTAGCTCATGCGTTGAAGTGCATGCAGTGTTTTCAGTGAAAACTTACCCGGACTGGCAATCTCGCCAGCCAGAATTTTTGCCCATAATTGCTGCATATTGCCATTTGATACATCCAACACCAACTGACAAAACTGCTGAAACCAGTCGGGGTCTACCTCCTGCGTTGATACCTGCTCTGGGCAGTAGTCCTGTGCCAGTAATATAATGCGCTCTAAATTCAGCTGTTGTCGTTCTTTTTGCATTAACAAACGCCGCTCGGCGCGTTCTGCTACTGTCAGGCTGGTTTGATTAGTGGCTGCACCTGATCTTGCTGCCAATTGTTGATGTTTGTGTGCAAAAGGGCTGGCATCTGTCACATTAGACTCAGCATGGCTAATATCATCTGACCGCACGGCACTACCCAGTTGCATTCTGGCGAGCTGACGTAAGCGTTGTTGACCGGACAGCGGGCTAATTTTTGTCATAGTTCAAACAATGGTGTGGCTTGTACATTGGCACCATCTTGTCACCTGACCTCATCTGGCAGCAAGTACAGTATTGTAATTGTATAAAATAAAATCTGTTATACCTTACTCTAATATGAATTAAGCATGTATATTTAAACGGAATGATCAAGAAAAGGCAGAGCAATGGTGTCAAAGGAAACAGATGAAGATTTTCTGTTTTTAGCAGAAGACGAGCCCGCCGTTGTAGGTGAGGAACACAAGCTGGGTGAATGGCACCTTTTAATCGTCGATGACGATGAAGAAATCCATACTGTTACCAAACTGGCATTGAATGATTTAACCGTGCTGGGCAAGCAACTTGTATTTCACCACGCCTATACTGGCGCACAGGCTATTACTTTTCTACGTCAGCATCCTAACACTGCTTTGGTATTACTTGATGTCGTCATGGAATCAGATGATGCAGGCTTACTGGTAGTTCAGCAAATTCGTGAAGAGCTACACATGGACGAAGTCCGCATTGTACTGCGTACTGGTCAGCCGGGTTATGCGCCGGAAGAAAGTGTTATTAAAGAATATGATATCAACGATTACAAAACCAAAACAGAACTGACGCGCAGTAAACTGGTTACCTCTATAATTGCCTCAATACGTTCGTATCAGCAAATCCGCACTATCAATCAAAGCCGGCGTGGTCTGGAAAAAATTATCAATGCCGGCGCAAATTTACTTGAACAACATTCGTTACATGAATTTTCTGAGGGCGTTGTAACACAGATCTCTTCGTTAATTGGTTTGCATGCAGAAGGTGTGCTTTGTGCTCAAATTGAAGATGATGGCAGTACCAGCGACAATATTTATGTATTGGGTGCTGCCGGGCATTACGCTCCTTACATTAAATGCCAACTCGACCGGCTTGATAATAAACGTATAGTCAGCCAAATTACTAAATGCCTGCACAGCCGACAGCATCTGTTTACTGATCAGGATACGGTGTTGTATTTGGGTAATGATAAACATTGTGCTGCGGTGTATATCGAAACCAACCGGCCAATTGAAGACTTAGATCGGCAGCTTATAGAGGTATTTCTCAGCAATATCTCTATCGGCTATGAAAATGTCACCTTGTTTCAGCAGCTAAAGCACGCCGCCTACATTGATCCGTTAACTAAAACACCAAACCGTAATGAATTCATTCAGATCCTACAAGATACCAAGCGTTACGAGGCACTGCACAGTGTCGCCGTACTGATTGATATTGACCACTTTTCTGATGTAAATGACGGTTTAGGGCAGGATGTGGGTAACGAACTGTTAATCGCAGTGACCTTTCGTCTGATCCAACAATTTGGTGCTTGCGCTCAGCTTGGGCGTATCGGCGCAGATGTGTTTGGTCTGGTTGGGCCTGAGCATGAGCTAACGCCTGAGCGTCTGCAGGACGTATTTACCGAACCTTTCCATGCCTCCGAACATGCGTTGCAAGTTAATGCGACTTTTGGTTTGTGTCGGTTAACCGACACGGCAGAGCAGGGACTTACCATATTAAAGCATGTTTATATTGCTCTTAATAAAGCAAAGAAACATTACGGCCAAAATTATCAGTATTATCAAGCTGATATGGAAGATGAAATGGCTGAGCGTCTGGCCATGTTGCGAATGTTGCGGCAGGATTTTGCTCAGGGGCAGCTTCAGTTGTGGTACCAGCCACAGATTTCGTTGCAGACAAAACAAGTGGTTGGCATGGAAGCCTTATTGCGCTGGCCACAGGGTAATGGCCAGTATGTGTCACCGGCAATTTTTATCCCACTTGCGGAATATTCAGGCCTGATAGTTGAAATTGGTAGCTGGGTGCTGGATCAAGCCTGTTTGCAAATTAAGCAGTTGGAAAAACAAGGTTTTAACGGCTTGCGGATTGCAGTCAATGTGTCAATGCCACAGTTTCGTAATCAGGGATTCGTGCAGTCTGTTATCGACTGTGTTAGCCGTCATCAAATCAAGCCTGAGTTGCTTGAGCTGGAGATAACCGAGTCGGTGGTCATGGATGAGCCGAAAATAGTGATTGAAGCGCTGCAAAAGCTGAAGAGTTTTGGTATCAAGGTGGCTATTGATGACTTTGGTATTGGCTTCTCGTCGTTAAGCTACTTACAACAGCTGCCGTTGGATAGAATAAAAGTTGATCGTGCTTTTATTCGTGATATCGACCAGGCTGCCGGCGAGGTGATTGCTGAAACCATTATTAGCCTGGGCAAACGGCTTAATCTGTCTACCATAGCCGAAGGGGTTGAAACAGCGGCACAGGAAAAGGCTATTCTGGCGATGGGTTGTGATGAAGTGCAGGGCTTTATGTACGCTAAACCTATGCCGCCAGCAGATTTGCTGCAGTATCTGCAGCAATCAGTTGCTAAAGCAGGGCAGGAGTAAGCTTGCCTATATTCAACGTTTTGTCAGTATCTGATTAGCTATAACAGTTCCCGATAGACATAAAACGCCAGAGGATGTTGTTGGCGTTTTAATTCCTGTACAAAAAGTTGCGCGATTTTACTGCTTCCCTGTAATGTCAGGTGAGTGTTATCGATTTTGCCATCAGGAAATTTCTGATATAAGCCGGCCGGCACCTGAATAAAATAAGGCTGGCTGGCGTCTTTGCCCAGTTGCTGCCAAAAATCACAGCTGTGCTGTTGCAAGTCGAAAAAGCTGACGCCTGTCTCTTTAGCCACTTTGGCAGCGGCGTTAGCGTAGTCGGCCAAATCACGTTTTAAGCTGCCATCTTCCGCGAAGTTACGCCGGCAAATCGAACTGGCCAGCATTGGCGTGGCGCCGCGCGAGCGCACATCGGCAATAAATTGCGTTAAAAAAGCCTGATAATCACTGTCAAAGGCGGCGTAACGCGACGGGTCGGATTGTTTGGAGTCGTTATGGCCAAATTGGATCAGCACATAATCGCCCTTGCTAAGCTCACTTAACATGAGTTGCCAGCGGCCTTCGTCAAGAAAACGCCGGGTGCTGCGGCCATTGGCGGCGTGATTTATTACGCTAAGTTGTGGCAGCAGAAACTGCGGCAACAGCTGGCCCCAACCGCGCTCGGGATAGGCGAGGTTGCGTTTGTCTGACATGGTCGAGTCGCCAACCAAATGCAGCTTAACCGGCGCAATCTCGGTAGCTTGTGCCTGAATAAGGCCAACGTAAAAACTTAACATCAGCAGGTATTTCATCGGTTATTCCTTATTGAGTTGCAGTAGCGTTTGTATTTGCTGCTCTGGATCCCAGCGGCCGGCAAAGGTCCACTTAGCGGTGATTTGCTCTGCGGTTACATCCTCAGGCAAGTGAGTTTGCAGCCACGGATAAATAACTTGCTTACCATCAGCATGGCTGAAGTAATATCTATCGCCCCACAAGTTAGCACGGTCACGCTTAGGTTCAGTTGGGTAGGTGTGGCGGAAAATTGGCTTGTCGGCCATATTGGCACTGTACTGGTTATTAATCAGATAAAACTGGCCATCATAGTGGCGACGGCCCAACATAAAGCCCGGCACGCCGTCAAAGCGTGAGTCACGCACCACTATTTTTTGCTGCTCGTTTAATTCGCCGTCATGCCACAAAGTGGCGTAGGCTTTTTTATTGATAAAGGTGCTGTTACTGAAAAACGCCCAACCACGCGGGCATACCATATCGGTATGGCCTTCAAAGTAACAGTTGTCGTGGTAATACATACCGTCAGTTTTATTCCATAGGCTTAGGGTGTCAGCACCGCCGGCAATAATGCGGCAGTTGGCGGTGATAATACGGGTGGCCTGCTCAAAGCCGCGCACGGCAAACTGGTGTTCGTTATCGCCGGTCAGCTCGCCATAGCTGTTTACAATGCTGATATTTAACAGCGCGATGTCGCTGGCACGGATATTCACTACCGCAGCTCCCCAGTCTGACGGGTGTTGCTTTAACCAGTTGCTGCGCAGCTCTGCCACGCGAATTTCGGTGTTATCCATCCCTGCGCCAATCAGCGCGACCTTGTTGCGGGTTAGATAAATTTTTTCCGCATACACCCCCGGCCCAATCTGGATAATGGCCTGAGTATCATTATCCGGCAGGCTGTTTATCGCCTGCTGAATACTGCGAAAGGGCGCATCGCCGCTTTGTGCTACCTGCAGTCTGATCACATCTCTGGCGTATACTGGCGGCAGTAACAGGGCGAGCAGAAAGAAAAGTCGTATCATGCTATACCTCAAAAAAATGGCCGGCTAATGCCGGCCCAATACACCGGGAAGAAACTTAGTGAGTAGCAAGCAGTTTTGCCATTTGCACACCGGCCATAATAAAGGGGCCGTTGGCTTTGGCGTCGTTACGAAACACCGGCTCGCTCATATAGTAGTTATAGCTGCCGTCGCGGCCAAAGCCTAAACCTGCCACTTGGCAGGTATTGACCAGGCTGATGCTGTTATCCGGATGCACCAGAATAAACTCATCCACCAGGCCTTGATAAGCTTTAACGGCAGTGTCTTTATAACGCGCATCCAGGTAGCCGTTGTTTACGCCTTTGGCAAAGAAGTAGGTAAACATACTGCTGGCAGAGGACTCCAAATAATTACCCGGTGCGTTTGGTTTATCCAAAATCTGGTACCAGGTGCCGGTTTTTGTATCCTGTACCTTTACCAGCGCTGCGGCCAGTTCAGTAGCCATATCCAGCAACGGCTGACGCAATTCGGTTTGCTCTTCAGGGATAATCTCCAGTACATCCACTAGTGCCATGGTCAGCCAGCCTAAACCGCGGCCCCAAAACTGGCTGGCCAGGCCGGTGTCTTTATGAGCCCAGTTTTGTGCACGTGCTTCATCCCAGGCGTGATAATACAGGCCAGTGTTGGGGTCACGCAGTTTGTCACGGCTGATGGTAAATTCTTTGACCACTTCATCAAACGCATGGCCTTGCTCAAACGCTTTGCTGTAACTTGCCAGAAACGGCATGCCCATATAAACACCGTCTAACCAAAGCTGATGCGGGTAAATTTGCTTGTGCCAAAACGCGCCTTCGCTCGTGCGTGGGTGCTCAGCTAACTGTTTGCGCAGCAACTCCAACGCCTGCTTGTATTGCGGCTTGGGATTACGATGGTATTCGCGTAGCAGCATATTGCCGCTGTTAATGCTGTCGATATTGTAGTTACTGATTTTGTAAGTGCGGATATCGCCATCTTCAGTGATGAAGGAGTCGATAACATCGCTCAGAACCTGTTGCCACTGTGGGTTTGGCCGTAGTTTGAGCAAGTCATCATAAGCTTGCAGCTGCAAGCCGGTGGTGTACTCCCACTTACTGGGCCGTTGGCGTTCAAAATCCCAGCCGCCGTAGGCATAAAACGGGGTTTGCCGGGTCATTTCGCTTGCGGCTAAACGTTCACTCCAGTCCAGCGCTGTTTTTGCTGTCAGCTCGCCGGCTTTTTGCTGTTCAGATAAGGCGGTTTTCAGCGTTAGTCTGGGCGTTAGCGTCAGTTTTTCTAATTGCTGCTCAAGATAAGCCACAAATTCGGCTTCGGTTTTAATGCCACCGGGTTCACCGTCCCAGGCCGACAGAAAATAGTATTCCAGCTCGGTACCGGCGGGCTTCATTACCGCTACATGGCTGTGCTCATCAGCGGTAAGTTGTTTATTGCCACTGCGTTTATATAATATTGCTATACCCAATTTATCATTGCCGCCGGTCATGGTTTGCTCGCCCCAGGTGGCCAGATAGGTCCAGCTATGGCCGGGTATATCCTGCTTGCCTTGCAATAGCTTAGTGTTGGGTAGCTTAACCAGGCCTATAGCGATATTGTCCAGCGGTTCGCTAACTGATAGCCGGGTGTGTACTAAGCGACTACCGGCTGCCATTGCCAGGTTAGCGGTTACGTTGGTGGTTTTGCCAGCTATTTGCCAGTCTTTATACTGAATTTGCAGCGCAGAATATAAAGCGCCGTTTTCGATCACTTTAGCGGTATGACCACTGACAGTAGAGACCAACTGGACTTTGTCGCCATCCCAATAACCAAAACCACCGGCGCCCAGTGATTTGCCGACTTTAAGTAAATCCATGCCCCAATCGGCCATTTCATGGTACGACTTATAGCCGTCTAGTCCGACCTGATGTAATACTGGTTTGCCGGTTTTATTGCCAAATACATCAAAGCCGTTGCGCCAGTCGAGATAAATACGGTAACCGACTTTATCGGACTCTATGCCCGGGCCTTCATAGCGTATCCATTCGGAATGGTCGGTATATTGCGGGGGCGGGGTAAGTTCGTTGACGTTTTGAAACTCACCGCCTATGTATTTGCGGTCCTGCCACTGGCCGCCGGTTTTATGCGATATTTCTGCCTGAGTGCGCTTGGGTAGCTGTTGAGCGTTAAACCTGGCGTTATCATTGACAATCTGCAGCTGCTGCGTTGTCGCCGCGACCAGATCAAGCTGTAATAACAGGCTGTCTTTGGTGCCATCACCGTTGTGGTCTATCAATTGCGATGGCACGGTATTGTTGCCCTCCACGGCTACCAGCGCGTTTGCCTGGTCTGCAGTTACGCCAAGATCACTAAAGGGTAATAGCAATGTTTGCTCGTTACGCGTAAAGGTAGAAGGATTACTGACACTAAGGTTGGCAATATGGTTGTTGTTGCCTGCTGCGATTGGTGTTTTAACAGCAGGTTGTTGCGGTGAGCAAGCGCTGACAACAGCGGCGATGCTAAGGCTTAACAAGGTTTTGCCAAAGAGAATGCGAGCCATAAAATACCTGTTTTTACAATTTGTACATCCATGCTAAAAAAACGGGCCTTCCGTGGCGCAACGTTTTGTGGGAGAAGTAACACTGCTATGGCGGAGCATAGCAGTGGGTATATCAACATTCAGATTAAAACTTGTACTGTGCACCGAGGTAATACTGACGACCGGTAGCATGGTAATAGGTTAAGCGGTTGCCGCTGGAATCTACCCACTGATCATCCACTTCGTCGGTCAGGTTAAGTGCCTCGAAGCTGACTTTCCATTTTTCGGTTAGCTGGTACGACATAGCAGCATCAATATTACGGGTGGCATTAGTGCCCTCCATATCATTATTGTTACGGCCAATAGCATTGGTCAGATAGTCAGAGCGATCGGCCAGAGACACCCGGGCGCTGAACTTTTCGTCTTCATAGTACAAGGTGGCGCTGCGGGTCGATTCTGATAAACCCTGTAAATCGCGGGTGGCCAGAATGCGGCCATCGGCGTTGATGTAATCCATCTGCGCTTTAACATAGGTGTAGTTACCGATAAAGCCGAAACGGTCCCAGCCCTCAGGTAGAAAGGTAAACGGCATCTGGTATTGCACTTCAAAGCCGTACAGGTTACCTCCCGGCGCATTGAGTGGCGTGTTGGTTTGCCATTCTATGTTTTCGTTACAATCCGGGCCATAGCCGGGGCCGGCATTACAGGCATCAATCGCAGCCTGGACAGGTAAACCGGTTTCAGTAAAGGCTTTGGTTTCGCGCAGGCCTTGTACATAACTGTCGATATCCTTGCGGAATACCGCCACACCTAACAAGGATTCATTGTCAAAATACAGCTCTAAGCCTAAATCATAGGTTTTGGCTTTAGTGGGCTCCAGCGTAGGGTTGCCACCGGTGATAGTACGGGCACCACCTGATACTGACACCGACACATTTGGCCTGATGCTGCCAATACCAGCGCGGGCCATCACTTCGGCATAACCAAAACGGATAATGACATCGTCCAGTGGCTCAAACACCAGGTTCAAAGACGGTAAAAACTCGTTGTAATCATGCTTTGCAGTAACCAGCGTCTGAGTACCGCCTAAATTGGCGTAAGCAGTAGAGGACTGATCGGTTTTAACGTAGCGACCGCCAACGTCACCACGAATGGTGGTATCGCCAAATTCGGTTTCAAATGCCAGTTGCAGGTAGGCGCCGAGCGTTTTTTCTTCAGCTGTGTAGTTATCTACACGACGGTTGTCGGCGCTGACAGCAAAAACGCCGGTGTTGCTGTAAATATCATAGGCCGCGTTAATGGCTGCTAAATCTGGTACCAACCAGGCACCTTGTGAGCCCAGGCCAGAGTTGTAACTCATAAGCAGATCCGGTGTCATTACTACGCCTGCGTTGTTCTCACTGGCGCGGCGCGCTTCATAAGTTTCAAATTCAAAAGTCTTGTAATGCAAGCCGCTGCGCAGAGTCAGATTCTCGCTGAGGATATACTCCAGATTTAGCGCTGCATTGTCGAAGGTATTTTCTGCACCCAAGGGGCGCAAGCGCACACTGTTGGTACTCCAGCCGTTGGGGTCAAATACTCCGGCACCAAATAGAAGCTCTGGCGCCTGTCGTTTAGCGCCGCGATAGTCATAGCTAAAATCAACGCCGGTTTTTTCCATCACTACAGTGGTTTGGATTGGGTTATCAAATTCAGAAGTTGCACGGCCAATCATACCGTCGATTTTCAGGTCATCGGTCAGTTGATGCTGGCCACTTAAGCTAATTTGCAAAAACTCAGTGCCCAGCTCGTCGTAACGATTTTCGTTGCGTACGGTAGCGTTTTCAAAGGCGGCATAAGTTACGGTATTGCTGCCATCAATTTCGTAGTCCAGCACGTTCATCCGCGCAGCCTGGCTATTACCGTTTAAAATACCCTGGGTAAAGATTTCATTGCGGGTTGAGTCATCCTTAGAATACAAAATATCCAGATTAAAGCGGGTTTCCATACTGGGGCGGAATTCAAACGCAGCTGCCGCACCGGTGCGTTTTACATTATGAGTGTAAGAATCATAGCGCGGCAAGCGTGGTCGGAAACCATCATTGATAGCAGCCAGTTCGGGGGCTTCAGCATCGCCACGGTAGCTGCCAAAGTCATTTACATTATCCCAGCGCACTGTGCTGGCGCCTTCGTCTTTTATATTACGCTCAGACATCGCCAGTGAGAACAAAGCGCCAAATTTGCCGTCGGCAAAAATATTACTGACCAGGAAAGATGCCTTTGGATCCACTTCTTCGGATAAATCGTTGTAACCGGCCTGCATGTTGGCGGCAAAGGTAAAGCCGTTGTAGTCAAACGGCCGCGCGGTGCGCAGGTCTACTGTAGCACCTAAAGAGCCTTCTTCAACATTAGCTGAGGCGGTTTTACGTACGGTCAGCTCACTGAATAAATCGGAGGAGAAGGTATTAAAATCAAAACCCCGGCCGCGGTTAGCGCCGCCGATGGCGTCGGTACCGCCGCTGGTAGACTGGGCTTCCATGCCGTTAATGCGAACCCGGGTAAAATCCGGGCCTAAACCGCGTACCGAAATTTGCCGGCCTTCACCAGCGGCACGGCTAATAGCCACGCCAGGGATACGCTGCAATGATTCGGCTAAGTTTAAATCAGGGAAGTCGGCAATATCTTCGGCTTTAATAGTGTCGGTAGAGCCGGTTTCAAAACGCTTTTGGTTCAGCGCGCTGGCTAAACTGCCGCGAAAGCCACCGGTAACCGTGATTACTTCAATATCTTCTTCCTGCACTTGTGGCGTTTGCTGCTCTGCTTGTTGTGCCTGCAGTGCTGGTGCGGCGCCGAGAATTGTGGCTAAACCGGCCAGGGTAAGCGCCCGTACCAGTTTAGTCGGGCGAAATTGCGTGTTGCGATAAGCCATCTGTGTTCACCTCGTCCTGAATTGACTTGTTGTCATAGCCGGAGTCATGCCCGGCTTTAAGTATTTTGTCGGAGCAAAGTGTGTTCGCTCCCTGTCGATTTGCTTGTTTTGTGTTCAGCTTATATTCTTTGTCTACCGGTGGCAAAAAAAACTTGCAATTTTTTGCCACCGATGGCAAAAAGCTAACACCATCAACTAAAAGCTGTCAATTATTGATAGAGTTTAAATTAGTTTAATTTGTAACCGGGTTATTCCAGGTTTGCTTAAGTGACTAATTTTAAAAGATTGTTGTTGATTTTGAATTTTAAAATTGTTCCATATTTGAACAGTTTTAGCGCTGCGATAAGCAAAACGAGCTAACAGGAGAGCCTAATGGCAAGCTTATTTTCACTGACCGGACAGACTGCTTTAGTCACTGGTGCCAGCCGCGGTTTAGGCCGGGCGATAGCCGTAGCCCTGGCACAGGCCGGCGCCACAGTATTGTGTGCCAGTTCGTCGGCAAACGGTAGTAGTGATACTGTGGCTGCTATTAACAACGCGGGTGGCAAAGCCATCGCCCTGGCTGCAGATTTAAGCAGCGAAGCGGCAGTAGAGCAACTGGCCGCACAGGCATTGGCGCAAGGCCCGGTGCATATTTTAGTCAATTGTGGCGGTACTATTTTTCGCGCCCCTGCGCAGCAGTTCCCAATGAATGAATGGCATAAAGTGATGGCGGTAAACCTTGATGCGGCGTTTTTGCTTAGCCAGCGCCTGGGGGCAGAGATGATTAAGCGCCAACAGGGCAAAATTATTAATATCGCCTCGATGTTATCTTACAGCGGCGGTATTACGGTGCCGGCGTACACGGCAAGCAAACATGCTATTGCCGGGGTTACCAAAGCGCTAGCCAACGAATGGGCACAGCATAATATTCAGGTTAATGCCATTGCACCGGGCTATTTCAGTACCGACAACACGGCCGCGCTGCAGGCGGATACAGAGCGCAATGCGGCCATTACGGCCCGTATTCCGGCTGGTCGCTGGGGCGAGCCGGAAGATTTGGCCGGTGCAGCGGTATTTTTAGCATCCAAAGCCAGCGACTACGTTAACGGCCATATACTGGCGGTTGATGGCGGCTGGCTGGCGCGTTAAACAGATTTTTCACAGAGGTTTTTATGACAGTGTTATTTGACAGCCGTTACCCGACCCATCCGGATGACGTAAAACATTACGATACTGACGAGCTGCGTCAGCATTTTCTGGTAGACAACCTGATGCAGGCCGACAAGCTGGTATTGTGTTACACCCACTATGAGCGCGTTATTGTCGGCAGCGCCGTGCCTGTAAAAGCAGCGGTAAAGCTTGAAGCGCCGGAGCCACTTAAAGCACAGTATTTTTTGCAGCGCCGTGAGTTGGGCATTATCAATGTCGGCGGCACGGGCAACGTTACGGTTGATGGCCGCGATTACGAGCTGAAAAACACCGAAGCATTATATGTTGGTATGGGCGCGCGTGAGGTCAGCTTTCATAGCGCTGATAGTACCAAACCGGCAAAATTCTATTTAAATTCTGCCCCGGCACATCATGCCTACCCCACCAAGCATCTGACGATGGATAACTGCACCGTGCTGCAGATGGGCGCGCTGGAAACCTCCAACGAGCGTGCTATTCACCAATTGATGATTAATGACGTGGTGCAAACCTGCCAGTTGCAAATGGGCTTAACGGTGCTGAAGCCGGGTAGCGTCTGGAATACCATGCCTGCGCATCAGCATGACCGCCGGATGGAAGCCTATTTTTATTTTAATCTCGGCGATGATCAGCGCGTATGCCATTTTATGGGGCAGCCGCAGCAAACCCGGCATATCTGGGTGGCTAATGAGCAGGCAGTGGTATCGCCAGCCTGGTCTATTCACAGTGGCTGTGGCACCAGCAACTATGCCTTTATTTGGGGTATGGCCGGTGAAAACATGGATTATCACGATATGGATAAATTCCCGGCCAGTGCGATGAAGTAGCGACTGGTGTTTCGCTGCCAGTGGCAGCAGGTTTTGATTAAGGCATGCGTTCAGACATGCCACTTTAGCAACAGGGCAGGACAAGTTATGAAGATTTTTAGCCTTAGAGTCGGTGGCTTGCTGCTGGCCAGCCTTGCGCTGCTGGCCGGTTGCAAGCCTCAGCAGGATGTGACCACTTTGCGTCTGGCGCATACGCTGGATCAAGAACATGTAGTACATAAAGCCATGGTGCTGATGGGCGAACGGCTTGAGTATTACTCAGATGGCAGCATGCAAATAGCTATCTACAGCGGCGGACAGCTTGGCAATGAGCGCGAATTGCTTGAGCTGCTGCAAATTGGCAGTTTGGCGATGACAAAAGTATCGGCCAGCTCGGTAGAAAGTTTTGTACCGCAAATGCGCGTATTTAGTGTGCCCTATATTTTTAATGACAATGCCCATTTATGGCAGGTATTAAACAGCGACACAGGGCGGCAATTACTGCAAGGGCTGGGTACTGCCAGGTTGCACGGTTTGGGTTATTACGATGCCGGTAGCCGCAGTTTTTACTCTACCAATACCGAAATTCATACTCCGGCCGATTTACGTGGCAAAAAGTTCCGCGTACTGGCCAGCCAAACGGCCGTGCGGATGGTAGAGGCGTTAGGTGGCGCCGCTACCCCTATTGATTGGGGCGAGCTGTATACTGCGTTGCAGCAGGGCGTGGTAGATGGCGCCGAAAACAACCCGCCAAGCTTTTACTTATCGCGCCATTATGAGCTGAGCAAATACTATACCCTCGATGAGCACACTGCAGTGCCGGATGTGCTGATTATGAGCCTGCCGGTGTGGCAGGACTTAACCCCACAGCAGCAGCAATGGTTGCAGCAGGCAGCGAATGATTCAATTACCTATCAACGTGCCGCCTGGCAGCAAGTATCCGATGAGGCGTTAGCTGCGGTGAAAGCCGCCGGTGTCACAGTGATCTACCCTGACAAACAGCCGTTTCGTGACGCTGTGGCGCCGATGCATAAAAGCCTGCAGCACACGGATATAGGGCCCTTATTGCAGCAAATTGCTGAGGCTGGCACGCAAATGGAGCAAAGCCATGATTAAGATAGTGCACCTGGTTGATACCGTATTGAAGTGGTTTCTGGCGTCATTAATGGCTGCCATAGTGTTGGTAGTGTGCTGGCAGGTGGTGTCACGCTATGTATTGAACGCGCCCAGCTCCATTACTGAAGAATTATCCCGCACCTTGCTGATTTGGATTGGTATGGTGGGCGCGGCTTTTGCCTATCGTACCGGTGTGCACCTGGGCCTGGACATAGTGACACAGAAATTCAGCGCGCCAGTGCGCCGACGGCTGGCTATGGTGCTGACTGCTGCTGTGGTGCTGTTTGCTATCGCCGTGATGGTAGTAGGCGGTGGCAACCTGGTGGCGTTGACATATGAGCTTAACCAGATGTCGGCGGCGCTGAATATTAAGATGGCGTATATCTATATTGCGCTGCCGTTATCCGGGCTGCTGATTACCTTTTATGGCATCTGTCAGCTGTATTTTATGGCGATAAGTAAACCGATGCAGCAGGTTGAGGGGATGCACTGATGGAAATGGCTATTCTGGTTTTGTTGCTGGTATTTTTCGGCTTATTGCTGCTAAACGTACCCATTTCATTTTGTATAGGTTTAGCCACCCTGGCGACCATGCTGCTAAGTGTCGACTTTATGCCGGCGGTGACCACTATGGCGCAGCGCATGGCCGGTGGCATTAACAGCTTTGCGCTGCTGGCTATTCCGTTTTTTGTCTTGTCGGGCCTGATTATGGGCCGCGGCGGCATTGCCAAACGCTTAATAGAATGCGCGATGGCGTTGGTTGGCATGCTGCCAGGTGGCCTTGCGCTGGTTAATGTTGTGTCTTGTATGTTCTTTGGGGCTATCTCCGGCTCGGCCGTGGCAGCCACCTCGGCCATTGGCAGCTTTATGCTACCAGAGATGAAGAAGCAGGGTTATGACGTAAATTACAGTGCCGCGGTAACCGCTGCTGCCGCTACCACTGGTATGCTTATTCCGCCGAGCAATATTCTTATTGTGTATGCCATCGCCAGCGGCGGTGTATCTATTGCGGCGCTGTTTATTGCCGGTTATTTGCCGGGTATTTTGCTTGGTGTGTCGTTAATGATTGTCTGTGCCGGTTATGCCAAGTTAAAGGGGTATCCGGTGGGGGCGCGTTTACCTCTTAAGCTGGTGCTGCAAAAAGTGGCGGCCGCCTTGCCCAGCCTGTTTATGATTTTTCTGGTAATTGGCGGCATTGTCAGTGGTGTATTTACTGCCACTGAAGCTGGCGCTATTGCGGTGGTGTATTCACTGATTTTAGCCGTCGGCATATACGGTGAAGTAAAAACCAGTGAGTTGCCGGCTATTTTAATGAAGTCGGCAGAAACCACCGCTATCGTCATGGCGCTGATTGCTACCTCATCAGCTATGTCATGGATTTTGTCTTACGAGCAGATCCCACAAGCTATCAGCGCAGCCATGCTGGCACTGAGCGATAATCCGTTGTTAATTCTGCTGATGATAAATTTGATTTTGTTACTGGTAGGTGCCTTTATGGATATGACACCTGCGGTACTGATTTTTACGCCGATATTCTTGCCGGTTGCGGTAGAGCTGGGCATGAGCCCGCTGCATTTCGGCATTATGATGGTGTTGAATTTATCCATTGGCCTGGTGTCTCCGCCGGTTGGCAGTGTGTTGTTTGTCAGTTGCGCTATTGCTAAAACCAAACTGGAAGCCATTATCCGGCCATTAATGCCGTTGTATCTGGCAATGTTTGCTGTGCTTATGCTGGTCACCTATGTACCGGCGATCAGTGAATGGTTGCCAAAGCAGTTTGGCTTTTAACCGGCTTGGTGTTTAACCAACCTGGTTTTCAACAGATGGTAAACTCAGGAGTTAACCGATGGTAAGCTACGTGATCCCGAATTTGGCCAATGCTTGTCGTATTCTGTCGCTGGTGACAGAGTCGGACCAGGGCCTGAGTTTAACCGAACTGGAGCAGCGTTTAGCGGTGCCGCGCACTACGGCATTTCGTATTTTACAAACGCTGTGTCAGGAGCAGGTACTGGAAAAGCATGGCAAACGTTATCTGGTTGGCGCCCAGTTGTTTAAAATGGGTTTAAGCTTGCTAAGTTCGCAGCGTTTGCAGCAGCAGGCTTTGCCAATGTTGCAGCAACTGGCGTTGAGCACGGGTTTAAGTACACATTTGGCGTTGCCGCACACTAAAGGTGCCTTACTGGTAGAAGTATGCGATAGCCCCAACCCGCTGCGTTTAGCCGCCAGGCCCGGTACAATTGCCGATTTTAACTGCTCTGCTGCCGGTAAAGTGTTTCTGGCGTTTCACCATTTTGACCAAATACACAGTTTCGCCGCTGCCGGTTTATTTAACCGCCGTACGTCACACAGCCTGGTACAGCCAAATGAGTTAACAACAGAGTTGCAGCGGATACTGGCCCGCGGTTATGCTAGCGACGAAATGGAGTACCACGATGATGTGCGTTGCCTGGCTGCTCCGGTGCGGAACAGTGAAGGTGCTGTAGTAGCTGCTGTTGGTATTACCGGTCCGTTGGCATTATTTGCCGGCAAAGTACACACCGACCTGATTGCCAGTGTAAAGCAAACGGCAATTGATATTGCTCTGAGTACTTACCGGCCGCAGTTGGTTGCTAACAGTGCGCGTGGTTAATAAGATGAGACTTATGCAAAAACAAGCCACAATAAATGATGTTGCCCGTATTGCCGGCGTGTCTAAACGTACGGTGTCGCGGGTAATTAACGGCTCGCTCAGTGTTGGTGATACTACCCGTACCCGGGTAGAAAAAGTGATCAGTGAATTAAAGTACTCGCCCAATACCCAGGCGCGCGGTCTGGCTTCCAGCCGCTCTTATCTGCTGGGACTTATTTACGATAACCCCGATGCATTGTATCTGGATGACGTACAACGCGGTGTGCTGGAAGTCTGCTCTAACCTCGGTTACGAATTGGTGGTACATCCGTGTCGTTACCGTAGCGAAACCCTGGTACAAGATTGTTTGCGTTTTATGCAGCGCTCTAAACTGGATGGCGTTATCGTACTGCCGCCGGTATCGGAGTCAGAAACCCTGGCACAAGCCCTAAAAGACTCCGGCAGTGCTTATGTGCGTTTGAGCTCAGTGGCGCTGGATGAAGCTAAACATATCGTTGTGTCGGACGATCGTGCTGCCGCGGCTGAAATGGCGCGTTATTTTGCCCAGCTGGGTCATGAGCAGATTGCTTTTATCAGCGGGCCGCAGCGCTATAAATCGTCTACCGAGCGGATGGAAGGTTTTCAGCTGGGCTTATCGGCTTATGGCATCAAATTGCGGCCGGATTGGATTATCGAAGGTAACAATACCTATGAAACTGGTATTGAATGTGCGCGCCAGTTGCTGCAAGTCGCACACAGACCTACGGCTATTTTTGCCAATAACGATCAAATGGCGGCAGGGGTGCTTAAAGTGGCACACAGCCTGGGTATAAAAGTACCTGAGCAATTATCGGTGGCTGGCTTTGATGACAACATGCTGGCCTCAAGGGTAATACCGGCGCTTACCACCATTAAACGGCCGGTACGGCAAATGGCATTGCTGGCTACCAGTAAACTTATTATGTCAATAGAAAACAATGATAAAGCCGCAACCAATGTCGCCGCCAAAGTGGCCCCAACCCTGGTGGTGCGTGAATCTACGGCCAGGGCACCAGACAGCAGCAGCTAAGTTGCAGGTCTGATAAAGACAAATAAATTCCACTGATAAAACTTTTCTGCTACCGCTGGCAAAAAGTTTGTCTATTTGCTTGCCACCGGTGGCAAATTGGTTATTATAGTAACAATTGCAAAGTAAAACAGCCGCAGTTTGCAAGCGTAGCGGCGGGCTAAACCGGAGAAACTTATGACAGACAAATTAAGACGACAACATTTAAAAACCTTAGGCCTGGCAGGAATGGGCGTATCAGTATGGTCATTAAGTGGTTGTTCGGCTGTGTCTGCTGTAACAACCTCTGCCAGCGACGCTGCCGATGCTGTGCTGTGGCAGCAAGCTGATGCCATTATCGCCGCTATAGCACCGACAAAGTTTGCCAAACGGGATTTTGTTATTACTGAGTTTGGCGCCAAAGCTGTAGCAGATTTTGACAGTAGCATCGCTATCAATGCGGCTATTGCTGCCTGCGCAGCAGCCGGTGGTGGCCGCGTAGTGGTGCCGGCCGGGCGGTTTAACACCGGGCCGGTGCATTTAAAATCGAACGTTAACCTACACCTGCACAAAGATGCGGTGTTGTCGTTTTACCCTGAACCACAGCGTTACTTACCTGCCGTATTTACCCGCTGGGAAGGCGTAGAGCTGATGGGCTACTCGCCGCTGATATATGCCTTTGAACAGGAAAACATCGCCGTTACCGGCGAGGGCATTCTGGAGGGCAATGGCAGCAATACACAGTGGTGGCCGTGGAAAGGTAAATGGAAGCATACGCCCTGGCAGCTAGATGCCAAAACCGATCAGGCCAATACCCGTAACCCACTGTTTGAGATGGCCGAAGCCGGCGTACCGGTTGCGGAGCGTGTGTTTGCAGAGAACTATTTACGCCCGCCGTTTATTCAGCCGTATCGCTGTAAGCGGGTATTAATTGAAGGCATCACTATTCGTAACTCGCCGTTTTGGCTGATTAACCCGGTGCTGTCAGAAGATGTCATCGTGCGCGGCGTTAACTGCGTTAGCCATGGGCCAAATTCTGATGGCTGCAACCCGGAGTCCAGCAACCGGGTATTAATTGAAAACTGTTTGTTTGATACCGGTGATGATTGTATTGCGCTGAAATCCGGCCGCAATAACGACGGCCGCCGCCTGGCAACACCGGTACAAAATGTGGTGATCCAGGATTGTATGATGCGCGCCGGCCACGGTGGTGTGGTGCTGGGCAGCGAAATTTCCGGTGGGGCACGGAATATTTTCGCCCGCCGCTGCCGCATGAGCAGCCCGGATCTGGAGCGCGGCATCCGCGTTAAAACCAACTCGGTACGTGGCGGCTTAATCGAAAATATCTATATCCGCGATATTGATATCGGTGAAGTAAAAGACGCTATCGTGATTAACTTCTTCTACGAAGAAGGCGATGCCGGTGCCCACCTTCCGCGGGTAAAGAATCTGCATATCAGCAATTTACGTGTGCAAAAAGCCCAGCGGGCGTTTTTGTTGCGTGGTTTTGAGCGCGCGCCAATAAGCGGTGTCAGTTTGCACCATGTGCAGTTTAACCAGACCGCCAGCCTTGGTGTGCTGGAGAATGTGGCGCAGATTGATGCGGTCGATCTAACCTTAAATGGCGAAGCGCTGCAGCTATAGCTTTTGCCCGATGTCCTTCGGTTCGAGCAAAACACAATAGTCAGACGCGCTTTTTTAATCACAGTTTGCCACCGCTAGACAAGGTGCAGGAATGCTGAACATGAGCACAGAACAACAACCCGGTTGCAGTACCAAACTGGACACACCGGCAGATATCGGCGAGCAGCTGCAGGTGTTGCAGGTACACCCGCGTGACAACGTGGCGGTTGCCTTGCAAGCGTTGGTGCAGGGCGTGGCGCTGCCCGAGCCTTTTGCGCAGTTAACCGCGCAGCAGAGCATACCGGCCGGGCACAAAGTGGCGCTAACGAATATTGCCAAAGGCGAGAGTGTCATTAAATACGGCTTTGCCATCGGTGCCGCTACTACGGATATTAAAGCCGGTGAGCATATTCACTCACACAATCTGGCCACTAAACTCAGCGGTCAGGTTGATTATCGTTACGACGGTTGTAAGGCGCAGCCGTTGGCGTTTCCCGCTGGTTTACCAACAGAATTTATGGGTTATCGCCGTGCCAACGGCAAAGTAGGCACCCGCAATGAGCTGTGGATCATCAACACCGTTGGCTGCGTTAACCGCGCTGCCATGCGGGTGGCCGAGCAGGCACGCAAGCTGTACGGCGATGACATCGACGGTATTTATGCCTTTACCCACCCGTTTGGCTGCTCGCAGTTGGGTGATGATTTAGACCACACCCGTCGCTTACTGGCCGGGCTTATTCAGCACCCTAATGCCGGCGCCGTATTGGTAATGGGCCTGGGCTGCGAGAACAATCAGCTAAGCAAATTGCTGGCTGCCAGCCCGGGTGTTGATTTAAATCGCATCCGCTCGTTTAATGCCCAACAGGTAGAGGATGAGATAGAGCAGGGACTGGCAGCAGTGGACGAGTTAGTCGCGCAGATGCGTACTGATAAACGCACACCATGCCTGGTGGCCGATTTAGTCGTGGGTATGAAATGCGGTGGCTCTGACGGCTTAAGCGGTTTAACCGCTAATCCACTGGTGGGTCGCATTGCTGATTTAGTCGCCGCTGGTAAGGGTAAAGTGGTACTGAGCGAAACGCCGGAGATGTTCGGTGCTGAGCAGGTATTTATGGCGCGGGCGCAAAACGAGCAGGTGTTTGGCGATATTGTGACCTTGGTGAACGACTTTAAGCAGTACTTTATCGACAACAAACAGCCGGTGTATGAAAACCCCAGTCCGGGTAACAAAGACGGCGGCTTAACCACACTGGAAGAAAAATCGCTTGGCGCCATTCAAAAAGGCGGCTCGGCGCCGGTTAATCAAGTGATCCGTTATGGCGATATGGCCAGCCAAAGCGGTTTAACGCTGCTCGAGGGGCCGGGCAATGATGCGGTGTCGTCCACTGCCTTAACCGCTGCCGGTGCTACTTTGCTGTTGTTTACCACCGGCCGCGGCACGCCACTGGGCTTTCCGGCACCAACGGTAAAAATTTCGTCGAATTCATCGCTGGCCGCACGCAAGCCGCAGTGGATTGACTATGACGCTGGTGGTTTGCTGCAAAAAGGTCAGGATGCCAGCCAGTTCAGCCATGACTTTTTTCGCTATTTGATAGACGTTGCTTCAGGCAAAACCACGCGCAATGAGCAGTCGGATAACCGTGAAATTGCCATTTGGAAAAATGGCGTCACACTTTAAAAATAAATGTATTGAATCTAAACACTTTTTATAACAGGACTTGAATATGGCACAGAGTCGTCGCTTAGAACTGCACCCGGACCGGTTATTTCCGTCAGATCCGGTGGTGCGCGATATCGCCCGGCGTTTATACCAGCAAATTAAAGACTTGCCGATTGTTAGTCCGCACGGCCATACCGATCCACGTTGGTTTGCTGAAGACGCCAACTGGGACAATGCCACGGCCTTATTGTTGCTGCCGGATCACTATGTGTTTCGCATGCTGTACAGCCAGGGCATTAAGCTGGAACAGCTGGGCATCCGGCGTAAAGACGGTGCCGTGGTTGAAAGCGATTACCGCAAAATCTTCCACATTTTTGCCAAACACTATTACCTGTTCCGCGGCACACCATCGCGTATTTGGCTCGACACGGTATTCCATGATGTCTTCGGTTTAACACAAACCCTGTGTGAAGACACTGCCGATCATTACTACGACAGCATTAATGCCCAGTTGGCTAAGCCCGAGTTTAAGCCGCGTGCGCTGCTTGAGCGTTTTAATATCGAGCTGATTGCCACCACCGAAGGCGCGCTAAACGATTTAAAACACCATGCCAAATTAAAAGGCACCGGCTTTGAAACCCGCGTTATCACCACCTTCCGCCCGGATGACGTGATAGATGCGGATCGTGCCGATTTTGCTGCCAATGTCGCCAAATTAGGCGAAATTACCGGCGAAGATACCAACAGCTGGCAGGGTTATCTGGCCGCACTGCGTAAGCGCCGCGCAGTGTTTCGTGAGCATGGTGCTACGGCTACCGATCACGGTCACCCAACGGCGATTACCGCAGATTTGGCAATGAAAGATGCCGCGGCATTATTTCAACGTTGTTTAAGCGGCAAAGCCTCGCCGGCAGAAGCCGAGCTGTTTCGCGGCCAGATGCTGACCGAAATGGCCGGCATGAGCCTCGAAGATGGCATGACCATGCAAATTCACCCCGGCGCGCACCGTAACCACAACCAGGTGATTTTCGAGCGTTTTGGTGCCGATAAAGGCGCGGATATTCCCAGCCCGACCGAATACGTACAAAACCTGAAACCTTTGCTGCAGAAATACGGCAACGAAGCCAGCTTAAACATCATTCTGTTTACGCTGGACGAAACCACCTATGCCCGCGAACTGGCGCCATTAGCCGGCCATTACCCGGCATTAAAACTCGGCCCGGCCTGGTGGTTCCATGACAGCCCGGAAGGCATGCTGCGTTTTCGCCATCAGGTAACTGAAACTGCTGGTTTTTATAACACTGTAGGCTTTAACGACGATACACGGGCGTTTTTGTCTATTCCGGCGCGGCACGACGTAGCAAGGCGCATAGACTGCCGCTTCCTGGCAGGCTTAGTGGCCGAGCACCGTTTAACCGAAGAAGAAGCCGGCGAGTTAGCCTACGAGCTGACCTATGGCCTGGTAAAGAAAGCGTATCAGTTGAAGTAACAATAAACGGAATGTTATGGCGGGGCCAGGTTCTGCGTTGACGTTTCACCTATATCGCAAGCGCAGCTCAATAACAGCTAAACAAAGCGTCTGCCGCATGGATGCGGCAGAGGAGCCCCCAGGGATGGGTTCACGGCGTCTTTGTGTGCTGTTACTGAGTGGAGCCAGAACAGCATAAATCGGATACAGACATTTTATGGCAAATCTCAACAATCAGACTCTGGCGGGTCTAAACGGCAAGCTGCCAATTCCGGCCTACCGGCTGGGCGAACACAAGCCGCAAATCGGCATAGTGCATTTAGGCCCAGGCGCGTTTTTCCGCGGCCATCAGGCCTGGTATACCGAACGGGCCCTGCAATTTGGCGGCGACTGGGCCATCAGCGCGGTATCAATGCGCTCACCCGATGTCAGTCAGGCCTTATCACCACAAGATGGTTTGTACACCCTGGCCGTGCTGGATGCCGTGCAAAGCTATCAGGTAATCGGCTCGGTGCAGGAAGTGCTGATTGCCAGCGAACAGTACAGCCAGGTGTTAGCACGCTTAACAGCCGCCAGCACTAAGTACGTTACCATGACCATCACCGAAAAAGGCTACTGCTTAAACGGCAGCGGCAAGCTCGACTTAAGCCATAGTCAAATCCAGCAGGATTTAACCGGCAGCAGCCAGCCGATAACGGCCATTGGCTTGCTGTTTACCGCTCTGGCGGTGCGCTACCAGGCCAATATCGCGCCGTTTTGCGTAATCAGCTGCGATAATTTAACAGACAACGGCCATAAGCTGCGTAATGCGCTGATTGCCTTTGCTGAGCAAAAAGACCCGACTATTGCCAACTGGTTAAGCCAGCAATTAATCAGCCCTTGTACCATGGTCGACAGCATTACCCCTGCCACCGACGATGCCATTAAAGCGCAGGTTGCACAGGTGCTTAGCGTGCAGGATAACTGGCCAATTAAACGCGAAGCCTTTGTGCAGTGGGTTATTGAAGATATTTTACCGGCTGACAGACCCGCCTGGCAGCAAGCCGGGGTTATTTATGCCCAGGATGTCACTGCCTTTGAAAAAGCCAAGCTGCGTTTACTTAATGCACCGCATTCTACCCTGGCTTATGTCGGCTGTTTGCTTGGCTATGAAACCGTATTCGATGCCATGCAGGATGAAGTGCTGACGCAGTTTATTCAGCAGATGATAAACGACGAGATTATGCCGTCGTTTAAAGCCCCTGCTGAGCTGGATGTTAAGCAGTACAGCGAAGACATATTAGCGCGATTTCGTAACCCGGCTATCCGTCATTTGCTGGCGCAAATTGCGTGGGATGGCTCGCAAAAGCTGCCGATGCGTATTCTGCCTGCCATTAGTGACAACTTAGCAACCGGTAAAGCTATCGACAAACTGGCCTTTGCCATCGCAGCCTGGTGCCGTTTTATTGTGAAGCGTTCTAACGACAACGATAAACTGGTTGACCCGCTGGCAGAGCCACTGCTGGCCGTTGCGGCGCAGTGCAGCGGCAATGCTGATACCGATGTGGCGCTGTTTTTAGCCGTCGATGCGGTGTTTCCGCCACAGCTTAGTTTAAACAACACCTTTTTTAGTGCAGTGCATGCTGCTTATCAGCAATTAGTTACCCGCCCAGCCGCAGCGCTGGCCGTTTTTGCAGGAGTCGTTTGATGTCGTCGTTACCCCCTTTATTGTCGTCTTTGGTAAAAGGTCCGGCCTTATTACCGATAATTCAGGCTGACACGCCGCATGAAGCCGTTGCCATTGCCAAAGCACTGGCTGACGGTGGCGTAGGCTCGGTTGAAGTGGTGCTGCGCACCCGTCAGGCATTAGCGGCCATTACTGCTATTCGCACTGCTTTGCCGGATTTATTAGTGGGCGCTGGTACCATATTATCGGCAACTGATGCCAATGCCTGTAAAGACGCCGGTGCACAGTTTTTGGTGAGCCCGGCCAGCACGCCTCAATTGCTGGACGCGATGATTGCTACCGGCTTGCCACTGGCACCCGGCGTGGCGACGCCGTCAGAAATTGCCATGGCATATGAATATGGTTTGCGTGAGGTTAAGTTTTTTCCCGCGCATTTATCCGGCGGTATTGAGATGCTAAAGGCCCTGAGTGGCGTATTCCAGCAGGTTAAATTTTGCCCCACCGGCGGTATTGGCCAACATAATCTGGCTGAGTTTTTAGCGCTGAAAAATGTGTTTGTGGTGGGCGGCTCCTGGTTAACTCCGGCTAATCTGGTGAAAGCACAGCAGTGGAGCCAGATCAGTGCATTGGCTGCTGAAGCAACCGCTATTGCCAGACAGATTAAAACCGCAGCTTAAGGAGCGTCGGCATGAGCAAACGTATTGTCATTATGGGCGAGTGCATGGTCGAGCTGTATCAGCTGGTCGACAATGTCTATCACCAGAATTTTGCCGGTGATGTGTTTAATACCGCGGTTTATTTAAAACGCACTTGTGAGAACCCGGTCGATGTGCAGTTTTTTACTGCTGTGGGGACCGATCTTATCAGCGACAAACTTGTGCGGGCCGTTGAGCGGGAAAAAATAGACACCCGCCTGATGCTGCGCACCAAAACCGCCCGGCCGGGCCTGTATATGATTAATACCGATGCTTTTGGCGAGCGCAGTTTTGTTTACTGGCGCGACAGCTCGGCGGCTAAACAGGTATTGCAGTGTTTTAACGCTCAGCTTAATTACAGCGCCATTAAAGGCTGCGATATGTTTTATTTCTCCGGCATTACGCTGGCGATTTTATCTGACAGTGACCGCGCGCAGCTATTTGAGCTGATAAGCCGGTTAAAAGCCGATGGCAGCCAGATCGTGTTCGATCCGAATTACCGCCCGGCGCTGTGGCAAAACGCTGATGCAGCCAAAGCGGCCTTTATTCAGGCATACAGTTTAGCCGATGTGGCACTGCCGGGGCTGGACGATCACCGGGTACTGTTTGACGCGAAAACCACCAATGATGTGCTGGCGCAACTAACAGAGCTGGGGGTAGCTGAGATAATCGTTAAAGATGGCGTAAACGGCATTAACGGTCGTTATCAGCAGCAGGGTTTTACAGCACTGGCGCATCCGGTGAAGAAGGTGGTAGACACCACGGCAGCCGGCGATTCGTTTAACGGTGGTTATCTGGCAGCGCGGTTAGGTGGCATAGCGCCGCAGCATGCAGTGAAGTTTGCTGCCCGGCTGGCCGGCTTTGTGGTGGAGCACACCGGCGCTATTGTCAGCAAGGATCACTTTAACGGCTTTTGGGCGCAGAACCGGCCTTCAGTGTTTGTGAAGTAAGAATAAGATCCGGCCTAAGCCGGGCAAGCGTCGCATCTGACCCTGACTAACAACCAAGTCAATTTTGTTAGAAGGAGCAAGGCATGAGTTTAGCAACAGTTTTTCCGCAAGCGGCTGATATACCGCCACAGTTTGCCCATAAAGGCGAGATAACCCAGCGCGAATATTTATTAAATGGCGAGTTGGTGCAGTGGCGTGGCGATCTAAGCCCGGTCGTCAGTCCCATTTATATCCGTGACGAGCAGTGTAGCGGCGATAGCTTACAGCAAGTGGTGCTGGGCCATACGCCGTTACTGGATGCAGATACCGCGCTAAAGGCTCTGGACAGTGCGGTAAAAGCCTACGATTTAGGCCGTGGTGCCTGGCCAACCATGGCGGTGTTGGAGCGCATTCAGCATGTGGAGAAATTCCTTGGTTTAATGCAGCTGCAGCGTGCTGAAGTTATTCGTTTGCTGATGTGGGAAATCGGCAAAACCTATCCCGATGCGGCAAAAGAATTCGACCGCACCTGTGACTATATCCGCGACACCATCGAAGCGTTAAAACAGCAAGACAGAGACGCCAGCCACTTTATTATTGAGCAGGGCAGCTTGGGTAAAATCCGCCGCGTACCGGTAGGCGTTGCGCTGTGTATGGGGCCCTTTAATTATCCGTTAAATGAAACCTTTACCACGTTAATTCCGGCGCTGATCATGGGTAACACCGTGATTTTTAAACCGGCCAAATACGGCGTACTGCTTATTCAGCCACTGCTACAGGCGTTTTTACACAGCTTCCCGGCTGGCGTTATTAACATTATTTACGGCCGCGGCCGCGAAACCGTGGGTGTGCTGATGGAAAGCGGCAAAATCGATTTATTTGCTTTTATCGGCACTAACAAAGGCGCCAGTGATCTAAAACGCATGCACCCCAAACCGCACCGCCTGCGCGCTGTGTTGGGTTTGGATGCGAAGAACCCGGCCATTATTTTGCCCGACGCCGATATGGAGCGCACGGTGAAGGAATGCGTGGCCGGCAGCTTGTCGTTTAACGGCCAGCGCTGTACTGCCTTGAAAATTTTGTTTGTGCAGCAAAGCCGTGCCGCCGAGCTGGTAGATAAACTCTCAAGTGCCATTAGCGAGCTGGAAGCCGGTATGCCGTGGCAGCAAGGCGTGGCAATAACGCCACTGCCAGAGCCCGGTAAAGCGGCGTTTTTAACCGGGCTTTTAGAAGATGCGCTAAGCAAAGGCGCTAAACTGCAAAACCCGGGGGGAGGGCAAACGAGTGCATCCTTGTTTACCCCGGCGCTGCTGTATCCGGTAAACAGCAGTATGCGGTTGTATAACGAAGAGCAATTTGGCCCGCTGGTGCCGGTAGTACCCTATAACGATATTAACGAAGTGATTGATTATGTTGTTAATTCTAACTTTGGTCAGCAGCTGAGTATCTTTGGCCAAGACCCGCAGCAAGTCGGTGCGCTGGTGGATATTTTTGCCAACCAGGTGGGCCGCATTAACATCAACAGCCAATGTCAGCGCGGGCCGGACAGCTTTCCGTTTAATGGTCGTAAAGACTCTGCCGAAGGCACCTTGTCGGTGGTGGATGCGCTGCGGCAGTTTTCGACGCCGACCCTGGTAGCGGCGAAATACCAGGATAGTGATGTCGACTTTGTTAAGCAGATGGTTAAAGCGCGCCATTCCCGCTTTTTATCGACAGATTTTTTGTTTTGATGCGTTGCCAGATTTTAGTTAGCCGCATCTCAGTTATTTAAATTATTTAAAATTTACCTGCTTTTGCTACCGGTGGCATGAGTGGGTTAGCAGTAGTCAGACTGGGACCTTGCCAGGCACACCGGAGCAACCTAAATAATAAAAAGGACAACAGGGTATATGAAGAAAGTCGTTAAACATCACAAGCTGGCTGCAGCAGTTATGCTGGCATTATCTCCGGCATTAGCTGTCGCACTGTCGTCGCTGGCTATGGCACAGGAAACGGAAACAAAAGCCGATATCAAAGCCGAGGATATTGAGATCATTGAAGTGTCTGGTTTCAGGGGCAGCTTAAATGTGGCTTTGATGGCCAAGCGCGATGCCGTAGGGTCCAAAGAAGTGATATTGGCAGAAGATTTAGGCAAGTTCCCCGATTTAAACGTGGCTGACAGCCTGGCCAGGGTGCCCGGTATTGCCATTGAACAGGATGCCGGTGAAGGCCGGCAAATCAGTTTGCGCGGTTTGGGCGCTACTTTCGTTAAAACCACCATTAATGGCATGGAATCAGCTTCTGCTGGCGCCGCGACCGATGCTGCCGGTGGCTCTAACAAAAGCCGCGCCTTTGACTTTAACGTGTTTGCCTCAGAGCTTTTTACCCAAATAGATATTAATAAAACCTTATCGGCAGAACTGGAAGATGGCGGTGTTTCCGGTAATGTGAATTTGCAAACGGCGCGGCCGTTTCAATATCAGGAAACTAAACTGGCTTACAACGTTAATGCCCGTTACAACGATGTAGCTGAGGCGGTTACGCCGCGAGCTTCTATCATGTTTAGCCAGAACTGGGACAATAAATTTGGTGTGCTGGTGTCTGCGGCTTATTCAGAAGGCCTGGTGCAAAGTGAGGGGGTAACCACAGGCCGTTGGACGGTAAATAACCCGGCTTGGGTTGCAGGGGGCGCTGACAATAAACTTACCGCTGCGCCTGTTACCCAACTGTCGCCTAAAGGGGTTTACACCAACGAAAATATGGAAGGTTTATGGCTACCCAGGTTGCCACGTTATTCCATTTTTAATAAGCAGCAAGAGCGCTTAGGTATTACTGCTGCGTTTCAATATCGGCCAATAGATGATCTTACGCTGAATTTTGATGTGTTGTATGCCTCGCTGGACAATACGATGGATGAATTCCAGTATTCAGCCTTGATCCGCAATAACGTATCGAGCCGCACAAATATTTACGCGGAAAACCTGATTGTCGATGCCAATAATACCATCGTTGCCGGCACCTTGTCTGGCGTGCCTATCCGCTCAGAGGCCCGGCAGGATGTGTCAAACTCAACCTTTAAGCAATTTACGCTAAGTGGTGACTGGCATATTAATGACCAATTTAAGATGAACTTTTTGCTTGGCATGGGCAAATCTGATCTGGATATTCCTTATCAGCGAACCTTCGCACTCGATAGTTTCGATTCTACCTTTGCCTATAGCTATGACAGTGCTATCGATCCGATAAGCCTGATTGGCCAAACCGGCACGGCCATTGGCATTGGCAGCATGAACATGAACATGCCTGCTTTTGCTTTTGCTCCTGCACAAGCTTTTGGTAATAACTACAGCAAGACAGAGTTAGAGCAGTTAATGCTAAACCCCGATTTATATAGCTTAGGCTTGGTGCGTAACCGCAATCAGCAAATTGGCAGTGAAAATAAAAATGTGTCACTGCATTTTGCCTATGAAGTGAACGACCAATACACTTTAAAGTGGGGTTTAAATCACCGTACCTTTAATACTGCTAACGTGCAGCGTGACAATGGTTGGCGCTCGCTGAATCCGGCAACCAACCGCACCAGCGGTGACGTAGCAGAGGTGATGGTGCAACAGCTGGATGCCAGCCGTACGGCCGGTAATTTGTATGCACTAACCTTGTCACAAGCCGGGCAGTATTTTGGCAATGCAGCAACAGTGCCGGCTAATTCGTCTTTGTCGGCAGGCAGCTGGTTAACCACCGACTACGGCAAAGTGTATGATGCCTTTAAAAATGAAGCCTTTTTTGCCGCCAAAGAACGCTATAACAGCACTTATGATATTGAAGAGCGGGTAAATGGCGCTTACCTGCAATTGGATTTCCGTATCGAGCTGGCCGGTCGCGAACTACGCGGTAATGTTGGCGGTCGCTATCTGGATAACAAAAATACCTCCGGCATTATTAACCTTGATCATATTTATGCCGATGGTTACACCGCCGGCCGCGGGGAGGGGGCTAACTTTGCTGACGGCTATGGCTGGCGCTACACGGTAAGTGAAGGCAAAGATTTCCTGCCAAGTTTGAATTTAGCCTATGATATTACCGATGATTTGGTAGGACGTTTTAGCGTATCTAAAGCCATTACCCGGCCGCCATTAAGTAATTTAGCATCAGCCATCAGAGTAACCCGCCCAAGCAGCGCCAATAACGATACCGCAACGATACAATTAGGTGCGGGGCCAACATTACGGCCTTACGAGGCGGATCAGCTTGATCTGGGCCTGGAATGGTATTTCGACGACGAAGCGCTACTGGCGGTGGCCTTCTTTTATAAGGATATGACTGGCCTGAGCAGGGGTACGCGACAAGAAGTGTTGAGTGCACAACAACTGGCGCAATTAGGTATCGACATCGGCGACAGGGACCCGGCTACCGTGACCTGGGATGTATCACAGCTGATTAATACACCGGGCGAAACCGTAAAAGGTGTAGAGTTTATTTATCAACAGCCTTTTACCATGTTACCGGCACCTTTTAATCGCTTTGGTCTGCAAACTAACCTGACGTTGATTGATTACGAGCAAGACGTAACGGACCCGCTTAGCCGCGAGCAAGTTACGCTTATGGCTGAGGAAACGTCAAAACGTACCTATAATGCTACCTTATACTATGAATATGAAAAATTCAGTGCCCGTTTTTCCTATAACTTTCGTGAGCGCTATATCAAAGAGTATTTGAATAAATACCGTGATGAAGGCTTATTTGGCCGCGGAGTTGATGATAAAGCTCAGCTGAATTTTTCTGCCCGTTATAAATTCAGTAAAACGATGTCATTTAGTTTTGAAGCCATTAACCTGACAAATGCTGCCAATACGCAATGGAGCGATGTGTATACACCACGGCCTTATGAGTATTTGCTAACAGGGCGACAATACTTACTTGGTGTACGAGGATCTTTCTGATGTCAGGCACATACGCTCAGATTAGCCGTTTGCTACTCTGCTTGTGTGTGCTGCCGTGGTCGCCCACCTGGGCGACCAGTTATTGGCTGGGACAAGATTTGCCCCCTGTCTGGCAGCAATATATGCAGCAATCGGCTGAATTAATGCAGCAGGACCAGCAGCAATTGCAGTTTGAACAGCAGCAAAGCAGTCAATCGGCAGTACCCAGAGCAATAAAACATCGTGACTTTGGTTTAACAGGCATCAGCAACGAGGCTGAAGCAGAGGCGGTGCTGAGTTTTCAAACGCCCTCCGGTGGTTGGAGCAAGCGCACCGATATGCGTATTGCCAGACAAACCGGCCAGCATTTTGGCTCTGAAGCCAATTACGTGCCTACTTTTGATAATAACGCTACCAGTACGCAATTGCATTGGCTGGCTGATTTTTATCCCAAAGCGGCGCCACCACAGCAGCAACGTATCGCGCAGGCGATAGAGCGCGGAATAGCGTTGATATTACTGGCGCAATACCCCAACGGCGGTTTTCCGCAATCTTATCCGCTGCGGGGCGGTTATCATGATGCCATCACGCTGAACGACAATGCCCTGTATCAACTGATGCAGTTGCTGTGGCAGGTGGCGCACGATCCGCGCTTTGCCATGTTAGCCGATAGTACTAAAGCCGACGCGGCGGCAGCGTTTTATCGCGCTGTGGATTGGTTACTGGCTAATCAGGTGGTGGTAAATGGTAAGCGCACAGTATGGGGCGCGCAGCATCATCCGTTAAGCGGCGAGCCGGTAGCAGCGCGTAAGTTTGAACAGGTGGCACTGGTAAGCAGTGAAAGTGCCAAACTGCTGCAGCTATTGCTACGCCATGCCACTGATTACCAGAACGTGGCTTCAACCCTTGCCGATGCGGCCGACTGGCTGCGGCAACATCAGATTAAAGACAAAGACCGTCACCGTGACAGCGACGGCCGCTTGTCATTAATAGACAGCCCCGGCAGTGTAATTTGGGCACGGTTTTATGATCTGAAAACCGGCCAGCCGGTGTTTTTCGACCGTGACGGTAAAACGTATAGCGAGGTCAGCCAGATATCGCTGGAACGCCAGCGCGGTTACGGTTGGTATCAAAGCGTGGTCGCAGAGTTCCTGACACAGTATGACAAATCGCAACCTTAGTTATGTATAAATTATTCATTTATTCTGACTGGTGATAAAAATTTTATGCAAGCTGTCAACGAATACCGTATTATCAATTAATCTGATTGGAGTGTTTTATCGCCAGAGGTTTGCATGCAACCGCAGTTTATTCAGGCCGTTAAACAGCTTATTCCGGCTGAGCGTTATTTTGACGACCCTATTGCTATGTTAGCTTATGGCACCGATGCCAGCTTTTATCGCTTGCTGCCCAAACTGGTATTACGCGTTGAAAGTGAAGCTGAAGTGGTGGCACTGTTAAAACTGGCAAATGAATTTAAGGTGGCGCTGACATTCCGTGCTGCCGGTACCAGTTTATCCGGCCAGGCGGTAACTGACTCTGTGCTGCTGGTGCTGGGCGAAAATTGGCAACAGCGCGAAGTACGTGGCCTGGGCGAGCAAATACGCCTGCAACCGGGTGTCATCGGTGCCGCGGCTAACAGCGTACTAAGCAAGTTTCAGCGTAAAATAGGCCCGGATCCGGCATCAATTAACAGCTGTAAAATCGGCGGTATCGTGGCCAATAACGCCAGTGGTATGTGCTGTGGCACCGCGCACAACACCTTTAACACCTTAGCTGGCATGCGGCTGGTATTGTTTGATGGCACTGTACTGGATACCGAAGATCCACTAAGCGTAGCGGCATTTCGGCAAAGTCATGCACACTTGCTGGCAGAGCTTGAATTGCTGGGCGCCCAAACCCGGGCCAACAGCGCGCTTAGCGCTAAGATCCGCCATAAATACCGCTTAAAAAACACCACCGGTTTTTCACTTAATGCCTTAACCGAATTTAGCGATCCAATAGATATTCTTACGCACTTAATGGTGGGATCAGAAGGCTGCCTCGGTTTTATCAGTGCGGTAACTTACAACACTGTGCCGGAGTATCCGCACCGCGCCACCAGGTTGCTGGTATTCCCGTCGGTAGCAAGCTGTTGCCTGGCGGTAACACAGCTAAAACAGCAACCGGTATCGGCAGTAGAGTTGCTGGACAGGCGCAGCCTGCGCTCGGTGCAGAATAAGCCCGGCATGCCGGATTGGGTAAAGAGCTTGTCAGATAATGCCTGTGCTTTATTGATAGAAAGTACTGCACCAGGCAACAGTATATTGCAGCAACAACTGGCACAAATATCAGCTTGTCTTGCCGGCTTTGAGCTGGAGCAGCAAGTATCATTCAGTAGCGATCCTG
Source organism: Rheinheimera gaetbuli (assembly GCF_054781935.1). Taxonomy (NCBI): domain Bacteria; kingdom Pseudomonadati; phylum Pseudomonadota; class Gammaproteobacteria; order Chromatiales; family Chromatiaceae; genus Rheinheimera; species Rheinheimera gaetbuli. Next base: position 729,681 of record NZ_BAAGTL010000008.1, read on the forward strand.
TGGTGTACAACCAGTTATGGGCCATTCGCAAAGGCACCTTTCCTGCAGTAGGTGCGGTGCGTAAAACCGGCACAACGGTCATTATTGAAGATGTTACCTTTCCGGTAGAACAACTGGCAGAGGGAGTGTCGCAGCTGCAGCAGCTGTTTGATAAATATTATTACACCGAGGCGATTATTTTCGGCCATGCGCTGGAAGGCAACCTGCATTTTGTTTTTACCCAGGGCTTTGACGATGCCACCCAGGTTGCACGCTATGACGCCTTTATGCAGGAGGTTGCGCAGCTGGTAGCGGTGCAGTTTGGTGGTTCGTTAAAGGCCGAGCACGGTACCGGCCGCAATATGGCACCTTTTGTGGAACTGGAATGGGGGACAGACGCCTACCAACTAATGTGGCAAATTAAAAAGCTGCTTGACCCGCAGCATATTCTTAACCCTGACGTGGTGCTAAGCCATAATCCGCAATTGCACCTGCAAAACTTAAAACCGTTGCCGGCCACTAACCCGTTGGTAGATAAATGCATAGAATGCGGTTTTTGTGAGCCGGTGTGCCCGTCACGCAAATTAACGCTAACACCACGCCAACGTATCGTAACGCAGCGCGAAATATCGCGCTTAACGGCCAGTGGTGATGAACCACAGCGTTTGGCGGCTTTGCAGCAATCTTATCAGTATCAGGGCAATGACAGCTGCGCCGCTTGCGGTATGTGCAGTACAGCCTGCCCGGTAGGCATTAATACCGGTGATTTAACCCGACAGCTGCGGGGGGTAAAAAACCGGCCATGGCAGGGTCTTGCCGCTTTTATCGCGCGGCACTTTAGTGTTGCTAGCGCTATAAGCCGTTTTGGCCTGCGCGTAGGGAATATATTGAGCACAGTGCTGCCGCACTGGCATAAGGCTATGCCAACAGCAAACTACCGCAGTGTGGTAAATCAAGACGCTGCTGATAAGGCGTTAACGCCGCTGATTTATCTGGCGTCTTGCTCTGGCCGTGTCATGGCCCCTGCGGCCAATAGCAAAGATAAACGTAGTTTACAGCAGGTAAGCGCCAGCTTACTGCAAAAAGCAGGCTATCAGCTGATCGTGCCTGAGGGTATCGACAGCCAGTGCTGTGGTATGCCGTTTCAATCGAAGGGCCAGTTTGCGGCAGCAGAGCTTAAGCAGCGCCAGCTGGAGCAGTGGCTGCTTAAGGTGAGTAATAACGGCGAGATAGTGATATTTTCTGATACCAGCCCCTGCAGTTTAACCTTGCGTGGCAAATTAGACCCACGGCTAAAAATCTATGACAGTGTCGACTTTTTGCATGACAAGGTGCTGCCTAAGCTGAATATTACGCCGCTTAACGAGGCGGTAGCGCTGCATATTACCTGCAGTGCCAGCCAGTTGGGCCAGGCCAGTAAACTACAGCGGTTGCTCGCTGCCTGCAGTAATACTGTGGTGATACCGGAAGGTATCAGCTGCTGCGGCTTTGCCGGGGATAAAGGCTTTGTATTGCCACAGCTTAATGCCTCGGCGTTATCGGAGTTAAAGCAGCAGGTAAGCGCTTGCTCACAAGGGGTGTCAAGCAGCCGCACCTGCGAGATTGGTTTATCGCAGCACAGTGGTATTGAGTATCAGCATCTGGTTTACCTGCTTGATAGGGCAAGTTGATCTCGGCCTACGTATAACTGAAATAAATAAGAGAATACTTTATATATGATTTGCACATACCCCTAATTTAGGCAATTCTGTAGTAAGTTAATGAAGGCGGTGCTGTTAAATGGGGCTACTAGCTGGACATAAACCAATATCTGTCAGGCAGCTATATTGGGTGTGTGGTGTCGTCATTTTAGTCATAATGTCACTGGCTGCTTTCGGTGTTGCCAAACAACGGATAAATGTTTTCGAGTCACGGCTGGAAAATCTGCACAGTTTACAAACCGATAAGCTTTTGCAATTGCGACAAGAGCTGAGTTTTCAGGCCGAAATAATGTTAAAGATGCTCAGTAGTGATGAGCAGTTTCTTAAACCGTTGCAAAGTCTGGCTAACGACAATACAAACAGTGATATTACTGCTTCCCATCCCATCTATCGGCAAATCCAGCTGAGCCTCAAAGAGCATTTACAACGATTGGCACCTAATGCGGTGACGCATTTAAATATCCATTTCCCTGGTGAGCCTGTCGTGCAAATTAGTGCGTTAAAGCCAGGTTACTCTGTGGTTTATAACAATCAACTACAGTCTGATCTGCCCCGGGTTCAAACAGCATTTCGCACCGGCTTAAGTCTGGAAGCTGATGGTTTAGTGTTAAAGTCAGTTTTGCCTCTGATACATAATAACAGGTTGCTTGCCAGCCTGGAGTTAGGTTTAAATCTGAAGCAAGTCGCAGGGCTACGCCAGGCCTGGCAGAGTTCTGAAAACATTCCTAACCTGTTTTTACAATCGGCTATTTTGGTCGACACCCGCACATTGGATACGTTTTACAATACATTGTCGGTAGAGTGGTTTCGTAGTGAACGTTGGAGCACCTTGCATCCTAATCAAATGTTGCACACATGGATTGATCGCGGGTTGGTAGGACTTGCTGATGGCAAGCCTGAACATTTTTTAGTACAGCATGCTGATAAACACTATTTATTGTCAATTCTGCCTTGGCGGCTATGGGATCAAAAAGATAATGCCGCTGAAATAAGTGTTAGTGTGCAGTGGCAGGATGTTACCGCATTGCACAATGACTATATACAAGAGCAAAAAATCGGCGCCATCATTCTTGCTCTGTCGACTATTTTCTTGGTTTTGCTTGGTCTGATTACCATTAGTTTTTTGCAGCGAGTTGCTAAGCACGATGTGTTATTGCAACAGACGTTACTGGAACAATCCGAAAAAAAGTTTGCTGCGTTATTCAGGTTGTCGCCCCTGCCTATACTTTTAAACCGTTTTCGTGATGGTGCCTACATTGAAGCTAACCCAGCCATGGAACAGTTAGTTGGTTATACGCTAGAAGAGCTAAAACAGCTAAGCTACCGGGATTTAACGCCTGAATCTTATGCTGACTTAGAGCTGCTGCAACTAAAAGCGCTAACTGAAACTGGCCGGTACGGCCCTTATATTAAGCAATATCGGCACAAAAATGGCGAATTAATTGATATCGAGCTTAATGGTTTGCTGTTTAGTAATGCGCAGGATGAAAAGTTTATTTGGACTATTATCAAAGATATCCGCGAAATTAAGCGTATAGAAAAACTCAAAGATGACTTTGTTTCTACCGTAAGTCATGAGCTGAGGACGCCTTTAACGTCCATTAGCGGCTCATTAGGATTGGTATTAGGCGGTGCAGGTGGGGCGCTAAGCCCTAAAGCAGAAAAACTGCTCGGTATTGCTCACAAAAACGGCCAACGTTTAAATCTGTTGATTAACGATTTGCTGGATATTGAAAAGCTAATGGCCGGCAAAATGCGCTTTGATGAAACCGCAGTGGCTTTACCCCGCTTGCTGCAGGATGCGCTGGAGCAGCATCAGCCTTTTGCCTTGCAGCACAATGTAACCTTAATACTCAATGCCGTACCAGATGTGCGCTTGTGGATTGATACTGCCCGTATACAGCAAGTGCTGGCGAACTTTTTATCCAATGCAGTAAAGTTTTCGCCACCACAATCTGAGGTTGTGTTAGGTGCGGAAGTGCATGAATATAAAGTAAAAATATGGGTAAGGGACCAAGGTGTTGGTATCGCTGAGGCTGATCAGGTGCAACTGTTTAAACGTTTTTCACAGTTAAATCATAAAGATAATCAGGCTAAAGTAGGCACCGGACTGGGCCTGGCGATTAGCCGCGAAATTGCTTTGCAATCTGGTGGCAATGTTGGTGTTAACTCAACGTTTGGCGAAGGCGCAACGTTTTGGCTAGAGCTGCCACTTTATCAGGCATCAATTCAGCCTGAACGGCATGAAACTATTTTGGTGGTAGAAGATGACGCCGATACTGCCTCGGTGCTATGTGAATTTTTACAGTCACAACATTACGCCACAGATTGGGCGCCGGATAGCGTTACCGCATGGCAGCGGTTGGCTGAACAGCGCTATGATGCGATAACGCTGGATTTAAAGCTACGTGAAGAAAGCGGCGCTGATTTTTTTCTGCGGCTGCGCGATAACCCGGCAACTGTGAATATGCCGGTGTTAATCATTTCTGCGTTTGTCGAGCAAGGCAAATTACAGTTAGCGGCTTTAGCTAATGCCTTAGATTGGCTGGAAAAACCCGTTACACCAGAGCTATTAAGCCTGAAAATTGGCCAGCTGTTGAGCCAATTACCGGGTGAAAAACGCTATAAGCGTATTTTGCATGTTGAAGACGACAGCGATATTGTCACTATTATGCGGTTGCAGCTGGAGAATCAATGCGAATATCTGGCGGTAACATCGCTGGCGCAGGCGAATAAAATACTACAGCAACAACGGTTTGACCTGATTTTACTGGATTTAGGTTTACCCGATGGTAATGGTATGAGTTTATTAAGCATTATTACGCAGAGCCAGGGTGATATTCCGGTAGTGATTTTTTCGGCGCAAGATTTAAGTGTTGAAAATAAGCAAAAAGTACGGGCAGTATTTAGTAAAAGCCGTATTAATACTGAGATACTGGCAAAGTATCTGAAAAATCTTCTTAACTAAATACAAAAGAGGCTGCAAATGACGCTGCAACGTGTAATGCATGTAGAAGATGATGAATCCATTCGCGCGGTGGCTGAAATTGCACTGACGGATGTGGCTGGTTTTGAGTTATTAAGCTGTGACAGCGGCCAAAGTGCCCTGGCACAAGCAGAGGCGTTTGCGCCGCAACTTATTTTGTTGGATGTAATGATGCCGCAGATGGATGGTTTACAAACGCTGCTGGCTTTGCGCCAGTTGCCCGGCATGGCGCAAGTGCCGGTAGTGTTTATGACAGCTAAGATACAACAGGCAGAGAAGCAGCAATACATAGCCGCTGGTGCGATAGCGGTCATCGATAAACCGTTTGAGCCAATGGCGCTGGGTGATACATTAAGCCGGCTTTATAAGCAAAGCCAAACAGCCTGATTAAATGCATAATTACGCAGTACAATAACCACAAGAGTAGAGCTTATGCAGCAGCCTGAGATTCCAGCAAATGAACCCCAACGACTGTTGGCACTGGTTGGCTCAGCGCTGTTGGATACTGAGAATGAGCCAAGATTTGATCGTATCACCAAACTGGTGCAGCAATGTCTGGGTACTGAGATTGTACTGATTTCATTGGTAGATGACGACCGGCAATGGTTTAAATCCTGTCAGGGCTTAGATGCTTGTCAAACTGGCCGAGATATTTCATTTTGCGGCCATGCTATTTTAGCCAGCGATATTTTTGAAGTGGCTGATGCTGCTGCCGATCTGCGTTTTGCTGATAACCCCCTGGTTACTGCTGCGCCGTTTATTCGTTTTTATGCAGGTGCACCGTTGCATTTTAATGAGCAGCGCATTGGCACCTTATGCATTATCGACCCTAAGCCGCGGCAGCTTTCGCAGGTTGAGCGGAAAATGTTGCGCCAGTTTGCCGACCTTGTTGAGCAGGAAATTACTGACAGATTACAGCAGCAAGCGCACGAGCAACTTTTAGTCAGTGAGCTAATGAACCGGTCGGTGCTTGAAGGTACCCGAATCGGCACCTGGCAGTGGAACGTTCAAAGTGGAGAAACATTATTTAACCAGCGCTGGGCTGAAATAGTAGGCTATACGCTGGATGAGTTGGCGCCAATAGATATTAATACCTGGCTTGGGTTGGCACATCCGGATGATTTAGCAGGCTCTGGTGCCGCGTTAGAGCAGCATTTTTCTGGCCAGTTACCCTTTTACGACTTTAAATGCCGTATGAAACACAAAGCAGGGCATTGGGTGTGGGTGCATGACCGTGGCCGCGTTGTTAGCTGGGCTGACGACGGCAAACCACTAATGATGTATGGCACTCATGCTGATATTACTGAGCAAAAACATGCTGAGCTGGAGTTGCAAGCCAGTCGCGATCAGTTTCAGACGCTGGTGGCCAATATTCCTGGGATAACCTACCGTTGTAAAGTTGATGCAGACTGGACCATGTTATACATGAGCGACAGTATTGATCCCCTTTCCGGCTATCCGGCCAGTGATTTTATTAATAACAGTGTCAGAAGCTATGCCAGCGTGATCCACCCCGATGACCGCGATTGGTTGGAACAGACTGTATCAGAGGCCGTGCAGCAAAAAATCAGCTGGATACTGCAGTACCGGGTTGTCCATCAAAGTGGCAAAATACACTGGGTAGAAGAGCGCGGCAAAGCCGAATATGATGAAAATGGATGCGTTGAGTTTTTAGACGGCTTTATCTTGGATGTCACCGAAGAAAAGTCGTTAAAGCAACAGCTGGTAAAGCTGGCATCTCAGCTGCCGGGTATGATGTACCAATATCAGCTGTGGCCTGACGGGCGTACGGCATTTCCCTTTGCCAGTGAGGGTATTGAAAAAATATATGGTGTGTTACCCGAAGAAGTTATTATTGATGCCAATTTTCTTTTTGCAAAAATCCATCCGGATGATATTGAACCCCTGTCTGAAAGCATCCGACAGTCTGCAGAAGCGTTATCTATTTGGCAACATCAATACCGGTTTTACTTAGATAATGAAACCCCTATTTGGTTGTCCGGCCGCGCCACGCCTGAGCGAATGCCGGACGGTAGCACGTTGTGGCACGGTTACATTGAAGATATTACCCAAGTTAAACAGTATTACCTTGAGTTGGAAAGGGTGAATGCAAAGTTACAATTAAGCCAGCAACGGTTGGATATGGCCAGTGAAACGGCCATGATGGGGTTTTGGCAAGCCTCGCTAAAAACCGGTGAGTTGTGGTGGTCGCCGGTGATTTATCAGATTTTTGGCTTTGATGAAAATATCACGCCAAGTGTAGCGTTATTTAAAAGCACCCTGCACCCTGACGATAAACAGGCGGTAACAGACAGCGAGCAGCGTGCGCTGGAAAGCGGACTACATGATGTGGTGCATCGTATTATTCGCCCGGACGGCAGCATTCGCTGGGTGCATGAGTTGGCAAGATTACTGCCACAAGAGGAAAATCCGCAGCAACTGTTGGTCGGTTCAATCCAGGATGTGACAGAACGGATTAAACTGCAACAGTTAAAAGATGAGTTTATTTCTACCGTAAGCCATGAGTTGCGCACACCGCTTACGGCGATTAAAGGTGCATTAAATTTAGTTGATTCGGGTACGCTGGGGCAGGTGCCTGAGGCGATGCAGCGTTTAATCGGTCTTGCAAGCAGCAATAGTGAGCGACTGGCAAATCTCATCAATGATTTGCTGGATATGGAAAAGTTACTTGCCGGTAAAATGCCATTCGATATCAAGCCAGTGCTACTGTTACCCGAACTGACACAAGCAGTTGAAAATTTGCAGCCATTCGCATTTCAACACAATGTGAGTGTAGTGTTAGATGTAATAGCTGCCCCAACGGTATTAGCAGATGCTTTGCGCCTGCAGCAAGTGCTGACCAATTTATTGTCTAATGCGGTCAAGTTTTCGCCTGCAGGTGGTGAGGTTAGGTTAACTGCGCGGCAGTATGAACAGCGCGTTGAAATTGTTGTTTTAGACCAAGGTGAGGGTATCGCACCCGAGTTCCAGCATCGGGTGTTTGAGCGCTTTGCTCAGGCCGATGGCTCAAATCAGCGAAAGAAAGGCGGCACCGGTCTGGGGCTGTCAATCTGCAAAGAGCTAGTTCAGAAAATGCAAGGAGAGATCAGCTTTAGTTCGCAGCTTGGGGTTGGCACCCGCTTTGTAGTTAGTTTGCCAGAGGCTAATCATTCAAGGGAGAAAATGGGTGAGTAGTACTAGATCAAGGGCCGATTTGTCTGCCGCTTTTAGTTCACTGCGTTTAAGGTTTGAGTCGGGCTTAGCTGAGCGGTCGGCTAATATGCTGTCTTTAGCCGAACAGCCATTGCAAAGTGATCTCGCTATTGTTGTCGCTGAGGCACATAAGCTGGCTGGTGCTTGTGGCACCTTTGGTTATGCAGTGCTGGGCAGTCATGCCCGACATATTGAGCAACTTGCCAAAGAGCTTAGCAGCAAAGTGGGTGATGAACGTCTGCAAGCTTTACCTGCTTTGCGCCAGGCCCTATTGGAATTTGATACCGCGGTAAAGCACGCCCTGCAGGGAGACGGTAAAGCAGAGGTAGAAAATAACACCACATTACATCACTCTGATTCCGTCTGGTTATTGTTGCCTTATGAATCTTTAACGGACGACCTATCGCGTCAGTTACATGCGTTTGGTCATAACGTTGAGTGTTTTACTGACTTTTCCAGCTGCCTTAAACGATTGCAAAGCGCAGCGCCCGCGGTGTTGTTGGCGGCAATTAACACCGAACAAGGCGCGCCGCTGTTTGACCAGACGTTATTGTTAAAGCAGTTAAAGCAGCATGGCTCTCATTTGTTAGTTTTTTCTGAGAAAGACGACTTTGATTTACGTGTAAAAGCTGCCCAGCAAAGGGCTGAAGCATTTTTCGTCTCGCCGCTGGATGTGCCTAATATGGTTTCAGCCATTAGTGATTTGATGGAAAACGGTACCAGGCGCCAAGGCAGGGTGTTTATCGTTGATGACGATAAGCTGTTAGCCCAGCACTATGCTTTAGTGCTTAAAAGCGCAGGCATAAAGACACACATTATTGGCAGCGTGCGTCAAATTGTCTGTGAGGTAATTGATTTTCAACCCGACATATTGCTGATGGACATGTATATGCCTGAATATTCCGGTGCTGAGTTGGCAGGCATAATTCGTCAGTACCCTTCATTGAAGCGTTTACCCATCGTGTTTTTATCCTCGGAGATAAACAAAACGCTGCAACTTAGCGCGATGGCTTATGGCGCAGACGATTTTTTAACCAAGCCGATTGATGATGCGCAATTGGTGCAGGCAATAAAAACCCGATTAAAACGCAGCATGCAATTAAAGAATTTGATAGAAAAAGACAGCCTGACCGCTTTGATAAAACACAGTGCGATTAAAGAAGTCGCAGAGCTGGAGTATGAAAATAGCCAGCGTTATGGTAAGCCGTTTAGTGTGGTGATGGTTGATATTGATCACTTTAAAGGCGTTAATGATACCTATGGTCATGCGACAGGCGATATGGTGATTACGGCATTAGCGACATTACTGCGTAAGCGTATTCGTAAAACCGACAAGGCAGGGCGCTATGGCGGCGAAGAATTTATGTTGGTGTTGCCATCGTGCACGCGACAGCAGGCTGCAACGCTAACCCAGCAAATTTTAGATGCGTTTCGGCAGCTAACTTTTACTGCCAGTGGTAAGCACTTTAACTGTACCTTTTCTGCTGGTGTCATAAGCAGCGAAGAGAGTCATTTTAGCAGTGCCGGGCAAATGATTGAAGCCGCCGATAAAGCGTTGTATCAAGCTAAGCGAGCAGGGCGTAACCAGGTATGCTAATACAAAAGCCCGCTAGCACATGCAATTTTGCTATACGGGCAAATATCAGGGCGATTTTGAGTGGCTTACAGGGTGTTTAAAATTTCAGCCGGCAAGGCCAGCTCGTCATTGCGGTTTACACCGACACCGCGGTCAAGAATATTCTTGGCAATCTGCTTAGCTTCGTCCAGCGAGTGCATTTGCGCGGTGCCGCACTGATAAATATTCAGCTCAGGAATGTCGCCCTGGTTGGCCACGTGCAAAACATCGTCCATTGCTGCTTGCCAGGCTTTAGCAACACGTTGCTCGTCTGGCGTGCCAATTAAGCTCATGTAAAAACCGGTGCGACAGCCCATTGGTGATATGTCGATAATTTCAACATCATTACCGTTTAAATGGTCGCGCATAAAGCCGGCAAATAAATGCTCCAGCGTATGGATGCCTTTTTCCGACAGAATTTCTTCATTCGGCACGCAAAAACGCAAATCAAATACCGTGATGGCATCGCCTTTGGGTGTATTCATCTTTTTTGCCACGCGTACAGCCGGGGCTTTCATAATGGTATGGTCTACGGTGAAACTGTCGAGTAATGGCATAAAAACACCCTCAAAATTAAGGCTACAGATGGCGGCTATTATAGGCAGGTAACACCGGATAAGTTAACCGTTATTGGCGAACATCGGCGTAAAATACGCGGCAAAGCAGCAAAAAGTTCCCGGTTGGCAAAAATTTTAATTGAATAACCTTGAATGGATCAGGGCTAATCCCCATTAATCGCTCAACGCAATTTGTGATTGTTCAGAATATTAAGTGGAGTGTAGTTATGGGTAGAATCATCGGTATTGACTTGGGTACAACCAACTCTTGTGTAGCAGTATTAGACGGCGACAAACCTCGCGTATTAGAAAACGCTGAAGGTACCCGTACTACGCCCTCTATTATTGCTTATGCTGAAGACGGCGAAGTATTAGTGGGCCAGCCGGCAAAACGTCAGGCTGTGACTAACCCAAAAAACACCTTGTTCGCCATTAAGCGTTTAATCGGTCGTCGCTTTGAAGACGAAGAAGTACAACGCGACATCAAAATTATGCCTTACGCTATCGTAAAAGCAGACAATGGCGATGCCTGGGTTGAAGTCAAAGGTAAAAAACTAGCGGCACCGCAAATTTCAGCTGAAGTGCTGAAAAAGATGAAGAAAACCGCCGAAGACTTCTTAGGCGAAGCGGTAACGGCGGCGGTAATTACCGTACCTGCATACTTTAACGATGCGCAGCGTCAGGCCACTAAAGATGCTGGCCGTATCGCTGGCTTAGATGTAAAACGTATTATCAACGAGCCAACTGCTGCGGCACTGGCCTATGGTATGGATAAAAAGAAAGGCGACACCAAGGTTGCAGTATATGACTTAGGTGGCGGTACTTTCGATATCTCTATCATTGAAATTGACGATGTAGACGGCGAGCAAACTTTTGAAGTATTAGCCACTAACGGTGATACTCACTTAGGTGGTGAAGACTTTGATAACCGTTTAATCAACTATTTGGTTGAAGAATTCAAGAAAGAGCAGGGCATTGACCTGCGTAACGACCCATTGGCGATGCAGCGCTTAAAAGAGTCTGCAGAAAAAGCCAAGATTGAGCTGTCGTCAGCGTCACAAACTGAAGTGAACCTGCCGTACATTACAGCTGATGCCTCAGGCCCGAAACACCTGAACATCAAAGTAACCCGTGCCAAGCTGGAATCTTTAGTTGAAGACTTAATTCAGCGCACTATTGAGCCGCTGAAGCAAGCGCTGAAAGACGCTGATTTAAGCGTGGGTGAAATTAACGACATCATCCTGGTTGGCGGCCAAACGCGGATGCCAAAAGTACAGGAAGCGGTAACCGCTTTCTTTGGCAAAGAGCCACGTAAAGACGTAAACCCGGACGAGGCAGTAGCAGTAGGTGCGGCCATTCAGGGCGCGGTACTGTCAGGTGATGTTAAAGACGTATTGCTGCTTGACGTTACGCCACTGTCACTGGGTATTGAAACCATGGGCAGCGTAATGACGGCGCTGATTGAGAAAAACACTACGATCCCAACCAAGAAATCGCAGGTGTTCTCAACAGCAGAAGACAACCAGTCGGCGGTAACGATCCACGTGCTACAGGGCGAGCGTAAGCGCGCCTCTGACAACAAGTCACTGGGCCAGTTTAACTTAGAAGGTATCCGTGGTGGTCGTCGTGGCGAGCCACAAATTGAAGTGGTATTCGATTTAGACGCCGACGGTATTTTGCATGTGTCTGCTAAAGATAAAGACACCGGCAAAGAGCAGAAGATCACTATCAAAGCCAACTCAGGCTTAACCGATGAAGAAATTCAGGCCATGGTACGTGATGCTGAAGCCCATGCTGAAGACGATAAAAAGTTTGAAGAGCTGGTACAAACCCGTAACCAGGCTGATGCGATGGTACATGCTACCCGTAAACAGCTGGAAGAAGTGGGTGATGCGTTAGCGGCCAATGACAAAGAAGCGATTGAAACGGCAATCAAAGAGCTGGAAGCTGTTCTTAAAGGCAGCGACAAGGCGGCGATTGACGAGAAGTCACAAGCCCTGATCCAGGCGTCACAGAAGCTGATGGAAGCCTCACAGGCCAAAACCCAGCAAGGTGGCGGCGATGCGGGCCAGCAAGCTGATGGCAACGACGATGTAGTCGATGCTGAGTTTGAAGAAGTGAAAGACGACAAGAAGTAATCTGGCTGAAGTATAAGGGCTGGCCAGGTGCCAGCCCTTTGGCATTAAGACATTTACTGAGCGGGAACTATGTCCAAGCGTGACTATTATGAAGTATTAGGTGTCGCCAAAGGCGCCGACGATAAAGACATCAAAAAGGCTTATAAACGCCTCGCCATGAAATTTCACCCTGACCGTACTCAGGGTGATAAAGCTATGGAAGAGAAGTTTAAAGAAGTCCAGGAAGCCTATGAGGTTTTATCGGATGATCAAAAGCGGGCTGCCTACGACCGTTATGGCCATGCCGGTGTAGATCCGAACCGTGGTGGCGGTGGTGCTGGCGGTGCAGATTTTGGCGATATTTTTGGCGATGTGTTTGGTGATATCTTCGGCGGCGGTGGCCGGCGTGGCCAATCACGCGCACAGCGTGGCTCAGATTTACGCTACAACCTCGAGCTAAGCCTGGAAGAAGCGGTTCGCGGTAAGTCGGTTGATATTAAAGTGCCGACGATGGTCAGTTGTGACAGCTGTGATGGCTCGGGTGCCAAGAAAGGCACTTCAGCCAAGAGTTGTGGTACTTGTCATGGTGCTGGCCAGGTCACGATGCGTCAGGGCTTTTTTGCGGTACAGCAAACCTGCCCAACCTGTAATGGCCGTGGCAAAATTATTCCTGATCCCTGCACTAAGTGTCATGGCGAAGGCCGCGTAGAAAAAACCAAAACGCTATCGGTGAAAATTCCTGCTGGTGTTGATACTGGCGATCGCATCCGCTTAACCGGTGAAGGTGAAGCGGGTATGCACGGTGCACCGGCCGGTGATCTGTATGTACAGGTTCATGTGAAAGAGCACCCGATTTTTGTGCGCGACGGCAACAATCTGTACTGCGATGTGCCGCTGAGTTTCACTACAGCTGCCTTGGGTGGTGAAATTGATGTACCGACACTGGACGGTCGCGTTAAGCTAAAAATACCGGCCGAGACACAAACCGACAAAATGTTCCGCTTACGCGGTAAAGGTGTGCAGTCGGTAAGGGGTGGTGGCGTAGGTGATCTGGTGTGTAAGGTGGTGATCGAAACGCCGGTGAATTTAAGCGACAAACAAAAAGACTTACTGCGCCAACTGGATGACAGCATGGCGGGTGACGGTGAGGCCAAACACCGGCCAAAATCGAAAGGCTTCTTTGATGGTGTGAAGAAGTTCTTTGATGATTTAACCAGCTAAAAGCTAATGAAAAACCACCTGCGGGTGGTTTTTTGTTTTTCAGCAGATACAATAAAATCTAAACCAGCTTGCTGCCTGTGCAAAAAATAAGGATATATTGATGTTGAAGAAGTTGTTTGTTACCAGTACCTGTATTTTGCTGATGGTTGCTTGTGCGCAATCACCGACGGGGCGGCGTCAGATTATGCTGTTTAATGACACTCAACTTAGCAAAATGGGTGCTCAGACATTTGACGCCATGAAAGCAGAAACAGCAATTTCAACCGATGTGAAAATCAACAGCTATGTAAAATGTGTAGCCAATACGCTATTGGCCGTAACACCTGATAGTACCAGGGCGCAAAGCTGGGAAATTGTGGTGTTTGATGCCGACCAGGTCAATGCTTTTGCCTTACCAGGTGGCAAAATTGGCGTGTATACCGGGTTGTTAAAGGTGGCTGAAAATCAGCACCAGTTGGCTGCGGTAATAGGCCATGAAATTGCCCATGTTATTGCCGGCCATAGTAACGAACGTTTATCCACTAACCAGGGTATACAAACGATACTGTCATTGGGTGATGCAGGTATGAAAGCTTATGGCGTTAAATATCAGCAAGAGTTAATGGCAGCCTTTGGGTTAGGGGCGCAACTGGGTGTAGCCTTGCCCTTTAGCCGGGCACATGAAACAGAATCAGATATTATTGGCCTGGAGCTAATGGCTAAAGCCGGTTTTGAGCCTCGTCAGGCGGTTAATCTATGGCAAAATATGGCGGCATTGGGCGGGGGCGGCACACCAGAGTTTATGTCTACCCACCCGTTACCGCAAACGCGGATAAAAGAATTGCGTGAGGAAATGCCCGCTGCCATGAAGCTGTATAACGAGCGAAAAGCCGCGTCTGCATTACCAAGATGTAGCCTGTAATCGTCAGTTTTTTTTACAAAATAGAATTTTGACCTTTATTGCAATATTAAATATTGCTCTAAATCATTAGCTTGCTTTGATGGAGCGATTTTTGCATTAGGCAAACTGTAATTAGTTACTACATTATTTGCTTTGGGAAACTGCTATGGAAATGGATGACAATAAGGAAATAAAACAGGATAGTGGCAGCCGCAGAGACTTCTTAGTTAAAGCGGGTTTTGCCAGTGTGCCGCTGTTGATGTCATTTAAAAGTCGTGCAACTTGGGGCTCGGATACTTTAAACTGCGGGTTAAGTGCGACAGCGTCACAAATTGCGTCTATGACCGCGCAAAGCGGAAAAAAATGCAAAGAGCACATATCACATAAAATATGTGATGTTGATTATTTCGGTAGTCCTTATGGTTGTTTTAAAAAAACCTCGCATACTGTGCACAAGTTTAATGGCACAGAGATACATCAGGACACCAGGTTTAATGACGTATTTGGCGGCAGTAGAACCAGAAAACTGAGTAGATGTATCAACGACGCCCCTAGCAATTTTGAACGCAACATCAGTTACTGTTTTCTGTATGCATTGTATATGGAAAAGGTAGTACACAGGGTTGGGGAATTCCCTTTACCTGGTGATTTTGTATCAGCCTATAAGAATGCAAGTGGCCAAGCCAGAACAGACTTAATCAGGTTAGTAGCTTTCTATGTAAATGGGTATTAAGCTGTATTTAAACTATTGATTTGGCTTTGTTAACTTTGCAGTTATTAAACTCGATGTGTCCTGATGTAACTTCAAGCTATGCCGACTGGTTGCTGTGGTGTGATACCGCAGCTGCTGGTTATATCCATAGCGAGTTCGATGTTGTCAATAAGGATATTGCGACAACCTATGTATTGTTGTTCGATCCAGTAAGCCATGATACTACCTTGGCTGCTAAAGCTGATGTATTAAAGAGCACTGAACCCGCAGAATGAGTGCTTTTAACTTTGCTATTCATTGCCAGCCATTCTCCGTCGCAGTCACTAATTCTTCGCGTTATTTATATGAAGCGATAAAACAACTATATCCGGCAGATGTCTTTGGCCCCATTAACGCTAACTTTGTTTATGATTTTGACCTCCATGTAAAACGCCGTTGGGCTGGTCTGGTTGGAGATTATTTGGTTGGCTCGGCTTCTGAGCATTTTCGTATGGCGGAGCAAGCGCATTTACCGGCGATTTTCGAATGGGCGTTTAACTGGAGTGTTGCTTCTTTTCAGCATTATTATCTGTCTTTTCATGCTGCCGTGGTGCAAAAGGGCGATTTAACCCTGGTGTTTCCGGCTGAACCTGGTTCCGGAAAAAGTACCCTAAGTGCCATATTAATGTTGCAGGGTTGGCGTTTATTGTCTGACGAATGCTGCCTGGTGGATATCGAAACGGGAATGATTGTACCCTGCGTTCGGCCTGTTAGTTTAAAAAATCAATCGCTTAGTGTTGTTGCTCAGCGCTATCCTGATGCGCCATTACGACTGCAAATTAAAAATACAATTAAGGGGACTGTTGGTTATCTGTTACCCTCCGAGGCTAGTTGGCGGGGTGACAATACACCTTGTTATGCCAGCCATATTATATTTCCGCAATACAGCAGTACATTGCCGCATACTGTGTTTGAGCCAATTGCCGTTGAGCAGGGTATATTGCGTTTGATACAGAACTCCTTTAACTATTCTGTGTTGGGTGCTGAAGGGTTTAAAGCACTTAGCCGCCTAGTACGCAGTGTAAAACTCATGCAATTACAGTACGCCGATACCGACGAAATGCTTTCATTGTTGGAGCAGTTAAAGTGACATCACAGCTGCTGACGTTCTTTCAAGCGCCTGGCCATTATTGCAAACAAGCCTCAGCGGCTGATTGGACCGGGTTGTTGGCAGAACTACGTAAACATGGCTTGTTGGCAAAAGCTTATTTTAAACTACAGCAAAGCGGCCAGCTCGAGCAGGCTCCGTTTCAGGTTCGCCGCCAGCTGCAATCAGGGGCAAAATATGCTGCCAAACAACAGCATTCGCTGTTTTATGAGTTACAGCAACTTGAGCCCATGCTACAACAACTTGATTGCCCCTGTTTATTGCTTAAAGGTGCAGCATACCGGGCTTTGGCGTTACCGGTGAGTCATGGCAGGCTGTTTTCTGACATTGACATACTGGTACCAGTTGGGTCTGTTGCCAGCGTTAAAAACAAGCTGTTTTTTTGTGGTTTCTATGAGCCCGAAATGGCGGAGTATGACCGACAGTATTACCTACGCTGGTCGCATCAGCAGCCACCCTTACACCACTTTGAGCGGGACAGTGTGATTGACTTACACCACCATATTTTCCCGCCAGCTTCGGCCAGGCAACTGAATATCTCAACCTTATTTGAACAGGCTGTTGCTATTCCAGGTTCAGGCTTCAAAGCACCGTGCCCAGAGCATCTGTTTGTCCATGCTGCTGTGCATTTGTTCTGGCAGGAAGAAACGCATCGCAGTCTAAAAGACATTATTGATCTTAATGATCAATTTAGTATGTTGGCTGAGCAGGGCTTACTGGTGTCTCTATCAGAACAGGCGATAAAAATAGGGGCAGCACAAGCTGTGACAAATGTGATTTATGTTTTGACACAGCTCTTCCCATCTGACTCAGCCACAGATTACCTGAAGCAGGCTGCTGTAGCAGCACCGCAACGTCTGCTTTGTCGCTGTTTCATTTCAACTTTGCAAGATAACGGTGTGTTGCCAGCAGTGTGTAAAGCGCTTTGGTTTATCAGAGGGCACCGTCTGAAAATGCGCTGGTCTGTTTTACTGTACCATATGCTGGCTAAACCGTTATCTTTGCTCAGGCGTTAAGGCTATATACCGCCTGTGTTACTTATAGCGGCTAGGTCGGGTGATAATGATTGTAATAGCGACCAGCAGCAATATCAGACAGTAATAGCTTTGTGTTACCACCTGCCATGGCGATATGCCAAAGCTGGCGCCGAGCAGCAGCGCCTGAGCACCATAAGGCACTAACCCCTGGCTGATACAGGCAAAAATATCCAGCAAGCTTGCACTGCGCCGCGGCGCAATGTGATGCTGCTGTGCCAGTGTTTTGGCTACGTCACCGGTTAATACTATTGCCACAGTATTATTAGCAATACACAGGTTGCTGCTAAACGCCAGTGCCGCTATCGCAAGTTGTTGGGCTTTGTTGCCTGCCAGTTTCAGGCCATTAGCAAACTGCTGAATTTTACCCGCGATCCACTGTAAACCACCTTGTTGCTTAATAAATTCACTTAATGCACTTACCAGCATGGCAAGCAGAAATATCTCCTGCACGCTGGCAAAACCACTGGCGATGTCTTTACCCAAATTTGCAATGGCATAGTCGGCAAATAAAGCCCCCTGTACAGCGGTTAGCACTATGCCTAGCAGCAGCACCACAAACACATTTAATCCAGCAACAGCCAGCAGCAAAATAGCTGCATAAGGCAGTACGCCGCTCCAGTTTACCTGCTCAATGGTAACCGGTGCGCCTTCAGTCGCCAGCAACACATACAACAGCAATGTTAATCCGGCAGCCGGCAGGGCAATTTTGATGTTTTCGCGAAATTTGTCTGCCATCTGTGCGCCCTGGGTACGGGTAGAGGCAATGGTAGTATCTGAGATAATAGATAAGTTATCACCGAACATGGCGCCACTGAGCAGTACACCTGCCACTAATGCCTGATCCAGCCCTGCCTGATTAGCCAGACCGACGGCAATAGGCGCTAAGGCGCCTATGGTGCCCATAGACGTGCCCATAGCCGTAGATACTAGCGCTGCAATGATAAATAAGCCAGGCAATACCCATGCCGCGGGCACCAGGCTTAAGCCGGCATTGACCGCGGCATCGACACCGCCGGTAGCGGTAGCAACACTGGCAAAGGCGCCAGCCAGCAAGTAGATAATACACATGGTAATAATGTTGCTATTACCGGCGCCTTTTATCATCACGTCAATTGACTGCTGCAACGGCGCTTTATGCAGCAAAATAGCCAGGATCAACGCCGGAATAATGGCAACATGGCCAGGTAGCTGATAAAACGCATAGGCCACCCCCTGGCTTTGCAAATACAAGCCGGTGCCGAGAAACAGCGAGACAAAAAACAGTAATGGTAATAACGAGCGCCTGGCACCCACTGGCGCCTGCGTAATATCGTTCATAGCTTATACCTTATAAAAGCCCCGGCTGCGCGACAGCCGCAATGGTTGCGCAATATATAGATGGCTAGACGGCTTGTCAATTTCATCAGCCGGTTTTCTGCTCTGGTATAAGCTACCTGAGTTGATTATGCTGGCAACCTATTTATTAGTATCTGTTTTTCCGATGGAGTGACTATGTCGCAACAGCGCTTAATCAGCAGTAAACGTTTTTTGCCATTTTTTCTTACTCAGGCCAGCGGCGCTTTTAATGACAACGTGTTTAAAAATGCACTGATGTTAATGTTGGCCTTTACTGCGGCGAATGCGTTGCCGTGGGATACCGATTTAACCATGAACCTGGCTGCCGGCTTGTTTATTCTGCCGTTTTTATTGTTTTCGGCTACTGCCGGCACCCTGGCTGATGCAGTGTGTAAAACCAAACTGATCCGCGCATTAAAGCTGCTGGAAATCGGTCTGATGCTGTTGGCTGGCCTGGCGTTTTATTTTCAGCAGTATCTGATGTTGCTGGGGTTGCTGTTTTTAATGGGTAGCCAGTCGGCGTTTTTTGGCCCGGTAAAATACGCTATTTTACCGCAGCTGTTAACCGATAAAGAGCTGCTGGCCGGCAATGCCTGGGTTGAAATGGGCACCTTTGTGGCTATTTTACTCGGCACCATTACCGGTGGTTTATTGGTCGGGCTAGCTGATGCGCTGCTGTGGATTGCTGGCGTAGTATTGCTGTTTTCTGTGCTGGGTTATCTGATAAGCCGGCATATTCCGGCCGTGGGCGAAGTGCACAACGCCGATAATTTTCGCTTTGCCCCCTGGCAACAAACTAAGGCGACTATCAGCATTAGTTACGCCAACCGTACCTTGTATTTATCTATTATGGCCATTAGCTGGTTTTGGTTTTTGGGCGCCAGCTACTTAACCCAGTTTCCCAATTTTACCAAGACTGTGCTCGGTGGTAACAACACTGTGGTAACGGCGCTGTTGGTGGCATTTTCCGTTGGTGTGGGTATCGGCTCTATGCTGTGTGAGCGTTTATCCGGCGACAGAGTAGAGCTTGGCATAGTACCGATTGGCTCTGCTGGCTTAACGGTGTTTGGCGTCAGTTTGTTTTTCAGCAGCCCGGCAGCACTTCCGGCAGAGCTGCTTAACCTGCCTCAGTTTTTAGCCACGGCATTTGGCTGGTGGGTGCTGATAGATCTGATATTAATCGGCGTATTTGGCGGCTTATTTATTGTGCCGCTGTATGCATTGTTACAACAGCGTGCGGAGCCACAGCAACGGGCGCGGGTGATTGCCGCTAATAATATCTTTAATGCGCTGTTTATGGTGGTAAGCGCGATTGCCGGTATCGTGTTTTTAACGCTGCTTGATTTAGCGATACCGGAGTATTTTTTAATCCTGGCAATCATGAATGCGGTGGTGGCGTTGTATGTATACAGTCAGGTGCCGGAGTTTGCCCTGCGGTTTGTTATTTATCTGCTAAGTCATACTATGTACAGAGTGCGCAGCAAAGGGCTGGAACATATTCCGGACGATGGCGCAGCGGTGTTGGTCGCTAACCATGTAAGCTATGTCGATGCGTTGCTGATTGCCGGTGCAGTGCGCCGGCCGGTGCGTTTTGTGATGGAGAAGGCGATATATGATTTGCCGGTAGCCAATTGGCTGTTTAAAGCGGCGCGCACCATTCCTATTTGCTCAAAGCAGAAAAATGAAGCGGTGTATGAAGCGGCTTTTGCGGCTATTAAGCGTGAGCTTGAGCAGGGTAATCTGGTGTGCATCTTCCCAGAAGGGCGCTTAACCAAAGACGGTGAGATTGACAGCTTTCGGCCCGGCGTTGAACGCATTCTGGTTGAGACACCGGTGCCGGTAGTGCCAATGGCATTACAGGGCTTGTGGGGCTCGTTCTTCAGCCATCATGGTAATGGCGCCTTTAAGTTTAAAGGCCGTTTTTGGTCGAAAGTGCAGCTAATAGCAAGCCCGTCTGTGTCGCCACCGCAAGCCAGTGCGGCGGAACTGGAGCGGCAAGTAAGGTTGTTACGTGGCGACAGCGCCTGACACAGTTTACTGCTGCCTTGCTGATTTTTAGCTGTAAAGATGGCTATTTTACTTCCCCCTACGGGCGGCTTTTGCTCTAATAGCCGCCATTGTTATTTTTATGCAGAGCTTTTGTATGCCATCTATCGGAATTTTTGGCGCTAACGGCCGCATGGGCCGTGCGTTAATTACTGTTGCTAAAGAACAGCAGCTAAATCTTACTGCGGCTACTGTGCGTGCCGGTTCTGATCTTGTCGGCGTTGACGCCGGTGAACTGGCCGGTGTCGGTAAATTGGGCCTGCCACTTAGCATTACCGGCAGCGACAGCATAAACAACGCCGATATCTGGATTGATTTCACCATGCCGGATGCCATGCTGACGCACTTGTCGTTGGCGGTAGCGGCGAAAAAAGCCATGGTAATAGGTGTTACCGGCTTAACCGATGCGCAATACCAGCAAGTTCAACAAGCTAGTCAGCATATTCCGATTGTCTGGGCGCCGAATATGAGCGTGGGCGTAAACCTGTTGCTGTACTTGGTACAAACTACCGCCAAAGTGATGGGGCAAACGGCGGATATTGAAATTATTGAAGCGCATCACCGCTTTAAAAAAGATGCGCCGTCGGGCACGGCCATGGCTATCGGTACCAGTATTGCTAAAGCGCTGGGCCGTGATTTAGCGAAGGTTGCTGTATATGGCCGTGAGGGCATTACCGGCGAGCGTGAGCAGCAAACTATAGGCTTTGCTACCGTACGTGGCGGTGACATTATTGGCGACCACACCGCCTTATTTGCCGATTTAGGCGAAAGGCTGGAAATTACTCACAAAGCATCCAGCCGTAACACCTTTGCCCAAGGCGCACTGCGTGCTGCTCTGTGGTTGCAAAATAAACAGCCAGGACTTTATTCTATGCAACAAGTGTTAGGTTTGGCAGAATTAAGCTAACTTTTTGCGCTATTAAGCTTAAAAACAGGTTAAAGGTGCCATTTGTAATAAAATTCAAAAAAAGCATAGCTAAATGCCCTTCAATCGCCTAAAATAGTCAGGTTTGCCTAAGGCAAATCGGGTATCACATTTTGGGTCAAAACGGGTTGTAAAACAGTGTCAGGTTTTCGCCCGTTTTTTGCTGTTTGGAGGTTATCTTGACTAAGTCCGCCCTGCTCGTACTGGAAGACGGCACCGTATTTCGCGGTACAGCCATTGGCGCTGAAGGAGTTTCTGTAGGGGAAGTGGTGTTTAACACTTCCATGACCGGGTATCAGGAAATACTGACTGATCCCTCATACGCAGAACAAATCGTTACTCTTACTTATCCACACATTGGCAATACCGGTACTAATACCGAGGATGAAGAATCCGGACAAATTTGGGCCAGAGGCCTGATCATCCGCGACCTGCCACTCCTTGCCAGTAATTTCCGTAACCAACTCTCTCTTAGTCAGTATTTAACACAACATAATATTCTCGGCATCGCCGATATCGATACCCGCAAGTTAACCCGCATTTTGCGCGAAAAAGGTGCGCAAAATGGCTGCATTATCGCCGGCGACAACCCAGACGAAGCCAAAGCCCTGCAACTGGCCAAAGGCTTCCCGGGCTTGTCAGGCATGGACTTAGCGAAAGAAGTTACCGTTAAAAAGGCTTACCAGTGGACTGAAGGCAGCTGGGCGCTGGGCGAAGGCCATCGTGCTGCAGCACCG
This sequence comes from Rheinheimera gaetbuli, assembly GCF_054781935.1. Classification (NCBI taxonomy): domain Bacteria; kingdom Pseudomonadati; phylum Pseudomonadota; class Gammaproteobacteria; order Chromatiales; family Chromatiaceae; genus Rheinheimera; species Rheinheimera gaetbuli. Next base: position 751,888 of record NZ_BAAGTL010000008.1, read on the forward strand.
CAGCAGTTTCATGTGGTAGCCTATGACTTTGGTGTAAAACGCAATATTCTGCGTATGTTGGCAGATCGCGGCTGCAAGCTGACGGTAGTACCGGCACAAACGCCGGCCAGTGAAGTACTGGCCATGCAACCGGACGGCATCTTTTTATCCAATGGCCCGGGCGACCCGGCACCTTGCACTTACGCTATCGAGGCGATTACACGCTTCCTTGAAACTGATATTCCGCTGTTTGGTATTTGTTTAGGTCACCAGTTACTGGCGCTGGCCAGCGGTGCTAAAACAGTGAAGATGGGCCATGGCCACCACGGTGGTAACCACCCGGTGCAAAACATCGACACTAAGCGGGTACTAATTACTGCGCAGAATCACGGCTTTGCTGTTGATGAAGAGAGCTTACCGGCTAATTTACGCGCTACCCATAAATCGTTGTTTGACGGCACGTTACAAGGCATACACCGTACCGATAAACCGGCATTCAGCTTCCAGGGCCATCCTGAAGCCAGCCCGGGCCCGCATGAGGCGTCAGAGCTGTTTGACCACTTTATTGCGCTGATGCAACAAGCCAAAGCCTAAGCGAACAGAATTACGGAGAGTTACTGCAATGCCAAAACGTACAGATTTAAACAGCATTCTGATTTTAGGCGCCGGCCCCATTGTGATTGGCCAGGCCTGCGAATTTGACTACTCAGGCGCTCAGGCCTGTAAAGCATTAAAAGAAGAAGGCTACCGCGTTATTCTGGTGAACTCTAACCCGGCCACCATTATGACCGATCCGGAAATGGCCGACGCCACCTACATCGAGCCGATCCACTGGCAGGTTGTGGAAAAAATCATTGAAAAAGAGCGGCCTTGTGCTGTGTTGCCCACCATGGGCGGCCAGACTGCGCTAAACTGTGCGCTGGATTTAGAACGCCATGGCGTACTGGCGAAATATAACGTTGAGATGATAGGCGCCACCGCCGATGCTATCGACAAAGCTGAAGACCGTGGTCGTTTTGATAAAGCCATGCGCTCTATCGGCCTGGCTTGTCCGCGCGCGGGTTTTGCCCACTCATTAGACGAAGCTTACCAGGTGCTGGATGATATCGGTTTTCCGTGCATTATCCGGCCGTCGTTCACTATGGGCGGCTCGGGTGGTGGTATTGCGTATAACCGCGAAGAGTTTGAAGAAATTTGTACCCGCGGTCTGGACTTATCTCCAACCAAAGAATTGCTGATTGACGAGTCGTTAATTGGTTGGAAAGAATACGAAATGGAAGTGGTGCGCGATAAAAACGATAACTGCATTATCGTTTGTGCCATTGAAAACTTCGATCCTATGGGTGTGCACACCGGCGACTCTATCACTGTAGCGCCGGCGCAAACCCTGACTGACAAAGAATATCAAATCATGCGTAATGCCTCTTTGGCGGTGCTGCGTGAAATAGGTGTGGAAACCGGTGGCTCGAACGTACAGTTTGGTATCAACCCGGTTGATGGCCGCATGGTTATTATCGAGATGAACCCGCGCGTGTCGCGCTCATCTGCACTGGCGTCTAAAGCAACCGGCTTTCCAATCGCTAAAGTGGCTGCCAAGCTGGCGATTGGTTATACGCTGGATGAGCTGGCTAACGATATTACCGGCGGTAAAACCCCGGCGTCGTTTGAGCCCAGCATTGATTACGTGGTAACTAAGATACCGCGCTTTAACTTTGAAAAATTCGCCGGCGCCAATGATCGCTTAACCACCCAGATGAAGTCGGTGGGTGAGGTGATGTCCATCGGCCGTAACCAGCAGGAATCGTTACAAAAAGCGCTGCGCAGCCTTGAAATTGGCGTTTGCGGCCTTGATCCGGTCATTGATATCAGCTTGCCGGAAAGCAAAGATAAAATTATCCGCGAATTAAAAGAGCCCGGTTCACACCGTATTTGGTACATTGCCGATGCGTTCCGCCTTGGCATGAGCATGGATGACATTTTCAGCTTAACCAATATCGACCGCTGGTTCCTGGTACAAATTGAAGATCTGGTAAAAGAAGAGCTGGCGCTTAGCAAAGACGGTTTTGTTGCGCTGGACGAAGCGCGGATAAAGCGCTTAAAACGCAAAGGCTTTGCTGATAAACGTATCGCCGATGTGTTGGGTGTCAGTGAAAACGAAGTGCGTAAAAAGCGCTACAGCTTCAATATTCATCCGGTTTACAAACGGGTAGATACCTGTGCGGCAGAATTTGCTTCTGATACCGCTTATATGTACAGCAGCTATGATGAAGAGTGTGAAGCGGCTCCTACCAACCGCGATAAAATTATGATTATCGGCGGCGGCCCGAACCGTATAGGTCAGGGTATCGAATTCGATTACTGCTGTGTGCACGCGTCACTGGCGCTGCGTGAAGACGGCTTTGAAACCATTATGGTGAACTGTAACCCTGAAACGGTGTCCACCGATTACGACACTTCAGACCGTTTGTACTTCGAGCCCATTACGCTGGAAGATGTGCTTGAAATCGTACGTAAAGAGCAGCCTAAAGGCGTTATCGTGCAATACGGTGGTCAAACGCCACTGAAATTAGCCCGCGCTCTGGAAGCCAATGGGGTGCCAATTATAGGTACTTCTCCGGACGCCATTGACCGTGCGGAAGACCGGGAGCGTTTTCAACAGGCAGTTGAGCGTTTGGGCTTAAAACAGCCGAAAAACGCCACTGTAACCAGCATGGAAGAAGCCATTGCCAAGGCACCGGAAATCGGTTTCCCAATGGTAGTGCGTCCGTCTTACGTACTGGGCGGCCGTGCCATGGAAATCGTTTACGACGAGCAAGACCTACGTCGTTATATGACCGATGCGGTAAGTGTATCGAACGACTCACCGGTGCTATTGGATAACTTCCTTGACGATGCGATTGAAGTTGATATCGACGCTATCTGTGATGGTAAGGAAGTGGTCATTGGTGGCATTATGGAACACATTGAGCAAGCCGGCGTGCACTCCGGTGACTCCGCTTGTTCTTTACCACCACACAGCCTGAGCAAAGAAATTCAGGATGTGATGCGTGAGCAAGTTAAAAAGCTGGCGCTGGAACTGGGCGTAGTGGGCCTGATGAACACCCAGTTTGCGGTAAAAGATAACGAAGTATATTTAATAGAAGTAAACCCGCGGGCTGCCCGCACTGTGCCGTTTGTGTCTAAAGCAACGGGTGTAGCAGTTGCCAAAGTGGGCGCGCGTTGTATGGCCGGCAAATCATTGGCTGCACAAGGTATTACCAAAGAAATTATTCCGCCGTTTTTCTCAGTAAAAGAAGTAGTGATCCCGTTCAACAAATTCCCGGGTGTCGATCCTATTTTGGGCCCTGAGATGCGTTCTACCGGTGAAGTGATGGGCGTGGGCGATACCTTTGAGCAAGCGTTCGCCAAAGGCCAGTTAGGCGCCAGTACCTTAATTCCGACCGGCGGCCGTGCCTTGCTTTCGGTGCGTGACAGCGATAAAGTGCGCGTAGTTGAACTGGCGAAACTAATGGTAGTTAAAGGCTTTGAGCTGGATGCTACAGGCGGTACCGCTAAGGCACTGGAAGCTGCAGGTGTGGTTTGCCGTACAGTAAACAAGGTGTCTGAAGGCCGGCCACATATTCTGGACCGTATTAAAAACAGTGAATATAGCTATATTGTTAATACCACTGATGGTCGCCAAGCCATTGAAGATTCTAAAGTAATACGCCGTGGTGCCTTGCAATATAAAGCTAACTACACCACTACGTTAAATGCCGCCTTTGCTACCGTGAAATCAAACGCCGCCAGCGCGTTTGACAGCGTAGCATCAGTGCAGGAACTACATAAGAGAGTAAACGGATGAGTGCAATCCCGATGACAGTGCAGGGCGCAGAACGTTTGCGCGCTGAGCTGCATGAATTAAAATCAGTGAAACGGCCGGCGATTATCCAGGCCATTGCAACTGCGCGTGAACACGGCGATTTGAAAGAAAATGCGGAATACCACGCTGCCCGTGAACAACAGGGGTTCTGTGAAGGCCGCATTCAGGATATTGAAGCCAAGCTGTCTAATGCGCAGATTATTGATATCAGCAAGTTACCCAATACCGGTAAGGTTATTTTCGGTAGCACTGTGACTATTCTGAATCTGGATTCAGAGGAAGAAGTGACTTACCGTATTGTTGGTGACGATGAAGCCGATATAAAAAATAACCTTATTTCGGTTAATTCACCTATCGCGCGTGGTTTAATCGGTAAGGTGGCGGATGATGTGGTTAACATTACCACGCCAAAAGGCGTGGTAGAGTTTGAGATCACGGCAGTGCAGTATTTGTAACCATGTTAAACGTAAAAAAGCGCCAAAAGGCGCTTTTTTATTATCAACAGACGATTACCCGCGTGGCAGGATGATTTTTTTATCCTCGCCCTGACGGAACAACACCAGAGTTTTGCCGATAACCTGCACTTTATCAGCTTTAGTTTCGCGAATAATCGCATCCATGATCAGAACCTTTTGCTCGCGATCTTCGGTTGGTACTTTCACTTTAATTAATTCATGAAAGTTAAGTGCATTGTCTATCTCGGCAACGACGCCTTCAGTCAGGCCGTTACTACCCAGTAACACCACCGGTTTTAGCTCGTGGGCTTTAGCTTTTAAAAATTGTTTCTGTTTGTTAGTTAAACTCATAAAATACTTATTTCCGCAGATAACGCTTGAATTTGCGTTATTGTAGCGCCATCTAACACATAACACTAATCAAGAGTGACAGCATGACCAAGAAAAAGCGCTCGGCCAGTTCAACCCGCTGGCTGAAAGAGCATTTTGATGATCACTTTGTGCAAAAAGCACAAAAGCTCGGGCTGCGTTCGCGCGCGGCTTTTAAGCTGGAAGAAATTAATCAGAAAGACAAACTGATAAAAACTGGCATGACAGTAGTTGATTTGGGCTCTGCACCAGGTAGTTGGTCACAGTTTTGTGTTGGCCAGGTGGGTGACAACGGTACTATTATCGCTTGTGATATTTTGCCGATGGACGCAATAAATGGTGTCAGTTTTTTACAAGGCGATTTTCGTGATGAGGCCGTTTTAGAAGCATTACTGAGCCGGATTGGTGGTCAGAACGTAGATGTAGTACTGTCGGATATGGCGCCAAATATGAGTGGTAATGACACGACTGATCAGGCACGATCGATGTATTTGGTTGAGCTTGCGCTTGATATGTGTCACAAAGTGTTGAAGCAAAATGGCAGTTTTGTGGTCAAAGTATTTCAGGGTGAAGGCTTTGAACAGTATGTAAAAGATGTGCGTGCGGCCTTTGGTGTTGTGAAGATCCGTAAGCCAGATTCGTCCCGCGCCCGTTCCAGTGAGACATATATCGTGGCGATGGGCTTTAAAGTCTAGTAAAGTAGACGGATATTTATCTTATTTTCGGTATGAAGAGGTTATAACCTTGAGTGACATGGCAAAGAATCTGATTGTCTGGTTAGTGATCGCCGTTGTATTAATGTCGGTGTTCAACAGCTTTGGTCCCGGTGAAAGCGCCGATCGACAAACCAGTTACACCCAGTTTATCAAAGAGGTAAATCAGGGCCAGATCCGCGAAGTTAAAGTGGAACGTACTGGCGTAATTACTGGTGTGAAGCGCAGTGGCGAGCGTTTTGAAACGGTTATTCCAACTGGCTATGATGAAAAGCTGTTGGATGACTTAATTAAAAACGAAGTCAGCTCTTATGGCAGCAAGCCGGAAGAAAGTAGTTGGCTTACTACCATTTTCATTTCCTGGTTCCCAATGCTGTTGTTGATTGGTGTATGGATATTCTTTATGCGCCAGATGCAGGGCGGTGGCGGCAAAGGTGCCATGTCATTCGGCAAGAGCAAAGCGCGTCTGATGGGTGAAGATCAGATTAAAACGACTTTTGCTGATGTCGCAGGTTGTGACGAAGCTAAGGAAGAAGTTTCAGAGCTGGTAGATTATTTGCGCGATCCATCACGCTTTCAAAAACTGGGCGGTAAAATTCCTAAGGGTATTTTGATGGTGGGCCCACCGGGTACTGGTAAAACCTTACTGGCTAAAGCTATTGCTGGTGAAGCCAAGGTGCCGTTTTTTACTATTTCCGGGTCTGATTTTGTCGAAATGTTCGTCGGTGTTGGTGCCTCGCGGGTACGTGACATGTTTGAGCAGGCAAAAAAAGCCGCGCCTTGTATTATCTTTATCGACGAGATTGATGCAGTTGGCCGCCAACGTGGTGCTGGTTTAGGCGGTGGCCATGATGAGCGTGAGCAAACATTAAACCAGATGCTGGTTGAGATGGATGGCTTTGATGGTAACGAAGGTATTATCGTTATTGCAGCAACTAACCGCCCGGATGTTCTGGACCCCGCATTATTGCGTCCAGGCCGTTTTGATCGTCAGGTTGTGGTAGGTTTACCAGATGTAAAAGGTCGCGAGCAGATTCTTAAAGTGCATATGCGTAAAGTACCATTAGCTGAAGGTGTTGAGCCGTCAGTTATTGCACGCGGCACGCCCGGCTTTTCTGGTGCAGACCTAGCTAATCTGGTAAACGAAGCTGCATTATTTGCTGCCCGTAGTAACAGGCGTGTAGTGTCGATGGATGAATTTGAAAAAGCCAAAGACAAGATCATGATGGGTGCTGAACGTCGTTCAATGGTGATGACAGAGAAAGAAAAAGAGATGACGGCTTACCACGAAGCCGGCCATGCTATTGTGGGGCGTCTGGTTCCGGACCATGATCCGGTTTACAAAGTTAGTATTATTCCTCGCGGACGCGCACTTGGTGTCACTATGTACTTACCGGAACGTGATCGTGTATCACACAGTAAGCGTCTGCTCGAAAGCATGATCAGTTCATTATTCGGTGGTCGAATCGCAGAGGAGGTGATCTACGGTTTTGAGTCTGTGACTACCGGTGCATCGAACGACATTGAACGTGCCACCGACTTAGCGCGTAAAATGGTAACCCAGTGGGGATTCTCAGAGAAACTAGGGCCGCTATTGTATGCCGATGAAGAGGGCGAAGTTTTCCTCGGCCGGTCAGTAAGCAAAAATAAGCACATGTCTGAAGATACGGTGAAAGCCATAGATGCGGAAATTCGTCAGTTTATTGACCGTAACTACGACAGAGCGAAACAACTAATTGAAGAAAACATGGACATATTACACGCGATGAAAGATGCGTTGATGAAATATGAAACCATAGATGCAAAACAAATCGATGATTTAATGGCCCGGCGTGAAGTGCGTCAACCAGAGAACTGGGAGCCACGTGATAAAAACGGTTCAGATGATAAACCGGATGCTAAAGCCAGCAAAGATGAGAGCGTAACGGCTACCAAACCTAGTGAAGGCAATTTACACTAACATCTGATCAAGTCAGTCAATAAAGCCCCGGTTCTGCCGGGGTTTATTTTTAGTGGTGGTATTTTACCTGTCATCGCAGGAGTTTTTATGTTGTTGTCTTTACCCCGTCAGCGCCAACTTGACTTATCCCAACCGGTAGTAATGGGTATTTTAAACGTAACCCCAGACTCGTTCTCTGATGGTGGACAATATACCCAGCTTGATGCCGCTTTATATCAGGCTGAGCAAATGTTGCAAGATGGCGCGCTTATTCTGGACATCGGCGGTGAATCAACCCGGCCTGGCGCGGCAGATGTCAGAGTACAGGAGGAGTTAAACCGTGTTGTGCCGGTTATTGCTGCTATTCGTCAGCGCTTTGATTGCGTGATCTCAGTTGATAGCAGCAAAGCGATGGTAATGTCAGCAGCTATTGCTGCCGGCGCTGATATTATTAATGACGTGCGGGCATTGCAGGAAAATGGGGCATTGCAAGTTGCGGCCGCTGCCAGAGTGCCTGTTTGTTTAATGCATATGCAAGGCACGCCGCGTGTTATGCAAGAAGCACCACAATATCAGCATGTCGCGCAGGAAGTTATGCAGTTTTTACTGCAGCGTGCTACCGAGTGCGAACAGGCCGGTGTTCTTAGAGAACATATTATACTTGACCCGGGCTTTGGCTTTGGTAAGAACCTTAGCCACAACTATCAATTGCTGGCACAGCTTGACGGGATGGCTCAGCAGGGGTACCCGCTGTTAGCTGGGATGTCGCGTAAATCTATGATTGGACAATTATTCAATATTCCTGTCAGCGAGCGTTTGGCAGGCAGTCTGGCCTGCGCTACTATTGCAGCCTTGAAAGGCGCTCGCATTATTCGGGTGCATGATGTTAAAGAAACCGTGCAAGCCGTCAAGGTAGTGATGGCGATGCAGTATGGAGTAGCAGGATGAGCAGAAAATATTTTGGCACAGACGGTGTACGCGGCCGGGTAGGTGACTTTCCTATCACGCCGGAGTTTGCGATGAAATTAGGTTGGGCAGCTGGCCGGGTGTTGTCGCAGCGTGGTACGCGTAAAGTGTTAATTGGTAAGGATACACGTATTTCAGGCTATTTATTGGAAACCGCACTGGAAGCTGGCCTGATAGCTGCTGGGATAGATGTGCGCTTACTGGGCCCGATGCCAACACCGGCGGTTGCTTATTTAACACGTACCTTTCGTGCTGAAGCGGGTATTGTCATTAGTGCCTCACATAATCCTTACTATGACAATGGTATTAAATTTTTCTCTGCCGACGGTACTAAGTTGCCAGATGAAGTAGAGCTGGCGATTGAGCATGAGCTAGAGCAACCTATGCTGTGCCAACCGTCAGAAAAACTTGGCAAAGCCACCCGCATTGACGATGCTGCAGGGCGTTATATTGAATTTTGTAAGAGCCATTTACCTAATCATATGTCATTAAAAGGGCTGAATATTGTTGTAGATTGTGCTCATGGTGCGACTTATCACATAGCCCCAGCCGTGTTTAAAGAGCTGGGCGCTACGGTAACTGTTGTTGCTGCCACGCCGGATGGCTTTAATATTAACGACCATTGTGGTGCTACGCATACCGAGTTATTGCAAAAAACCGTAGTAGAGCAAAAAGCTGATTTAGGTATTGCTTACGATGGCGATGGTGACCGCGTTATGCTGATAGACCACAACGGCCGCGTCATCGACGGTGATGAAATTGTTTACATTATTGCCCGTGCGGCCAAAGTGCAGAACAAACTGCAAGGGGGTGTGGTGGGCACCTTGATGAGTAATCTGGGGCTGGAATTAGCGTTAAAAGAACTTGATATTCCGTTTGCACGCAGTGCCGTCGGTGATCGTTACGTCATGGAGTTGCTGCGCGAAAAGAATTGGCGTATCGGCGGGGAAAACTCAGGCCATGTGTTGAATTTAGATCACACCTGTACTGGTGATGGCATTATTGCCTCATTGCAAGTGCTTACAGCGATGATTGAAGCGGGTATGAGTCTGGCACAGTTTAGCCAGGGGATGCATAAACTGCCGCAGGTGCTGGTTAACGTTAAATTTGAAAAAGGCACCGCGCCACTGGAAAAGCAGCACGTGAAACAGGTTATCGCCGAAGTGGAAGCAGAGTTAAATGGTAGCGGCAGGGTATTGATACGCAAGAGCGGCACCGAACCATTAATTCGTGTAATGGTAGAAGGGCAAGATGAAACTCAGGTGCGCCAATATGCAGAACGCATAGCTGCTGCGGTAAAAATAGCCAGTTGATTGTTCAGTCGCGCCATTTTTACTTGTTTGCATCGGCGTGGTTAGTTAATATCGCGCCGGACTTACAATAGGAAGCATCAGTATGCAACGCACTCCACTAATCGCCGCCAACTGGAAAATGAACGGTTCGGCCGCTTTGGTTGAGGAAATAACAACAGCGCTGGCTGGTGCCGTAACTGAACAGATACAAGTGCTGATTTGCCCGCCTGCGACTTTGTTGAGTCGCTTTGATACGCAATTGAACTTTGCTCTGGGCGGTCAGACGCTGAGCCATGAAGTCAGTGGCGCTTTTACCGGCGAACTTAGCGCGACATTGTTACTGGAAGCTGGAGCGACCTTCGTTATTGTTGGTCACTCAGAGCGGCGTAGCTTCAACGCTGAATCAGATGAACTCATTGCCGCAAAACTGGCACGCGCAGTTGCATCAGGTTTGACGCCAATACTCTGTGTTGGTGAAACGCAAGAGCAACGCCAGCAAGAAAAAACGCAGCAGGTTATTGCACGGCAACTTGATGCAGTGTATGCTTCGCAGCCCGAATTACTTGCGAAATCAGTGATTGCTTACGAGCCGGTTTGGGCTATTGGTACCGGCGAATCTGCCACACCAGAGCAGGCTCAGCAAACACACGCTTTTATCCGTCAGCATATGGCAAAATTTGATGCCGAGGCGGCAGTAGGGGTTAAATTGTTATATGGCGGCAGTGTTAATGCAGAGAACTGTGCTGCATTGTTCGCTCAAGCTGACATAGATGGTGCTTTGGTTGGCGGTGCCAGCCTGAAACCGGCAGAGTTTGCGCAAATTTGTAGCAGTGCAAAGGAATAAGCATGTACGAGATTTTAATTGTAGTGTATTTGTTAGTGGCACTGGCGCTGATTGGCCTGGTGTTAATTCAGCACGGTAAAGGTGCTGATATGGGTGCTGCGTTCGGTGCAGGTGCTTCAGCGACAGTGTTTGGCTCGTCTGGTACGGGTAATTTCCTTACTAAGACAACCACAGTATTGGCAACAGTGTTTTTTGTGATAAGCATCATACTGGGTAACTACAGTGCCGGGCAAAGCAAAAAAGTTGACGAGTGGCAAGATTTGTCGGTGCCTGTTACCGAACAAGTTGAACAGAAAAAAGACACTGTTAGTGATATTCCTGTAGGTAACTAATCCGCTTAATTTAGCCGAGGTGGTGAAATTGGTAGACACGCTATCTTGAGGGGGTAGTGTCTTCGGACGTGCGGGTTCAAGTCCCGCTCTCGGCACCAAATATATCAATAGTTAGCCAAGGCAAAGCTTGCGATAAACCAGTCAGCGCTATATAATAAGCGCCAATTACGGACGCGGGATGGAGCAGCCTGGTAGCTCGTCGGGCTCATAACCCGAAGGTCGTCGGTTCAAATCCGGCTCCCGCAACCAAATCTAATGGTTAAGTAGTTATAGGTAGTCCCCTACGGGCTCCTCTTTATAACTGCAGGGCGAAGGTCTGAAATCCGGCTCCCGCAACCAACTTCTGATGAAGTGATTAGAATTTCAATTAACATTGGCGATATGTTAGTTGATTGGATGCCCATTCGCCCCGCTAGTTCGGGGCGTTTTCGTATCTGCAGACTTAGATTTACGCAGTATTGGGCTAAACGCCCTTTTTTTATTTGCTGCTGTTGCCACTTTTGATGATAACAAACCAGACAAAGCAGCTTTTCCGGAGGTCGTGTTGAACAAGCAAGAACAGAAACTGACAGAGCTATTGCTGCCCACTGTTGAAGCTGTTGGCTTTGAATTATTGGGGCTGGAACTGGTACAGGCTGGTCGTCATTCAACATTGCGTTTGTATATTGACCACGCCGATGGCGTTAACGTTGATGACTGCGCCACTGTTAGCCGTGAGGTCAGTGCTATTTTAGATGTGGAAGATCCTATTACTAACGAGTACCTGTTAGAGGTGTCGTCACCCGGCCTTGCTCGGCCACTGTTTAACGCAGAGCATTTTGCTGCTGTAGTTGGGCAAAAAATTGAAGTAAAACTGGCTATTCCACAAGATGGCCGGCGTAAGTTTAAAGGCGTACTAACAGCTATTGAAGACGATATGTTGATAGTGGAAGTAGATGGCAAACCCTTTTGTTTGCTGATTGATAATGTAGATAAAGCAAACGTGGTACCAGTTTTTTAAGGTATCGGGGCAAAGCGAGGCAACAAACAATGGCAAAAGAAATATTATTAGTTGTTGATGCGGTTTCAAACGAAAAATCAGTACCGCGGGAGAAAATCTTCCAGGCGCTTGAATTTGCGTTGGCGGCAGCCACTAAAAAGAAAAATGAAGGCGATATTGAAGTTCGAGTTAGCATTGACCGTAAAACCGGCTCTTACGAAACCTTCCGTCGCTGGCAGGTTATTCCGGATGATCAGGTGCAGGAACATCCGTACCGCGAGATGACATTATCTGCTGCGCAGTATGATGAGCCTTCTGTTCAGGTTGGCGATTACTACGAAGAACAAATTGACTCTATCGAGTTTGATCGTATTACTACGCAAATGGCGAAACAGGTTATCGTACAAAAAGTGCGTGAAGCTGAGCGCTCTCAGGTAGTAGAAGCCTATATCGACCAGGTGGGTGAGCTGGTTACCGGTGTGGTTAAAAAAGCTAACCGCGACAGCATTATTGTTGACTTGGGTAACAATGCAGAAGCGATGTTGGGCCGCGATGAAATGTTACCGCGTGAAACTTATCGCCCGGGCGACCGTATTCGCGCTTTATTGTTTGAAGTTAAACCGGAAGCACGTGGCGCCCAGCTGTTTTTAAGCCGTTCGCGGCCTGAAATGCTGCTGGAATTGTTCCGTATTGAAGTGCCGGAAATTGGCGAAGAAATGATTGAGCTGCGTGGTGCGGCCCGTGACCCGGGTGCACGCGCTAAAATCGCAGTGAAGAGCAATGATCGTCGTATTGACCCTGTCGGTGCTTGCGTAGGTATGCGTGGTTCTCGGGTACAGGCCGTCTCTAACGAGCTGGCTGGCGAGCGGGTTGATATCGTGTTGTATGACGATAACGACGCCCAGTTTGTTATCAATGCCATGGCTCCGGCCGAAGTGGCTTCTATCATCGTTGATGAAGATGCCCATTCAATGGATATCGCGGTAGAAGATGCCAACCTTGCGATGGCAATTGGCCGTAACGGTCAAAACGTGCGTTTGGCTAGTCAGCTTACCGGCTGGGAGCTAAACGTGATGTCAGTGTCGGCGATGAAACAAAAACATCAGGAAGAAACCGCTAAGGTACGCCAGGTATTTGTTGATGCGTTGGAAATTGACGAAGATTTCGCCGACGTGTTGGTAGACGAGGGTTTTGCCACACTGGAAGAAATTGCTTATGTCCCGATCAGTGAGCTGTTAAGCATCGATGGTTTGGACGAAGCGACAGTAGAAGAACTGCGTGGTCGTGCTAAAGCGGTATTGACCACCCGCGCTCTGGCCAGTGAAGAATCGCTGGAAGACGCGCAGCCAAGCGAAGCGCTGTTAGCGCTGGAAGGATTAGATACCCACATGGCCTATGTACTGGCCAGCAAAGGGGTAACAACGTTAGACGACCTGGCAGAGCTGGGTGTCGATGATTTATTGGAAATTGCCACAATGTCGGAACAACAAGCCGCCGACTTGATTATGGCAGCCCGTAACATCGTTTGGTTTAGCGAAGAAAATAAGTAGTCAACGGAGGTAACAACACAAATGGCAGAAGTCACTATAGAAAAGCTAGCCAGTGATGTCGGTACTACTGTTGAACGGTTAGTGCAGCAATTCGCTGATGCCGGTATCAGTAAAACAGCCGGTCAGGTAGTCAGTGAAGATGAGAAGAAGTCCTTGCTGGAGCATTTAAGCGCTCAGCATGGCGGCAAAGCAGCGGAGCCTTCACGGTTAACATTGAAGCGTAAAGAAAAGACCACGCTTAGTGTGTCTGGCGGTGCAGGGCGTAACCGTGAAATACAGGTAGAAGTACGTAAGCAAAAAACCTATGTTAAAAAGCCATTGGTTGATGAAGCAACGTTAAAAGCGCAGGAAGACGCGCGCCTGGCTGAAGAAAAAGCTAATGCAGATGCGCAACAAGCCCGCGTAGAAGCTGAGCGTAAAGCGAAAGAAATTGCTGCAGCTAAAGCGAAAGAAGAAGCTGAGCGTAAAGCGGTTGAAGCAAAACGTCGCGAAGAAGCCAAGCAGGCTCAGCTGTTAAAAGATGATCCGGAAGAAGCCGCGCGTCGTGCAGCTAAAGAAGAAGCGCGTAAAGAAGCCGATCGTATTCGTCAACAGCAAGAAGCTGAAGCACTGCGTAAGCTGGAAGAAGAAGCTGCCAAGCAGGCAGAGGCTGCGCGTAAATTAGCAGAAGAAAACAGTGAACGTTGGGCACAGGAAGAAAAAGCCAAGCCAGCTGACACTGATGACTATCACCTGACCAGTAACGAGTTTGCTAAGCAAGCAGAAGACGAAGTAGACGCTAAAGAAGAGCGCGCTGGTCGTCGTGGTACTGGTAAAAAAGCGCCTGTTGTTAAAGGCAAAAAGAAAGACGACGCTAATGACAAAGAGGCGTTTAACCGCGCTAATCGTCATGCCAAAAAGAAGAAAACGCCTACTAGCATGCAGCATGGCTTTAATAAGCCAGCCCAGCCTGTTGAGCGCGAAGTAAAAATTGGTGAAACCATTACGGTGGCAGAATTAGCCGCTAAGATGGCGGTGAAAGCCTCTGAAGTGATTAAGGCAATGATGAAAATGGGCGCCATGGCGACCATTAATCAGGTGATTGATCAGGAAACGGCAGCTATTGTTTGTGAAGAGATGGGCCATAAGTTTACTCTTACCAAAGAAAATGAGCTGGAAGAAGCAGTAATGTCTGATCGCCAGGGCGAAGGTGAGCTTGAACCACGTGCGCCGGTTGTTACGGTAATGGGCCATGTTGACCATGGTAAAACCTCGTTACTGGACTACATCCGTAAAGCTAAGGTAGCAGCAGGCGAAGCCGGCGGTATTACTCAGCATATCGGTGCTTACCACGTTGATACTGATCGCGGTATGGTAACTTTCCTCGATACACCTGGCCACGCTGCCTTTACTTCTATGCGTGCCCGCGGTGCTAAGGCTACCGATATTGTTATTCTGGTTGTTGCCGCCGATGATGGTGTAATGCCGCAAACTAAAGAAGCGATTCAGCATGCTAAAGCAGCTGGTGTGCCGTTAGTGGTTGCTGTTAACAAAATGGATAAGCCAGAAGCCGATCCGGAGCGCGTGCGCAACGAGCTGTCTCAGTACGATGTTATCTCTGAAGAGTGGGGCGGTGATGTGCAGTTTGTGCCAGTGTCGGCGAAATCAGGCATGGGCATTGACGACTTACTTGAAGCTATTCTGAACCAGTCTGAATTGCTTGAGCTAAAAGCGGTGAAGCAAGGTCTGGCTCGTGGTGTGGTTATTGAATCACGCTTAGATAAAGGGCGTGGCCCGGTTGCCTCTATCCTGGTACAGGAAGGCACGTTAAAGCAAGGCGAGATTGTACTCTGTGGTTTTGAGTACGGCCGCGTACGGGCAATGCGTGACGAAAACGGTAAAGAAGTAAAAACTGCTGGCCCGTCTATTCCGGTAGAAATCTTAGGTTTATCTGGCGTACCGCAAGCCGGTGACGAAGTGACAGTGGTTAAAGACGAGCGTAAAGCGCGTGAAGTAGCATTGTACCGTCAGGGTAAATTCCGTGATATTAAACTGGCTCGCCAGCAGAAGTCTAAGTTGGAAAATATGTTTGCCAACATGACTGAGGGCGATGTGTCTGAGTTGAACATCGTGCTTAAAGCGGACGTGCAAGGTTCAGTTGAAGCTATTACTGAGTCTCTGATGAAACTGTCAACTGACGAAGTGAAAGTGAAAATTGTCGGCAGTGGCGTAGGTGGTATTACTGAAACCGACGTTACTCTGGCTGCAGCTTCATCGGCAATTGTGATCGGCTTTAACGTACGTGCCGACGGCACTGCACGTAAGCTGGTAGAAGACGAAGGCCTGGACTTACGTTACTACGGCATCATTTACGAGCTGTTAGATGAAGTTCGCGCTGCAATGACCGGCATGTTAGCACCAGAGTTTAAACAGCAGATCATTGGTCTGGCGCAGGTGCGTGATGTATTCCGTTCACCTAAATTTGGCGCAGTAGCCGGCTGTATGGTAACGGAAGGTGTGATCAAACGTAACGCACCTATCCGCGTATTGCGTGACAACGTGGTGATTTTCGAAGGCGAACTGGAATCGCTGCGTCGCTTTAAAGACGATGTTAGCGAAGTACGTAACGGCTTCGAATGTGGTATCGGCGTGAAGAACTACAACGATGTGCGCGAAGGCGACCAAATCGAAGTGTTCGAAGTAATACAGGTTGAACGCACCCTGTAACAGGCTACGTAACAATAAAACAGGGGCCTTGGGCCCCTGTTTTGTCTGCAACAGACAATGGAAATAGAGCTATGAAAGAATTCTCACGCGTCGACAGACTGTCGCAGCAAATGAAAAAAGAAATGGCGGTGATCCTGCAACGCGAAATTAAAGATCCGCGTCTGCACAGTATGATCACGGTGTCGGATGTCGAAGTGTCACGCGACCTGTCACATGCTAAGGTATTTGTTACCTTTTTAGGCCTGGCCGATGAAAAGGTTGAAGACAACCTTAAGATCCTGAATGATGCCTCCGGCTTTGTGCGTAGCCTTATAGGTAAGCGTATTCAAGCGCGTATCGTACCGCATATCCGCTTTGTGTTTGATGAGTCATTAAACGAAGGGATCCGCATGGCAACACTGGTTAGCACGGCGCGGGCCGAAGATGATCGGCGCCGTCTGGAGTCTGGTCAGGCACTGGATGATGTTGCTGCTGACGATGCTGCAGATGTAAACAATAGTGACGAGCCGATAAACTAATGGCGCGGAAAAACGCCCGTGCTGTTAACGGCATCTTACTGCTGGACAAACCGCTGGAAGTTAGTAGCAACGGAATTTTACAGCGGGTACGCTGGCTTTATCAGGCACAAAAAGCCGGCCATACCGGTGCGTTGGACCCGATGGCTTCCGGCTTACTGCCAATTTGTTTTGGTGAAGCCACCAAGTTTAGCCAGTTCTTGTTAGACACCGATAAAACTTATCTGGTAACGGCGGTTTTTGGCGTGCGTACCAGCACCAGTGATGCAGAAGGCGAAGTAATAAGTGAAAAGCCGGTGCAATTCAGTCAGACTGAACTGGAACAGGCGTTAACCACGTTTCGCGGTGATATTTTGCAAGTACCGACGATGTTTTCAGCGCTAAAGTATCAGGGCCAGCCATTATACCGTTATGCCAGACAGGGTATTACCGTACCACGCGAGGCCAGGCCAATAAGCATCTTTCGCTTTGAGCTGCTTAAGTTCGACGGCGCAACGGCCGATTTTATTGTGCATTGTAGTAAAGGCACCTATATCCGCACTCTGATTGACGATTTAGGTGAGGCGCTTGGGTGTGGCGCCCATGTCGGTGCTTTGCACCGTACTCATGTAGGTCCCTTTGTGGCAGAACAAATGATTGCGCCGGCGCAGCTGGATGCACTGGCAGAGCAATGTCATGCCGCCAATAACTTTAGCGCAATGGATGCTCTGCTGCTGCCGCTGGATGCAGGCATTGTTAACATGCCTAAACTGCTGCTGACTGAGCAGGAGCAACACCGTTTACAACATGGTCAGCATTGTCAGGTTGGTACAGCAGATGTTGCTGCCATTAAACTGCATGGTCCGGACGATAGCTTCTTTGGCGTCGGCCAGATAGAACAAGGTGTACTTAGTTCGCGCCGTTTGCTTAATACTGCTGCCGTACAATAGCCTGGCATAGAAACGCCTTGTAAAATGGCGAAAAAATGCTATGATACTGCGGATTTTTTGGGGTCTGCTGGATGAGTGATCGGCGATACCCTTACCCTAGTTCACTCAGATTTGGAGCTAAATATGTCTTTAAGCGCTGCTGTAAAAGCAAAAATTGTTGCTGATTATGCTGTAAAGCAAGGCGACACAGGTTCACCAGAAGTACAGGTTGCCCTGTTAACTGCGTCTATTAACCACCTGCAAGGCCACTTTGCCGAGCACAAGCATGACTTCCACTCACGTCGCGGTCTGCTGCGTATGGTTAGTCAGCGTCGTAAATTACTGGACTACTTAAAAGGTAAAGATCAGAGCCGTTACGCTACTCTGATTGAGCGTTTAGGTTTACGCCGTTAATTGATTTTTGTAAAAAGGGGGCTTTGAGCCCCTTTTTTTATGCCACAGATTATTTTTAGCTTAAGTTCGCATTTGACTGAACTATCTTTTAGCTCCGGTTACAGAGTATACTAGCGCGGTATTAAATGAAGAAAATGTCATCGCAATCAGGCGATCAAGTTAAGGAAACAAACACGTGACTCCCATCGTAAAATCATTCCCGTTCGGCCAACACACTTTTACTTTAGAAACCGGCGTTATCGCCCGTCAGGCAGATGCCGCAGTGCTGGCCAGCCTGGGTGATACATCAGTTTTAGTAACGGTAGTGGGCAAGAAAGAAGCCAAACCTGGCCAGGATTTCTTCCCGTTAACGGTAAATTATCAAGAGAAAATGTATGCAGCCGGCCGTATCCCAGGCGGTTTTTTCAAGCGTGAAGGCCGCCCAAGTGAAGGCGAAACCTTAACGTCACGCTTAATTGACCGGCCAATTCGTCCGCTGTTCCCGGAAGGCTTTATCAATGAAGTGCAGGTTATTGCTACCGTAGTATCAGTACAGCCTGAAATTCAGCCGGACATCGTAGCGTTAATCGGTGCTTCTGCAGCGCTGGCGTTGTCAGGTATTCCGT
Organism: Rheinheimera gaetbuli; assembly: GCF_054781935.1. Taxonomy (NCBI): domain Bacteria; kingdom Pseudomonadati; phylum Pseudomonadota; class Gammaproteobacteria; order Chromatiales; family Chromatiaceae; genus Rheinheimera; species Rheinheimera gaetbuli. The sequence goes on from NZ_BAAGTL010000008.1 coordinate 770,316, forward strand.
TTGCCGGCCCAATTGGTGCGGCCCGTGTTGGTTATATCAATAACCAATATGTACTGAACCCGTCAGAAGAAGAGCTGAAAAGCTCTAAGTTAGACTTAGTGGTAGCCGGTACTGCCAGTGCAGTATTAATGGTTGAGTCTGAAGCCGGTATTCTGTCTGAAGACGTGATGTTGGGCGCAGTAATGTATGGCCATGAGCAAATGCAAACGGCTATCAATGCTATCAACGAATTTGCTGCTGAAGGCGCTAAGCCGAAGTGGAATTGGCAGGCACCGGCGAAAAACCAGCCGTTAATTGCCAAAATTGATGAACTTGCCCGTGCACAGTTAAGCGAAGCATACCAGATCACTGAAAAAGCTAAGCGCTATGAGCGTATCGGCGAAATCAAAGCGGCATTGTTAGAAAAACTGACTGCTGAGCTGGCCGAAGGCGAAGAGCTGAACAAAAACGAAGTAGGCGAGATTTTCCACGAGCTGGAATCTAAAGTAGTACGTGGCCGTATCACCAAAGGTGAACCACGTATCGATGGCCGCGATCCTGAAATGATCCGTGGTTTAAGCGTAATGACAGGCGTACTGCCACGTACTCACGGTTCTGCATTGTTTACCCGTGGTGAAACTCAGGCACTGGTAACGGCTACCTTAGGTACAGCACGCGATGCACAAAACATCGACGACTTGTTAAGCGCCAAAACTGACACCTTTATGCTGCACTACAACTTCCCGCCGTACTGTGTGGGCGAAACTGGCATGGTCGGTTCACCTAAGCGTCGCGAAATCGGCCATGGCCGCTTAGCTAAGCGCGGTGTATTAGCCGTAATGCCTGATTTCAATGACTTCCCGTACACAGTACGTATTGTGTCAGAAATCACTGAATCTAACGGTTCAAGCTCTATGGCATCAGTCTGTGGTTCTTCTTTAGCACTAATGGACGCTGGCGTACCTATTAAAGCCTCTGTGGCTGGTATTGCCATGGGTCTGGTAAAAGAAGGCGACGACTTCGTGGTACTGTCAGACATCTTAGGTGATGAAGATCATTTAGGCGATATGGACTTTAAAGTAGCCGGTACTACCGATGGTATTACTGCACTGCAAATGGACATAAAGATTGACGGCATCACTAAAGAAATTATGCAGATCGCGCTGAAGCAAGCTAAAGCAGCGCGTTTGCACATTCTTAACGTGATGGACCAGGCGATCAGCGGTCACCGCGAAGAGATGTCTGAATACGCTCCACGCATTTACACCATGAAGATTAATCCGGAGAAAATCCGTGAAGTTATCGGTAAAGGTGGTGCGGTAATTCGTCAGATCACTGAAGAATCTGGCACCACTATCGAGCTGGAAGATGACGGCAGCATAAAAATTGCCGCGACGACCGCCAAAGCCGCACAAATCGCTATCGACAAGATCAACGCCATTACCGCTGAGATTGAAGTGGGTGCCATTTATGAAGGTGAAGTTGTACGTATTGTTGACTTCGGCGCCTTTGTAAACGTACTGCCAGGTAAAGATGGCTTGGTTCACATTTCACAAATCTCTGATGAGCGCGTGAATAATGTATCCGAGCACCTGACCTTAGGCCAGAAAGTTTCTGTAAAAGTGCTGGAAGTTGATAAGCAAGGCCGCGTGCGTTTAAGCATTAAAGAAGCTAGCGCTAAACCTGCATCAGAGTCTGCGAATGCTGAAGCAAATGCCTGATAGGCTGTTACGCTGTGCAGCGCCGTTGGCGCTGCTTGCGCTATTGCTGGGTGGCTGTGCTTCACAGTCACCATCGGCAACCCTGTGGCTTACACCTGAGCCGCAGCCTGTTTCCTACCGTACCGAGCTGGCTATTGCCCGTTTAAGCGAAATATTGCATCGTGCCGAGTTATCAGAAGAGCAATCTGCTCAGCTGTACTATGACCGTGGCGTGATGTACGACAGCGTAGGCCTGCGTACTTTGGCCCGTCTCGATTTTATGCGTGCGTTGCGGTTAAAGCCGGATATGGCTGATGCGTATAATTTCGTTGGTATTCATCATACGGTAAGTGGTGAATTTGACGCAGCTTATGAAGCGTTTGATTCGGCACTGGAGTTAGCACCCGAGCATGAGTATGCCTATCTTAATCGCGGTATTGCGTTGTACTATGCTGGTAAAACTGAACTGGCAGCGCAAGATTTGCAGCGTTTTCTGGCGCTGAAGCCTGCAGATGCTTATCGGATAATCTGGTTATATTTAGTGCAAAGTGAGCTGTCTAAGCCTGTTGCCAAACAACAGCTAATACAACAGCTGCAAATGTTAGATGCCAATGACTGGGCGACTAATCTGGTATTGTTTTTTGCCGGCCAGCTTGGTGAAAAGGCGCTGCTTGATTCGGTGCTGATTGATTTATCCAGCCCGCAGTTATTAGCTGAACGCTTATGCGAGGTGTATTTTTATCTGGCAAAGTGGCATGAGAGTCAGGAACGGCCACAGCAAGCATTGAGCTACTATAAAAAAGTGCTGGCGACTAATGTGTACGAGTTTGTTGAGCACCGCTATGCCCGGCTGGAAATGGCACGTTTGCGGGGCGAAAAGCCGCTGGACGCTTATGTTGATGAACCCTGAGTTCAGCCGCAAAGTAATAAAAAAAAGCCGCTTAGCCGGCTTTTTTGTTTTTGTGTTGTTGAGCGGCTGCAGCAAAGCGCCTTCACAGGATGAGTTGATCGCCAGAGCACAGACTGAACCTGCAATTGCCGTAAGCCTTGCCAGCCAGCGCCTGGAACAAGGTCAGCTTGATGCTGCACTGCACTATTTGCAGTTAGCCGCTATGGCAGGTGATCACAAAGCACTTGCGCATGCTCTGGCGCTACAACAACGTTTACAGGGTCGTTTGGATACTGCGCTATGGCTGGCACAACAATGGCACAGTGGTAAGCTGGCAGTTGATACTATAAACCCAACACAACGTGCAGAGCTAGGACTGTGGCCAGAGCAGAAACCACAAATGGCAGGATTTACTGCCGCTTCGGGGTGCAAGCTGACATTGCAGCCTGTTGTCAGCCAGCAACAGGGCGTAGCGCGTTGGCAAGAGCTATTGCATGCCTGGCAACAAGACTCGCAGTTAGCGACCTTGTCAGTGTGTTTTAATGCCTTGTATGTGGTTAACAGCACTGAACTGCGTTGCAGCGAGCAGGGCGGCAGCCGTATTAGCTGTCATTATCCTGCGTTGCAATCTCTGGTCAGTGCTGGTGGTTTTAGCCAGTTACTGGTGATTGCCGGGCGCGGTACAGCCAGCTATAACAACGGTATCCTACAACTGCCAGATAACGCTAGTTTGGCACTGTTGCGCCATGAGTTCATGCATGTTCTCGGTTTTGTCGACGAATATGCTTTAGCAGAAACCGCAGCGTCTGAACTGTGCCAGCCTGGCAAGGTGTATCCTAACCTGTTAATTCAGGCGAATGTTGACGCCTATCTGCAGCAGTGGCAATTGCCCGACGCACCGCAGTTAACCGCTGTTGATACCTGCCAGGCCATCGGTATACAAGCTTACAGGATTATTGCGCAAGATAATCTGATGCGGTTTTATGAGCTGGATTTACCTGCCGAGTATTTTACCCTGGCGCAGCAAATACTTGCGCGACCTGACAAACTGATGCCGGTACAATATTATTTTGCCTACCTGGCGCGGCAGCAACAAAACTGGCCGTTATGGCAACAGTTTATGCAGCAAGCAGCGGATTGGGGTTATGCCGATGCCAGCAGTGCACTGGCACCCTAGCGTGTAAGGCTGGTATAAAGTTATTCGTGCTCGCTAAGCTCAGTAAGCTCACGGCTTAGTAACTCGGCATCACCGAGGTTAAGCTCCAGCAGGCGGCGCAGGTGCGATACGCTATCAATATCAATTTTTTCACAGTGCAAGCCAACGGCAGTGGCAGACTGGTGCGCTACGCTGACTTCCATCACCAGTTCTACCGGAAAGTCGTTCAACGAAATACGTAATTCCATCACTTTGGGTAAAGAGCGGGGCCAGTCGGCAGGCTTTTTAATCAGCGCGCCTTTTAGCGACAAATCTAACACCTCTGTCGCGCAGCTGTGGCTGCCAATTTCAAGATGTGCTCTACCTTTAAAATTCACCCGGCTAAATCGTCTGTGTTCCATCGCATCCCCCCATTATTGCTGTAAGAAGCATAGCGGTTTTTAGCGGAAAAAACAGCTATGCCGGTAAGTGTCTTATAATGGATGCTACTTCGTTTGCGTTACTCTTGTAAAAAAGGGGCTGGTCAACTGAATGATTATAAAATTAAAATTGTAATTTACAAGATGCACCATTTTTTGTCGGCCCACAAGTCATTCTTTGTGAAGTGGCCCGAACCGAAAGCGCGCCACCAAACACTCGAATAACAACGAAGCTTTGACGGTATGTTATTCCGCCTTGACTCCATTGTACATCAGCGCTTGATTTACCATCTTCAGTTATGGAGCGGGCAATGTCATAATTCCAGGTCAACGGGTCAAGTTCACCAGGGATTGTAATCACCAAATCTTCGGTTGTTGACTCGGTTTGCAAAGACGGCATGCTGGTGCCGTACTTTTTGTTAAAGTACATCTGCTCATAAATATTGTATTCTGCCAGGCCAATGTTCAACAATGTTGCTACAGCCATTTTGCGCTGCACCACCAGCCTGGCCTGGGCGTAATCTTCCTGGCGCATCGCTGCTTTAGCGTCTGCATCTAATAAGGTGTATTCCTCCAAAAAGTCGTTATAGGTTACAACGGTATCAAGGCTAAAGTGATTTACATCCTGGTAAACTTCCTCTGCAAATGCCGCAACCGTCTGCATAGTTTGCTCAGAGTAAAAGAAACAAGCGGTTGAGTGGCAATCGTCAATTTGTAATTGCCAGGCTCGTGTTGACGTGTCGCTTGCCTGAAGCGGCAGAGAAAGCGTAGCCATAAGCAAAGCCAGATTAAACCGTTTATTTTTCATTATGACATCCCTGATCTTAATTTTTACATATTGTTAATAAGTGTTGCATAAACAAGTTTATAGAGAGGTGTGTTTTAAGTCAATATGTGGGATGTAAGGGTAGTTTGTTTAGTTCTTCCGCTGGATTACCGCGATATTAATCCGAAAATAGCTTATGTGGATATTAAAAATGCGCCCTCAGGCGCATTTTTCAAGCAGAACGCATTGTAGTGTTGATTAGCCTACTTCTTCACCGGCTGCCTGGCGGTCGGCGTGGTAGCTGGAACGTACAAACGGCCCGCTGGCGACGTGTTTAAAGCCCAGCTCATAAGCGATACGTTTAATTTCGTCGAACTCGGCCGGTGGCATGTAACGTTTTACCGGTAAGTGGTGCTTACTCGGCTGCAGGTACTGGCCAACGGTCAACATATCGACATCGTGCTCACGCAGGTCTTTTAATACCTCGATCAGCTCTTCAGTGGTTTCACCTAAGCCCACCATTAAGCCCGATTTTGTCGCGACGTTAGGGTGTGCTTCTTTATAGCGCTTTAACAGCTGCAACGACCACTTATAGTCGGCACCCGGCCGTGCCAGTTTGTATAACCTTGGTGCCGTTTCCAGGTTATGGTTAAACACATCCGGTGGGGTCTGGGTTAAAATATCCAGTGCGGTATCCATACGGCCGCGGAAGTCTGGCACCAATACTTCGATTTTAATACTGGGGTTGTGTTTGCGGATTTCGCGGATACAGTCAGCAAAATGCTGAGCACCGCCGTCGCGTAAATCATCGCGGTCTACCGAGGTTATCACCACATATTTTAGCTGCATGTCGCGAATAGTCAGCGCTAGTTTTTCTGGCTCTTCAGCGCTTGGCGGCAATGGGCGGCCGTGGGCAACATCACAAAACGGGCAGCGGCGGGTACAAATAGCGCCCAAAATCATAAAGGTGGCGGTGCCGTGGTTAAAGCATTCGGTTAGGTTAGGGCAAGCGGCTTCTTCGCATACCGAGTGCAGGCCATGCTTACGCAGTGCGCCTTTAATTTGGTCAATGCGCTCTGAGCTTTTTGGCAGTTTTATCTTTAGCCAATCTGGCTTGCGTAGCATTTGGTCCGGCTCGGTTGGCAGAACTTTAATCGGAATTAGCGCCATTTTTTCAGCGTCGCGTAATTTAACGCCAGGTTCCATACGTGCAGTTTTAGTCATTTTGCCAATCTAACCCTGTTTTGTATTGCAGTGTGTCTATGTTCAGCGCTTGCTGAAACAACTGCACTATTCGTTGTTTGGCCTGCGCAATATTTTGCGGGCCACCTACATCTTTGCACTGGATCATTTGCATACCGGCATAACCACAAGGATTGATGCGCGAGAATGGGCTTAAATCCATATTGACGTTTAGTGCCAGACCATGAAAGGTACAGCCTTTGCGCACCCGTAAGCCCAGAGATGCTATCTTAGCGCCATCAACATACACACCGGGCGCATCTGCTTTAGCATAAGCAGTAATGCCATGGCCGGTGAGTAAATCTACCAGTACCTGCTCAATTAATGTGACCAGTGCTCTTACACCGAGGTTGCGGCGTTTTAAATCCAGCAACACATACACCACTAACTGGCCGGGGCCGTGATAAGTAACCTGACCACCCCGATCAACCTTAACCACCGGAATATCGCCGGGAAATAGCAGATGTTCTTCCTTGCCCGCCTGGCCCTGAGTAAACACGCTATAGTGCTCAAGCAGCCAAAGCTCGTCTTTGGTGTCGCCGTCGCGCTGGTCAGTAAATTGTTGCATTGCGTGCCACACCTCGGTGTAGTCCTGCACGCCCAATTCTCTGACAATCAGTTGATGTGTTATAGCTGTAGGCACCTGTAATCCGGTTTGCTGTAAAACGCTGTGCATTATACCGCCCTTTGTATCTAATACGAGAGGTTAAACAGCAGGTACTACCTCAGAGTACATAGCGCACCAGCTCAATTTTGCCAAGCTCAGTGTACAGAAGTTCAATGTGTTGCTTACTGGTTACGGTAACGCTGACTGATACTGAATGATAATTACCCTTACTGCTGGGTTTTACTGCCGGGCTATAATCGCCTGCTTCTGTATGCTGACGCACGACCATCATAACGTGATCTACCAGATCGTCGTGTGCCAGACCCAGCACTTTAAAACTAAACTGGCACGGAAACTCCAGATACTCATCAAATTTGGTGTTTTTAACTTCATTTACCATGGTGTTCTCACTGTACTACAAGCAGGCGTTATCGGTTAATGTGCCAATTGTAACAAAAAGTCCCGGCATTTGCCGGGACTTGCTGCATTAAAGCCGCGCCGTTACCGGTTAAATAAACTTCATTTTAATGTAGTCGATCATTCGACTGAAAAAGCCACCTTCGGCCACATCTTCCAGCGCTACCATTGGATAGCTGGCTATGTCTTCACCGTTGAGTTTCAGATACACAGTACCAACCTGTTGGCCCTTTGAAATGGGGGCGATAAGCTGCTGATTCAAGGTGAAATCTGCTTGCAGATTTTTTTGCTGACCACGGGGTATCGTTACTTGTACTGCATTTAAAATGCCTAGTTGTACGTTTTCTTTGTCACCTTGCCATATACGTTGTTCAGCAAACTTTTCACCAGCCTGATAGGGCGTAATAGTTTCAAAAAAGCGAAAGCCGTAAGTTAACAGTTTTTTATTCTCAGCTACCCGGGTTTGTTCGCTAGCAGTACCCATTACTACAGAAATTAATCGCATTCCATCGCGGCTGGCAGAAGTGATCAAGCTAAAACCTGCTTCGCTGGTATGACCCGTTTTAATGCCATCTACGTCCAGGCTTCGATCCCATAGTAGAGAGTTACGGTTATATTGCTTAATGTCGTTGTAGCTGAATTCTCGTTCTGAATATACAGCATAGATGTCAGGCACATCCTTTATTAATGCGGCTGAAAGCAAAACCATGTCGCGCGGTGTTGTATAGTTTTCTGGACTTGGTAAACCATGGCTGTTGCCAAAGCGGCTGTTGTGCATACCTAACTTTTGGGCATGCGCATTCATCAAGTCGACAAAGGCGCTTTCGCTGCCCGCAATATGTTCTGCCAAGGCTACACAGGCATCATTCCCGGATTGAACAATCATCCCTTTAATCAGATCACCAATGGAAACTTTTGTACCCACTTCAATAAACATCAGTGATGAACCTGGAAAGTTTTTAGCCCAAGCATTTTCACTGACAGTGACCATATCTTGTATATTTACGTTACCATTTTTAAGCTCCATGCCAATAACATAAGCAGTCATCATTTTGGTGAGACTTGCCGGTGCCAGTGCCATATCGGCGTTGTTTTCGGCCAGTACTTTGCCGGTATCGTAATCGATAAGAATATGGCCTTTAGCGGCAACAGCAGGTGGTTGCGGCATAACTGTTTGCGCCTGAGCAGTCAGGCTAATACTGACAAAGGAGAGGGCGGCAATAGAAAAAATGTGACAATACGTATTCATAAGACCTGTTCTTTTATTTTATTAATGAGTGAATGTACCGTGTTAACTACACAAATTGCTGTTGGCAAAAAAAGCCGATGGAAAATTCCCGCGACGCAACTTACTTAACCATTGCTGTGCTTGCTGCTTGTCGCGGGTTGGACCAACCCGCAGCCGGAAAATTCCGCTACCAGGATGTATTTCTGCAGGTAGTGCCTGTTGCTGCTTAAGTTGTTGCAGCAATTGCTGAGCTTTGCTGGCGTCAGTACTGGCAAATACCTGAATGTAGCAAGCTTCTGGCGGTTGCTGCGCCAGCATCGCCGGCGACTGTAGCAGCTCTAGCTGAACTCTGGCTGTACCTTGTTGCAACATGCCAATTTTACCTGCAGCAGAATACGATAAGTCAATAACACGATCGCGGTGGAAAGGGCCGCGATCATTTACCCTGACGATAGCTGTTTTGCCATTGTCGAGATTGGTTACTTTAACATAAGACGGTAATGGCAGTGTTTTATGCGCTGCACTCATGGCAAACATATTATAGGTTTCACCGTTAGAGGTAAGGTGGCCGTGAAATTTATTGCCATACCAGGACGCGATACCGATTTCGGTGTGCACGGTGGCGTCGGTTAACGGCGTATAAGACTGACCAAATAGCCGGTAAGGACGATTGCCGCCCCTGCTGAGCGGTTCGGCCTTTGGCGCCGGATCGGTCATCTCCAATAACGTCGGCAACCGCGCAGGCTTACTGTCCTTTTGTTGCTGATAACGTCCTGCATTTGGCTCTGCCTCGGTAATGCGGGTACTGCAACTGCTAAGTGCCAGGCTAAGGCAAACTATCAGGGCTCTTATCATGGTGTCGCCAGGATCCTTTTGTGAGTGCCAACCGACATTATTACACCAAAAGCCGCCATCAGTGTCACCATTGACGTGCCACCATAACTGACTAACGGTAAGGGGACGCCCACCACGGGTAATAAGCCGGAGACCATACCAATGTTTACGAATACATAGACAAAAAATGTCAGAGTAAAGCTACCGGCAACCAGCTTGCTGTAATTATCCTGAGCCTGGCTGGCAATATGCATACAGCGGCCAATGATAAACAAATACAGACTAAGTAAAATTAGTACCCCGATTAAACCCAGTTCTTCGCTAATCACGGCAAAGATGAAGTCGGTATGGCGCTCCGGTAAAAATTCTAACTGAGACTGTGTGCCTTGTAAGTAGCCTTTGCCCTCCAGCCCGCCAGAGCCGATAGCAATTTTTGACTGAATAATATGATAACCGGACCCAAGCGGGTCACTTTCAGGGTTTAAAAAAGTCAGCACACGTTGGCGTTGATAGTCACGCATTAAAAACAGCCACAACACGGGTAAAAATGCCGATACTGCTGCTGCGACAAAGGCAATAAGGCGCCAGCTCATACCCGACATAAACAGTACAAATACGCCGGCCGTAAGGATCAGGATTGATGTGCCTAAGTCAGGTTGTTTGGCGATCAGCAATGTTGGAATGATACAGGCGAGAAAGCCCAGTAGCAGATGCCATAATCTGGGTGGTAAGCTGTGTTGCGCGATAATCCAGGCGACAGTCATTGGCACCGCCAGTTTCATAATCTCTGAGGGCTGAAATTTCATAAAGCCCAAATCCAACCAGCGTTGTGCTCCCTTGCCAACGTGGCCTACCAATAACACGGCAACCAGCATTGCTAGCCCGGCCAAAAATACAGGTAATGACCAGCGTCTCAGCGTCTGTGGCGTGATCTGTGCCACAGCGACCATTACCGCCAGCGCTACGCCTAATCGCACGAGCTGGGCTTTCATCATCCCCGTGCTTTGGCCTGACGCACTGTATAAAATAAACAAACCAAATACCAATAATGCCAGCAGGCCAAGCAGTAATGGGCCATCAATGTGAAATAAGTTTAACCGGCTGCGCCGGGTATGGCCGCTAAAATGCTCATTCACTCTGGTTTACTCCTGCGGCAAAATAGTAGTCCATCATTTGTCGGGCTATCGGCGCCGCGTTTGCACCACCACCGCCGGCATTTTCCAGTGCCACCGCAATCAGAATAGTGGGCTTGTCATAAGGCGCGTAGCCAATATACATGGCATTATCACGCAATCGCTCGTCTACTTTTTCTGCGTCATATTCTTCATCCTGGCCGATTGCAAACAACTGGGCGGTGCCGGTTTTGCCGGCAGAGTCGTAGTTGGCACCAACAAAAGCGTTGCGCGCTGTGCCGCCGATATCTCTTACAGTGCGATGCATGGTATCCATTACCACATCCCAGTTTTGTTGGTTTACCACTTCTATAGCCTGATGTACTTCTGGCGCTAGCGCGGTTTTACCCAGCACATCGCTAAAATGGGTCACCATATGCGGTTTAGCCAGCCTGCCCTGATTTAACAATACTGCTGTGGCGACGACCAGTTGTAATGGCGTAGTAGTCCAGTAGCTTTGGCCAATACTCAGTGGCACAGTGTCGCCCTGATACCAGGGTTGGTTATACCGGGCTCTTTTCCAGCCACGGGATGGCATAATGCCGCTGCTTTCTTCTAGAATATCAATACCGGTTTTTTCTCCAAAGCCCATCTTGCTCATATAATCGGAAATACGGTCTATACCCAGTTTTACGCCCATCTCATAAAAGTAGGTATCACAACTTTTCATCATGGCGGTATACACATCTACCCAACCATGCCCCCAGCGATAATGATCACGAAAGCGATGCTCAACATTAGGCAGCATAAAAAAACCAGGATCCCAGATTTTGGTCTCTGGCGTTACGGTGTTGCTCTCTAAACCCAGCAGTGCCAAATGGGGTTTAATGGTTGAAGCCGGTGGATAAGTACCTTGTGTAACACGATTAATTAGAGGCTTGTCACGTGAATTTAGCAGGGCGTTATAATTAGTAGAGCTGATACCGTGCACGAATAAATTAGGGTCGTAGCTTGGGTTGCTGTAAAACGCCAGTACCGCGCCGTCGCGCGGATCTATGGCGACTATAGCCCCACGCTGTTGCTGCAGTACTTGCTGTGCGGTAAGCTGCAAACCAACATCGAGCCCCAGATGTAAATTTTGTCCGGACACTGCCGGTACCGAACGCAGTACCCGGATAGAACGGCCGCGGTTGTTTACCTCTACTTCCTGATAACCCATAGTGCCATGCAGTTCACGTTGGTAAAAACGCTCAAGGCCTATTTTGCCAATGTCGCGGCTGGCGGCATAGTTTGCCAGCTCTTCGTCCTGTTCCAATTGCTGTAGCTCACGGCTGTTAATGCGGCCGATATAACCCAAAGCATGGGTAAACAAATCAGCAAAGGGGTAATGCCGGCTTAAACGGGCTTCAACAGTCACACCCGGGAAGCGGTGTTGGTTAGTGGCCAGAATGGCAACTTCAGTATCATCAAGCTGCTCTTTTAACGCTATGCTGTTAAAGCGCCGCTGCGCCTTTACCTGTGCCATAAAACTTTGCTGCTGCTCAGGTGAAATGCTAATGAGCTGCGCCAGTTGCGCTAGCGTTTGCGGCATATCTTTTACTTGCTCTGGGATCAGTTCCAGTGAGAACACCGGTCGGTTTTCTGCCAGCAAGATACCATTGCGATCAAAAATAAGCCCGCGATTGGGTGCTACAGGTACCACTTTGATCCGGTTGCCTTCAGAGCGGGTACGGTAATCCTGATAAGACACTACCTGCAGCTGATATTGGTTGTAGATGATCAAACAAAACAGCAAGGCCACGCCGGCTAAAGCAACAACAGCCCGCTGATTAAACAGCCGGGATTCTGCAGCAAAGTCCTGGATGGCAACGCGTTTCTTTAACATCTTTACTCGCGATGATAAGGATGATTAGTACAAATACTCCAGGCTCGGTACAGGCTTTCAGCCAGTACCACCCGAACCATTGGGTGCGGCAGTGTTAGTGCTGACAGCGACCATTTTGCCTCGCTTGCTGCAATGCAGGCCGGCGCTAAACCTTCCGGCCCACCTATTAGTAAGCAAACATCACGGCCGTCGCGCTGCCAGTCGGTCAACTTGCCAGCAAGCTGAGGGCTGCTCCAGTTGGCGCCGGTCACCTCCAGTGTAACAATGCGGCTGCCTTTAGGCACTGCGGCAAGCATCTTTTCGCCTTCCATTTCCAGAATGCGTTTAATATCAGCATTTTTACCACGCTTACCGGCAGCAATTTCTATCAGCTCCAGCGGTAAATCGCGCGGAAAACGACGGGCATATTCATCATAACCGCTTTGCACCCAGGCCGGCATTTTACTACCCACAGCGATAAGTATTAACTTCATCGCGGCTTAGGCGCTCCAGAGTTTTTCCAGCTGGTAGAAACCGCGGGTTTCTTCCAGCATGACATGTACAACTACGTCATCTAAATCCAGTAGTACCCATTCACCGGATGCCTGACCTTCAATGCCCAGTGTGGCGATGCCGGCTTTTTTAACTTCAGCGGCAACGTAATCGGCAATAGATTTAGTGTGACGGTTTGAGGTGCCAGAGCAGATTATCATAAATTCGGTAATGCTGGATTTACCACGCACGTCCAGCGTTACGATATCGCGGCCTTTTAAATCGTCTATTTTGTCCTGAATAAAACTTACCAGCTCGGTTGTTTGCACCCTAAGTCCTCTACACCTGAAAAAAGCAGCATTTTAGCATAGTTTAGCGTTGGTGTTAGTTATTACGCCTGATAGAGTCTATGCGTTTGAATATAGTTCAATACCGCCGGATCTAAAGTGTCTGCGGCCAGCTTATGGTGCTGTAATTGCTGGCGCACTGATGTCGCACTGATGTCAGTTAATGGATTGGGTAGCAGTAGGATGCCGCCGGTATCTGACTGGCGCAGCGCGGCCAGATCCTGTCGGCCATAGTGGTGTAGCAGCTCGGGCGCATCGCCCATACTGCTGTTGTAGCCCGGACGTTGGCAAACCAGCAAATGTGCCTGCTGTAAAATATGTTGCCAGTTTTTCCAGCTTTTCAGGTAACACAGCGAGTCCATGCCGATAATAAAATACCAGTTTATCTCTGGTTCGCGCTGGTGCAGCAGCGCCAGGCTGTCTGCTGTGTACGACGGCGTGGATTTTTCCAGTTCTAAACGTTCAAGTGACAAGCCGCTATGGCCGGTAATTGCCAGTTGTACCATAGTAGCGCGTTGCTCTGCGCTCACGCCGGGGCTGGCGCGATGTGGCGGCAGGTGGCATGGCATCAGCCTTACGCTGTCTAGTTGGCAATATTGCTGCACAAAGTTGGCACAACGTATATGGCCCTGATGTATCGGGTCAAAGGTGCCACCGAAGATGCCGATATGTTTAGTCATGGCTAAGTTGTTGCAGTGAAAACGTCTTTGCTAACGGATAAATAAACAGACTGACAAGATGCGCCAGTGCTACGCTGCTGTCAGATAGCTGCCCGGTTTTAAACAGCCGGTCAAAGGCGGCCAGTTCTGCCAGCAGATAATCAAGCCAGGCCAGGCTTAATCGTTGCAGGGCCTGTTGATACAAAGGTTGACGTTTAGGCCATATCGCCAGACGCTTGAATACGTCAGCCAGCGGTTGATTATTTTGTTGCGCCTGGGCCAGCTCGCGCAATGTTAATGCTTCTTTTTGTAAGTGCCAGGCAATAATTACTGGCTCGGTATCCTGCTGGCATAAACGCTGCAAACGGTGTAACGCATCATCGCTTTGTGCACTGAGCAGGCTGTCCAGCAATTGAAACACAGTAAAGCTGGAATGGTCTGCTAGAAACTGGCTTAACGCGTTAGCATCCAGCATTGTCCGGGCATTACTCAGCGCCAGTTTTTCCAGTTCCTGACGCGCTGCCAGCAGGTTGCCGGCACAATGCTGCTGTAATAATGCCAAGGCATCGCTGGTCAGTTGCAATTGCATCTGGCGGGCGCGTTCACGCAGCCATTGCAGGCTTTGGCGCTCATCCAGCGGGTAAACCGGTATTTGCACTGCCTGTGCTTGTAACTGCTTAAACCAGGCCAGTTTACTGACTTCACTGTGGCTTCGCTCGCCGTGAATAAGCAAAATAATATCGCTGTGTAACTGCTGCGGCAGCGCTTTAAGCTGGTCGTTGGCAACAGTTGACAGTTTTTGTTGCACCAGCTCCAGTTCTATCAAACGCTTTTCGGCAAACAACGACATGGCTTGTAACTCGTTGCTTAGTTCCTGCCAGTCAAACTGGGCATCGGCGCTAAAACTAAGCCGCTCATCATAGCCCTTCGCTTTGGCTGCCGCCCGGATAGCGTCTATGGCTTCTAATTTTTGCAGTGGCTCATCGCCAAACAATAAATAGCATGGAGCAAGCTGGTTTGTCAGGTGCTGTGCCAGTTGATTAGCGTACAGTTTTTGCATTAACGTTGCCGGTATTGCATTAGTGCAATCTGGCCAATTGGCGCAGTATGCGATTAGCCGCTTGCTGGCGCAATTCGTCCAGCATTAGCTCCAGCTCTTTGGCTTTTGCCAGCGCCTGATTAGGATCGTCCTGATAATCGCGATACAATTCAAACTGGTATGGCTGTGGCTCACCGTCAGGCATGGTAACCTGATAACGGACCTTGTAAATAAGCTCGTATTCGGCGACCTGGCCATTGGGAAACAACGACAGGGTGCGCCGCTCCAGTGAATCACTTATTAGCTGCAATACCGGTGCCTGGCTTTGATAACTGGCCAGTACCTGAACCTTGTTGTAGCTTAAGCGGTCACTTACCATGGCGGCTAATTCGGAGTGTCGCTCACTTTGAATATACATGGCTGGAAAATGGCTTAACGGTAAATCACCGCGCAGATGAAAACCGCAGCTGCTTAGCAGCATGCTACTAAGCAGTACCAGCAAAACGCTGCGGCGGGCCATATCAGCCAACCACCAGGTTTAGTAACTTACCCGGCACGTAAATTACTTTACGTAAGGTTACACCATCGAGGTGGCGGTTTACGTTGTCGTCCGTTTTCGCCGCGGCCAGTACGGTGTCCTGGTCGGCATCAACTGCCACGGTAACTTTGCCGCGTACTTTGCCGTTTACCTGTACCACTACCAATTTTTCATCCTCTACCATGGCTGCCGCATCGGTCTGTGGCCATGGCGTTTGCTCAATGGCGTTGCTCTGGCCCAGCTGAGCCCACAAATACTGCGCCACGTGGGGGGTAATAGGGTTCAGCATTTGCAGCAATGCCAGCACCGCTTCTTGCATCACCGCCCGGTCAAGTTCGGTGGTCAGGCTGGCTTTTTGCAGTTTGTTGCTCAGCTCCATAATGGCGGCAATAGCGGTGTTAAAGGTGTAACGCCGGCCTATGTCATCTGATACCTTGGCGATGGTTTTATGCAGCTCACGGCGCAGGGTTTTCTGTTCGTTATTCAGCAAGGCGATATCAAGCTGGCCCACGTTTCCACTGGTGGCAAATTCATTAACCAGGGCGTAAATACGTTTTATAAAGCGGTGTGCACCTTCTACCGCCGAATCTGACCATTCCAGCGTTTGCTCTGGTGGTGCGGTAAACATCATAAATAAGCGCACAGTATCGGCACCGTAAAGGTCGATAACTTTTTGTGGGTCTATGCCGTTGTTTTTTGATTTTGACATCTTGCTCATGCCTGAGGCGACAACCGGCTGGCCATCACTGTTTAGCACGGCGCTGACAATACGGCCTTTATCATCGCGCTGCACGGTGACGTCAGCTGGTGAGAACCACTGCTTGCCGCCGTTATCGCTGTCACGATAAAAGGTTTCTGCCAGAACCATACCCTGACACAGTAAGCGTTTAAACGGTTCGTCAGATTGCACTAAACCAACATCACGCAGCAATTTGTGGAAGAAGCGGCTGTACAGTAAGTGCAAAATAGCGTGTTCAATTCCGCCGATATACTGATCTACCGGCAGCCAGTAGTTGGCTTTGGCCGGGTCGAGCATGGCTTTGTCATAGTCCGGGCTGCAGTAGCGGGCATAGTACCAGCTCGACTCCATAAAGGTGTCGAAGGTGTCCGTCTCGTGAAACGCTTCAGCGCCGTTATAGCTGGTTTTGGCCCAGTTTGGGTCAGCTTTGATTGGTGAGGTTACACCGTCCATTACGACATCTTCCGGCAGGCGTACCGGTAGTTGATCTTCCGGTACCGGCACCTGGCTGCCATCGGCCAGGTTTAGCATGGGAATAGGCGTGCCCCAGTAGCGCTGGCGTGATACGCCCCAGTCACGCAGCCGGTAATTTACTTTTACCTCGCCGCGGCCCATGCCAGCCAGTTTGGCGGCAATAGCACTAAAAGCAGCATCAAAGGTTAGGCCGTCAAATTCTGCCGAGTTTACCAGTACACCTTTTTCAGCGTAGGCGGCCTGGCTTAAATCACAGGCTTGCACAGCATCTGCTGCTGGCGCGACGACCTGTTTAATTGGCAAATTGTACTTAGTGGCAAATTCATAGTCGCGCTGATCATGGCCAGGTACCGCCATTACGGCGCCAGAACCGTAATCCATCAGCACAAAATTGGCTACCCACACCGGTACCTTGTCACCGGTTAACGGGTGCACAGCATAGATGCCGGTGGCGCAGCCTTTTTTCTCCATGGTGGCAAGCTCGGCTTCAGCTAGCTTGCCGCCTTTGCAGTCTTCAATAAAAGCTGCCAGTGCAGCATTGGTGGCTGCGGCTTGCTGTGCCAGTGGGTGCTGGGCTGCAACGGCAACGTAAGTTACACCGTATAAGGTATCAGGCCGGGTGGTGTAAACGCTTAAGCTTTCGGTTGAATCAGCAATATCAAAGCGGATATCAACGCCCTCAGAGCGGCCAATCCAGTTTTTTTGCATGGTTTTGACTTGCTCAGGCCAGCCGTCTAACTGATCTAAATCTTGTAACAGCTCTTCAGCGTAGGCGGTAATTTTAATAAACCACTGCGCCAGCTCGCGTTGCTCTACTAAGGCGCCAGAGCGCCAGCCTCTGCCGTCGATAACCTGCTCATTAGCCAGTACGCATTGGTCAACCGGGTCCCAGTTCACCGTAGCCATTTTTTTGTATACCAGGCCCTTTTCGTACAACTTGGTAAAAAACCATTGCTCCCAGCGGTAATACTCGGGCTTACAGGTGGCGACTTCACGGCTCCAGTCGTAGCCAAAGCCTAAACGCTTTAACTGGTTTTTCATGTAGTCAATATTTTCGTAGGTCCACTTGGCCGGGGCCGTTTTATGGTTTATTGCGGCGTTTTCTGCCGGCAAACCAAAGGCATCCCAACCCATAGGTTGCATTACGTTTTTACCCTGCATACGCTGAAAACGGCTTACTACATCACCAATGGTATAGTTACGCACATGGCCCATATGCAAACGTCCGCTGGGATAAGGAAACATCGACAGACAGTAAAATTTCTCTTTGCTGGCATCTTCTGTCACTTTAAAAGCGTTGGTGTGTTCCCATTGCTGCTGCAGTGCGGTTTCAATCTGCTGCGGGTTGTATTGTTCTTGCATTCAGGTCTTCCGAAAAAGGGGGGTTAATACAGCTGCCAATAAGGCGGCAAAAAGTGGCTATAGCATACCGCAGAGCCGTTTTGACAACAACAAGCAGCGCATTGTCTATACTGGTTTTACAGCAACGGAGGCCCTATGACAGATTTTGTAAAGAAGTATCAGCAATGGCTTAGCGAGTTTAACCGCAACCTGCAGCAAGCCGAACAGCAGCAACTGGATAATATGGTGTGGTTTGTCGAGCAGCTCAAAGCCTATATCAAAGCCGGCCGGGAACTAAGCGCCTATGAAACGGCGCTCTTTATTGAAACGCTCAAACGGCAGTGGCAAGAACAGGCGCAACAGCCAACGGCTGAATTACCGTCACTGTGGCCCGAGGCCTTGTGGCAGCAACTAAGCTGTATCACGGATAAAAGTCAGTTGGAATGGCAGGAGTTGGCAGCTGACTTTAAGCATCAGGGGATCTATTTCCAGGGTGAAATGGTTGGCATGGGGCGTTATCGCTGCAGTCATTGTTTACAGCATACAGATTACACCCACCCATCTGAGCTGCTGGCTTGCAGCCATTGTAGCGGTGTGCAGTTTTTCCGCGAAGGCCTGCCTGTCTAAGTAATGGCGGTTTAAAAGCTGTAAAGCCATTTAACTTTTTGTTAGTATTCGCGTCCGTCTGCAGTAGCCGTTTGCAACAGCCAGTGCCTACTTGCCGTTGTCTGCATGCTATACCACTAAGGTTGAATAGCGTTTTTGCCGTTTTTCGCTATGCTGTGCTGATTTTTTGCGGCAGCCGGGGTGCTGAGCTCTGCTCTTTGGCCAGCTGAAATTTAAGAGAGCGATATGACAACGCAAATACTGGCCTGTATCGATGCTTCACCTTTTGCTGAAGCCATATGTGATTATGCCGTTTGGGCTGCCAAACAACTGGCTGCACCTATTACATTAGTGCATGCACTGGACAAAGCCCTGCACACTCAGACGCCTGATCTAAGCGGCAGTATTGGCCTGGGGTCACAAGAGTTATTGTTGCAACAACTTGCCGAGCTGGATGAAAAACACAGTAAGCTGGCGTTACAACGCGGGCGCCGTATTTTAGACGCGGCAAGAGCGCACGCCGTAAAAGCCGGTATTACGGCGCTGGACGACTGTTTGCGCCATGGCCAATTGGTAGAAACGCTAACTGAACTAGAAAGCCAGGCCCGTTTACTGGTATTGGGCAAGCGTGGTTTTAGTAGTGCAGATGCCCATGGTCATATGGGGTTACATGTCGAACGGGTTATTCGCAGTTTGCATACCCCTGTTTTACTAACCCAGCAACACTACAAAACCCCGCAGCGCATTATGCTGGCCTATGATGGCAGCGCTACGGCACAAAAAAGCCTGCAAATGCTTTCGGCCAGCCCATTGTGCCGCGGTTTACCGGTTCATTTAGTGATGGCGGGTGCAGACACTGACATTGCCCGGGCAGAATTGGATGGTGCAGCACACATTATGCGCTCGGCGGGTTTTGATACTAAAACCGCCATTGTCGCTGGCGAGCCCGATGTTGTGCTGCATCAGTATCAGCAGGACCATGTTATTGATTTGCTGGTGATGGGCGCCTATGGCCACTCACGGATCCGGCAATTTATTGTTGGCAGCACCACCACTGCCATGATTTGCAAAGCCAAGTGCTCGTTGCTGATCTTACGCTAAACCCGAAACCCGGCTACTGGCCGGGTTTTTTGTACCCGTAACGTTAACCAGGAACTGTTGTTACTATCATGCAAAAGCAAACTATGTTGTTCTGGCCGGTGCTGTTGCTGGCTATGTTCGCACCGGCAGCGCATGCTGCAGTGGGTGCGGTGGATTTAACCGCCAGTGTTACCGGCTTTGTCGCTATCGGCATTTTTGTGCTGGCGTATGCACTGGTAATGCTGGAAGAAAAAATTCACCTGCGTAAATCTAAACCAGTGCTGGTCGCCGCAGGTATTATCTGGGCGTTAATCGGCTGGCAATATGTGCAGGCCGGTATGCCAGAGCAATCTGAAGCGGCGTTTCGCCATACCTTGCTCGAATTTGCCGAGTTAATGTTGTTTTTGCTGGTGGCAATGACCTACATCAATGCGCTGGAAGAGCGCCGGCTGTTTGATGTGCTTCGTAGCTGGCTAGTGCGCAAGGGCTTTAGTTACAAACAGTTGTTCTGGATTACTGGCATCTTATCTTTTTTTATTTCACCGGTAGCCGACAACCTTACCACAGCGCTATTAATGTGTGCGGTGGTGATGAAGGTAGCCGAGGGCGACAAAAAGTTTATTAACCTGTGCTGTATTAATATCGTGGTAGCAGCCAATGCCGGCGGCGCCTTTAGCCCGTTTGGCGACATTACTACCTTAATGGTTTGGCAGGCCGGCCTGCTTAATTTTGCTGAGTTTTTGGTGCTGTTTGTACCGTCACTGGTGAACTACATCATACCGGCGGTTATTATGAGTTTCTTCGTTGAAAACCGTAAGCCTGCGGCACTGCAAGATGATATCGAGCTGAAACGTGGTGCGCTGCGTATTTTAACACTGTTTTTATTAACCATTGCCACCGCAGTAGCCTTTCATACCGTGCTGCATTTACCGCCAGTGCTGGGCATGATGACTGGCCTGGGCTATTTACAGTTTTTTGGTTACTTTTTGCGGGTAACCCTGCCGGGCTCTCTGGCGCGTAAACGCGCAATGGCCGAGCGTGAAGGCGATATGGAACGCTTACGCTCACTTGGCCAGGTTGTGCCATTTGACGTGTTTAGCCGGGTATCGCGTGCCGAGTGGGACACCTTGTTGTTTTTTTACGGCGTGGTTATGTGCGTTGGTGGTTTGGGTTTTATCGGCTATTTAGCACAGATGTCTGATCTGCTGTATACCCAGTGGGATGCCACCTGGGCTAACGTGGCGCTGGGTATTATCTCCGCTGTTATTGATAATATCCCCGTGATGTTTGCGGTACTTACCATGCAGCCAGAGATGTCGCACGGCCATTGGTTGTTAATTACCTTAACAGCAGGTGTAGGTGGCAGCTTGCTATCAATTGGCTCGGCTGCCGGGGTGGCGTTAATGGGGCAGGCGAGGGGTTATTACACCTTTGCCGGCCATTTAAAATGGGCACCGGTTATTTTACTGGGCTATGTCGCCAGTATTTTGGTGCATTTATGGCTAAATAAAGCCAGTTTTAGTGTTTTTGGCATAAGCTGAGTAATTATTCTATTCAAGTTGCTTTATACTGTGCACCCGGTGTCCGCCGGGTGACACTCCTTCCAAACTGAGGACCAAATTGTGAAGCAGTCTGCGCTGGTATTTTTGCTGTGCCTGTTGTTTTCTCCCACCGTGTTTGCCGCCACCGGCAATTTAAATTTAACCCTGTCAACTGTTGGTATCGTTTCATTAGTGCTGTTTGGCCTGGCATACGTGCTGGTAATGGCTGAAGAAAAAATACATCTGCGCAAATCTAAACCGGTACTGGTGGCGGCGGGTATTATCTGGGCACTTATTGCCTGGAAATATATGCAACAAGGCCTGCCTGGTGTGACTGCAGACGCGTTTCGCCATACCTTACTTGAATTTGCCGAGTTAATGCTGTTTTTGCTGGTAGCGATGACGTACATCAGCGCACTGGAAGAGCGGCGGCTGTTTGATGCGCTGCGCGCCTGGATGATCCGCCGGGGTTTTAGTTACCGCACATTGTTTTGGATAAGCGGTGTACTGGCGTTTTTTATCTCGTCTTTTGCCAATAATATGACCACCGCCATGTTGATGTGTGCTGTGGTAATGAAAGTCGCTGAAGGCGACAAACGTTTTATTAACCTGATGTGCGTTAATATCGTGGTAGCAGCCAACGCTGGCGGTGCTTTTATTCCGTTTGGCGACATTACCACACTGATGGTATGGCAGGCCGGTATTATTACCTTTAATGAATTTTTTACCCTGTTTGTTCCGTCGGTTATGAATTACCTGGTGCCCGCCATTGTGATGAGCCTGTTTGTCGAGCGCCGTTACCCGGCAGCACTGCAAGAAGATGTCGAGTTAAAACGCGGTGCACTGCGTATACTGACACTATTTTTAGCCACTATCGCACTGGCAGTGCTGTACCATTCCTGGTTAGATTTACCGCCGGTACTGGGTATGATGACCGGCCTTGGCCTGCTGCAGTTCTTTGGCTTTTTCTTGCGTAAAACCCTGCCGGGTTCGCTGGCGCGTAAACGGGCTATGGCCGAGCGTGAGGGCGATATCGAGCGAATGCGGGCGCTTGGACAAATTGTGCCCTTTGATGTCTTCAACCGCATTGCCCGCGCCGAGTGGGACACCTTATTATTCTTCTATGGCGTGGTAATGTGTGTTGGCGGCCTGGGTTATATTGGTTATCTGGAAATGCTATCTGCCAGCTTATACGGTGGCGGTAATCCGACTATTGCCAACGTGGTTTTAGGTTTAATGTCATCCGTGGTGGACAACATTCCGGTGATGTTTGCGGTACTTACTATGCAGCCGGATATGTCGCACGGCCAGTGGTTGCTAATCACCTTAACCGCGGGTGTTGGTGGTAGCTTGTTATCTATTGGCTCAGCCGCGGGTGTGGCGTTAATGGGCCAGGCCCGTGGTTATTACACCTTTGCCGGCCATTTAAAATGGGCGCCGGTAATACTGCTGGGCTATGCTGCCAGCGTATTAACGCATTTGTATTTAAACGCCGACCTGTTTCAGATATACGGCAGCCCGGCTGGGCACTAAGGAGGTATTATGTCGAAAAAAGTCTATTGCATCGCGCAGTTTCAACCCAAACCGGGCAAAGCCGACGAGTTGTTTAAGGTGCTGCAAAGCTTAGAGCCAAACAGCAACCGCGAAGATGGCTGCCTGCAGTATATTGTTACCCGGCAAATAGTAAGCCCCTTTGCCGAAGGCAAAAGCTTTCCAATTGCCTTTAATGAAATCTGGGCCGACTTAGCCAGCTTTGAAGCCCATTGCCAGCGCGCTGAAATAAAGCATTTTTTTGACACCTACTGCCTGGCCGAAGACGGTCTGGCAGCAGATTGGAATGTCTGCATTTACAGCGACGAACCGGCCAACTTCGACGCGCCCAAGCTGGCGTAGTTGTCCGCCTGATTAACAACAAAAAACCTGCGCCAGCAGGTTTTTTTATGCCTGCTATGGCTGCGTTTATTGATAAAGCATGGCCAAGAATAACGCCGTTGCCGTGTTTAGCACAGAAGTCGCTGACGCATTAGTGGCAATACCTTGATTTCGCGGTGTACGATGGTGTTATTATTAACATTAATGTATCAATGAACGGCGTTTAAAGATGATGGAATTGTCGGAAGTTTGGCAGATGGTCGGTGTTTTAGCAGCCTTTGTGGTTTTGATGGTTTTAATTGACTTGCTGGACTTTCCCGATTGGGTACGGGCTTATTTAAAAAAAGGCAACACACGTCAGGGGCTTGAGCATAAGGTGGCCGCGCTCCAATCGCAGGTTGAAGAGTTAGAGCGCAAAGTTAGTCGCCTGTCAGAGTAAAGCGTTATGGTTTAGCATTGCAAAGCCGACGTTTGCTTGTTAAGCGGAAGTTTCCGTAATTGCCGCTAGTTGCCTAAAAGCCGTACCTATAAGCCATTGAAAATAAGCTTAAACCGATGTAATGTCATCAACACAAAGTTTACAAAGGCGGAAAAATCCGTGTTTAAATACGGATTTTTCCGCCCAATAAGCGTTGAACTAAGCCGCTGCGCGGAGCTCTCAGCCACTACCTGTTATTGAACCACACTTAC
>NZ_BAAGTL010000009.1:0-658 GCF_054781935.1 Rheinheimera gaetbuli
AGAAGTTGCGGGATTGAGCAGCCGGCATCTGGCGTATGTGATTTATACCTCAGGGTCGACAGGGCAGCCCAAAGGGGTGATGGTGGAGCACAGGGGCTTGATAAATACGGTTTACGATAATGCACAGCAGTTCTCAGTAAGGGATAGCTCTGTATTTTTACAGAGTATTTCAATCAACTTTGATGCAGCCACCTGGGTAATCTGGATGACCCTAAGCAAAGGAGCCAGATTAGTGATTGCCAATGCTATGCAGCAGAGGGGGGCAGGTATTGCCGATTGTATTAACCAGCATCATGTTAGCCATCTGATGATGACGCCTTCCAGTTTGTCAAGCTTGGCTCCTGATACTGTGCCGAGGGTGCAAACTGTGGTGATGGGAGGAGAGGCCTGTAATGAACAATTGATTGCCAACTGGCACTCCAGAGTAGCGCTCTTTAATGCCTATGGACCCACAGAGAGCTCAATTTGTTCCAGTATTAAACCGATAACGAATAGTACCTCGACAATTAGCATAGGAAATCCGAACAGCAATATTGCCTATTATGTACTGTCTAACGAATTGGCCCTTGTGCCTCAGGGAGTGGCTGGAGAACTGCATATAGGTGGAGATGGGCTTGCCCGGGGGTATTTAAACCGTGAAGCACTGACGGGCGAGAAG
>NZ_BAAGTL010000010.1:0-18430 GCF_054781935.1 Rheinheimera gaetbuli
ATGTGTTAGGCCTGCCGCCAGCGTTCAATCTGAGCCATGATCAAACTCTTCAATTAAAGTTTTTTGTCACCGAAGTGACGCTCAGTCTTACTGACTTAAAACATTTCTGTATGAGTCACTCAACCGATTTATTTCGTTGCCAAAATACATCGTAAGTGCCCACTCAGATGATTGATTGCTAATTGTTAAAGAGCGTGCATCAGAGTAGAACTCAATGATGCGAGGTTCTCACCTCAGTCAGACGCTTTCTGCTTTCGCTTGCTGCCGTCTGTGTGGTGCGCATTATAGAGATCGCAGCAATCCAATCAAGATCTTTTTTGCAGAAATATGATCGACCGCACACTTTTTAAGCGATCCTTTGAAAAAGCACTGTTTTTTGATTATAAATCAGTCGATTTCGGTATCTGATGCTGTGACTCTGATAACTTCGGACAGATCCGATCTATGTTTTTTTGGTTGTTGCAGCTCATACTGATACAAATATTCGCCCAACTGGCGTAAAAACGGCAACGCGATTTCTTCAGTCTGATAGAGATCGTCGTTTAAAGTGTCATTGTCGTTGGCATAGATCACCGCCGTAATAAAGAATTCGATCTGCTGCTGCAAATCAACAATATAGGCACCATCAATAACATGGCCATAAGCCCAGCCAGTTTTGTTAAAAATACGAATATGCGAGGGTATCTGTTGTGGCTTACCGCCGAACAGCAAAAACTTGGAGTAATTATCCGGGTACTGTTTTACATCGTAATCTGGATTAGAGCTGGCTGGTGGCAGCATCGCCATATAACGCAGCAGCAAAGCGCGATCTTCCGGTTTTAAATTGAACCGCTGCTGCTCACTAAACAACTGAGGAAAGATCACCCGCTTTATTACACCATCAAAATCAGCAAGGCTAAGACGGTTTTTGTCGGAAAAATCCATCGGCGACTTAATCAGCTCATTGCCACTGATATAGGCACTGCCCAATGTAGGCTTATCTGTGTTGATATATCGCTGGTTTGTATTGCGGGCTGGCAAAACCAGAATTGGCTTACCCGTAGGATCAACAAAGCGTACCGGATTGAACTGCCGGTTTTGCTCTGACGTCAATGGCACGCTGAGGCGGTGATTGATAACACTATGCTTTAACCCTTTGGCTGCCAGGCGCTGGTTAATATAGTCCTGCCCCAGTAGCTCATACAGCCGGTTACTGCCGTCGTTATCACTAACCAACAACACTTTCTTTATATAGTGGCTAATACTAGGCAAACCATTAGCAGCCGTTGGATCGGCTGTTTGTGCCGTTTGCCAATCGGTGGCAGCACCAGTCAACATCGTAGTATCGGAATTTAAACCAGCGATGTTCTGCTCTGCCAACCATTCCAGTGCCAATAGCGCTATCGGTAACTTTACAGTGCTAGCCGGATAGAAGTAGTGATTATCATCAAGGCCAAATTGATAGTAGGTAAGATTTTGACTGTTATCAGTGTCACGATCGATCCGGGTATATATAATTTGTAATCGGTAAGGCTCTGGGTTAGCCAATACGTGCCGCAATGTAGGATATTGCTCAGTTACCTCAGATAACAGCGGTTGCAGCGGTTGATACTGTATTTCCGTCGCGGTTCTTGCATCAGCTATAAGTGCCAGACCAACCAATATACTGCACAAAAATACCTGTTGCATGACCATTACCTAGAGTTAGTTAAAACTCCATAGTACGGATTAGATAACGGAAAAACAAACAAGCATAAAAAAGCCGGGCTATGCCCGGCTTTTTAATTCTTTAGTGCTTACTCAGCTGCAGTTTCTTCAACTGGCAGTGCGCCCACTTCTGGACGATCGACTAATTCGATGTAAGCCATAGGAGCGTTATCACCTGCACGGAAGCCACACTTCAAAATACGAGTGTAACCACCTGGACGCGCATTGTAACGCGGGCCCAGCACGTTGAATAACAAACCTACTACTTCTTTATCACGAGTACGGGCGAAAGCTAAACGGCGATTTGCAACGCTGTCATTCTTTGCCAGCGTGATCAATGGTTCGATCACACGACGTAACTCTTTAGCCTTTGGCAAAGTCGTTTTGATGATTTCGTGCTTCACCAACGAGCTTGCCATGTTGCGGAACATTGCCGTACGGTGGCTGCTGTTCCTGTTTAATTGACGACCACTCTTGCGATGGCGCATGATCTATTCCTTCTCACTAAACCAGAAACTGGTATCTGATTAGTCTTTATTTACCAGACTCGCTGGCGGCCAGTTCTCCAGGCGCATGCCTAGTGATAAACCGCGTGATGCCAGCACGTCTTTGATTTCGGTAAGCGACTTTTTGCCCAGGTTAGGTGTTTTAAGTAACTCAACCTCGGTACGCTGAACCAGATCACCAATGTACTGAATCTGCTCTGCCTTCAAGCAGTTAGCAGAACGAACTGTTAATTCCAAATCATCGACCGGACGCAACAGAATCGGATCAAACTCCGGCTTCTCTTCACGTTTTTCCGGCTCGCTCTTGTCACGCAGTTCAACGAAGAACTCCAGCTGTTCAGCCAGAATGGTGGCAGCGCGGCGAATGGCTTCCTCTGGCTCTACAGTGCCGTTGGTTTCCATATCGATGATCAGTTTGTCCAGATCAGTACGCTGTTCTACCCGAGCCGCTTCAACTGAGTAGGCTATTCGCTCTACCGGGCTGAATGACGCGTCCAGTAACAGACGACCAATAGGACGCTCGTCATCATCTGAGGACAAACGCGCTGATGCAGGCACATAACCGCGACCACGCTCAACTTTCAGGCGCATACTGAATTCAGTCTCGCCAGTCAGGTTGCAGATCACGTGCTCGGGGTTGGTAATTACCACACCGTCGCCGTGCTGGATGTCACCAGCAGTTACAGGGCCAGCACCTTTCTTCGTTAAAGTCAGTGTGACTTCATCTTTGTCTTCCAGGCGGACGGCAAGGCCTTTCAGGTTCAGTAGGATATCAATAATATCTTCCTGCACACCTTCTTTGGCACTGTACTCGTGCAGCACGCCGTCAATTTCTACTTCAGTCACTGCGCAACCAGGCATAGATGACAATAGAATACGACGTAACGCGTTGCCCAAGGTATGCCCGAAACCGCGCTCAAGTGGTTCCAAAGTAACTTTGGCACGAGTTGGGTTGATTTTTTCGATACCAACTAATCTCGGCTTAAGGAATTCGGTGACAGAACCCTGCATTGTACCCTCTCTTAACAATTAGCTTTACTTAGAGTAAAGCTCGACGATTAACTGTTCGTTGATGTCAGCAGACAGGTCTGAACGCTCTGGCAGACGTTTGAAAACGCCTTCAAGTTTCGTGTTGTCTACTTCAATCCAAGTTGGTTTCTCACGTTGTGCAGCAACTTCAAGCGCAGCACCGATACGGGCTTGCTTTTTAGCTTTTTCACGAACTGAGATCACTTGTTCAGGTAATACTTTGTATGACGGAATGTTTAACACTTGGCCATTAATCATAATGGCTTTGTGGCTTACCAGCTGACGAGCTTCAGCGCGCGTACTGGCCAAACCCATACGGTATACTACGTTGTCTAAGCGTGACTCTAACAACGCTAACAGGTTTTCACCTGTATTACCTTTCAAACGAGCAGCTTCCTTGTAATAGTTACGGAACTGCTTTTCCAATACGCCATACATACGACGTACTTTTTGTTTTTCGCGTAACTGTAAACCGTAGTCTGATAAACGACCGCGACGAGCGCCGTGCTGACCAGGTGCAGTAGTTAAGTTACACTTTGAATCGATTGCTCTTACGCCGCTCTTCAGGAACAGGTCTGTACCTTCGCGACGACTGAGTTTGAGCTTAGGGCCCAAATATCTTGCCATCTTCTTTCTCCAATAATCCGTGAAGCGCTGTAATTACACGCGACGTTTTTTAGGTGGACGACATCCGTTATGCGGGATAGGCGTCACGTCGGTGATATTTGTGATCTTGTAACCAGCGGCGTTCAGAGCACGAATCGCAGATTCGCGGCCTGGGCCAGGGCCATTCACAAACACTTCAAGGTTCTTCACACCATATTCCAGCGCAGCAGTACCTGCACGCTCTGCAGCTACCTGAGCAGCAAACGGAGTAGATTTACGTGAACCACGGAAACCTGAACCGCCGGCAGTTGCCCAGCACAGTGCATTACCCTGACGATCAGTAATCGTCACGATGGTGTTGTTGAAAGAAGCATGGATATGAGCCATACCGTCAGAAACTTGCTTTTTTACCCGTTTACGAGTACGAACTGGTGCTTTAGCCATGTTGAATCACCTTATTTCTTAATCGCTTTACGTGGGCCCTTGCGGGTACGCGCATTAGTTTTAGTGCGCTGACCACGAACCGGCAGACTACGACGGTGGCGCAAGCCACGGTAGCAACCAAGGTCCATTAAACGCTTAATGTTCAATGTGATTTCACGACGCAAGTCACCTTCAACGGTGTATTTTGCAACTTCGTCACGAAGGGTATCTAACTGTGCATCAGATAAAGATGCAATTTTAGTACTTTCTTCGATTCCCACAGCAGCTAAAATCGATTTAGCGCGGGTTTTACCGATACCATAAACATAGGTTAAAGAGATAACCGCATGTTTATTATCGGGGATGTTAATGCCAGCGATACGGGCCACTAACGTTCTCCTTTAATAGAGTTTAAAAAAGCCAATTTGAAAAGCCCGTAAGGATACTCAAATGGCGCTTATTTTGCAAACGATAAAGGGGCTAAACCAAATAGTTCAGCCCACGATATCATTTTTGGTTCTGCTATTAGCCTTGGCGCTGTTTGTGCTTCGGCTCACTGCAAATTACGCGAACAACGTTATTACGCTTGATCACTTTGCAGTTACGGCAGATCTTCTTAACGGAAGCTCGTACTTTCATAACTTAACTCCGCAAACTATCTTAACGACCGAAGCCTTTAAGATTTGCCTTTTTAAGCACAGAATCATACTGATGCGACATCAGATGGGTCTGTACCTGTGCCATAAAATCCATAATAACGACGACAATAATCAGCAGCGATGTACCGCCGAAGTAGAACTGTACGTCCCACGCCACCATCATGAACTCAGGAACCAAACAGATAAAGGTTATATACAAGGCACCTGCTAAGGTTAACCGGGTCATCACTTTATCAATGTATTTAGATGTCTGCTCACCAGGACGGATCCCAGGGATAAAGGCACCAGATTTCTTCAAATTATCTGCTGTATCGCGCGGATTAAACACCAGCGCAGTATAGAAGAAACAGAAGAAAATGATGGCCGCGGAGTATAACATCATATACAACGGTTGTCCCGGAGATAATGTTAACGCTAATTCTTGTAGGAAATTAGCTACTACGCCTTCACCTGAGCCAAACCAACTGGCTATCGTTCCAGGGAACAGAATAATGCTAGAAGCGAAAATCGGTGGTATTACGCCAGCCATATTGACCTTTAACGGTAAATGACTGCTTTGCGCTGCAAACACCTGACGGCCTTGCTGGCGTTTAGCGTAATTAACCACAATCCGACGCTGGCCGCGTTCAAAGAACACCACAAACCAGGTAATCGCAATTACGATCACACCAATAGCGACTAACAGTAAAAAGTGCAAATCGCCTTGACGTGCCTGCTCGATCGTCTGACCAATGGCCGACGGGAAGCCCGCAACAATACCGGTAAAGATTAACAACGAGATACCGTTACCAATGCCACGCTCTGTAATTTGCTCACCTAACCACATTAAAAACATGGTACCTGTAACCAAGCTGATTACCGCGGTGAAGTAAAATGCAAAGCCAGGGTTAATAACTAACCCCTGCATCATGTTTGGCAGGCCAGTGGCAATACCAATGGCCTGTAACGTTGCTAATGCTAAGGTACCGTAGCGCGTCATCTGGTTAATTTTACGCTTTCCAGCCTCGCCTTCTTTTTTAAGTTCAGCCATTGCCGGATGCATTACCGTCAACAACTGCACAATGATAGAGGCGGAGATGTAGGGCATTATACCCAGCGCAAACACCGAAGCACGCTCAAGTGCGCCACCGCTGAACATGTTAAACATTTCAACGATGGTGCCCTTTTGTTGCTCGAATAACTGAGCCAGCACGGCGGCGTCAATTCCAGGAATTGGCACAAAGGAGCCTAACCGAAATACGATTATGGCCAGAAGCACAAACAACAAACGGGCTTTCAGCTCGCTGAATCCGCCTTTTGCACTTCTTGAGTCCGAACCTGGTTTAGCCATCGCGTACTATCCTTATTATTCTTCGACTTTACCGCCAGCGGCCTCGATTGCTGCACGCGCGCCTTTAGTTGCACCTAAACCTTTTACGGTTACCGGGCGAGTAATCTCGCCAGACAGTACAACTTTAGCGAACTTAACAGTACGAGCAATGATGTTAGCTTCCATCAGGCTAGCCAAATCAACCACATCACCTTTTACCGCAGCCAGTTCGTGCAGGCGTACTTCAGCAGAAACCAAAGATTTCTGTGAAGTGAAACCAAACTTAGGCAAACGCTGTTTCAAAGGCATTTGACCGCCTTCAAAACCTGGACGAACTTTACCGCCAGAGCGTGATTTTAAACCTTTGTGACCGCGGCCACCGGTTTTGCCTAAGCCTGAGCCGATACCACGACCAAGGCGGCGCTTTTCTTTCTTAGCACCAGGTGCCGGAGCAAGAGTATTTAATAACATCTGTTACTCCTCCACTTTAACCATGTAATACACAGCGTTGATCATGCCGCGAACTGAAGGTGTATCTTCAACTTCAACAGTATGATTAATACGGCGCAAACCTAAACCCAGTAAAGAAGCCTTGTGCTTCGGTAAACGACCGATGCTAGACTTAATTTGGGTTACTTTAATTGTCTTCTTCGCCATGGCAGATTACCCCAGAATGTCGTCAACGCGTAAACCGCGTTTTGCAGCTATTTGAGCTGGCGACTTAACAGTCGACAGAGCATTAATAGTTGCGCGAACTACGTTGATTGGGTTAGTAGAGCCGTAACACTTAGACAGAATGTTTTGTACACCAGCAACTTCCAGTACGGCACGCATTGCACCACCGGCGATCAAGCCAGTACCTTCAGCAGCAGGCTGCATGTAAACATTTGAACCTGAATGCACACCCTTAGTTGGATGATGCAAAGTGTTACCATTTAACTCGACCTGAGTCATGTTACGACGCGCTTTTTCCATTGCTTTTTGAATAGCAGCTGGTACTTCACGTGCTTTACCGTAACCAAAACCAACGCGACCGTTACCGTCACCTACCACAGTCAGGGCAGTGAACGAGAAAATCCGACCACCTTTAACCACTTTTGAAACGCGGTTTACTGCAACAAGCTTCTCTTGCAAATCAGATTGTTGTTTAGCTTCTTCGTTAGCCATGAGCTACTCCTAGAACTGAAGACCGGCTTCACGCGCCGCGTCAGCTAAAGCTTGTACGCGACCATGATACTGGAAGCCACTACGGTCAAAAGCACAAGCAGTAACGCCTTTGGCCACTGCGCGTTCAGCAATCGCTTTACCTACAGCCTTAGCAGCATCTACGTTGCCAGTGTACTTCAATGACTCTTTGATTGAGGCTTCTAAAGTAGAAGCTGCAGCAATCACTTCAGCATTTGGTGCGATAAGCTGGGCGTAAATGTGACGTGGTGTACGGTGTACAACCAAGCGATTCGCACCTTGTTCGATAATGTTTCTGCGAGTGCGTTTGGCACGACGCAGACGAGCAAGTTTCTTATCCATCGTCCTACCCTACTTTTTCTTCGCTTCTTTACGACGCACGTTTTCATTTGCATAGCGCACACCTTTGCCTTTGTAAGGCTCTGGTTTACGGTATGCCCGGATGTTAGCGGCAACCTGACCAACTAATTGCTTGTCAGCACCTTTCACCACGACTTCTGTCTGGCTTGGTGTTTCAATAGTGATACCGTTAGGTACCTGAAACACTACAGGGTGAGAAAAGCCCAGGCTCAGGTTTAATACTTTACCTTCTGCTTTCGCACGGTAACCCACACCAACCAATTCCAGTTTACGAGTAAAACCTTCGTTTACACCGTTAACCAGGTTGTTGATTAATGCACGGGCTGTACCCGCTTGCGCGTAAGCACCGTCAAAGCCTTCACGTGGATTAGTACGCAGAACGTTACCATCAACCACAACTTCAACTGCCGGGTTAACATCTAATGCTAACTCGCCGTTTTTGCCCTTAAACGTCACTACTTGACCATTTTGCGTTACAGTAACGCCTGCTGGTAAAGTGACTGGGGCCTTAGCAACACGAGACATAGATTACTACCTCCGTTACGCTACGTAGCCGATGATTTCGCCACCGATACCAACCTTGCGCGCAGCGCGGTCAGTCATTAGTCCTTTAGATGTTGACACGATGGCCACACCTAAACCGCCCATTACCTTAGGTAATTCGCCGCGCTTCTTATAGATACGCAGACCTGGACGACTAACACGATCGATAGTTTCAATGACAGATTTGCCCTGGAAGTACTTTAATGTTACTTCCAGTTCTGGTTTTGCTTCACCAGAAACTGAGAAATCAGCGATGTAACCTTCGTCTTTCAATACTTTCGCAATAGACACCTTCAATTTTGAAGATGGCATCTTAACCGCAACTTTATTAGCCGACTGGCCGTTACGGATGCGAGTAAACATATCCGCTACTGGATCTTGCAAACTCATAGCTCGTTACTCCCGTGATTCTTACCAGCTAGCCTTACGAAGGCCAGGAATTTCACCGCGCATCGCCGCTTCACGGACCTTGATCCGGCTCATGCCGAACTTACGCAGGTAACCGTGTGGACGACCAGTTACACGACAACGATTACGTTGACGCGAAGGGCTTGAATCACGCGGCAACGTCTGTAACTTCAGAACGGCTGCCCAACGGTCTTCATCAGAAGTCGTTGGATTTGCAATCGCATCTCTCAGTTCATGACGCTTTGCAGCGAATTTGGCTACCAGTTGTGCACGCTTGAATTCGCGGGCTTTCATTGATTGTTTTGCCATGACCCTACACCTTATTTCTTGAATGGGAAGTTAAACGCGGCAAGTAAAGCACGTCCTTCGTCATCGGTACGCGCGGTAGTCGTAATAGTGATATCTAAACCACGTACTGCGTCTACTTTATCGTAATCGATTTCTGGGAAAATGATTTGCTCACGTACACCCATGCTGTAGTTACCACGGCCATCGAACGACTTCGGGTTTACACCACGGAAGTCACGGATACGCGGGATAGCGATAGAGACTAAACGCTCTAAGAATTCCCACATACGTTCGCCGCGCAGGGTCACTTTTGCGCCAATAGGGTAGCCTTCACGGATTTTGAAACCAGCGACTGACTTACGCGCCTTAGTAACCAGAGGTTTCTGGCCGGCAATAGCAGTTAAATCTGCTACCGCGTTTTCAAGGATCTTTTTGTCAGCTACGGCTTCACCCACACCCATATTGAGTGTGATTTTAACAATCCGAGGGACTTGCATGACGCTGGTGTAGCCGAACTGCTTAAACAGTTCTGGGACTACGGTGTCTTTGTAAATTTCATGCAGTTTCGCCATCGTATTACTCCAATAGCAATTAAATTACTTCGTTATTCGACTTGAAGAAACGCACTTTCTTGCCATCTTCAAGGCGGAAACCTACACGATCTGCTTTACCCGTTTTAGAGTTAAAGATCGCTACGTTTGAAACATGAATTGAGGCTTCTTTCTCAACGATACCGCCTGGCTGATTCAGAGCCGGTACAGGCTTCTGATGCTTTTTAACCAGGTTAACGCCGGAAACATAAACACGACCTTCAGCTACTAATACTTTAGTAACCTTACCGCGCTTACCCTTGTCCTTACCAGTAAGAACAACAACCTCGTCATCACGACGGATTTTGCTAGCCATGGTGACTCCTTACAGTACTTCTGGTGCCAGAGACACGATCTTCATAAACTTGTCGCCACGAAGTTCACGTGTAACAGGCCCGAAAATACGGGTGCCGATCGGTTCCAGCTTGCTGTTTAACAACACTGCTGCATTGCGATCAAAACGGATTAATGACCCGTCTTGACGGCGTACGCCTTTAGCTGTACGCACCACCACTGCATTCAGAACGTCACCTTTTTTAACTTTACCGCGAGGAATTGCTTCCTTAACAGTAACTTTAATGACGTCACCAATTGCAGCATAACGGCGATGCGAACCACCTAAGACCTTAATACACATTACGCTGCGTGCGCCGCTGTTGTCTGCGACTTCCAGCATAGATTGCATCTGGATCATCTTAGTGCTCCGCTATTCTACTAAATAACCCTCACGGGTTACGCTGCTTACAATAAATACCCCCCTGATTAAGAGGGCGCGTGATTATAACAGCACTCTTACCAAAAAGGTAGCTCAAAATAAAAGCGGCTCCAAGAGGAGCCGCTTTTCACACCCTAACGAATTAAGATGCTGATTCGACTACTGCAACCAGGGTCCAAGACTTAGTCTTAGACAGAGGACGGCATTCACGAATAGTGACTACATCGCCTTCTTTACACTGATTAGTTTCGTCATGTACGTGCAGCTTGGTAGTACGTTTGATGAACTTCCCGTAAATTGGGTGTTTCACCGAACGCTCGATCGCAACAGTAATAGACTTGTCCATTTTGTTACTGATCACTTTACCTTGCAGTGTACGGATATTAGTTTCGCTCATTACGCACCTGCCTTCTCGGTTAAGATGGTCTTAACGCGCGCGATATCACGACGCACCTGCTTAAATAAATGCGTTTGAGCTAACTGACCCGTAGCTAATTGCATGCGCAGGTTGAACTGCTCACGTAATAAGCCCAGTAATTCAGCGTTTAACTCTTCAACACTTTTCGCTTTTAATTCGCTGGCTTTCATCACATTACCGTCCGCGTTACAAAGGTTGTCTTAAATGGAAGCTTAGCCGCGGCTAATGCAAATGCATGACGCGCTAACTCTTCAGACACACCGTCCATTTCGTACAGTACTTTGCCAGGTTTAATCTGACATACCCAATACTCAACAGAACCTTTACCACTACCCATACGTACTTCCAGCGGCTTAGCAGTGATTGGCTTGTCTGGGAACACACGGATCCAGATTTTACCAACACGCTTAACAGCGCGCGTCATAGCACGACGTGCAGATTCAATTTGACGTGAAGTCATCTGACCACGTTCTACAGATTTCAGTGCGTAAGTACCGAAAGATACTTTATCGCCAACCAGGGACAAGCCACGGTTACGACCTTTGTGCACTTTACGAAATTTTGTACGTTTTGGTTGCAACATCGCTCAAACCCCTTACTTTGCCTTACGTGCCGGTTTTTTCGGCGCTTTAGGCTGGTTGTTGTTGTTGGCGTTGTTGGTGTTGTTGTTCAATGGCAGAGCACCTAAGATCTCGCCTTTGAAAATCCACACTTTCACACCAATGATACCGTAAGTAGTCAGTGCTTCAGAAGTACTGTAGTCGATGTCGGCACGCAGAGTGTGCAGAGGCACGCGGCCTTCGCGGTACCACTCAGTACGGGCAATTTCTGCACCGCCTAAACGGCCGCTAACTTCAACTTTGATACCCTTAGCACCGATACGCATGGCGTTTTGTACCGCACGCTTCATCGCGCGACGGAACATAACACGACGCTCTAACTGGCTGCTGATTGAATCAGCAACTAATTTAGCATCCAGCTCAGGCTTACGGATTTCAGAGATGTTAATCTGCGCAGGTACGCCAGCGATGGCAGCTACTTGCTTGCGGATTTTTTCAACATCTTCACCTTTTTTACCGATGATTACGCCTGGACGCGCAGTGTGAATAGTCACACGGATGCTTTTCGCAGGGCGTTCAATATCGATCCGGCTTACTGACGCGGCTTTCAGTTCTTTTGTCAGGTACTGACGAACTTTAAAGTCACCGTTTAAGAAATCCGGGAAGTCTTTCGTATTCGCGAACCAGGTAGAGCTCCATGGCTTAGTGATACCTAGGCGAATACCATTAGGATGTACTTTCTGTCCCATTTCTATCTCCTAGTTATCAGCTACAACCACAGTGATGTGGCTGGTGCGCTTGACGATACGGTCAGCACGACCTTTGGCACGTGGCTTGATACGTTTCATAGACGGACCTTCATCAATGAAGATAGTCTTTACTTTCAGCGTATCAATATCCGCACCTTCATTGTGCTCCGCGTTAGCAATGGCTGATAAAAGTACCTTTTTGACTAACTCAGCAGCTTTTTTCGGGCTGTAAGTTAATACATTCAACGCCTTATCTACTGACAATCCACGTACCTGGTCAGCAACCAGACGCGTTTTTTGAGCAGAAGAACGGGCAAATTTGTGTTTAGCTAATGCTTGCATCATTTACCCCTTAGCGCTTCTTGGCCTTTTTGTCGGCTGCATGACCACGGTAGGTACGAGTAGGTGCAAATTCACCTAACTTGTGACCTATCATCTCTTCCGAGACGAACACCGGTACATGTTGACGACCATTATGGACAGCGATGGTCAAACCGATCATATCAGGTATGATCATTGAACGACGGCTCCAAGTCTTAATAGGCTTCTTGTCACCGCTTTCCAACGCTTTCTCTACCTTCTTCAGCAAGTGAAGGTCAATAAATGGACCTTTCTTGAGAGAACGTGGCATGGCAATTCCTCACAAATTATTTATCACGACGACGTACGATAAGTTTATCAGTACGCTTGTTTGAACGAGTTTTGTAACCCTTCGTTGGAACGCCCCATGGAGAAACAGGGTGACGGCCACCAGAAGTTTTACCTTCACCACCACCGTGTGGGTGATCAACCGGGTTCATTACCACACCACGTACGGTTGGGCGAACGCCGCGCCAGCGCATAGCACCAGCTTTACCGTATTGACGTAACATATGTTCCGCGTTGCCGATCTCACCGATAGTCGCGCGACAATCTGCTAATACTTTACGTACTTCGCCACTGCGTAAACGCAGAGTAACGTACTCACCGTCACGAGCCAGGATCTGTACAAATGCGCCAGCAGAACGAGCTAACTGACCACCTTTACCTGGTTTCATTTCGATGTTGTGTACTACCTGACCAACTGGGATATTGCGCAGTGGCAGTGTGTTACCGGCTTTGATTGGCGATTCCATACCTGAAACCACTGTATCACCTGCCTTCAGGCCTTTAGGAGCCAGAATGTAACGACGCTCACCGTCTGCGTATAACACCAGTGCGATGTTAGCGGTACGGTTTGGATCGTACTCTAAACGCTCAACTTTGGCTGGAATGCCATCTTTGTTGCGCTTGAAGTCAACTAAACGGTAATGCTGCTTGTGACCACCACCGATATGACGGGTAGTGATACGACCGTTGTTGTTACGACCACCAGTTTTTGAATTTTTCTCTAACAAAGGCGCATAAGGCTTGCCTTTGTACAGGTCTGGGTTAACCACTTTTAATACGTGGCGACGACCTGGTGACGTAGGTTTACACTTTACAAGTGCCATTTCCTAACTCCTCTTCTTACTCAGCGCCGCCAACGAAATCGATTTCGCTGCCTTCTTTAAGAGTTACGTAAGCTTTTTTCCAATCGCTACGCTTGCCCATACGCGCACCAGTGCGCTTGGCCTTACCCTTAACGTTAACAGTACGCACACCGACTACTTCTGTTTCGAACAGTTTTTCAACTGCGGCTTTAACATCAGCTTTAGTTGCAGTAGTGGCAATCTTGAAAACGACTGTATTGTGTTTTTCAGCAGACACGGTGCTCTTTTCAGAAACGTGTGGTGCCAGAATAACTTTCAGTAAACGTTCTTCGCGGATCATGCTAACAGCTCCTCAAGTTGCTTAACTGCGGCAGCAGTCATTAACACTTTGTCGAATGCGATTAAGCTGACCGGGTCGATACCGTGTACGTCACGCACGTCAACCTTGTACAGGTTACGTGCAGATAAGAACAGGTTCTCATCCACTTCGTTAGTCACGATTAACACGTCTTTTAAGTCCATAGATTTTAACTTTGCAGATAAATCTTTGGTCTTAGGCGTATCAACGGCGAAATTTTCCACCACGATTAAACGCTCTTGACGTACTAATTCAGACAGGATGCTTTGGATCGCACCACGATACATTTTACGGTTTACTTTCTGGCTGTGATCTTGTGGCTTAGCCGCAAAAGTTACACCGCCTCCGCGCCAGATTGGGCTACGGATAGTACCAGCGCGCGCGCGGCCAGTACCTTTTTGACGCCATGGCTTCTTGCCGCCACCGCGTACTTCAGAACGTGTCAGCTGAGCGCGGGTACCCTGACGGGCGCCGGCAGCGTAAGCTACAACGACCTGATGAACCAAAGCTTCATTAAACTCACGTCCAAAGGTAGCTTCGGAAACTTCAAGAACGCCTTGAGCGTCTCGTAATGCTAATTCCATCACTTATCTCCTCAGACGTTAGCTTTTAACAGCTGGTTTAACGATCACGTCACCACCGATAGCGCCAGGTACTGCACCTTTCACTAACAGCAGGTTACGTTCTGCGTCTACACGAACCACTTCAAGTGATTGCACGGTTACGCGCTCAGCACCCATGTGACCAGCCATTTTTTTACCCTTGAATACTTTACCTGGTGATTGGTTCTGACCAATTGAACCAGGTGCACGGTGTGATAAAGAGTTACCGTGAGTAGCATCCTGAGTACGGAAATTCCAGCGCTTAACAGCACCAGCAAAACCTTTACCTTTTGATGTACCAGCTACATCTACTTTCTTCGTTTCTGCGAAGATTTCAACCGTAATTTCGCTGCCAACAGTGATGTCAGCACCTTCGTTATCTGCCAGGCGGAATTCCCACAGACCACGACCCGCTTCAACGCCAACTTTAGCAAAGTGGCCTGCATCAGGCTTGCTCAGGCGATTAGCCTTCACTGTGCCAGCAGTCACTTGCAGTGCGCTGTAACCGTTTGTCTCTGCAGTTTTAACTGCAGTTACACGGTTCGGTGTCGCTTCGATTACGGTTACTGGAATTGAAACGCCATCTTCAGTGAAGATGCGGGTCATTCCCACTTTACGACCGATAAGACCGATAGCCATTTCCTAAACCTCTCTATAAACCTGTCTGATTAGCCCAGGCTGATTTGAACGTCAACGCCAGCAGGCAGATCTAAACGCATCAGAGCATCAACAGTTTTTTCTGTTGGCTCAACGATGTCGATTAAACGCTTGTGGGTACGGATTTCGTACTGATCACGCGCATCTTTGTTTACGTGAGGAGAAATCAATACAGTGAAACGTTCCTGGCGAGTAGGAAGTGGAATAGGACCACGAACCTGAGCGCCCGTACGCTTAGCTGTGTCAACGATTTCCATAGTTGACTGATCGATCAAACGGTGATCGAACGCTTTCAGACGGATGCGAATCCTTTGATTACTCATGTATCAAAGCCTCAAAGAGCAAAAAGAGCAAAAATAAACACAAGCAATCCAACCACTAAGTGGGGATGCCCATGCACCAAAGTTACGTTTGCTCCCCAATCGGGAGCACTGTAAGCGTTAAACAACTCAAACGGTTATCTAACGAGCCAGTCAGAATTGTATCGACTGGCCGCGCATTATACTGAAATCAACAGATAACGCAAGCACTGCTTAATAAATGCACTATAAAATGTCGTTCAATTCAAAACCGATACCAAAGCGGATAACCGAGCGGTCATAGTCAATTAAGCTTTCGCCATAGCCATTAAATAGCTCTGCATAAAGACGGATATGTTTATTAAAAGGTCTTGAATAGGATATACGCACCGCCCCTTTGTTATCACTGCGCAGGTTATTCCGCACCATCATGCGCCAGGTTGCCGTATCCTGCTTATAGGCTGCCGACAGTTCGAACCAGCCCATGTATTTGCCGATATCAGGGTTGTCATCACCATCCGCATCTTGCTGATTTACTTTGGGTTTTTCTTTAAAGCGATAGTATGGCTCAAAGTTAACAAACACATTACCAATAGAGGTAACCCAGCTCAGTTTAAGCCGGTTCCAGCTACGAGACAGTTCGCCGGCACGGCCGTTGGACTGATGAGACAAACTAAGACTAATAATACGACTGGCGGCTTCTTCATAGTTTTTATAATGCGGCAGCATCAGGATCAATTCAGGTTCATAATTATTTTCCCGAAACGGTGATGACACCTCACTGTTATAGGCCTGCCACCAGGCCTGCTGAGTGAAGGCAAAAAACAAATAACCGTTGTCTTTATAGATTTTGGTCCACAGCGGGGTTTTAAGGCTAAGTTGAAACTTAGCCTCGATATTATCGGACGGTGCACTATCACCGTCCCTTATTAAGGTTGCAGCGATGCCATCTACATAGGTAAACGGCATCAGATAATTATTCTCGTGCGGCAATAAGGTAAAAGGCGCATAGGTATCCCACTGCTCAGCCTTCATTCTTTTGTCTAATGCATCTGCTGCCGAGACGAAGAATGCTAACATCCCTATTAAGCCAGCAAGGTATCGCATAGTTATCCTTATGTTCTAAAACAGCTCTGCTGCTAACTTATCTATTACGGCTGCATCATGCCTTAATAGCTCCAGCAGACCAGTCGCTTTTGGCAAAATACGGCCGAAGTAATAAGCTGCTGTATGCTGTTTCGCTGCAATAAACTCTGCACTGTGTACGCCAGGTTGCAATGCAGCCAGGTTTTTATACCACATATAGCCATAGAGCACATATGACACCAATGCTAAATAGTCACAAGCAGCTGCACTTTGTGCACGGCTGTCTTGCACCAGCAGTTCGGCGGTCAGGCTTTGCAACTGCGTAATATAGGTCTCTAACGCAGCTGCGGCGTCAATGGTGGTCTCAGCCAGCTCGGTTTTTATATCTGTGAGCAATGTCAACAACACGGCTCCTCTGTCAGCAACCACTTTGCGCAGCATAAAATCTGCCGCTTGAATACCGTTAGTACCTTCGTATATCTGCGCAATGCGCACATCCCGTACTAGTTGCTCCATGCCCCACTCTTTAACATAGCCATGGCCACCGAATACTTGTTGTGCTGTTACGCAAGCGTCAAAGCCTTGATCGGTCATAAAAGCCTTTGCTATTGGTGTAAGTAGGTTGGCACGCTGTAGTGACAGCGGGCAGTCGTCATACTTGGCTTTATCCAGTAATGACGCAACCCAGGTAGCAAAAGTACGGCCTGCTTCATTGATGGCTTTGATATTAAGCAGCATCCGACGCACATCGCTATGGCCGATAATCGGCTCGGCTTTATTAGCATCTTTCTCGCTAACACGGCCCTGCAAGCGCTCTTTGGCATAGCTCAACGCATTCTGATAAGCCCGCTCTGCAGCGCCTAACCCCTGGCTGCCCATCGACAGCCGTTCATAGTTCATCATGGTAAACATACATGCGAGACCACGGTTTGGCTCACCAATTAAATAGCCTTTGGCATCGTCAAAGTTCAGCACACAGGTCGCCGACCCATTAATACCCATCTTATGTTCGATAGAGCCTACGGTGACGCCATTACGCTCTGCTGGTTCTCCACTGGCATCGGGCAAATACTTAGGTACCAAGAATAAAGAGATGCCTCGACTACCGGCCGGTGCATCAGGCAACTTGGCCAACACCAAATGAATAATGTTGGCGGTTAAATCATGCTCGCCTGCAGTAATAAAGATTTTAGAGCCGTTAAGGGCATAACTACCGTCAGTGTTAGGCTTAGCGGTAGTGCGCATAATGCCGAGATCAGAACCGGCATGAGATTCGGTTAAACACATAGTACCCGACCACTCACCGCTATACATTTTCGGCAAATACAAAGCCTTGGTGTGCTCATCAGCGTGCTGCAATAGCGCAACACAGGCGCCGGCGGTTAAACCTGGGTATAACGAAAAAGCGATATCGGCGCTGCACAGCATTTCATCGACCATCATCGACAGCGCTTTGGGCATGCCCATGCCGCCATACTCAGCATCTCCACTAAGTCCGGTCCAACCACCTTCCGCAAGGCTTTGATATGCTGTGTAATAATGCGCCGGTAATGTCACGTTGCCGTCCTGCAGCTGTGCTCCGCGCTTATCGGCTTCAGCGGCAAAAGGCGCGATCTGCTGTTCACAAATTTTTGCTGCTTCTTCCAGAATAGCTTTAGCTGTGTCAGCTTCAATAAGCTCTTGCAGTTGTGGTTGTTGTTGCCACCAGCTATCGAGCTGCCACACGTTGAATAAATTAAAACAGATATCGTTTAGGGGGGCTTGATATTGGCTCATGCTATTTGCCTTGCTAACTGGACGGATGAGTTTAAGCATGGCACAGCTTACGCTTTCAAACAAGCGTTTGAATATATCTTTAAGGCTAAATTTCAGGCAACAAAAAAGGCCCCGCAGGGCCTTTTTTAATCAACGCTAATTAAGCAATGATTTTTGATACTACGCCA
>NZ_BAAGTL010000011.1:0-3086 GCF_054781935.1 Rheinheimera gaetbuli
TGAGCAGCCGGCATCTGGCGTATGTGATTTATACCTCAGGGTCGACAGGGCAACCCAAAGGGGTGATGGTGGAGCATCAGGGGGTAAGTAATTACCTGAATTATATTAGCAGCAGCTATTTCCCCTATGTGTCGGGCAGCATCGTGAGCTCTCCTTTGGCATTTGATGCGACGGTTACCAGTTTACTCGGCCCTTTGGTGGCAGGTAAGTGGCTGAAGCTACTGACTCAGAACAATGAGGAAATCGAGCAACTGGCCGCGAGCCTGAAGGAGGCGAGCGAACCGATGCTGCTGAAAATAACCCCGGCCCATCTGGAAGGCTTGGCTTACCGGCTTGGAGAAGAGGTGGTGAGCGAACAGGCCCACTGGTTAATCGTAGGAGGCGATGCGCTGCATGCGCCATTGGCTCGTTTGTGGAAAGAAACACTCTTACCGGGCTCTACGATAGTGAATGAGTATGGCCCAACAGAGACAGTGGTGGGGTGTTCGGTTTTTAAGATATCCGGCAAT
Source organism: Rheinheimera gaetbuli (assembly GCF_054781935.1). Lineage (NCBI taxonomy): Bacteria > Pseudomonadati > Pseudomonadota > Gammaproteobacteria > Chromatiales > Chromatiaceae > Rheinheimera > Rheinheimera gaetbuli. The sequence continues at coordinate 510 of NZ_BAAGTL010000011.1, forward strand.
GAGTCTGTGAGTCATGACCATGGTTCAGTATCCATAGGACATGCGATAGACAATACCCAGTTACTGGTATTGGGCAGTCATCAGCAACCGGTAGGAGTGGGTGTGGCCGGAGAGCTGTATATAGGCGGAGCAGGCTTGGTGAGGGGGTACCTGAACAAGGAAGAGCTTACGGCGGAGAAGTTTATCGCTAACCCTTATTATGATACAGCCAGAGCGGGTAGCAGTGAGCGCTTGTATAGGACAGGTGACCTGGTGCGTCGTTTGGCGGATGGCAATCTGGAGTTTTTGGGTCGCATTGACCATCAGGTGAAGATCCGGGGTTACCGGATTGAGCTGGGAGAAATAGAGCAGCTTTTGTTGGGGCATAGTCAGGTGTTGGACGCAGTGGTCGTGGCGAGGGTGTCCGGCAAGAGTGATAAGCAATTGGTTGCTTATGTCAGCAATGGTAGCAAAGCGGAAGAAGACAAAGTCCATCAGCGTTTGGTTGAAGAACTGAAGGCAGATCTCAAGGGCAGATTACCTGAGTATATGGTGCCGGGAGTCTTTGTGGTACTGGAGAAGCTGCCGCTGACCCCGAATGGCAAGGTTGACCGTAAGGCCTTGCCGGAGCCGGATATGTCCAGCCTCCAGGCAGAGTATGTGGCACCACGTAACGAAGTTGAATTGGTCATATGTAAAATCTGGCAGGAAGTACTGGGTGTAGAGCGGGTAGGTATCCATGACAACTTCTTTGAATTGGGAGGACATTCACTGCTGGTGATGCAGGTGATTTCCAGACTACAACAAGCTGGTATAGCCATGACGGCGCGTCAGTTATTTTCTACTGCAACGTTAGAGATGATTGCATCACAGATAGCAACGGAAGACATGATAGCGAGCATTCAGTTGGATGAGGAAGACTCTTTTGCGGATAACGAAGTTGAGCTATCGCTATGATAAATGTAACTAACTTGATAAAAGACTTGAAGAAGAAGGGCGTTAAAGTCGGGGTAAAAGATAATACCGAACTGGTAATTAGGGGGGCCAGGGAAAATCTGACACCAGAGCTCATAGCGCAGATAAAAACGTCAAAACTGGCATTGATAAACGTATTGCGCGAGAAGTCGGGGAAAAGCTTCAATTCTGATATTCTCAAGGCAGATCGCACAGCTAGGCTCCCTCTATCATACTCGCAAAAACGTTTATGGTTTTTGGATCAGATTGATGGTGCTAGTGCTCAATATAATATTCCCTGTGCTTTGGAGTTGACAGGGAAGCTTGACCAGGAGGCACTGTTCAAAGCATTTAATACTATTGTCAACCGGCATGAAATACTTCGTACCCGCTTTGCTAAAGACGAACAGGATAAGCCATATCAGGTGATCCAACCGTACAGCAGTCTTAACATTGATGTACTTGACTTCTCGCTGCTTAAGGAAATGGCTCTGGAGGCGTCCATACGTGAGCAAATTCGGAAAGAGGCAGAGGCTGACTTTGACTTAAGTGTTGATTTAATGCTGAGAGTTACATTAATTAAAAAAGCTCAACAGGTGCATATACTCCTTGTGACCTTGCACCATATAGCAGCAGATGGCTGGTCTATGGAGATTTTACTCAGAGAGTTCAGTGCGCTTTACCAAGCATTTACCCAAGGGCAGCCGAATACCTTACCTGAGTTGACCGTGCAATATGCTGATTTTGCCATTTGGCAAAAAGAGGGCTTAGTGGGCGATACGCTAAACCAGAGCTTGTTCTATTGGCAGGGTAAGCTGGATGGCATTGACCCTGTGCATGGCGTGCCCCTCGATGGTGTCAGAAGTGCACAGCGTGATTACCAAGGGGGTGTTTTTCTGCAGGTGATTGACAGTACGTTGCTTGATAAATTGGATGAACTTGCCCAACAACAAGAAGTCACGCGTTTTATGTTGTTGGAAACCTGCCTAGCTCTTTTGATTAGCCTTCATAGCCAAAAACAGGATGTAGTTATTGGCAGTCCCATTTCTGTGCGGTGTCATCCTAAATTAGAACCGTTAATTGGATTTTTTATCAATAACTTGGCATTACGCACTCAGTGCCTGCCGGGCATGAGCTTTATTGACTTATTGCAGCAAAATAAATGCAGTATTCTTGATGCGTTTGAGCATCAAAATGTACCTTTCGACTTGCTGGTTGAAAAGTTAAACCCAATACGCAACCTAAACCATGAGCCAATCTTTCAAATTGTCTTTGGGTTAAACGAAACTGCCCAAATGAATTTTACTATACCGGGCCTAAACGTTGAGGTGTTGTCGCAGGAAGGAACTAAAGCGAAAGTCGATTTGGAGTTGGCTGTTACTCCGATAAGTGATGGGCTTCAGGTTAACTGGACATACGATACGAGTCTCTTTGCTAAAGAGAGTATTTCTCATTTGGCCGCTAGCTATATTGAACTGTTGCGCTGTATCTGTACACAACCAGAAAGTGATATTCATCAATTGTCATTATCGTGTCCTGAACAGCAGAGCACGCTCAAGCAATGGAGTTCGGGAGGGGCGTCTCTGGCGACAGCACAGGAGCACTGGTTGTGTGCGTTTGAGCGTCATGCTGAATTATCGGCCG